>CAVSSJ010000011.1:0-18687 GCA_963730595.1 uncultured Carnobacteriaceae bacterium
ACAGAAAAATACAATAAAACACGAATGTTCCAGTCGACAAGCGGTCATTTATTCAGGAATTGGTTTGAAAAGGGTCTTCAGCCTCAGCGTTATGGATGCCCCTTTCTCTCCACCCTAAATATTCCCTCCATTTCCCTTCAATTTTTTTGTATAATAGCAGATGAGGGTTAGACAACTCCCTACAATAGGAGGAATGACTATGAAACTTGAAAAATCATGCGGGGCCATTGTTCTCTCCAGCAACAACGGCAACCGGAAAGTATTGCTGATCCAGCATGAGAACGGCGGCCATTGGGCGTTCCCGAAAGGCCATGTCGAAAACGGTGAAACGGAAATCGAAACGGCTGCACGGGAAATCAAGGAAGAAACCGGGCTGCAGGTTGAAATAAGCACAGCCTTCCGGAAAGCGGTCAGCTATTCACCCGCGGAAGGCATCACGAAGGAAGTCGTTTATTTCCTGGCTTTCGCGGCAAATGAAGACATCCAAAAACAGGACGCGGAGATCACGGACTACCTTTGGCTGCCGATGAATGATGCCTTGGCAAAGGTCACCTATGACAACGACAAGTACATCCTGCAGACCGCAATCGACTTTGTCGAAGGCTTGAAGAACTGATCAACCGGAAAACGACAGCATTCATGATTACATTATTAGAAGATAATGGAGGAATCTGAACATGAAAAAGACTACTACTTTTTGGCTAAATTCAGAAAAAACAGATGGAGACTACACGGAATACAACCTTTACAAAAGCGGCGTCCGCATGGGCGGCATCTCACACCGCAAAGGCGATGACTTTTGGAGCTGGTGGGTCTACGGAATCGGCAAGAAGAACAAGCCCACCATCCACAAAGTCGACACAGAAGACGAAGCTAAAAAAGCATTGGAATATGAAGTCTGAACAAGAATAAGCTCATCATATACATTACCGGTCCCGCCGTTTAGATTAAGCAACATCTAAACGGCGGGACCGGTCGCGCATCAGGACAGATTCAGATAATCATTTCTGCGGAAATAAGGAGTGGGAATTTTGACAAAATTAATAGTGGATTCGACCTGCGATCTTAACGCAGCGATGCGCAAGCATCCCAAACTGGAGTACCTGCCATTGAACATCATCATCGACGGCAAAAGCTACAAGGACGGCATCGAAATCGATTTGGAACGCGTCTACGAAGTGATGCGCAAAGGCGATGTGCCCCAGACTTCACAGATTGACATCGCCAGCCTGTTGGAAATACTGGACCGCAACCGCGAAGCCAATGAAGATTTAATATACTTGGCCTTTTCCAACGCTATGTCGGGAACCTACGCGGTAGCGCATCAGGTTTTCGAGATGTACCGCGAAGAATATCCGGACATGAAATTGACGTTGATCGACTCGCAAGGCGGCTGTGGCGGCGCAAGCCTGGCTGCCATTCAGGCCCTGAATATGCTGGATAAAGGCCATTCCCATGAGGAAGTTGCCCAAGCACTACAAGAAATCGTAGAGCATACTTCCTATTCCTTCACGATTGCTAATCTGGACTGGCTCCAAAAAGGCGGCCGCATCAACAAAGCGACCAGCCTCATCGGTGACACACTGAACATCAAGCCTTTGTTGACCGTGAGGGATGGGAAAATTGTGATGGACCAACTTCTGCGCGGCCATGCAAGGGTCTATAAACGCATCTTCAAAAATACGTTGGATCACATTGGTCCGTATACAGATCAGCTGATTGTCATCAGCCATGTGGGTGATCCGGAAACCGCCCAGAAACTCAAGGCGTTGCTGGGCGAAGCATTGCCGGAAGCTTCCTTTATCGAATTGAGGGTCAGCGCGGTTCTAGGCGTGCATCTCGGCATCGGAGGTGTCGGCGTGTTCGCCCTTTCCGGATTGCCGGCGAAATACGATCGACGCCCTGCGTTTTTGGAATCGTGAACTACCCCCCACTTCGCTAAATCCTAATCTGCAGATAAAGTCATATTCATAATTCAAAGTGGGAAAACAAATAAGAAAACCGCATTATTATGGAAGTTCATATCCATATTAATGCGGTTTTCTTTATCGAAGTAGAGGTCATTTTTTACTCAAAGTGAAAATTCTTCAGTTTTTTAGCAGCCTCCAATGCAATAGTATGCCCTTTTTGTGCTTATAGGACTTCAAACAGCAAACAATAATTTCCAATATACTCTAAAAAAAGACGAAATTTAAAAGTTTTCAGAGTGTATTCCCGTATTTTCTAGAGGAGTGATGGACAAGCTTTGTGCTGATTGAAGATAAATTTGTTTCTATGGATCACCGCATTGAAAAATACGCATAGTGCGTATATAATGTGAATATGGTTAGGGGTTGCAGTAATGCCACAGACAGCAAGACAAGTTCTAAAGTTACTAAAGGAGCATGGGTTCATGGAAGTTCGCATCATTGGTGATCATCATCGTTTCGAAGATGGCAAAGGACATAAAGTAACGGTACCCTTCAGTAGCCTCAAAGATGAGATAGCTCCGGGCACTTACAACAACATCTTAAAGCAAGCCGGGCTTAAATGAACGTCTTACCATATTTTTAAAGAGGGGGAAATCATTATGGCACATACGCACTATGTTGCTTATCCAGCAATTCTAGACGATAGAGAAAATAATCCAGGAACATATACAGTAACCTTTCCGGATGTCCCGGGCGCAATTTCTCAAGGGGTTGGAATTCCAGAAGCACTGGCCAATGGCGCTGAGGCGTTGGAATTAATGCTTTACGATGAAAAACAGCTTCCAACGGCATCCGATTTAGCTGATGTCAAAGCCGATAATCCCGAAGCGATTGTGAGCTACATTATGATCGATCTTATTGCGGCTGCTAAAAAAGTAAAATTACCAGTTGTCAGAAAAAATACAACGATTCCCGTTGATCTGGCCGAAAAAGCAGAAGAAGCCGGCATCAATTTCTCCGCTACATTAACCGAAGCTTTAAAAGTAAAATTAGGAGTCTAGCTCGCGCTAGACTCTTTTTTCACATTCATATCGAAAAGAAGTTGTTCAGGATCCACCTGATTTTCAAGGCTTTGGGAACCAATTGCATGAATTTTTGATGGGCCGTCAACTCTTCGATTGCCTTCTCGTTTTTCTCCAGATACGCCACGACAGTGTCCAAAGAAACATCCTCTCCAGCGAGTCGTTCCACCATTCTTTTTATGTCTGGACCGGTGATCAAGGAGTGCTTGTCGTGCAGTTGATATTTTTCTCCCTCAGCCGCAATGCTCTTGATGAGCAGCAACAATGCGATGTTGAACCGTGTCCCTTTGAACGTCACGATGCCTATGTTCGTCTGATTGTCCTCATACCAATAGTTCCCGGCATCGTAGTAGAGGGCACTCTTCAGAAAATCAAAATCCCGCGTGATGTTATCATTGTTCAGGGTCAGATAATCCCCCGTCCGCAACAGCCTCTCCATATTTTCACGCACTTCATTGGAAACGAACCCTTCGTCGCTGATGAATTTCGGGGGTCTCCCTTCTTTCGTCATCTCTACCATGATGCGCTTTGCCTTGACGTCGATGTCTTTCACGATCCACACCCTGCCCGCCAACAGAATTTTGCTTTCGAGCTGGATGTCGGGTGTGAACGGCAGACTGCCGATGCGCTCGTGCTGGTAATGGACGGAAAAATCGCTGGTCGTGAAAAACAGTGCGTAGAAATCCCTGGAGCGCAGCAGACGCTCCCCTTCCAAGCCGACAATCGCCTCTTCCTCCATGACTTCGATGAAATCTTTTTCCACCATGTAGTCGATCAACAGTGCCAAATCTGCATCCGGAATCGCTGACCAGACCGGAAAGGTTTTATTCAGCTGCAACAATTGCGCCATCGGGAGACTGACCATTTGGAAGAGGACCGCCATCACTTGATGCGCCAAAGCATTGTAGGGCGTCTCGATCATTTCCGTGGCATCCATTTCCCCCCGCTCCAGCAAATCCAGTGCGGCATAGGTCTGGAGCATTTCCCATGAGTCATCTTCCACGATATGCAGAATGCTTTGATGGGTTCTTCGTCCGCTGCGTCCCAGTCTTTGGCTGAGAGAAGAAGTGGACGGAGGGGAGCCATACTGCACCACGCTGTCCACCGATCCGATGTCTATTCCCAATTCCAAGGTGGAGGTACAGGTGATCGTGAACAGCTGATCGTCATTGTTTTTGGCAAAAAATTCCACTTCCTCTCGCAAAAGTTTGTCCACCGATGAATGATGGGCAAAATAGCGGATAGGTGCGTGCTCTTTTTTTGCCATCTTATCCAGTTTATGGGTGATTTCTTCCACTCGGTTGCGGGAATTCGGAAAAATCAGCATCGTTTCCGTCTTGGAATACTGATAGATCGCCGTCAAGGATTCCCTTGCGACGAACGGGCCCGCCTCACCGCTCGTGTAGTCTATCGTGATGAGCAGATCATTTTTTTCACGGTCCACAAGGATATCCGTATGCCGTTGGCTGCCGAAGAAGGCTTTCGCGTAACCGAAATCCTTCTTGTTCAAGGTTGCGCTCATCGCGATGAAACGGGGCGATTGCATGAATTGGCTGATCCGCTGCAGCAGCGATTGCAGGTGGATTCCCCGTTCGGTCCCCAGAAAACTGTGCAGTTCATCGATGATGATCCATTCCACCCCTTTGAATAGGTGCTGCGCTTCACCAGGACGGTTCACCAACATGCCCTCAATCGATTCCGGCGTAATCAACAGAACGCCTTTCGGTTGGTTCACAATTTTTCTTTTCTGCGCTTGGGAAACTTCACCGTGCCATGGCGTGATCGGCACATCCAAATACTGGCAGAGTTCGCTGATGCGCTGAAATTGATCATTGATCAGGGCTTTCAAAGGAGAGATGTACAGCACCTTCAGCCCCGTCTCCCAATCTTCCACACTGTTCAGCGCCGGAATGAATGCCGCTTCCGTCTTTCCCGAAGCCGTCGGAGCGGACAGAATGAGATTATGATCGGTATTGGCGACCTGTCTGATGGCGGCATTCTGGATGCTCGTTAAGCTTGGCCATCCTTTATCATAGATGTACTGCTGGATGTCTCTGCTGAGACTATCAAATGCCTGCATTAGTAAACCTCTATTTCATCGTGGTCATCTGCGTCCTTCGCTACGACGGAAGGCCTTCTGCCAAATCGATCGGCAAGAATCTGCGCGAAAGAATGGTCCGGGTTTTGGCGCTGCAAGGACAGGATTTCGATAAAATCCTTGATGACGGACCGTGGTGTCAAGAATGCCGCAGCTCCCGGCCGGTTCAACTGGTCTTCCATGTATTGCTGGATTTCGCTGTTCGTCACCACTAGCGTCGTCTGATAGGCCGTATTGTATATTTCCAACAACTTGGTCAAAAGGATAAAGATCTCTTCCGCTGTCAGCGGCTTCAGATCGATGACGGTACTGTTTACATTGACGTAGTCTTTGTTTTTCATCAATTCGTTCCCGAAGCGTGTTTTCAAAGCGCCATAGCTGGCCAATCCTCTGCGTTCGTCATATACCGTGTTCTTCGTTGCGCCAAAATTAATGAATAAGCCTTTTGCTTCATTGGTTTTCGTTTCGTTATACAGATTGAGGATCATTTCGTAATTTTTTTCACGGGTCAAGGCGCGGGGCAATTTGTACAGATTGACTGATTCATCAAAGTTTATGACAAATCCCTTGTAGCCGATCTTCAGGAATAATTCCGCCAGATTCTTCAATGCGATGAGATAGTTTGCGTCGTTGATGACGCTCTTGATGCCCAATTCTTTGGAAGCTTCCGTTTTTGTCGTTATATCCCCGCGGATCCAACGAATCGCTTCGATCTGAAGGGACATATTGTCGCCCGCGATCCCTTCGAAATATTTCACCAACGCCTGCCCGAATTCATAGGAAAGCCCCGATGAATAGAAGGAATTCGTCGTCTTCAGGATGGCATTCTCCACCAATTTCCAATGGGACTTTTCCATCAAAACGGGAACGGTGAGGCCGTTTTCCGCGGCAATCTGCTCGAGCAGAACCTGAATCCATTGCTGGACGATCGTCTCGATGGCATTCCCGTCGCGGTTGTTCTTGATGACGATCTTATTGACGACCTCGTTGTAGAGCGCCAACGCTTTCCCGGATGAATCATAGAAACGGCGCGTCGGGGTCAAGTCGATCGTGGAGACGACGAAATTCTTTTGCAGCGCCAACGATTCGATCGTCCGCAGAACAAAACTTTTCCCCGAACCGAAATCGCCTACCCAAAAACGCAGGTCGCTGTTGCCGTCCTCCAATTTTTGCAAGGTGTCGATGATTTCCTTGACTTCGTTGGCTCTGCCCACCAACACATGCTGTACCCCTTTTACAGGCACGACACCTGCCTCAAGCGAGGCAATAATCGTCTGGGCATCCTTCTTTCTCAGCTTGCTTTCAGCCATATATCCATTCCCTCATTTCTTCCATAAAATCCTCCTCAATGATGACCTGCTGCTGGCTGATCACCAACACTTGATCATCAAATATTTCATACAATACCTCATTCAATTCCGTGAGGTATGCGTGATGGAGTTTCCCTTTAGTTTTTGCCTGTTCCTTGAAATCATCCAAAGAGATTCCGTTGCCTGCCACCACCTGTTTGAGGAACCGCATATGCTCAGGTTCCTGCCCGCTGTCCGGATTTCCGGCCTCCTCTATCTCTTCTACAATAGAGGCCAAACTTTCTTCTTCCATTTGCTCCTCTGCCGGCGGAATCTCCGACTCCGCAAAAATATCCAGACTGACAGCCGAAACCATCCCTTCGCCGGTTTCCTCTTCGCGTAGATAAGTGTCAACCATATCAATGATGGTATCCAGGGCAGAATGCGATGCGGTGATTAAGGCTGTGTCCAGTTTGATTTCTCTGCGTGTCGGTTGCGTGCATTCCTTTAACAGTCCCGGCAAACTTTCTAAAGATAGATTATTATCAAGTAGCAAACGCTGATAATCATCCAGTCTGGTTGGATGGATGAAGCCATCCCGTTCTTTTTGGAGCATCTTAGATACCGGCAAAGCCATCCTTTCCATCAAAAAAATAAAAATGATGCGCTTATCCGAATCCTCGCTCTGCTTGATCACCTTCGTGGCTATCTTTTTCAAATCCGGATCTTTTGCAACCTCCCCAAGCAGCCCACTGACCTGCTCTACCGATTGTCTGATAAGGAGATTGGCAGCCTCATGCCAGACGGTCTTGTTCACGTTCCGCAAGCCTGCAATAGTTTGATAATCCAGCTCCAGCTCAACTCTCTGGCTCAGATATGCTTGAATCTTCCGGAACGTTTCATCCGGAAAATATTTTTGCAAACTCTGCAGGCTTTCCTCGACAGGCAGCACGCGGAGTCCCTCCACCTCCTGCCGGACCGTGTTTTCGGCCAGGAGATAAAGATCCGTGGGCAGACGTACCGTTTCTGCCCAGACTCGTCCATCATGCAGTGGCAGATGGAAATATCTTTTGAAATAATTATTCGGTTTGATCTTCCATTTGATGGATTCATCCTCCAGATCGCGCAATACGATCTGCAAAAGGTCTACGTATCTTCCCAAACAAAGGGCCATGACAGCCGGTACTTCAGTGAACCTCGTCCCCCGTCTCGTCAGGTGATTGAAATAATCCCTTTCGGTCCCGCCAAAGATTTCTTTGTCCCGCAACATTCCCGAAGGATCCCACCAAACGATTTTGGTGCCGAATGGCGTCAATCCAAATTGTTTTCTGGTCTCCTCATCCGGAAAAGGTAGATTTTCCCGGCACGCGTCAACCTCATGCGCAAGGATTTTTTGGATATCCCTGGGCAACATGGCTCTCAGATCATAGGAAAAAAGGTCAGTTATTTGCTTATTATCCAGTCTGTAAAACGAATAGACCACCTCTTTGGATAGCCGATAGATTTCGTCAAAGACGGATACGCGGTAATAGTACCGCTCATATTTCACATACTTGATGTTTTTGCGCTTCTTCTTCAGTTCCGCATCGACCACAGCGCATAAGCTTTCAAATAATGCACCAATTGATTCCTCAACTTGCCCTGTAAAATTATCGTTCATTCTTAGGGGCGGTGAAACATAGCTGATCCAAGCTTCTTTTACAGATTCTTTTGCAACATTTTTTGCAGCTTCTTTTGGATGTCCATGCTCCACGATGATCTCTCTTGGAATGATGAAAGACTCCTCCTTGTTCACCAATTCAATGATCGATAACTTTTCTTCTTCGGTCAGTCGTTTATTTTTGAATATTTTATTTACGAATTCAAACATTTTGGAGGCCCCCCTTTCCGAGTCACTGCAGAGAATATGCCCTAAGTATACTTCTAATGGCACGTAGATTCAAGAACGCGCGTTCTATGGAGGTTGGATTAGGGAACCCCTGTTCACTAGCGGAAGCGGGGTTCCCTGACCCATGTAGAATTGAGTGGGTTACGCATAGTAGGGGATTTTCCAAATAATTGATAGACTTTGTGAGCTGAAAGGTTGTCATTTTCAGCCTTACATGTTAGTATTATTTTACTAGAACTTACCACGCTTCCTTGATCGAAAGGTCAATAGCGGACCAGGGTAGGTCTTTTTTTTTGAGCGAATAAAGAGGTGGATTAGCTTGACTTATTTTTTTGAAACATACCAACAAGTTGTATCGGTAATCGAAGAACACCAGAACCGCCCAAGATACTTCAAAAAAAGTAAGGATGTAGGGGAATGGATGAAGGAACCCTCCACGTTGGAAAATTTTATAACAATCCTTTCTGGAGAGGATGAAGGTCATAATTTGTCCTTCGCAGAAGAAGAGAAGCAGCTTGCTCAAGAATTCTTCCAGTACAATAACTATTACAACTTTTCCATTTTTCCAAAACTTCTCCCTTGTCAAGTGGAGAAGTATGCCTTCACGGACGCTCTGCGAATCTACCAAATTGATGAATTCCTGCGCAGAGAAATCCACTATTTCACCTCTCGAATCGAGAAATGGATCAAAACAAGTGTCGCCTATCACCTCAGTCACATATATGAAAGTACTGAATATGCAAAGGCGGAATGCTATCTCGATCCTGCTCTCTATAACTCCCACAAGACCTATCTTGAAACGATGGAGAGCTTTGCTGAGGCACTCCGTAAGAGCAAGGAACCGTTCATTGAGCACCATTTCAAGCAGCGAAATGGCTGCATTCCTATTTGGGTCTTGGTGGAAGAGCTCACCTTCGGCCAAGTGGATACCTTCCTATCTGTATTGAATACTGATTATCGAAATGAATGGTCGGATAGGATTTTCGGGCGGAAAAATCGGAAATTTGTCCTCAGCTGGATCTCAGTATCTCGTTACCTTCGGAATATATCCGCACACCATAGCCGTTTTTATGGGAAGAAATATATTGTTCTTCCTAGATTAAAAAAGGAAGACATGAAACATTATGGTGTTACTAATGGAGATAAAAACACCCTCTTCGTGGCGTTACTTGTTCTAAAATCCCTTCTCTCATTCCATTCCCTCCAAGTAAAGTCTGAATGGAATCTGTTCATGGATAATTTAGAAGAAATTTTGAATGACAACACAGAAATTATAAACTATCCCTTAAATGGACTAAGCGAAAACTGGAAAAGTGCCCTTGTGATTGCAACAGACCCTAGTAAATAAAGACTAGCAATTTTCTCCGTTCAAGAGAATTGCTAGTCTTTATTTATTTTTGAGAGCAATAGAACAATACAAACAGCTATAGTTTCCTTAAAAAATCGGCTAAAATAAAACCAACTTGCTCCACCTACATGATTCAGGCGATTGAAAAACACGGTGCTGCCAAAGGGACGTTAATGGGAACGGCTCGTATTTTAAGGTGCTAGCCGCTTGCAAAAGGGGGCTTCGATCCCGTTCCGCCTAAATTTCCCTTGCGAAGAAATCGAAATTCAGATCAGCAACTTCAGGCGATGCGAGATGAGTTGGAACAACGGATGAAACGGGACCTGGATAAGCACCGGTAAAATAAAAGCACTAAAATGAACAAGAAGTCAACCCCTTGATTATGGTACAATGCGGCTAAAATTTTCTATTTTTTTAGCCGCGACGTATAATGTAAACGCTTAAAAAAAGTTTATAATAGCGATATTACATATGAAAGGGGTTGCAAACATGAAGAGAATGAGTTTATTGACCCAAATCGTCATCATGACTATTATGGGTGTCGTGGTTGGGTCGCTTTTCGGTGAAAACGTCGGCTTTTTAAGCGTCATCGGGACGTTGTTCCTACGTCTCATCCAAATGTCCATTGTATTGCTGGTAATGGGACAGATTATTGAGGCTGTTGGCGAATTGAATCCAAAAACACTGGGAACGATGGGGGTTAAAACATTTACTATCTTTTTGATATCCTCCGTTTTAGCTGGTGGGATGGGTGTACTGTTCGGCGTGTTGTTCCAACCGGGTACAGGTATCGACAGTGCTTCGATTTCCGGAGAAGGTTTCAAAATGGCTGAAGTAGCAGCAATGTCATTTGGAGAAACAATTTTGAATTTCTTCCCTACGAATATCATGCAAGCTTTGGCTGAAGGAAATATTGTTCATGTCATTGTATTCTCAATTTTATTTGGTTTAGCTTTGAGCTACGTGAGAGTAGAGGATGAAGAGAACACGATTTTAGACATCGTTAAACGTTTCAATAAAATCATTTTGCGTTTGATCAGCATGGTTATGATTATTGCTCCGGTTGGTATATTTGCTCTTATCGCTTCGACAATTGCAAATATGGGATTGCAAGTTATATTGCCATTGTTAAAATACTTAGGCGTTTATGCTTTAGGAACTTTAATTTATCTCATTGTATGGTTCTTATTAACATCATTCTTCTGCCGGGTCAGCTTTTTCCGTCTGATATACAACATGACGCAAATCGCAATCATGGCGCTCGTTACAACATCTTCAGCGGTTACGTTGCCGACTGAATTGAAGGATGCCCGTGAAAAATTGGGAATTGAAGAGCGTGTATCAAAACTGGTTTTGCCTTTGGGTATGACCCTTAACAGTAACGGTTCTGCCATGCATATGGCGATCACCGTCATCACGATTTCTCAGATTTATGGTGTGGAATACTCAATGACGAACTACATCTATATTGCATTCTTGGCTGCGCTTGCTTCTTTGGCAAATGCCGTTGTTCCAGGAGCTGGCTTGGTATCTTTGGCTATCGTAGTTCCGCAAATGAACTTGCCGATTGAAAGTATCGCCCTTTTTGCCGGGGTAGAATGGTTCGTGGGAATGTTGAGAACAATCCTGAATGTGACTGCTGATACAACAACAGCGCTGATTGTCGCTAAAACTGAAGATGCAATCGATTATGGTATTTTCAGCCATGGGATTATTCAAGAAGATGGAATTATTCAAGAAGTATGATAAAGTAAAAAGCCGACTTGCATATCATTATGTGCAAGTCGGTTTTTTTGATTGGGCTAGTTTTTTCGAGCTGCTTTATCGTTTTTGGTATTGCGGATGGAGGTCTGGATGGTCTTTAATATCCCCGCATCCGAATAGATCAATACGTTGGAACGATATAGCGTCATCGAGATGAAAGTGACGATACCCGTAAAAATGACTAAAGTAAGCATCGATATCCCCACTTCTAGACTGGACGCTGTATCAGCCGCAATGCGGAATGCAGGCTATAGTTTCCTTACAAAATCGGCTAAAATAAAACCGGCCTTTGTGAAAGTGTCCGGCGTTCACTGCTATAGTTTCCTTACAAAATCGGCTAAAATAAAACCGCATAGGAAGGAATAACGCCTGATTCGGCAAGTTTTTTATTGTTGTACCCTTGCGGAAAGGTCATGTGATAATCGAAGGGCGTCACATCCGTCAAGGCGTGCAAGAACAGGGCCGTTTCGTACGAAAAGATTCCCTTTTTGAATCGGGTTTGCAAGATGTTGAATGCATCAGCAAATTCATCCGCCTTCACATAGATGCCACGGGCCACTTTTTGAAGATCATTATGTTTTTTTATATACCGGTTTAACTGTTCAGGATGGATGCCAAGCGTTGTTACATCCTTCGTTTGAATGATTCCATTATGATCTTGCACGACAATTTTGATCGTATTTTCGATATATGCATCCTGCTCTTCTTGTCCAAGTCGTTTTGGATTCGCAAAATTAGCGTGTCTTCTTTTTACTTTCGTCCGTTCGATTTTCATGACTACTTCCCTCCTTCGTGATTTCCACACTATAAATCATACATCGTTATAGTGCAGTTATCAATTTTGAATGGTATGTATCTAAATTCCCTTCCCGTTGTCTTTGTGTCACCATGATTCCATCCATATCATTTTCCCTTCCGCAACAAAGGTGCTACACTTTGATTAACAGAAAGCACTTATCAATCCTATGTATTTCGGAACAGAATGGGTCAAACGCAACCGCTGCCTAATCCAACAGTCATGAAGCGAACGTCGTCAGATGCAGCATTATGGATAAGGAGAGAACGAAATGAACACGCTACGTAATTATGTGGAATCGGTCTTCATGAATCTGCCGCAGACTTCCGAAATGGCAAAGCGCAAGCAGGAGATGCTCATGAACATGGAGACAAGGTATCAGCAATTATTGGCAGATGGAAAAAACGAAAACGAAGCGATCGGCGCGGCCTTGGCGGAATTCGGCCATGTCGATGACAGCAGCCGGGCAACAGCCGCAACGCCGAATGCGGAGATAATCCCTGAAGGCGCGATTCATCTGTCCGCCGCCGAAGCGGACGATTACTTGGACCATCGGCATAAATTCGCCTTTGCGATGGCGGTGGGCGTCTTCCTCTGCATCATGGCGCCGGCTGCCATGATCCTGTTCCGGGAAATCCCGCAGTTCTTTGCTGTCACTGCAAGGGCCTCCCAAAAAACCATCGATATACTCGCACTGGTTCCGCTCTTCGTTTTTGTGGCTGCCGCCGTCGCCCTTTTCATTATCTATGGGGCAAGGGACAGCGAATACGGCTTGAACAATCAGATCATCCATCTGGATCCCCAAACGCGGGCAGACCTGAGCAAGGAGCAACGGGAATCGAAATCCCGTACAACCGTAGCCATCGCTGCCGGTGTTGTCCTCTGCATCATGGCACCCATCGCTTTGCTGCTGTCGGTCCTGCTCCTTGGTGACGAAAATCCTTTATCCGTCGTCTTCCTGTTGAGCTTCGTGGCAGTCGGCGTGTTCCTGTTCGTATTCTATGGCATCCAAATCGATTCCTATACGATCCTCCTTTCCGGCAGAAACAATTCACCGGAGCAGCTGCGCACCAAAAAAGTGACCGACACCGTAGCGGGCGTCGTCTTCCCGCTTGCCGCTGCCTTCTACCTCATCGCCGGATTCCTTTATAACGCCTGGGCGATTGCCTGGATCATCTTCCCAATCGTGGGCATCCTATTCGGAGTATTCGCCGCCGTCTATAGTGGCTATAACGATCTCAAAAAGAGAAGATGATTATAGCCAGCTCCATCAGAAGATTATCAGCCAAGTATTCCTTTACATTATCGGAACCCATGGCAGAAAATTTTAAAGCGATTGTACAGAAAAAGTGAGGCCCGAACGCATCCTGCGCGCGGGCCTCACTTTTTCTGAGAAAGGATTACTCAGCTGTGTTGTCTTGCATGATTTGTGTATTTTTTTGGTATAATTCTTCGATTTTGCCGCTGTCTTTCATGCCGACTACGATGTTATTGACTGTTTCCAGGAAGTCGCCGCCATTTTTCGCAACTGCGATCGCTGATTCGTTTGGCGTGCTGGCGATATCAAAATTGGCGATCATCAAACCTTCGTTTTGTGCAATGAATTGTTTCGCAACGGTTTCTACCATCATGACTGCATCCACTTTACCGGTCGTCAATGACAGGATAGCTGTGTTCCATTTTGGTACGGATTGGATTTCTGAGTCCGGGAAGGTTGTCGTTAGATAGTCTTCTTGGATGGTCCCTTTTTGGGTAGCTAAGCTGGCTGTCTTCAAAGTATCTTCTGAAGTGAACTTGTCCGCATCTTCCGATCTGATCACGATAACGTCTTTTTGTGTATAATAGATATCCGTGAAATCAACGCTTTTCGCTCTTTCTTCCGTAGGATTCATGCCGGCAATGATCATATCGATTTTACCAGTCGTCAATGATGGAATCAATGCATCAAAGTCCACATCCTTCACTTCCAACGTAACGCCAATTTCATCGGCGATTGCTTGAGCGATGTCGATATCAAATCCAGTTATTGTATCCTTGCCGTCTTTTACCAGATGCCATTCGTATGGAGGATAATCAGCCGATGTACCCACCACTAATTTACCTTTGTCTTTTATTTCTTGCAATTTATCGGTTGAAGCCGTTGAAGCTGTTGAAGCTGCTGAATCTGTTGCCGAGCTGTCTGACGTATCGCTTGTATTGCCGCATGCTGCCAAAGCTAACATACTCATCGTTCCCAAAACCAATTTCAATAATCCCTTTTTCATCTTAACCCCTCCAAATTTTGTTTTTTGTATTATAGGACTTTTGATAAAAAGTCCTTTGTACGCTCATTTTGCGGATTGCCGAAAACTTGTTCCGGCGTTCCTTGTTCCACGATATAGCCGCCATCCATGAAGAGGATGCGGTCTCCCACTTCCTTCGCGAATCCCATTTCGTGTGTCACCACAACCATGGTCATCCCTTCAAGCGCCAAGTCTTTCATTACCTGTAATACTTCCCCGACCATTTCCGGGTCAAGGGCCGATGTCGGCTCATCGAACAGCATCATTTTGGGCTCCATCGCCAATGCTCTGGCGATCGCGATCCGTTGTTGCTGGCCGCCGGACAAAGATTTCGGATAGACATTCGCTTTTTCGGTCATGCCCATGCGGGCCAATAGCTTCATGGCCGTCGCTTCCGCCTGCTCTTTTGATGCTTTCTTTATATAGGTCGGTCCGATGGTGATGTTCTCCAGGACCGTCAAATGCGGGAAAAGATTGAAGCTTTGGAAAACCATCCCCATCTTGGTGCGGATTTCATCGATGTTCGTCCCTTTTTTATTGATGACCTGCTCTTCGAAAATCACTTCGCCCGAGGTAGGTTCTTCCAGAAGGTTCAGGCAACGGAGGAAAGTGCTCTTCCCCGATCCAGATGGGCCGATGATGACGACCACTTCGCCGGCCTGGATTTCTTCCGTTATGCCCTTCAATACTTGTTTGTCGCCAAATGATTTGGTAAGGTTTTCTGTTTTAATCACTTTGTTTCATCTTCCTTTCTAGCATATCCACTAACTTCGCAACGACTGTCGTCATGATGAAGTAAAGCACGGCAGCAATCACCAACGGGAAGAATGGCATGAACGTCGCCCCGCGGACTGTGCCGGTCGCGAACATCAAGTCCCGCAGTCCCAGCACGGATACGATGGATGTTTCCTTGATCAGCGTTGCGACCTCGTTCCCCAACGCCGGCAGGATATTTTTGATGGCTTGCGGGTAAATGATCTTTTGCATCGCCAAACGTTTGCTCATCCCGATGGAACGGGCTGCTTCCATCTGGCCTTTGTCGACCGCTTGGATGCCGGAACGGATGATTTCAGCGATATAGGCCGCCGAGTTGATCGAGATAGCGATGACCCCTGAAAGGAAGTCCGGCAGTTCAATGTTGATGACGTACAGTCCATAATAGATGATGAACAGCTGTACCAACAGCGGGGTTCCTCTGATGAGCTGAATATAGCCGTAAGCCAATTTGCTGAGTATCTGGTTCGGCGACATCCTCATCAATGCCAACCCTGTACCCAATATTCCCCCTATAATGATCGAACTGATGGAAAGTGCGATTGTGTAACCGGCACCTTGCAAGTAAAGCGGCATGTATGTCTGAAAAAAGTTTAAATTCATGTCCTTGTGTTCTCCTTCTTTGTTATGATTGCTGTGATTGATGCGGTCTTTTTGGGCACTAAAAAACCGCCCCTTGTATTTCTACAAGAGACGGGTCAATGTTTGATTCCGCGGTACCACTCTAGTTGATCTGTTGCATAACAACACATCCACCTCGATTATATTAACGCATAAAATGCGTAAAAGGCTACTGAACATTCACCTTTTCGTCATCCGAAGTGCGCTTCAATCTGATATTTTACTGCTGGGCTTCCACTCTGTCCCCGCTCGCTGGAGAAAATATTCAAATCTACTCTCTTCATCACTGACTTTGTTCTATTAAGTTTTGGTATGAATGTATGATATAAGATTTCAATTCAACTGTCAACTGTAACCTTATTTGAGTTTATGCTTATTTTGACTTTTTTCCACTTTCTAATCCTACCTTAATCGTCTCAACATTTCATCCCAATTTTCTTGGGATTCAGGGTGGACTTTGAATTTTAGACGTATTCTAAAATTCAGCCTACACTAGCATTGCGTTAGTGTGGGCTGACCGATCCCTGTCTCGTTTATTCCGCTTCGAGCATTCCGACCGCTCCGCGTTCCTCTTTCATCAGCAACGTCATGATGAGTGCGATCAGCGAAAAGAGACCGACGACAAGGAACACGGCTCTGAATCCAGCCAGATCGGCAAGCAAAGCTGCCTGTCCATTCGCTGCTGCAGCCTGTGATACGATCGTCATGATCACGACGAACAGTGCTGTCCCCAAAGAGCCCGCTAACGGTCTTTGCGTATTGAACATCGCGGAGGCATGGGAAACCAAGCCCATCGGCACCGCATTGAAGGCTGCCGTCTGCAACGGCATCAATGTGGTCGAAAAACCGAGCGCACGGACCACCTGCAGAAAGACGATTGTCGCGATCGGGGTTTCCAAATCGACAAACCCGAACGCGGCAGTGGCTGCCGTTATGAGCACCAACCCGATGACCGCCAATTTTTTGGCCCCATAGCGATCGAACAGCCTGCCCGTTATCGGGCTCATGATAGCCATGAGGATCGATCCCGGCAAGAGCACCATGCCCGATGTCATCGGCGGAAGGCCGCGGAGCGTTTGCAGATAGATCGGGATCAACAGGATGGATCCGAACATCCCTGCCGTGATGACGAAGGAAATAAGGATGCTCGTGCGGTAGCCTTGATAGCGAAACACGTCGAAATTCAGCAATGGGGATGCCGATTTGTTGCATCTTTTGACCAGCAAGATCAGCGAAACGGCACCTACCGCCAACGGCAGCAAAACCATCATGCTGAAGAACGGGTTGGACGACGCATTGCTGAATCCGAACAGCAGTCCGCCAAAGCCCAGCGAGGAATAGAGGACACTCACATAATCCAGTTTCGGTCTGCTGACTTCTCCCACATTTTTCATTACGAACAGCGCTATGACGATGTCGATGAGGGCAATCGGCAGGATGAAGTAAAACAGTCTATTCCATTCGAAATTCTGGACGACCCACCCGGCGAATGTCGGCCCGATGGCAGGCGCGAAGTTCATCGCCAATCCGATGATCCCCATGGCGTAACCCCGTTTTTCGATCGGGTACATATACAAAATGACGATCATCTGCAGCGGCAGAACAATGCCCGCTCCTACAGCCTGGATCATCCGCCCCCCTATCAACATCCAATATTGGGTTGAGATTGCGGCGACGAACGTTCCCAGGGAAAAGAAAATCATGGCGAACAGATACAGTTGCCTCGTTGTGAATCGGCCCACCAGATAGGCGGATATCGGGATCATGATCCCATTGATGAGCATATAGGCCGTCGTCAGCCATTGCCCTTGTGTTGTTGTTATCGAAAATTCTTTCATGATGCTTGGTAACGCCGTACTCATGAGCGTCTGGTTCAGGATGGTAACGAACGCTCCCATCACAATGACACCCAAAATGGACAGTACTTGCCTGTTTGAGTAGGTTTCTTTTTCTATTGGTGCTTCCAAATAAATACTCCTTCCGGTTCCATACCGTAGATCATTTCATTCCATTAAAACAATGATACTTATTAATGGAATGCCATGTTTTAGAATAGTGTTGATAATATATTAACTTTTAAGGGGAGTCTCTTTGACTTCCCTTAATTCGCTTATTTTTTTGAATATAGGCAAACTATAAATAAAATGATTGATCTAATTCTTTGCTAGTTTGCTTTCGTTGTTCACGATTTAAACGCTTCATTTCACCTCCAAACTGCAACAACCTCGAATCAGCCTCTGATACTATTGGTGGATCTCTTCATCCCTTAATCTTTGGGTGCTATCAAAAATCTTTTTTAAGGACCTCATAGTAATAAGCATTTCTTCCTCTGTTAAATCTTCTGTTACTAAATTCACCACAGCTTGAATTTCTTCATGAATTTTAGGAATAAGCTCTTTAGCTTTTTCTGTTAAATATAACTTATAAGCTCTACTATCTCTTTCATCTTGCTTTTTATATACATAATCTAGCTCTATTAGTTTTGTAATTGTTCTTGCTGACATTGCCTTATCATTACCTATTTCTTTGCTTATTTTATTTTGGCTAATACCTTCATTTTTTTCTAAGGTAAATAAATACGGAAAAGAACCACTGCTTAATTCATATTTTTTTAAAACCTTATCCAAATAAATTTGTATGTTTCTAAAAATCTTACTATTGAGCATTATGAAATGCATAGTTTCTTTTTCCACAGTTATCACACCTCCGTTTAGTTGACTAGTCAACACTAATTATATTATTTTCATGTTGACTAGTCAACACTTTTTGCAAAGAAGATTTAGCAGGTTCCTCAGCAGTAAAAGAAAAAATCTGACTTTGAATATATGCATATAT
>CAVSSJ010000012.1:0-566326 GCA_963730595.1 uncultured Carnobacteriaceae bacterium
TCTTTCGGGTACGAGGGGTCCTGGAAGACAAACAGCCTGCCGTGCGAGCGGATATTCTGGGACATCGAGTAAAAATTATCCTCCCACGTATCTTTCAGGACATGGTCGTCGGTGAGGAGTTTGATACAGCACCCGTAGATCTCGGATTTTATCTCATACTTCACCCGGGGGAGAAATTTTTCTGCAAGGGTTCTTTTTTTGTTCCGTGGATAGAGGGGAAATCGTGTACATTCGTCCTTCCTTTTGACAATTCTGTTGTTCATTTGTCTTCCTTTATCGTATAGATATGGGGACGGCTTCACATTGCAGGGCGTGCTGGACCATGTTGTTAAAGCGCTGAGGCATCACTACAAGCAAACTAAAGGATATGTGGAGGTTGAGGAATGACATTACAAATTTATACAGGTTACGCGTGGAGAGACATGACCGATGATGAAATTTTGATCATGTCACCAGAAAACGTCGTGCCGGTAAAACCGAAGTATCCCGAAGCCGGGGACATTTTCATAAAGTGGGAGGAGATAGAGGGATGAGAGAAATAAAATTCCGTGAATGGGAAACAGAACGCAAGACAATGGTTGTAGGTGAACGCGAAGACTATGACGATTCTGTTGGCTTTCGATTTGCGCATGAAGAAGGCGGAGAGCGGATCCTGATGCAGTGGACAGGGCTGAAAAGACAAAAACGGCACGGAGGTTTATGAAGGAGATATTGTGAAATGTTCCCGCGGCTGTCCTCATGAAGTTATATGGGTGCAAGAACATGGCGGAACTTTTATCGGTGGGATGCCGGCTTGGTATTTAAGTCAAATGAAGCGGGGTTATGCCTGGACAAATAAAGAAGAAATTATTGGGAACATTTATGAAAATCCTGAACTGTTGGGGGACACACATGCTGAATAAAACACGCAAAAACGTAACGCTCTACACGAAAAAGAGATGCCAGCAATGCAAGCTCACGAAGTTGTGGCTTGATGAACACGGTGTTCATTATCATCTGGTGGATATCGTTGAAAATAAGGAAGCAGCTGAAAAGCTTAAGAATATCGGTTATCAAACGGTGCCGGTGGTTGTCATTCATGATGAGCCGGAAACAAGTTGGAGCGGGTTCAGGCCCGATGTATTGGAGGGAGAATTCTTATGATCAATAATGTTGTGCTAGTAGGCAGGATCACGAAAGACGCGGATCTGCGTTATATCTCAAATGGGGATGCGGTGGCGACTTTTACTCTTGCAGTAAACAGACAGTTTACAAACCAAGCAGGGGAAAGAGAGGCTGATTTCATCAACTGCGTTCTCTGGAAAAAGGGTGCAGAGAACTTTGCGAATTTCACTCGCAAAGGATCGCTGGTCGGTATCCAAGGCAGAATTCAAACGCGAAATTATGAGAATCAGCAAGGGCAGCGTGTTTATGTAACGGAAGTTGTTGCAGATAATTTTACTTTACTCGAAAAGAAGGGCGATACGCGTGATAATTCTAATCATTCAAGCGGTCAATCGAACAACCGGGCTAAGCAACAAGGTTTTGACGAGTTTAATCAATCAGCTGATCCATTCAGTGGCGCTGGTGAGTCTATTGATATTGGTGATGATGACCTTCCGTTTTAAGAAAGGGGATGCCGATGAGTAAATACGGAGCAAAAAAAGTCACGATCGATGGGATTACGTTCGACAGCAAAGCAGAGGGCCGCTATTATGAGCACCTTCAAAAACTAAAAAAATCGGGCCTTGTAGAAGATTTCTCCATGCAGAAGCCGTTCACCTTGCTAGATAGGTTTGCGCATCCGCAGACTGGCAGAATCGTGCGAGCCATCACCTACAAGGCTGACTTTGAAGTGATCTACACCGATGGCCGGATAGAGGTTGTCGATATCAAAGGTTTCCTGACACCTGAATTTAAAATCAAAGCCAAAATGTTCATGTTCCGTTATCAAATTCCGTTGGTGCTGCTGAAGTGGAGTGCAAAAGACAAAAAATTTGTGGAAGTCTAGGAGGAGATTGGATGGCATTTAATTTCTTTATTCGCAAAAAGGATATCCAAGAGCAGGTGGAGCCGCCGAAAAATAATCTGATTGATGCGGATCTGCTACTCATTCAAATAGGATTGATGCATGAAACATATTTCAGCCTTGCAAAGACCAGGAGCGGTAAAGGCGAGCCGAGAGGATACTGCCGGGCGCTCAAGGACATCGAAGCGATGATCAGGGACATGAAAGATACTGAGGTAGCCAAATGAAATTACCTGCATACACAAAGAGGAGGAAGCTCACATTGCCGGAAGAAGAACATAACAAAATGATGGGTCAGTTTCAGGAGAAAGTGTTTGAGCTTGGCTTGACGATGAAATGCAATAACGGAGTGTATGGGATTTACATGGATGGCATGCGCGTTTATTCCCTTAACAAAAGGAGCTTACAAGTACAACAGACATTTGTATGCCAAACAAACAACCGACGATCGCATTGAGCTTCTGGAAATCGTCCTTTACAACTACTTTGGCCCTGGTGGAAAGGGAAGTTCGTTGATCATTCCGAAGAAGGTGGGTGATCAGATGATGGCCGTTCTCAAATGAATTTTATGATTACCTGGAAGAGCTGCCCGAAAAATGGGAACTGCTGCCAAATGACGATATCCGTATCATAAAGTTGTACGCACTGGTTGGGGTAGAGTAGGCAAAAAGATTAGCGGCTACGAGTGCAAAATTAAGCCCATTCACATATTTAAAGATGGCGTGCTTGTGATGACGGCGCAGCGCATAAGGGAAGCAGAGGAGTGCGTCAACAGCAAGCGGGATTCGATATACAAATGTCTGCGTGGGGAACGCAGGAGCGTGAAAGGGTACACGTTCGAATATGTAGAAAGAGGTGGATGTAATTGACGGAACAAATACCAGAAAAATGGATTGAAGTTATTACAACAACGGTACTGAGAGAGCAGAAGAAACAAGAGAGTATTGCTTCCAAGGAACAACATGATCGACGGTTTCGAAATACCGAACTACTCGTGAAAAATTACCGTAAGTTGAGCGCGCATTGCGAGAACTTGCCGGAGCAAATTGGAATCATACATCAAGAGATTGATATGGGGTTGCTGGAACACATTGACCTGAATCTAAAAGAGGTCATGAAGTCCAAGCAGAAAACAAAAATGATCATGGATTATATTGATGCCATGCTGGGGGCATATAAAACCTTGGCCGAACGAGGCGGAGAAGTATCAAACCGCAGGCATAAGATTCTCCGCGACATGTACCTAAAACCTGATTACGAAAATCCTACATCGTTGATG
The DNA here is from genome assembly GCA_963730595.1 of uncultured Carnobacteriaceae bacterium. Lineage (GTDB taxonomy): Bacteria > Bacillota > Bacilli > Lactobacillales > Aerococcaceae > Trichococcus. The sequence goes on from CAVSSJ010000012.1 coordinate 3,288, forward strand.
GAACGCTACGGCGTTGAAAAGACGACTTTATATAAAGACTTGAAGAAGGCTATCGAAGAGTTCTCCGTCGTGCTCTTCGGGATCGATGCCTATGTATTACAGACAAGCGGAAAAAGAGTGGACGAAAGGTGAACTAAAAAGGTATATACTGTCTTTGAAGGTCTGCGAAAAATCAGGCTCCAAAGCCTCCTTTTATTTATTGGCCCCGCACATTTGTGTGGGGTTTTTGGTATAATATTGTAAACGATATTAAAGGTGGTGCATCAATGGGGTATAGCGATATTAAAGAAATGTTAAAAGATGCAAGAAATCTAGCGACGGGAGCAAATGATTTACAATTGCTGTCAAAGCTACTCGAAATTCAAGCAGTAGTATTTGATCTTTATGATGAAAATAGAGAATTGAGGCTTCAACTGGAAGAAGTTGAGAAACAATCAAATTGGTAGTGAATTAGAGTATAAAGAGGAGTCCTACTTTCGAAATGGTGAAGGACCTTACTGTACTCGATGCTGGGATGTAGATAATAAATTAGTTAGAAAGAAAGCAACGACGATTGGTATGGAAATGAGGCAAGGAAAGTATAAATGCCTTAATTGTAAGCAAATCTCATGAATTGCAATTGTTAGACCTCGTTCGAGGTCTTTTTTTATTAATAAAATTAGGAGGTGGTGAGTTTGGTCGATGGATAAAGAGAAGAGGCGCAACGTGATTACCTAGCTGGGATGAAGTATAAGGACATAGCCGAGAAATATGGCGTGTCCATCAATACCGTGAAGTCGTGGAAGCAACGTGACGGCTGGAGCCGATACGGTGCGACAAAGGGTGCACACAAAATCGGAAAGGGTGCACACAAAAAAATTGCGCCCAAGGCCAAAGAGATTTTGCAGGAGAGTAGATCTGGAGGATTGGGAAGAAATGTTCTGCCTCGAGTACCTGAAGCATTTCAATAAGCGAAAGCCTACCAGAAGGCCAAGCCGGATGTTACCTACAATCAGCTATGCAATTGGGATATAGGAAGTTCAGCGAGGTTCATATTCAGGAAGCGCTTAGGCGAGTTGAAGCAGGCGAGGAACGAACAGTTATTCATCCAAGTGGCTGATATCGATGAGCAGTGGGCACGCCAGGCGTTCGCTGACGTGTCCGACTTCGTCGAGTTCGGGACGGAGATAGTCGCATCTATCGATGATGATGGCACTTTGCGTGAGGATAGTCAAGAACTTCGTGCGATTCAAGAGACGCGTCTGAGGTAGATGGCAGCTTGATACAAGAAGTGAAGATGGGCCGTGATGGATCCGGTCATCAAGCTGTACGACAAACAGAAGGCCATGCAGGAGTTGCAGAAACGTCTAGGTGACGGAAACGGTGGTAAGCAAATCAATATCAATAATCCTTGGGGGGTGCCATATGGCCCAAGAAGAGATTGATATCGCTAAAGAGGTAAATCCTCACTTCCAATCCGTTTGGACGACAGACAAGCCGTTTAACATACTGAGGGGTGGGCGTAACTCGTTCAAGTCCTCGGTGATAGCGCTGCTGCTAGTATTCATGATGATCCTATATATTCAGATTGGCGAGAAGGCGAACATCGTTGTTATCCGGAAAGTGGGTAATACGATTCGAGACTCCGTGTTTCTGAAGATTCAATGGGCGTTGCGGCAAGTTCCACATCCTGGACGAGTTCGATTGTACGGTATCGCCGTTCAAGATCGTGCACAAAGGAACCGGGTCGACGTTCTATTTTTATGGTCAGGATGATTTCAGCAAATTGAAATCAAACGATATCGGGAACTTAATCGCGGTCTGGTATGAAGAGGCTGCCGAGTTCAAGAGTGAAGAAGAATTTGACCAAACGAACGTGACGTTCATGAGGCAGGTGCATCCACGTGCTGACATGGTTCGATTCTTTTGGAGTTATAACCCGCCGCGTAATCCATATGAATGGATAAACGAATGGGCCGAAAAAATGAAGGCAGAGGACGATTACCTCGTCCATGAATCAAGTTATCTGGATGATGAGTTAGGCTTCGTCACAGCGCAAATGCTGGCCGATATCGAGCGTATTAAGCGTAATGACTATGACTATTACCGTTACATCTATTTAGGTGAGCCGGTCGGGTTAGGGTCGAACGTTTACAATGCCGATTTGCTGCAGCCGTTGGACAAGCTGCCGGATGATGAGTACATCATGTATCTGGCCTATTCTACCGATAGCGGGCATCAGGTATCTGCAACAACTACGCTATGTGTCGGTTACACGAACAAGCGGAACGTCATTCTGCTTGATACGAGTTACTACTCGCCAGATGGCAAGGTAAACAAGAAGGCGCCTAGCCAGATGTCGAAAGACTTGAACACGTTTGTGACGAACACAAGCAAGCGATGGGGCAAGCCGATTGAGTTAGAACTGATTGACTCGGCTGAGGGTGCGCTTGCGTAACCAATACTATCTGGATTACAAGATAAGGCTGCATCCGGTCAACAAGAAGAAAAAAGTTGTGATGATTGACTTCATGCATGACTTGATGGCGCAAGGCCGATTGTATTATCTGGATACCGAGAACAACAAGATATTCGTTGATGAGCATCGGAAATATATGTGGAATGAAAAGACAGTGAACACTGAGAACCCGGAAGTCATCAAGATTGATGATCATACGTGCGATGCTGCACAGTATTTAATCGTTACGATGGCGAGCCGTTGGGGATTGCGTGCATAGAGGAGGTGTGACATGCGCTTTTTAGATAGAATCAAGAGTTTATTTGTGAGAGGAGGTGCGAAAGTGGGAATGGTAAGCACGCTAGAAACGATATTGGACCATCCAAAGATTAACGGAAACAAGAAGGAATATGCGCGGATTAATCGTTCGTTGATGTATTACGAGGGCGTTTATCCAAAGATTAAGTACAAGAACAGCAATGGCAATCAAGCAGAACGTGAGCCTTCGACCATCAACATGATGAAAAAGGTTTCGAACCAGTATGCATCAGCAGTGTTCAATGAGCAGTGTGAGATCGAAGTGGATGGGGCTGCGGCCGGATTTATAAATGATGTATTCGAACACAACGACTTCAAGAAGAACTTCAGCAAGTACCTAGAGCCGATGTTCGCGCTTGGCGGGCTTGCATGCCGTCCCTATCTGGATACGCACACGAATCAAATAGAGTTCTCTTGGGCGCTTGCAGATGCGTTCTATCCGTTGGAAAGCAATACGAACAACATCAGCGAATGTGCGATTCCGTTTCACTACGACAAGGACAGACGGAAAGAAAACAATCTATTACACGTTGTTGGAGTTCCATGAGTGGGAGAATGGCCAGTACATCGTGAGGAATGAGCTATACCGCTCTGAACGTGAGGAAGCTGTTGGGGTTAATGTGCCACTGAGTGAGTTGTATGAGGATCTGGAAGAAGAAACCTTATTCAATAATCTGACCAGACCGATATTTGCATATTTGAAGCCGAGCGGGTTCAACAACATTAATCCGTATTCTCCGCTTGGTCTTGGGAGTATGCGATAATGCGCGTCATACTCTTGATCGGATTAATCGCACATATGACGAGTTTGATCAGGAGATTAAGAAGGGTAAACGGCGTGTAGCAGTCAGCGAGATGCTGATGAATAGCGCGGTGGATAGAGATAGCGGACGCGTGAAGCAGTTCTTCGATGAAGATGAGGATATCTTCCAGATTATCCCGGGTCCAACATGGACGATATGACCATCCACGACTTGACGAGTGATATCCGTACGTCGCAGTACATCGCGGCGATCAATTACCACTTGAAAACGTTGGAAATGGAAGTCGGGCTGTCTGCTGGGACATTCACGTTCGATGTAAACGGCGTGAGAAGCACCAAGACAGCAACCGAGGTAGTGAGCGAGAACTCGCAAACCTATCAGACACGCGCGATGCAAATCACGGAAGTCGAGAAGTTCATCAAGGAGTTGGTTGTTTCTGTCTGCGAATTAGGCAAGGCGCTGAAAGTGTACAGTGGTGAGATTCCTACCTTCGATGATATCGGCGTTTCGTTTGATGATGGAGCGTTCCAAGATAAGGATGCACAGCTTGCGTTTTACCTGAAGTTGGTAACGTTGGGTTACCCGGTCGAGAAAGTATTCGAGAAGGTGCTTAAATTGCCGGAGGAAGAAGCACTTGAGCTATATCAATCTGGCATGCGCCAACAAGTGGCACGAACGTCTGGCATGTTCAACGATATGGGGCTGCCTGAAGAACAGGAGTGAGGTAAATGGCTATCACACCTCGACAACTAGACATTAAAGGCGCATACATTCAGGACGCTTATTCAGCGCTTGAGAGCGAGATAATGCAGATGCTTATCAAGAGCCTTAAAGCAAAGACAAGCGTCGAACTGGATGGTGATACCGTGTTTCAGTGGCAATTGGAGAAGATGAACCAGTTAGGCATGATGAACATGGATAAAGTATCAGAACTGGCAGAGCAAGCCGCTACCGTGAGCAAGCAAGCAGCTGGAGGAGATGATACTGAAAGATGGGTATGAAATCGGAACGGCTGCCAATCAAGAATTTGCTAACCTGATGAACGTGGATGACGAAGCCATGGACCAACCTTGATCAGATTCTTAACGGCTACTTGGATAGTCAGTGGCTGGACTTGGATAATCACGTAAACCAGACGCTTATCAGCACGAACTACAACAACACGATTGGCTAAGGCGTACCAACAAACGCTGAATGACACTGTTGCGAAGGTTGTGACTGGCTTGCAAACGCCGGATAAAGCCTTCAGGAGTTCGATTTATGCGATGGTTGATAAAGGGTTAGAAACGGACTTTATCGACAAAGGCGGCAATCCATGGAGCGTTGAGCGCTATGTGCGGACGGTTATCAAGTCCACAACGCAACGTGTGTTTAACGATTTGACGGTTAGAGCGATCCAAAGAGTATGGCATCGTGACAGCTTTGGTGAGTACGCATGCGGCCGCGCGTGAAATGTGCAGCCATATCCAAGGCGGTTGGGTGCTGATGGTCAGGACGGAGGAAGCGCCTGCTGAATTGCAGTACATCAAATCTATTTACGATTACGGATACGGTACACCAAACGGAACGCGAGGCATCAACTGTTCGCATCGTTTCTATCCGGCCGTTCCCGGAATCAACACAAACAACATGCCAGAGCCATTACCGCCAAAGGAAGCACAAGCGAACGCTGAGATAGTAGCCAAGCAAAGGCGCATGGAGTTAGCTGTACGGAAGGCGAAACAGTCACTAAAGGCAGCCGAAACGCTCGGGAATAAGAACGACATCGAACACTTTAATCAATTGATACGCAAACGCCAAGGTGCGCTGAGGAAACTGATCAGCGACAACGAGAGCTTGCTGCATCGTGATTATTCAAGGGAGTTCGTTCACGAGTAGGCACTGAAGGAGGTGAGGACCTTTCATGATGATACACCAAGCAACATGTCGCAATGTTCCAAGTGGTATGCAATGAAAGGGAGTGATCCAATCTCCGACCTACTGGGTGTGGTTAGTGCGAATCAATGCCGAACAGCTAGCATCATCGCTATGCTGAAGATTGTTAGACAAAGGAGTGATGGCATTGTGAAGTACAGAATATACAGAACCAGTATTAACAATGAGTGGGAGTTTCAAGACGATACTCCAAGCTACTTGTGGCAATGTTAGGTATTGTTTTGGTTTTTGCTGGGGTGATCCAATCGGCGACTAAGTGCGGTAAGCGAATTGACGGAATGACAGCGCTAATTAAAAAAGGAGTGTTTACAGAATTAGAAAAGCTATCAGAGGTTGCGAATCTCTTTGAGTTTAAGACAGAGATACCTTAGAGATGAGAATCCTACGATGCAACGAGTCATAATGACGGCTGAGATTAAAAGAGGTGAGACGTGAATTTGAGGTTAATTTTTATGGTATGAACTGATTCAGTTAGATAATAAAGAGCACTTTCTTGTAAACATTGTATATTTGATTGATATTTTTATAGTCTTCTAGTTCTCTAGGTAGTTTTAATTACTTTGGTTCTAGAGTAGAAAGCTTAATATCAAATAGATGTGGGAAAATCGCTAGTCCTTCATTGGGGCGATTGCATAAAAGCCTATATCGTATTATTGGAAAATAGAAAGCCCGTTACTGAAACATTGGATTGTGAAGCAATTTGGAAACCTCAAAGTGTTACAGAAGTGAAACAAAACAATCATTTAAAAAAGGGTTAGGACAATTACTAAATAGTGACTCATGGCCGTGATTATTCTCGGCCTTTTACTTACGTCTTTTTTAGCAGATTGCAGACGCTAAAGAACAGCCGCACCGACTAGGAGATGCGAAACTCGTACAAACCGTATAGGAGGAAATGGTAATGGATTTCAAACAGTACTTAGTTTCAAAGGGATTAACGGAAGAACAAGCAACCGCAATTGTGGCAGGTATGCCGGCAGAAAAAATTTACCTGGCAAGTGAGGAAAAGCTTGATGAACGTTACGCCAAGTTGAAACAACAAAAAGAACAGGCAGAGGAACAGTTAGCGTCGTATCAGACGGAACTGGACACACTCAAAGAATCTGCTAAAGGTAATGACGATCTGACGAAACAACTGGCAGACATGCAAGCGAAGTTCGATGAAGCCAAAACGGAATCAGAAACCAAACTATCGCAACAAGAGAAAGACTTCGTATCAAGTTGGCTCTAAAAGAAGCCAATCCGCTTGATGAGAGCATCTATTCTCGGGTTGTTGGATAAAGATACCATCAAGGTAACAGAGAACGGTCTGCAAGGCTTTACGGAACAATTAGCAGGACTGAAAGAAAGCAAGGCGTTTTTGTTTCAGCAAGCAGCACCAGAAGAAAAAGCGCCGAATATTACACTGGGTGGAACGCCTAAAGGTGCAGGCGGCCAGCAACCGGATGCTTTTCAAGCAGCGGTACAAAAATTTAGTTAACAGGAGAGAAAAAACAAATGACGATTAAACTATACACAAAACAATATGCAGGCATGTTGCCAGAACTATTCGCCAAGAAATCAGCGTTCTTGCGTTCATTCGGTGGCACGATCCAAATCCTTCAAGGGGCAGAGGCGGATGCTAACTTCCTGAACCTTAAAATCACTGATACTGACGTTGTTATCCAAGCTTATTCGACTGATGCAGCGGTAGCTTTTGGAGCAGGTACAGGCAGCACGAACCGTTTTGGCGTTCGTAAAGAAGTGAAGTCCACGGATACACAGGTCGCGTTCGATGCGCCGTTGGCGATCCATGAAGGTATCGATAGCTACACCGTTAATGATATTCCGGAGCAAGTAGTTGCAGAACGTTTGGCGTTGCACGCAGTAGCATGGGCAGAACATTACGATAGCATCATGAGCGCGACGCTTTCTACAAATGCATCCGCAACGTTGACTGAAACGGAACTAAGCGAAGCTGGCGTTACTGCTGCGTTTGCTGAAGCACGCAAGACGTTCGTGAACAACGGCGTGTCTAATAGCGATTGCTTGGGTTGCATATCTTTCAGCGGATGTTTACAACTTCCTGATCGATTCTAAGCTTGCGACAACAGACAAAAATTCATCTGTCAACGTTGATACGCAAACAATGTACAAATTCAAAGGGTTCGAATTGGTTGAGTTGCCAGATGCTAAGTTCCAAACAGGCGAAAATGCGTACTTTGTAGCTGATGGCGTTGGCGTTGCGGGTGTTGCGATCCCGGTTGCACGTACCATGGACTCAGAAGACTTCGCGGGCGTTGCGTTGCAAGCTGCTGGTAAGCTAGGTAAATACATTCCAGTTAAGAACAAACCAGCGATCTTGAAAGCTGAAACTGGTAGCACCAGTCGGATAATAGGGGGTAAATAAACATGGCGAAATTTAAAGCGTTAAAGTCGTTTCGTGATATCCACACGAACGAAATTTACACAAAAGGAGCCATGATTGACATGACGGTGAAAAGAGCAGAAGAGGTCAAGAAGAACCTTGATGACCCTTTTTTGGAACGCATTGAAGAAAGGAAGAACCGGAGGGGGCTGAATAGTCCTCTCTTTTTATGAGGAGGGGATTAGATGGCTTACTTAACATACGAGGAATATAACCAATTCGGATGCACGAACTTTCCGGAAGATGAATTTGACAAACTGATCACTAAAGCGTCTGGTTACATCGATAGCCAGACGCGTGATTTTTATCAATTCAACGATTTGGAAGAAGATATCGCATTCCGTCGCGATAAATTCAAAAAGGCGGTTGCTTTCCAGATTGAATATATGTACCTCTCAGGCGCTTCAAGCAGTTATGAAGCGAATACACCGCAATCGTGGTCAATCGGCCGCACAAGCGTATCGGAAGCTTCCAAGAACTCGAATACAGGACGGAGCGAGGCGCCGAGCATTATTTCGGAAGATGCAATCTTAGCGTTAAGCGGAACCGGGCTGTTGTATCGAGGGCTAGGGGTGATGTTTGAGATTGAGATTACCGCCGATTGAAGCTTATCCGCATTCGATTTTTTACGTCGTAAAGGTGGGGAAGACATTTGGGGAAAGCCTATTCTAAGCGATCCATTGCCAGTCTCAACTCATCACCCCTGACCCTCGATACAATAGTCCAGTTCCGCTTAACGCCAAAATGGCATCATCCGAAATAATGCTCGGCGCCTCGTTCCGCCCTGTATTCGAGCTTCTGGAAGTCTCTGATACGCTTGTACATCCAATTGACCATGATTGTGGTGTATTTGCTTCGTAACTGTTTGAAGCGCCTGAGAGGTGCATGTATTCGACTTGTAGAGCAACTGCTTTTTTAAACTTGTCGCGACGGAATGCTATATCTTCTTCCAAATCGTTGAGTTGATAAAAATCACGTGTCTGGCTATCGATATATCCCGATGCCTTGGCTATCAGATTTTTGAATTCGTCTGCTGGAAAGTCAGCGCAACCAAATTCGAGATATTCTGAATAGGTTAAGTAATCCATGTAATCCCCTCCTCATAAAAAGAGAGGACTATTCAGCCCCCTCTTGATCATTTTTATTATCTTGATTGTCCTTTTCTTCTTCAACGCGTTCCAAAAATGTGTCGTCAAGGTTCTTTTTGACCTCGTCCGCTCGCTTGACCGCCATTTCAATGACGGCTCCCTGTCGTAGATTTCTTTCGTGTGGATGTCACGAAACGTCTTTAATGCTTTAAATTTCGCCATTATTATTTACCTCCTAATTTATCCTGCTGGGATTGCTACCAATTTCGCTTTCAAGATCGCTGGTTTGTTTTTAACTGGAATGTACTTACCTAGTTTCCCGGCAGCCTGCAATGCAACGCCCGCGAAGTCTTCGGAGTCCATGGTACGCGCAACTGGAATCGCAACGCCGGCAACTCCCACGCCATCCGCTACAAAGTAAGCATTTTCTCCGGTTTGGAACTTAACATCTGGCAACTCAACCAATTCGAACCCTTTGAATTCTTGCATTGTTTGATTGTCGATATTTGCGGACGAATTTTTATCCGTTGTGGCAAGTTTAGAATCGATCAGGAAGTTGTAGATATCCGCAGAAACATAAGCAACCCAAGCGATCGCGTTCGATACGCCGTTGTTCACAAACGTCTTATGCGCTTCAGCAAATGCAGCGGTAACGCCGGCTTCGCTTAGTTCCGTTTCGGTCAACGTTGCGGATGCATTAGTCGATAGCGTTGCGCTCATGATGCTATCATAGTGGTCTGCCCATGCGACTGCGTGCAGCGCCAAACGTTCAGCAACAATCTGTTCAGGAATATCGTTAACCGTGTAGCTATCGATCCCTTCATGGATTGCCAATGGTGCATCAAATGCCACTTGTGTGTCAGTCGATTTCACTTCTTTACGCGCGCCAAAACGGTTTGTGCTGCGCTGCCTGCACCAAATGCCGTTGCTACATCAGTTGAGTACGATTGGATTACAACGTCAGTGTCCGTGATTTTCAGATTTAGGAAATTCGCATCAGCTTCTGCCCCTTGAAGGACTTGGATCGTTCCGCCCGAACGAACGCAAGAATGCTGATTTTTTTGCGAATAACTCTGGCAACATGCCTGCGTATTGTTTTGTGTATAGCTTAATCGTCATTTAAATTACTCTCCTGTTAAATAAATTTTTGTACCGCTGCTTTAAAAACATCCGGTTCCTGGCCGCCTGAACCTTTAGGCGTTCCACCCAGTGTGATGTTTGGTGCTTTTGTCGGTTCTGGATTGGTTGCTGAAACAAGGCTGGCTTGCTTGTTTTGATGCCTTCTAGCGCTTCTGCCAAACCTTGCAAACTTCCGTCTTCGCTCAACTGTAAATCTTTAAACGTAGGCAACAATAGATCGATGTAGTCCGGCAACGCGCCTTCTTTTGTCAGCGCATCTTTCAATGCATATGACTTTGTGATTTCGGCTTGTTCAGCTTTCAATCGTTGTACTTCCGTTTCATACTCGGCAATCTTGGTCTGCAAACCTTCGTTGTCCTTGTTGCTATTCTGCAACGTAGTCAGCGTTTCCGTTTGCCGTCCGCAATTCCTCTACCTTTGAATTGAAATCTGTCTTAGGTACGCGTTTTGGAAATTCCGCGTCTATCTCCTTATTCGCTGCCGCCACGTCCACAGTTCCATCTTCTTTAGTGTGTTTTTCTAAAATGCTCTTAATCCAATCCATTATCAAAACTCCATTCCTTTTTATTCTGGTCGGTACCAGTTAGAGTTGAGATATTCCGCTCACTCGGTATCCCGATTGTTCTTTAATGTCTGCAATCGGATAAAAAGACATACGTTAAGTGCAAAATAAAAAAGCTCCAATGAGTTTTAGTAAAATGTCTCATGGTGTTTTTTATATGATTATTTTGTTTCACTTCTATAAAATTTTAGATGGTTTTTAAATTGTTTTAATTCTCAGATTTTTCATTAAAAGAACTTTCTATTTTATCCATTTTTTCGATTATCTTATCAATATCATTCAATTGTATGTCTAGCGATTGTTCTCTATATCTAATTGATATTAAGCTTTCTACTCTTGAGAGAAACAAAGTAATTAAAACTACCTAGAGAACTAGAAAGATACTCATCAAAAATATCAATCAAGTATACAATGTTTACAAGAAAGTGCTCTTTATTATGTAACTGAATCAGTTCATACCCTAAAAGATTATACTCAAATTTATTTCGTCTCTTTTCAATATCATTCGTTATTAATGAAACGTATGAATCGTAGGATTCTAATCTCTTATGTATATCATTCTTAAACTCAATGAGATTCGAAACCTCAAATAGGTTTTCTATTTCTGTAATTGTTTCTTTTTTAGTTTTTTCTTTAATTTCCTCAATTTGCTTAGAACTTAGTCGCCATTGAATAACCCCAGCAAAAACCAAAACAATACCTAAAATTGTCAAAAATATATTAAAGTATCGGTCTTGATTTTCCATCATTGTTAATACTGTTTCTGTATATTCTGTACTTGACAATGCCATCACTCCTTTGATCTAACAATATCAGAGGATAGCGCTGATTGCTAGGTGTTTCTGTAATATTGAATTCGTATCTAAGGCTAGTCATCCACTAGCTGGAAGATGTTGGACCACCCCTTTCTAATGCGTACCGCTTGGAACATTGCGACATGTTGCTTGGTGTATCATCATGAAAGGTCCTCACCTCCTTTAGTGCCTACTCGTGGACGAACTCCCTTGAATAATCACGATGCAGCAAGCCTTCGTTGTCGCTGATCAGTTTCCTCAGCGCTCCTTGGCGTTTGCGTATCACTTGATTAAAGTGTGCGATGTCGTTCTTATTCCCGAGCGTTTCTGCTGCCTTTAGTGACTGTTTCGCTTTTCTAACTGCTAACTCCATGCGCCTTTGCTTGGCCACTATCTCAGCGTTCGCTTGCGCTTGCTCTGGTGATGGCGGCTCCGGCATGTTGTTCGTGTTGATTCCGGGAACGGCAGGATAGAAACGATGCGAGCAATTGATGCCCCTTGTTCCGTTTGGTGTACCGTATCCGTAATCGTAAATCGATTTGATGTACTGCAATTCAGCGGGTGCCTCCTCTGTCCTCACCATCAGAACCCAACCACCTTGGATATGGCTGCACATCTCACGAGCGGCCGCATGCGTACTCATCAACGCTGTCACGATGCCATACTCTTTGGATCGCTCTAGCCTCAAGTCATTAAATACACGTTGCGTTGTCGCCTTAATGACCGTCCGCACATAGCGCTCAACGCTCCATGGATTGCCACCCTTGTCGATAAAATCAGTTTCTAACCCTTTATCCACCATTGCATAAATCGAACTCCTGAAGGCTTTATCCGGCGTCTGAAAGCCCGTGATGACTTTTGCAGCCGTGTCATTTAGCACTTGCTGATAAGATTTTGCAATCGGGCTGTTGTAGTTCGTACTGATAAGCGTCTGGTTTACGTGATTGTCCAAGTCTAGCCACTGGCTATCCAAGTAGCCGTTAAGAATCTGATCAAGATTTGTCCAGGGCTTTTCATCCACGTTCATCAGGTTGGCGAATGCTCGATTGGCAGCCGTTCCGATTTCATAGCCATCTTTCAATACCATCTCTTCCAGTTGCTTGCGGCTCACGGTAGCGGCTTGCTCTGCCAGTTCTGATATTTTGTCCATATTCATCATGCCTAACTGATTCATCTTCTCCAATTGCCACTGAAATACGGTATCACCATCCAGTTCGACGCTTGTCTTTGTTTTAAGGCTTTTGATAAGCATCTGCATTATCTCGCTCTCAAGCGCGGAATAAGCGTCCTGAATGTATGCGCCTTTAATGTCTAGTTGTCGAGGTGTGATAGCCATTTACCTCACTCCTGTTCTTCAGGCAGCCCCATATCGTTGAACATGCCAGACGTTCGTGCCACTTGTTGGCGCATGCCAGATTGATATAGCTCAAGTGCTTCTTCCTCTGGCAATTTAAGCACCTTCTCGAATACTTTCTCGACGGGGTAGCCCAACGTTACCAGCTTCAGATAAAACGCAAGCTGTGCATCCTTATCTTGGAACGCTCCATCATCAAACGAAACGCCGATGTCATCGAAGGTAGGAATCTCACCACTGTACACTTTCAGCGCCTTGCCTAATTCGCAGACAGAAACAACCAACTCCTTGATGAACTTCTCGACTTCCGTGATTTGCATCGCGCGTGTCTGATAGGTTTGCGAGTTCTCGCTCACTACCTCGGTTGCTGTCTTGGTGCTTCTCACGCCGTTTACATCAAACGTGAATGTCCCAGCAGATAGCCCTACTTCCATCTCCAACGTTTTCAAGTGGTAATTGATCGCTGCGATGTACTGCGACGTGCGGATGTCACTCGTCAAGTCATGGATGGTCATATCGTCCATGTTGGATCCAGGGATAATTTGGAAGATATCCTCATCTTCATCGAAGAACTGCTTCACGCGTCCGCTATCTCTATCAACCGCGCTATTCATCAGCATCTCGCTGACTGCTACACGCCGTTTACCCTTCTTAATCTCCTGATCAAATTCGTCATATGTGCGATTAATCCTATCAAGAGTATGACGCGCATTATCGCATACTCCAAGACCAAGCGGAGAATACGGATTAATGTTGTTGAACCCGCTCGGCTTTAAATATGCGAATATCGGTCGGGTGAGGTTATTGAATACGGTTTCTTCTTCGAGATCCTCATACAACTCACTAAGCGGCACATTAACCCCAACCGCTTCCTCGCGTTCAGAACGATACAGCTGATTCCTCACAATGTATTTGCCATTCTCCCACTCATGGAACTCCAACAACGTGTAAAAAATCGTCCGTTTCCGTCCACTCGCGTTGTGGTAAACGGAATCGCGCATTCGCTGATGTTGTTTGTATTGCTCTCCAACGGATAGAAGGCATCTGCCAGTGCCCAAGAGAACTCTATTTGATTCGTGTGCGTATCCAGATATGGACGGCACGCAAGCCCGCCAAGCGCAAACATTGGCTCTAGGTACTTGCTGAAATTCTTCTTGAAATCGTTGTGTTCGAATACCGCATTGATAAATTCAGCCGCAGGGCCATCCACTTCGATTTCGCATTGTTCATTGAACACTGCTGAAGCATACTGATTCGAAACCTTTTTCATCATGTTGATTGTTGAAGGCTCACGCTCTGCTTGGTTACGATTACTGTTCTTGTACTTGATCTTTGGATAAACGCCCTCGTAATACATCAATGAGCGATTAATCCGCGCATATTCTTTCTTGTTCCCATTAATCTTTGGATGGTCCAATATTGTTTCTAGCGTGCTTACCATTCCCACTTTCGCACCTCCTCGCCTAAATAAACTCTTGATTCTATCTATAAAGCGCATGTCACACCTCCTCTATGCACGCAGTCCCCAACGGCTTGCCATCGTAACGACCAAATACTGTGCGGCATCGCACGTGTGATCATCAATCTTGATGACTTCCGGATTTTCAGTGTGTACCGTTTTTTCATTCCACATGTATTTGCGGTGCTCATCAACAAATATCTTATTGTTCTCGTTATCCAGATAATACAATCGGCCTTGCGCCATCAAGTCATGCATGAAGTCAATCATCACAACTTTTTTCTGCTTGTTGACCGGATGCAGCCTTATCTTGTAATCCAAATAGTACTGGTTACGAAGCGCAGCCTCAGCCGAGTCAATCAGTTCTAACTCAATCGGCTTGCCCCATCGCTTGCTTGTGTTCGTTACAAACGTGTTCAGGTCTTTCGACATCTGGCTAGGCGCTTTCTTGTTCACCTTTCCATCCGGCGAATAGTAATCCGTATCAAGCAGAATAACGTTCCGCTTGTTCGTGTAACCGACACATAGAGTAGTCGTCGCAGACACCTGATGCCCGCTATCGGTGGAATAGGCCAAATACACGATGCACTCATCATCAGTAAGCTTGTCCAATGGCTGTATCAAATCCGCATTGTACACGTTCGATCCCAACCCAACCGGCTCACCTAAATAGATGTAACGATAATAGTCATAGTCATTGCGCTTAATACGCTCGATATCGCCCAGCATTTGCGCTGTGACGAAGCCTAACTCATCATCAAGATAACTTGATTCATGTACGAGGTAATCGTCCTCTGCCTTCATTTTTTCCGACCACTCATTTATCCATTCGTATGGATTACGCGGCGGGTTATACGACCAGAAGAAACGGACCATATCCGCAAGTGGATGCACCTGCCTCATGAATGTCACGTTCGTTTGGTCAAACTCTTCTTCACTCTTGAATTCGGCAGCCTCTTCATACCATACCGCGACTAAGTTCCCGATATCGTTTGATTTCAATTTGCTGAAATCATCCTGACCGTAAAAATAAAACGTCGAACCTGTTCCTTTGTGAACGATCTTGAACGGCGATACCGTGCAATCGAATTCGTCCAGCATATGGAACTTGCCCAACGCCCATTGAATCTTCAGAAAAACGGAGTCACGAATCGTATTACCAACTTTCCGGATAACAACGATGTTCGCCTTCTCGCCAATCTGAATATATAGGATCATCATGAATACTAGCAGCAGCGCTATCACGGAGGACTTGAACGAGTTACGCCCACCCCTCAGGACATTAAACGGCTTGTCTGTCGTCCAAACGGATTGGAAGTGAGGATTTACCTCTTTAGCGATATCAATCTCTTCTTGGGCCATATGGCACACCCCACGGACTATTGATATTTATTTGTTTACCACCGTTTCCATCTCCTAGGCGTTTCTGCAACTCTTGCATGGCCTTCTGTTTGTCATACAACTTGATGACGGGTCCATCACGGCCCATCTTAATCTCTTGTATCAAGCTGCCATCAACCTCAGACGCATCTTTGAATCGTACAAAGTTCTTGATATCCTCACGGAAATTTCCTTCATCATCGATTGATGCGACTGTCTCTGTCCCGAACTCGACAAAATCGGAGACGTCAGCAAAGGCCTGGCGAGCCCACTGTTCATCGATATCAACCGCCTGAATAAATAGTTGTTCATTCTTGGCATCTTTCAGCTCTGCTAAACGTTCCTGAATCTTGATTTCACCAAACTTGCGGGACCCTAGTTCCATAGCTGATTTGTAGGTAACGCCCGGCCTAGCCTTCTGATAGGCTTTCGACTTATTGAAATGTTTCAGGTATTCAAGGCAGAAGATTTCTTCCCAATCCTCCAGATTGCTTTCCTGCAAAATCTCTTTCGCTTTGGGCGCAATTTTTTTGTGTGCACCCTTTCCGATTTTGTGTGCACCCTTTGTCGCACCGTATCGGCTCCAGCCGTCACGTTGCTTCCACGACTTCACGGTATTGATGGACACGCCATATTTCTCGGCTATGTCCTTATACTTCATCCCAGCTAGGTAATCACGTTGCGCCTCTTCTCTTTTATCCATCGACCAAACTCACCACCTCCTAATTTTATTAATAAAAAAAGACCTCGAACGAGGTCTAACAAACAGGCAATTCATGAGATTTGCTTACAATTAAGGCATTTATACTTTCCTTGCCTCATTTCCATACCAATCGTCGTTGCTTTCTTTCTAACTAATTTATTATCTACATCCCAGCATCGAGTACAGTAAGGTCCTTCACCATTTCGAAAGTAGGACTCCTCTTTATACTCTAATTCACTACCAATTTGATTGTTTCTCTCAACTTCTTCCAGTTGAAGCCTCAATTCTCTATTTTCATCATAAAGATCAAATACTACTGCTTGAATTTCGAGTAGCTTTGACAGCAATTGTAAATCATTTGCTCCCGTCGCTAGATTTCTTGCATCTTTTAACATTTCTTTAATATCGCTATACCCCATTGATGCACCACCTTTAATATCGTTTACAATATTATACCAAAAACCCCACACAAATGTGCGGGGCCAATAAATAAAAAGGAGGTTTGGAGTCTGATTTTTCGCAGACCCCTTCAAAGACAGTATATACCTTTTTAGTTCACCTTTCGTCCACTCTTTTTCCGCTCGTCTGTAATACATAGGCATCAATCCCGAAGAGCACGACGGAAAACTCTTCGATGGCCTTCTTCAAATCTTTATATAAAGTCGTCTTTTCGACGCCGTAGCGTTCCATCAACGCTGTTGGATTTTCGTAATCAGGTTTTAGGTACATATCACGGAGAATCTTATGCCTGCGGTTTGCGACTTCTCCGCCTCGTTCGGCCAAGGTTTTGTATGCGCCCAGCATGGCATCGATATAATCCATGATCATTTTCGTTTTCTGCTTGGACTTCATGACCTCTTTCAGATTCAGGTCAATGTGTTCCAGCAATCCCATATCAATCTCTTGATGTATGATTCCAATTTGCTCCGGCAAGTTCTCGCAATGCGCGCTCAGCTTGCGGTAATTTTTCACGAGGAGTTCGGTATTTCGAAACCGTCGATCATGTTGTTCCTTGGAAGCAATACTCTCTTGTTTCTTCTGCTCTCTCAGCACCGTTGTTGTAATCACTTCAATCCATTTTTCTGGTATTTGTTCCGTCAATTACATCCACCTCTTTCTGCATATTCGAACGTGTACCCTTTCACGCTCCTGCGCTCCCCACGCAGACATTTGTATATCGAATCCCGCTTGCTGTTGACGCACTCCTCTGCTTCTCCTATGCGCTGCGCCGTCATCACAAGCACGCCATCTTTAAATATGTGAATGGGCTTAATTTTGCGCTCGTAGCCGCTAATCTTTTTGCCTACTTCTACCCCAGCCAGTGCGTGCAACTTTATGATACGGATATCGTCATTTGGCAGCAGTTCCCATTTTTCGGGCAGCTCTTCCAGGTAATCATAAAATTCATTCGAGAAGGCCATTCTGATCACCCGCCTTCTTCGGAATAATCAACGAACTTCCCTTTCCACCAGGACCAAAGTAGTTGTATAGGACAATTTCCAGAAGCTCAATGCGATCGTCGGTTGTTTGTTTGGCATACAAATGTCTGTTGTATTTGTAGCTGCGTTTGTGGAGCGAATACACGCGCATGCCGTCCATGTAAATCCCATACACACCGTTGTTGCATTTCATCGTCAAGCCAAGCTCAAACACTTTCTTCTGAAACTGACCCATCATTTTGTTATGTTCTTCTTCCGGCAATGTGAGCGCCCTCCTTTTTGGGTATGCAGGTAATTTCATCCGGCCACCCCTGAATCTTTCATGTCCCTGACCATCACTTCGATATCTTTTAAGGCCCTGCAGTAACCTCTCGGCTCACCCTTGCCTGCCCTGGTCTTTGCGACACTGAAATATGTTTCATGCATCAATCCTATTTGAACGAGCAGCAGATCCGCATCGATCAAATTATTTTTCGGCGGCTCCACCTGCTCTTGGATATCCTTTTTGCGAATAAAGAAATTAAATGCCATCAATCTCCCTCACTTTCACAACTACCCTCGGATTCAGACTGTAAAACTTCCTGACAAACAATTCGACAACCTGGCTATCATCCTTCCACACAATGCCATTACAGGCATCCTTGACACCCTTTGCATAATTATCAACGTCCGGCTTGGTAGTCGGTCTCAGCGTCTCATTCTGGAGCGCTGCTTGATTCTTCTTCACTGCGGATATAGATTTAGGCGGCTTCTTAAAAATGTCGATTTGGACAGTCAATGGGACCATTTAACAAGTCCGGCGGTTTTGACCGCCTCGCATACATACTGACTAGCTTTTTATAATTTCGGGATTTCAGCGGATCATGCGCTGTTTTTGTTCTGCTATTAAATCGCGGCCGACCTTGTGCGACAGGTTCACCCGGAACTTCAAATTCAATCATTCATCCACCTCTTTCCTAAAACGGAAGGTCATCATCACCAATATCAATAGACTCACCAGCGCCACTGAATGGATCAGCTGATTGATTAAACTCGTCAAAACCTTGTTGCTTAGCCCGGTTGTTCGATTGACCGCTTGAACGATTAGCATTATCATTTTTCGCCTCCAAGAAATGAAATTTCTCAACAACCACATCCGTCGTATAAACCCGCTGACCATCTTTTTCGTAGCTGCCCGTTTGGATCCGTCCGGTTACATCGATCAGCGACCCTTTACGCAGGTTATCAGCCATTACCTCGGCCGTCTTGCCCCATACCTGGCATGATGGGAAATCAGCCTGAGAGTCACCGTTTGCGTCTTTAAAATCCCGATTGACCGCTAGGTTGAAGCGTGCGACTGCCTTCCCTGACTGCGTGTACTTTAAATCGAGTTCCTTGACTACGCGGCCCACAAGCACAACTTGATTGATCATTTCCGATACCTCCGTTTATTTTCTTTGTACTGCTTGATATTCTCCGTGCAGCAATCCGGCAGCTACAATGATTGCGATTCCTGCGAGTTCGATTGTTGTCATAGGAATTCACCCTCCAGTACATCCGGGCCGGAACCCACTCCAACTGGTTTCCGGCTCAGCATGGATCACAACCACTGGCACCGTTTGATAACCAAGTTGCTTGATTTTTTCAGCTGCCTGCTTGTTTTCAACGATATCGACCAGATGATAATGAACACCGTGTTCATCAAGCCACAACTTCGTTAGCTTGCATTGCTGGCATCTTTTTTTCGTGTAGAGCGTTACGTTTTTTCGCAATTTTACAGACATGCATTCCCTCCTATTTCCCGTTCCCGCTGATATAAATCAGATTCTTCCGTTCGCCGTTATCATAGGTGCAGCTGTTCCCTATGCACTCAATCGGCATGGATACATCAATTAATTCTCCAAAAGGCGTCTTGCCGCGAAAATCCAATCTGACCTGAGTATCATCGCTATACACGGCCAGCTTCCGCTTTAAATCTCCGACAGTCAGGATCCACCCATTGTATGTTTTGAGATTCGGTTCAGCGTGAAATTCTGATGCCAGGCTCAACTGCCGCTCTTCTTTCCCGGTGTCATATACGTCCCCGGCATGCGGTTCAGCCGGGATCTGCTTCAGCACTTCTTCATCACCTCGGAGAAGCAACTCCATTCCGGTTGCTTCCCGCCATTTATAACCTGTATAGATAAGTTTCATTCGGCATCTCCTTTTCTTCTAAGAGAATCTGCCCACTCTTGGAACATATCGGCAAAACCTTCTCTTATCCCATCAACAATTCCTTTAACCACAGCTGTAATTTCATCCCATTGAATGAGAAAGCTTGCCGCCTCTCCTTGGGTGAAATAGCATTTCCCATAGTTTCTAATGAAGTGCCAATCCTCGCGCTCAAAGATGAAGCCGCGTCTCTTTTTTGATCTTTGCTTGTTTCACTTTCTTTTTTAGCTGACGCTTATTCAATGTCTAGCCCTCCTTTTTCTGACTGGTCTTCAGCCTTGCTATGCGCTCTTGTATCGCCCGTTGTTGATCCGCGTCCGGTGGGGTTTCTGCAAATGGTGCGTTACTCTCAGCCCACGGGGGAACAATTTCTTTTTTTGGTGGCTGTCGCCATTGGTTTTGCTTTTGCCTGATGTTCCCAAGTGATTCAGCTTCGGCGGCTTCAAGTGTTTTAATCCCCTTATTGGCCCAGCTCTTCATGATGCCTTTTGCATAGCTGTATTGAGCGTTTTTCTCAACGGCCTTTTGAAGCGCTAGGATAACGACTTCCACACTTAAGTCATTTATCCAGTGTTCCAAATCTTGCGTAATGAATTCTGATTCCATTCCGAAATTTTTTTGATAGAACAAATGGACGTCGCCGTTGGAGGGTTTAATTTCTTTCTCTGGCTCTTGCTCTATATCTATTTCTTTCTCTATTTCTATATCTATCTCTATCTCTGTGTTACCATTTGTTACCTCGGTGTTACATTGTAACGTTTCGGCGTTACATTGTAACTTCTTCACCTCAGCTTTCTTGATTTGACGGTGTTTTCGAACACGTCTCGCACTGTCTGATTCACTACCTATCAGGTTTGGAACGTCGCTCAAAAATCCTTCATATTCGGAAGATGTAACAAGTAGATTTTTGCTCATAAGATAGTTAATCGTAATCTGAACATTTTCCACTTCTTCGTCGATTTCCAACGCGATTTCCTCCGCCAAATTTGATCCGACGCCCTCATATAAGATTTTCCCTTCATCCTTCAAGCTCATGAGCATCATTTTCAGATAGATAATCGTATAGGTATCGCCGCCCGCTATTTTTCGAAGCAACTTGATTTCTTTCTGCCTGAAGAAGTCTTCCTTCAACTGCAGCCAATAATATTGTTTCGCCATTTCCTCACCTCACAATCAAGAGGGGATTGCTCCCCCTCTCAGTTAATCTTTCGGTTTGATTGTTCTTTCTTCGAATAATGATTCTTGTGCAGCCTCGTCTTCCAGATTGATGATTTCTCCATCTTCAGTGACGAATGTTCCTAGCTTTTCAGGCTCTTGTTCCGGCTCTGCGTCGAAATCATCGTCCGGTGTAATGTCGCGGATATCTCCGGTTTCCTTATCAAGCGTTTGAACCGTTTCGTCCGTTGTAACAGCTTTTTGCATTTCGATGGATAAGATACCCCATTTGGAAAGAATGTTCCGGAGGATAGTCTTTTTGGCCATTGAATCGTAATCTGTCTTCCAAACGCCTGACAGCTCTGTCTTGTTTTTGGTTTTGTTGTTGCGAATGCGATGGGCTTCCACTTCCTGCTTGGTCCAGTAGACGGTTTTCTCGAAGCCGTTCAGCAATTTGAAGTAGCCGACATATCCGATAACCACATCAGACAGCTTTCCGTTCGGATCAAACTCAAATTTTTCAGTCAGGCGATTCCAGGAAAGCAACTCGCCTTCATACACTTCGATGACATTCAAGGCTTCATACTGGCCAGATCGTTGGGCCAGCTGAATGTAGCCCTTATACCCCAGGATGAATTGCCCTTTTTGCTTGTTGCCGTCCTTGTAATCCCGGAATGGCACGATATAGGCATAGCCGAGGTTTTTGTCTAGCGGCAGGTCAAGTGTTGCGGCCGTCATAGCGCAGGTGATGATGCTCATTGGTTCGCTTTGTGCCAGGTAGGAATCATTGTTCACCAAACTGAGAACGGATGCCGTAAAGCCTTGCGATTTTTCTTTCAGCACATCCCGGAATTTCTCTTGCACTACCGGAGAATTCAGAAGTGATTTCAGGCCCAGCTGTTTTGCTTGTCCTGGTGCTTGGGTGCTGTTGTTTTGTAATTGGTTTTTCAAACTCGAATTCGTTGCCATGTTATTTGATCCCCTTTATTGTTAGTCTTCTTGATTGCGATGCATTCAGGTATTGCTCGTAAATGTCCGGCTGTTCTTTTTGCAAAGTCTTCGTGTCCAGTCGGTTCGTTGTGACAGGTTTCCAGTAAATGAGATTGGTTGGCGTGATGCCGATCTCCGCATCCGCCTCACCTAAGGCCAATTTGATTTGATTCTCGTACAAGCTGATGGTTTCCTCGACAGTCTTCTTGGCTGCCTTCGCTTCGTTCAATAGTGCAATCGTTTCATCGAAGGAAGATGCCAGGGTGATTTCTTTCCCTGCTTCACTGTTGGCGTATCGTTCCTTCAGGAAATCTGTTACCGCTTGACTGCCGTCGATCGGAGGCGCAACATTCTGCTTCACATTGACCTCCCAGAACGCAATCAGGCGCTCCTGAATGATGTCTATCAGTTCCTGGTCTCGTTCTATTCGCTTCCACTGGAACTTCTGTCCGCCTACCAATACGGCGATATAGGCATACTCTTTATCCAAGACGTTCAGATAGTGCTGCACCTGGAATATGTACTGATCCGGAATGTTCTCACCTTCCCATTTATCAGACAAGAACATGCTGGCGGTTTTGCATTCGAGAATGGCGTTTTCTCCGACAACTTGCCGATCCACGTTTGCGCTCAGAAAGTCGTATTCACGGTGGAAATACATGTGATTATCGTTCCGAACCTTAGCCCCTGTACGTCTCGTGAATTCCTCCGCCACTGTCTTCTCGAACACATTTCCCCAATAAGCTGCCTCACTTGGATCCGATGCGTCGATTTCGATCTGCCCCGTCTTGTCCAACCACAACTGGTAAGGACTCTTGTATTTGTTGAAGCCCAGGATTGTGGCCACATCGCTGCCGCCTATAGAGGTTCTTCTCAGCTGCAGCCAGTCTTCCCGGCTCATATTTTTGGTTGGGATTCTTTGTCTCATTCTCCTGCCACCATCACTTTCTGCGTTTCCTTAACGAACCGGGGAATATCTTCCAAACCGGACAAGCCCAGCTCCGTCTCCACGTATTCATCACCTTCGTAGATTTCGTTTCCTTCCCAATCAGAACCAAACACCTGTGGTTCATCCGGTTCCAAAAATCGTTCAAAATTTGTTCTGTTCATGATATACTCACCTCATAAATGTTTTGTTTATCCACTGATTTTGCTTGCCGGCGATCAGTGGCTTTTTTTGTACCACGCTTGAAACCTCCAACCTCCACTTGTACTCCGATTTCGCGTCAACTAGCGTCCGCTTGTTCTTGTCAGTTAAACCAGCGTAATGCGGCATTTCCAAAAA
The DNA here is from genome assembly GCA_963730595.1 of uncultured Carnobacteriaceae bacterium. Lineage (GTDB taxonomy): Bacteria > Bacillota > Bacilli > Lactobacillales > Aerococcaceae > Trichococcus. Next base: position 26,688 of record CAVSSJ010000012.1, read on the forward strand.
TGAGCCATCCACGATATTTACCTGCAGGACCGGAACTGATCGGCCATCTATCAATTCATAAACTTGCACGAAATTACGGTCGGCCTTGCTTTGTTTGTGTGTGATGCCGCGTTTACCCAATATGTTTGACAGTAATGCTAAACTCATTAATACAATTCCTCCGATCCAGCACGTTCCTCTGTTCTAGCGCGTTCCAATTTACGGTAATTGTGGACAATCTCGTCTTCCAGTTCGCGGATATTTCTCGTTATCGCATCGGCCCGTGCGATGCATTCTGCTTTTCTAGCTGCTAACCCAGCAATACCGCCTTCCAATTTTGCGATGTAGGCGTAAATCTGTACTTTTTCTTTCTCGTTCATCATTTTCACTCCCACGTTGGTTTCTTATAGTGGTATTCCTCGAACACTTTCTTTAATAGCTCCTGGTCTGCTTTCTCCACTTCTGTGTAGCGGTCGCAGTATTTCAGGATGTTGCAGCGGTAGTCGAACAAGAGGACCGGCGCCAAGACCTTTCCAATTTCCCATCGAATGCAGATATTGCCGAACCCGATGAATTCATAAGCGATCTGCTCGCGGGTCAGGATCCACCGCAGCAGTCCGATATTATGGTTTAAATCTATCTTCACCAGATCAACCCCTGTTCCAGGCCGCCGACTATCCCAATGACCAGGACAACCAATCCGATCAGCAAGCCATATACAATCGCTTTGGCCAGAATTTCCTCAAACTCATTTGTAAAGACTTTCATCTCGCAACCTCCAATGTTTCAACGTTAACTGGTGTTGGTACCGGCTTTTTCGCAGATACGCGCCGATTGTTTTCTTCCAACAACTCCTTGTACCGCTCTCCGTCTTTTTGAACACTTTTTAGGAATTTGTCTATTTCTGCATCTGTCACTTTCGCCTGCGGCAGGAAAATCGGCCGGATTGCGCCTGCATCGATCAGCGCTCGCAAACTGTGATAGGAGATATCCAGGATTGCCGCCGTTTCCTTCAAGTTGAAAGCCCGCTTGGGTATTGATGTGATTACTTCGCTCATTGCTGTCCCTCCAATTCATTGATGCATTCAAACAACGCCTGAAACGCACTTAGAAATTCTTCAGTTACTTCAAACAACTCGCTTGCCTCTCCGTCTTTTTCTTCTAAAACGTAAACTCTGTCAGCATCCTCGTAATGTATGATGCTGATTTTGTTATTCAGTTGCATACCAATAGCTAGGGTTTCCTTTGTTTCCGGATCGATGATGCTACAGTCGCTGCAGTTTTCGATTGTTTGCTTGGCCAGGTCAATAAGCTTCATGGTTATACCTCCATTTTTTCTTGATTGTTCATAACTTCTAGCTCTTTGAACTTCCTCAAAAAGTACGCTTGGCCCTTTCCAGTAACCATTGGCGTGTAATCAGTTTCCATAATCCCGCTATTCCGGAAGTATGACGCAAGTTTTAATTCGAACAGCCCAAGGTCCATTGCTTTTTGAGTAGGCATGTTCCGGCTGCTACCATATCTTGTAATGAGATAGCCGTTCTCCCTCATCCAGTCGAACAATCTATTTTGCCCAGTATTGAAGCCATTCTGTTTCAGTATCGTTGCCAACTTCTTAACTGAAACGCTATTTTGTGATACTTCCAGCATTTCCCCAACCAAGGCTTTCGGACGCTGCGCTTCAATCGTCTGTTCAGCTTTCCTTCTGGCTTCCTGTTCTGATTTCAAACTGGATAGTAGCCCGATCATGAAATCAGGATTCCCGATTGCTTGCTCCAGGACATTTTCGGTTGCGTAGGCGCCGTGTTTTCGTATTGATGGGAGGACTTCACTTGTCACCCAACCTTTGAATCTTCTCGCCTCTGGAAGTTTGCTGCCAAAAACTAGCGCATACATGCCGCTCTCATTAATAATTTTCATAGATCTGTTTTGGCTGCCGTCGTGAATCACGACATCAGCTTTGTCTTCAATAGCAACATGTCTGCTTAAAGCGTCTCTAGCATTTGAGTATCCAAGCGCATCAGCTACATCCTTACCGACGAACCAAGGCTCATTGTCGACAACTTGCATCCGCACTTCTTGATTTTCGAAATCGAATATTTTTAATTCGCTCATCTTGTTGTCTCCTTTTCATGTTTTACGGTCACCACCCGTGCGTTTGGTTATGAGTAGGAATATAATAGAGATATAGACAATAGTGTCTTTTTTAGACACTTACTTTGCAAAAAAAATTGAATCAACTTCTTCTGGCGTTAGATTGTAATAATCTTTTACAGCCTTAATTTCAGATTGCGTGAATTCAGAACCCTCCCACTCGTTAATTTTCTTAGAAAGCGTTTCTTTTGTGCAGCCAACAACCTCAGATAAAGTCGCTAAAGTATCTCCGTTTAAAACCATCAGCGATTTAATTCTTCTTGTGTCCAATTTCCTCACCCCTGTTCCGCATGTGTCTTTTTAGGACACCCTCATATTATCACGGCGATTGTGGGCCGTCAATCAAAAAGTGTCTTTTATTTCAACTTTTTTATTAGTTATTCGACTTTGGTTATGAAATGTGATAATTTAGATACATGCTATTGATAGGAGCGAATGATATGGATATGGGTGAAAGAATCAAATTTTTAAGAACTTCAAAAGGCTGGACACAGGAGGAGCTTGGCGAAAAGGTTGGTATGCAAAAATCAGCTATAGCAAAGTACGAAAAAGGAAACGTGGAGAATATGAAGCGATCTGTTATCAAGAAGATGAGCGAATTATTCGAGGTGTCTCCTTCGTATTTGATGGCGCTGGACGAATTAGAGAACATCAGTCATGTAAAGGAGGTTGTGAATATTCCAGTAATTGGGACGATAGCGTGCGGTGATCCGATAACAGCGGAGCAAAATGTAGAGTACTACAAGAAACGGAGTGTTGTTGACTTACCTAGTGGAGAGGTTTATTACTTGCAAGCAAAAGGCGACAGTATGGAACCGAAAATACCCGATCAATCACTCGTCTTGTGCCGTTATCAGAATGATGTAGAAAGCGGAGAAATAGCCGCAGTTTTAGTGAACGGCGATACAGAGGGTACTTTAAAGCGTGTAAGAAAAATGAACGGTATCATGCTTTTGGAGCCGATAAACGATGCTTATGAACCGATATTGGTCAATGAAAAAAATCCAGCCAGGATTATCGGCAAGGTAATGGAAATCGTTTCGAAACCATAAAAAAAAATCCCTCACTCAATAAGAGTAAGGGCTCATGCTATGATACGATATGGTGCTACTATTATAACAAATAGGAAAATAAAAGCAATATATTTACCAACGTAATATTTTTGCAGTTATCAGGTTTATACTGATACAAACGACACTCTTTTGCCGTAAATTAAAAATCTAAGAGTAATACTAATTACAGAATGTATTTGTAACATATTACTATTAATTAGTAAAAAAACTTTTCTCGTTTAGACAAAATAAATATTTAATTTTGCCTACAATATTTATTGTTTATTAGAGTATAATGATAATGATGACAAGTGGTCTGTCATTAAAATCGATATATTGGAGGAGTAAGATTATGGCAAAGAAGTTTAAAGGCGAAGATGGTAAAGTTTATGTTCAAAAGAAACCGTTTTACAAAAAATGGTGGGTTTGGGTAATTGCTTTATTTGTCATCGGCGCAGCTGGCTCTGGTGGAGACGATTCCGCAAAGGAAACAGAATCGAATGACAAGCAAACTGAAGTAGCAGAAAGCGTAGCATCAGATGCAGTTGTGGAAAATGTTCAGGAATCAACCGTAAGTGAAGAGCCGATTGAGGAAGAGCCTTCAGTCCCCACAGAATTTAAATCTGCATTAAACTCGGCTAAATCTTATTCTGATATGATGCATATGTCTAAAATGGGGTTATATGGCCAATTAACATCAGAATACGGTGAACAATTTTCACCTGAAGCTGCTCAATATGCTATTGATAATGTTAACGCCGATTGGAATACGAATGCATTAAAAACCGCAGAAAATTATGCTGAAACAATGTACATGTCTAAAGCTGGTATATATGATCAATTGGTCTCAGAAAATGGTGAACAATTCACTGCCGAGGAAGCTCAATATGCTATTGATAACATCCAAGTCGATTGGAATGCGAATGCGCTGAAAACAGCACAGAACTATCAAGAATCAATGAGTATGTCTCCAGAAGCTATTAGAGACCAACTGACATCAGATTACGGTGAAAAGTTTACGCAAGAAGAAGCTGACTATGCAATTGCAAACTTGAATTAATAAAAACCCCCACTCCCCTACTTTAGACGGTAAGGAGTGAGGCTTAAACCCAATATGTTTCCTACTTGGATAATCGGCAAGAATCTGGAAGTTGTTTTTGGATTATGATAATAACCGCAAGTGGTCTGCTGTTCTATAAGAATAATTTACTTTGGAGGGATTTGAAATGTTCATAGGGATTTTAGGCGCTTTATTATTTATGGTCGCTCTGGCTCTGTTGCTTATCGGATTAATCCAGAAGGTTATGAAAAAACCACAGTTGCTTGCTACAAAAAAATCTATAGCAATGGTTGTTGTCGGGATTGTTATGTTTGTATATGGATTAAGCCTCCCTGTTGAAGAAACGAAAACAACGCTTTCTAACGAGACTAATGCAAAAAATGAAGACGTTGCATCACCGGAATCTGCATCTAGCGAACCAACAACAGCAGAAAGTGTATCAAGCGAACCTGTTGTAGAACAACCTTCAGCGCCTACAGTTTCAAGAGAATTTAGAAATGCTCTTAAGAAAGCAGAGTCCTACCTAAGTCATTCGAGCTTTTCTAAGGCGGGACTTTATCACCAATTGTTATATGAAGGGTTTCCTGAAGATGCAGCACAATACGCTGTCGATAATGTGATAACGGATTGGAATGTAAATGCTCTTAATAAAGCAATTTCTTATTTAAGCCACTCTGCTTTCTCTGACCAAGGTTTGTATCACCAATTGATTTACGAAGGTTTCACAGAAGAACAAGCACAATATGCAATTGACAATTTACCCGAATAAAAAACCACCGCGGGAACGGTGGCTGCAAAATAAATACCCCACTCCCCTACTTTGGACGGTAAGGAGTGAGGGTGATAGAAGACATCCTAAAATGCCTTTGGACTATTATAGCATAGGATGGAGGATATGAATGAATTTTGACGATAACGGAAATTTAAGTGGCGGAATCATTAAAGGCACACAACTGTCTGACATCCATCAATTTCTTGTAGTCCCATTCAGTGGATCGACTACAAGACAAAGAAACTTTGATTGCTTAACTGCTTTCATCAATGATCTAAATGATCACAAAAGAATTATTTCAAAATTTTGGTTAGATGGAAGTTTTTGTACAAATAAAGAGAATCCAAATGATATCGATATGATAATTTTTATTAAACCATCTCCTGATGGCATTGCTTTATTCCGTGAACTTAAAAATAATCATGGTATAATAAAGCAAAATAACTTAGATGTTTATCCTTGCTTAGATAAAAATTTTCTTAATCAAGCGGAGTTTGTAGATCAAATGGAATTTTTTAATACATTCTCTCAATTTGATTACCAAGAAAAATACTGGATGGGCCAATTTGGATTCGATAGAAATCAAAATCATAAGGCAATAGTTGAATTGATTCTGGATGGAGGTGATACAGTTGGATAATTATGTAAAATTAATGAAGGTAGGAATTGATTCCCTGAACGATAACAACATCTACAAAGACACTTTATATCTTGGTTTATCACAAATACAAGAATTCGAAAAAGAAAAACTAGATAAAGAAGAAGCAAATACAGTTTTTTCTTTTAGAATAATTTCCGAAAAGTATCCTTCTGGTAGCATTGATTTAACATCGTTAAATGATACAACCCGTCATATTCAAGAAGCTTTAATAACTGCTTCCAGTAATCTAACTGGATTTTCCGGGAGTCGTGGCCCAGCGCCGCAGGATATCATCGAACGGAATAGATTAATAATCACTTCAACTAGAGCTGGTTCGTTCATTGTAAACTTACGACCAAACACACCAAGCCAGACAGAATTATTTAGTGAACAGAATTCCAGCATTGAAATTTTGGAAGACTTATTGCTAAAAATAGAAGAACCATCAAAAATTATTGATGTCGTTGAGAAATATGGTGTTCGCACTTGGAACTCTCTTAAAAAATGGGCTAGCAGCTTAGAAAAAAATGATTTAGAATTTGAGTTTTTCAATAAACAAGACAATAAAAAAATAGGTTTTGACAAATTAGCTATCCACAATATTAACGTTGCTTTCAGAGAGAATACCGTCAAAGAAGAATTTCTCAAAGAGACTATTATTGGCACTCTAATTAAAATAGATAATAACGCCAAAGAAATAACCATCAAAGACGATCGAAAAAAAGAAGATATCAAAATTTTCATTAAAGACAATTCTTTAAAAACAGCACATTTGATATCTAATGACAAATATTCTATCGATTTAGAAGTGCAATCAGTTCGGTACAATAATAACAAAGAAACAGTCCGTTATATCGCCGATTCAGTAAAGACTATGAAAAAATTATAAGTATAAGTTGAGCCTTCTCGTAAGGCTCTTCTTTAAAACCGAAAAAGAACATACGTTTCTTTAATGCTAATAAAAACACCATTCTCTCCGACCAAAGCGAAAGTGATTGATACTAGAAGCCTTCCAGCAAGGCTTTTCTTTAACAAACAAAAAGAACATATGTTTGCATTTTGATAATGAAAATCCAAAAGGAGTGCTTAAAAATGCGAGGAACCATCCGAAAAAGAGGAAAAAATTATTATTACACCCTCGATCTCCCAAAAGTGGATGGCAAGACGGCGACAGATCGAACGCTTCGGAGGAATAACTTACGAAGACGCTGAGAACGCCCTGAGAAAAGCCATCAACGAATTGAAAGACACCGGACGCTACAAAGATGTATCTAGCATTTCCGTCCGGGATTACTTTGATTACTGGTACGAGAACTATGTGATGACAAATTTAAAATACAACACGCAGCAGAATTACCGCATGGTGATCGACAATCACATACTGCCCTACCTGGACAAATACTATCTCAGGGAAGTGGATCCATCAGTCCTTCAGAACCTGGTCCATGAAGAGTTTCGAAAAGGCTACGCCCAGAAGACCATCAGCATTGTGACTTCCGTCCTGAAGAATGCTTTTCGTAAGGCCGTCTATCCGTATATGTTCCTGAAGGAAAATCCTATGGCTTACGTGGAATCACCCCGCTTCGAAAAAAGGAAGCTTTCAAAAGATGAAATGAAGATCATTAGCCGGGAAGATTGGAGCAAGCTGCGTGCGGCAGTTCCGGAAGCAAGTGCGTTCTATATTCCCATGATGATCGCCTATTACACGGGTATGCGGCGCGGTGAAGTGAGCGCCCTGGAGTGGAAAAATGTGGACATGGAGGACAAGATCATCCATGTTGAAGCAACGATGATCCACAAAGGCGGAGAAATAGCCGTTACGTCTCCAAAAACGGCATCCAGCTATCGAGAAATACCGTTTGGTGAAGCCTTATATGGAATTCTCAGGAAACATCAGAAACAGCAAAAAGAGAACCGATTGCGTTATGGCCAATTTTATAAAGAATCGAACTTTGTCTGCACAAAGGAGGACGGTTCACCGGTGACGCCGAACTCGATCAAATGGCATGTCGGGAAGGTGCGCGAAATCAGCAGCGTCGATTTTAATTTCCACTCCTTCAGGCATACACATGGGACCATGCTTCTGGAGAACGGTGCAACCATCAAAGAGGTCCAGGTTCGACTTGGCCACTCCCGCGCAGCGATCACATCGGACACCTACATCCATCTGACCAAAAAGAAAAAGCGAGACACAGCCGAATTATTCGACCGCATCTCGCAGGATTTCTGATGAACTTTTCACACATTTTTAAAATGATGTGTGAAAAATGTGTGAAAAATACTATTCTAAAGGATTCGAACAGGTTATAAAGACTGATATGACAACCTTCTAATCCTCGTCCATCTTCAGAACGGCCATGAACGCTTCTTGCGGAACTTCGACGGATCCGACTTGCTTCATGCGTTTCTTACCTTCTTTTTGTTTTTCGAGCAATTTGCGTTTACGGGAGATGTCTCCGCCGTAACATTTCGCCAATACGTTTTTACGCAAGGCTTTGATTGTCGTCCGCGCCAAAATCTTGTTGCCGATCGTGGCTTGGATAGGCACTTCGAATTGTTGGCGTGGAATCAATTCTTTTAGTTTGTCGGCGATGATGCGGCCGCGGTTATAGGCGAAGTCTCTGTGCACTATCGAGCTCAACGCATCGACCATTTCACCGTTCAGCAGGATGTCCATCTTGACCAACTTGCTTTCACGGTAACCGATCAACTCATAGTCAAGGGAGGCGTAGCCTTTTGTGCTTGATTTCAGTCTATCGAAGAAATCGAAGATGATTTCAGCCAAAGGCATTTCGTAGACGACGTTCACGCGGAAATCGTCCAAATAATCCATCGTCACGAAACTGCCGCGTTTCTTTTGGGCAATCTCCATCACGGCACCGACATAATCGTTGGGAACCATGATGCTCGCTTTGACGTAAGGTTCTTCGATGCTCTGCACTTCAGTGGCATCCGGCATTTCAGAAGGATTGTCGATCTGCAGCACCTCGCCGTCAGTCTTATTGACGTGGTAAATAACGGATGGCGCCGTCGTGATGATATCCAGGTCAAACTCGCGCTCGATCCGTTCTTGGATGACGTCCATGTGCAGCATGCCCAGGAAGCCGGTACGGAAACCGAACCCGAGGGCTTGCGATGATTCCGCCTCAAACTGCAAGGAAGCATCGTTCAACTGCAGTTTTTCCAAAGCTTCGCGCAGATCGTTGAAGTCTGACGCATCCACCGGATAGATTCCGCAGTATACCATCGGATTCATCTTGCGGTACCCATCCAACGGTTCGCTTGCAGGATTGTTCGCCAACGTGATGGTATCCCCTACTTGCGTATCTTGGATCGTTTTGATGCCGGCCGTGATGTAGCCAACGTCCCCTACCATCAGATAGTCGCGTTTGATCGGTTTCGGAGAGAAGATACCCACTTCGATGACTTCATATTCTTTTTTCGTCGCCATCAGTCTGATCTTATCGCCAGGGCGGATGACGCCGTTTTTGATGCGGACGTTCAAGACGACTCCGCGATAAGCGTCGTATGCTGAATCAAAAATAAGGGCCTGAACTGGAGCTTCCAGATCGCCTTCCGGAGCGGGTACTTTTGCGACGATTTGTTCCAATAATTCAGGAATGCCCAAGCCGATTTTTGCGCTGGCCAAAATCGCTTCGCTGGCATCGATCCCGATAACTTCTTCAACTTCTTCACGGACGCGTTCAGGATCCGCAGCCGGCAAGTCGATTTTGTTGATGACCGGTAAAATCTCCAGATTGTTGTCCATCGCTAGGTAGACATTCGCCAAAGTCTGCGCTTCGACACCTTGTGCGGCATCGACAACTAAAATGGCGCCTTCGCAGGCCGCTAAACTGCGGGATACTTCATAAGTGAAGTCGACGTGCCCCGGGGTATCGATCAGATGGAAAATATATTCTTCCCCATCATTAGCTTTATAAGTCAATTCAACCGCATTTAATTTGATGGTGATGCCGCGTTCTCTTTCCAGATCCATGGAATCAAGCAATTGCTCCTGCATGTCGCGATCGGCTACCGTATGGGTGCTTTGCAGGATGCGGTCGGCTAATGTTGATTTCCCGTGGTCAATATGGGCAATGATAGAAAAATTTCTTATCTTTTTTTGTCTTTGTTTCATTTCTTCTAGGTTCATATTAGTTGCTCTCTTTCTATAACGTCCATTTGGTTCACTAGAAAATTATACCAATCCAAAGCGTATCTGACAAGGCGGCTGCCGACATTGGCTCCTCTTTCTATCACAAAGAACTTATTGCAGACAGAAGAACCTGGTCCAATTGGTCCCAGGTTCTTTCGTTATATTGAGCTGATCGGTATTAAAGAGCGTCGATGACCTCTTGCAATGAATGGATTGATTCTTCAGGGATAGGCAGATCATGATGTGCCTCATTAAATTCATCCAAGTAGTCTTTTCTCATCTGCATTCTTGTTTTCACTAATTTTCTGTAGTCTTTGTCCGTGATGTCGAGGTCGAAGCCGGCAACGGAAAGATAGCTTAAGTGCGGAACGTCGCCAAATGGCTTGAATTCCCCGGACCCTTCCACGACGCTTTCGATGACGCCCAGTGTCACCTCTTTTGGTATTTTTTTGTCCAGGAAGAAGCCGGTGTTGATGATATAGCAATCCACTTCATCATGCTCCAATAATTCCTTGAAGCCGGCGTAGTCCTCCGCCAACGGATAGACACGGAATGGGTTCGCAAATGGCTCGATGACCAACTTGTCGCGGGATTCCCCTTTTTTGATCGTTTCCGCGGTGGAGCGTTTTGTTGCCAAGGTTGTACCGAATGTCGCTGCCAATACGGCATTATCAACTTTAACCAATGGCGGCAAGGAATCATCCTTCATGATCCAATAGACCGCATTGATCGGTTCAGAAAATCTATCCACTCTGTTCGGGGTTGAATAGCGCGATTTGACGGTGCGGCCGTTACCGTTGCGGATATCTTCGGTGACCAACACGATTTTCCCGTCATTATCCTTTGCCACCCCGACGTTTTGCACAGTCACGAAGTAGTCCTGTTCCGGGTGGTCGGCCGGATAGTCTTGCGTCTTATCGAAGTAGGCAGGCTCCAACGCAATCGATGATCCGTCTTTGAGGTCAATCAGGAATGCATCATCATGCAATACCTGAATTTCATATTTATTGTCGTGTTTGGAATGGGTCAGGGTGGATTTCCCTGAACCTGACAATCCGAAGAAGGAAGCGACATAAGATCCGCCATCTTTCAGTTTGAAGAGTTTCAACCCGCCATGACAAGCCACAAAGCCATTACGGTGCCCTGTGCCCCAAGCGAGCGTCAAAGTACCTTTTTTGAATTCTCCGAAATATTGCATTCCCAGGATGCAGGCAACGTTTTTATCCGGTTCGAACAAAGCCAAGCCCAGCGGATAATCCGGATGCCGCCAATCGGGATCGCCATAAATATAGATGTCCCCATCGTCGAATGTTTTTGACTTAGCATACATATCCTTATATTCTTTGTTATCCCATTGGAAGTTCAGCAGCCAAGAATAAAGATTGTTCTCGTTTCCTTCCGGCAAGGCAATATGCGCCTTGACCATAAATTCTTCGTCCAAACCGACGTAGCCGGTCGTTTTATAAAAGTAACGGGTCCGGTTCTTATAGATGACATCCCGGACGATTCCTTCAAGTATTTCATCTTCCTCTTTGTTCTCGCCGATGGTCCGTCTCGCTCGGGCAGTGCGCCCGTAGATCTTTCCGCCGTTTTCGACCAGCACTTTAGCATCGGCCGGCAATCCAAGTTCTGCAGTATGTAAAACAGGCAAATCCGTTACGATGACACCGCCGGCATTTTTTGCCAGTTCGTAGGCATCAGCGATATCCGTGACTTCATGCATATTATTGCCGTAGAAAGCTGTTTCAATCGTCGTTCTGAACTTAGTAAGCAAAGGATTGGACTTCTTTAATTCAGATCTTTTATAAGTTTCTCTAGTAGCCATATACGTCACCTCTTTTATTTGATACTCCTATTATAAACTTTATTCCACGTTTTGTAACCCCTTACATCTCTTAACTATTAAACATTTTATCTTTTTTTTGACACAATTACAATTTGAGTATAGGAGATGCGTCAATATCCATCTCGGCATGGTGAAATAAAAAAAAAGAAAAAGAATGAGAGCATCCCATTCTTTTTCTTTCTTTATTTCTTCTTTTTGCTGCCGTCGAAATTAAAGGCATCCTTTACTTTTTCAAAAAAATTGGACTCATCCTCAACGACGGAATCGCCGCTTGCAGCCGCAAAGGAGCGAATCGCTTCTCTTTGTTTTTCATTCAGATTTTTCGGTGTAACGACCGTGACTTTTACATGTTGGTCGCCGTTGCCGGTTCCGCGCAGCTTAGGAGCACCTTTCGCCTTCAGGCGGAAATTGGTGCCCGTTTGAGTACCGGCAGGAACCTTCAGTTTCACCTTGCCGTGGACGGTAGGCACTTCAATTTCATCACCCAACGCAGCTTGCACAAAACTGATCGGCAGCGTGTAGTAGATTTCCGTTCCTTCACGGTCGAAGATATCGCTCGGTTCAACTTGGAAAACGACATAGAGGTCCCCGTATGGGCCGCCATTGCTGCCTACTTCGCCTTGGCCATTCAAACGCATTTGTTGTCCGTCCTCCACACCGGCAGGAATCGTGACAACGACGGAATGATCGGCTTCTACATGACCGCGACCATAACAGGTTGTACATTTGTCGGTGATCTCTTTCCCGGTACCGCCGCAGACATCACAGACCGCTTGCGTCATCACGCGGCCGAACGCCGTGTTTCTTTCGACGCCGACGGATCCGGAACCATGACATTTTGAACAGGTCTTAGGGCTTGTTCCAGGCTTCGCACCGGAGCCATGACAGGTATGGCATTCCTCTTCGCGTTTGTATTTGATGGTCTCTTTTTTACCGAAAATCGCTTCCTCGAATTTCAGGTGGATACGGTATTGCAGATCAGAGCCTTGACGAGGAGCGTTAGGATTTCTGCCGCGGCCGCCACCGCCACCGAAGAAGGATTCAAAAATGTCTTCGAAGCCGCCACTGAAGCCGCCGAATCCACCGCCGCCAAATCCGCCAGCGCCGAAATTAGGGTCTGTGCTGGCATGGCCATATTGATCGTAGGCCGCCTTTTTGTCCGCATCACTCAACACTTCATAGGCTTCGGCGAGTTCTTTAAATTTATCTTCTGCACCTTCCTCTTTGTTGATATCCGGATGGTATTTCTTCGAAAGCTTGCGATAAGCTTTTTTTATTTCGTCGTTGGTTGCGTCTTTCGCCACACCCAACACTTCATAGTAATCTCTTTTTGCCATTGTTTCGCCTCCATCTTCCTGGCTTCGTTTGAACGGATGGTCCCATAACAGTGAGAAAAGCCAATGCAATTAAGCGTTGGCTTCACTCTCGCTAGGAAGGACTATTTGTTGTCGTCTACTTCTTCAAAATCAGCATCTACAACGCCATCGTCATTTTGTGTTGATTGGCCTTGTGCTCCTGCTTGGTTTTGTTGTTCTTGTGCAGCTTGTTCATATAATTTAACGGTTAAATTTTGAACAATTTCGTTCAATGCATCGCGTTTGACTTTCATTTCTTCCAAGTCATCCGCTTCAACAGCAGCCTTCAATTCGTCTCTTGCTGCTTCTGCTTTTTTGACATCGTCAGCGTCGACTTTGCCTTCCAGCTCTTTCAACGTTTTGTCGGTTTGGAAGATCAATTGATCGACTTCGTTGCGCAATTCAACTTCTTCTTTGCGTTTTTTATCTGCTTCAGCATTCGCTTCTGCATCTTTAACCATTTTTTCGATTTCTTCGTCAGTCAGACCGGATGAAGATTTGATCGTGATGGTTTGTTCTTTTTGTGTACCCAAATCTTTGGCACGCACGTTTACGATACCGTTTTTATCGATGTCGAATGTAACTTCGATTTGCGGGATGCCGCGTGGTGCTGATGGAATGTCCGTCAATTGGAAACGTCCCAGTGTTTTGTTGTCGGCAGCCATTGGGCGTTCGCCTTGTAATACATGTACATCTACGGCTGGTTGGTTATCAGCTGCTGTAGAGAATACTTGTGATTTGCTTGTCGGGATTGTTGTGTTGCGGTCGATCAGTTTTGTGAACACGCCGCCCATTGTTTCGATACCCAATGATAATGGTGTTACGTCCAACAATACGATATCTTTCACGTCACCAGTGATGACGCCGCCTTGGATTGCAGCACCCATCGCTACTACTTCGTCAGGGTTTACGGATTTGTTAGGTTCTTTGCCTGTTTCTTTTCTTACTGCTTCAACAACAGCAGGGATACGCGTTGATCCACCAACCAAGATAACTTGATCGATATCCGCTGATTTCAAGCCTGCATCTTCCATCGCACGGCGAACGGGAACTTTCGTGCGGTCTACAAGATCGTGAGTCAATTCGTCGAATTTAGCTCTTGTCAAAGTCACTTCCAAGTGCAATGGACCAGCTGCGCCAGCAGTGATGAACGGCAAGCTGATTTGTGTGGAAGCTACACCAGATAAGTCTTTTTTAGCTTTTTCAGCAGCATCTTTCAAACGTTGAACAGCCATTTTATCGTTGGCTAAATCGATGCCGTTTTCTTTTTTGAATTCAGCTACCAGATAGTCCATGATTTTTTTGTCGAAATCATCCCCACCCAGTTTGTTGTCGCCGGCAGTACTCAATACATCAAAGACGCCATCGCCCAATTCAAGGATAGATACGTCAAATGTACCGCCACCCAAGTCGAACACGAGGATTTTTTCTTCTTTTTCGGTTTTATCCAAACCATATGCCAATGCTGCTGCAGTTGGTTCATTTACGATACGTTCCACTTCAAGTCCTGCGATTTTACCTGCATCTTTTGTTGCTTGACGTTGTGCATCGTTGAAGTATGCTGGAACAGTGATGACAGCTTTATCAACTTTTTCGCCTAGGTAATCTTCAGCATAGCCTTTTAAGTATTGCAAGATCATTGCGGATACTTCTTGAGGTGTATAGTCTTTTCCTTCAACAGAAACTTTGTAGCCTGCTTCGCCGATATGACGTTTGATTGAGCTGATGGTGTTAGGGTTTGTCACTGCTTGACGTTTAGCAACTTCGCCTACTTGGATTTCTCCGTTTTTGAATGATACGACGGACGGAGTCGTTCTGTTACCCTCTGGATTTGGGATAATCTTTGCTTCTCCTCCTTCTAATACTGCAACTGCGGAGTTTGTTGTACCTAAGTCAATACCAATAATTTTACTCATGTCATAGTTCCTCTCTAAAATGAAATTTTATTAGTGTTTTAAACAATAATGCTTATTGTGCAACGACGACCATTGCCGGCCTAAGCACACGATCCTTTAAAGTATAACCTTTTTGCACTACGGCAACAACCGTATCCGGCGCTTGGCCTTCTGTTGCGGGCATCACTTGGATGGATTGGTGGAAATTCGGGTCGAAAGGTTCGTCGATCGGATTGAGCGCTTCGATGCCTTCTTTAGCAAAGGCGTCGTTGAACAGGTTAAGCACCATTTCAAGCCCTTTTTTAAGGTTCAACGCTTTTTCATCGTCGACTTCTATTTCCATCGCTCTTTCCAGGCTGTCCAGAACCGGAAGCAGGTCTTGCGCCAAGGATTGCGAACGGTATTTAGCCGCGTCCTGTCTTTCCTTGGTGTTGCGTTTTTGGATATTTGCCAGTTCTGCCTGCAGACGCAACATGCGATCTTCCGTCTCTTCTAATTTTGCTTTTAAAGTATCCATTTCAGAAACGACTTCGGTTTCTTCTTCAATGGTTGCATCACTGGATGAATCAACTTGAGAATCGTTATTCTCTAACACTTCTTCGTTTTTATCCAATTCTATTCTCCTTTGTAATGGTTATTTATAAAAATCATTGAAGCTGTCCGATAGTTCGTAGCGCATGATTTTCATAATGTTAATGACTTTTTGGTAGGGCATATTGGTTGGCCCCAATAATGCGATCAAGCCTTTGCCATTACCTGCAGTGTCATATGAGGCGGTGATTAAACTGAAATTATTCAACAAGTCATTGTTCATTTCGCTTCCGATCTGGACTGCGATGCCGTCATGAGATGATGAGAACAGCGAATGAATGTAGGGCGAGCCGTTGATCATACTGTAGATGGCCTTGACTTTTTCTTTGTCCATCGAAGCATCCAAATAATTGAGCAGATTCATGCTGCCTCCGACATGGAAACGATCCTGCTCCAACTTCAAAACAATGTCATTAAAGACGGCCAAGAAATCAATTTCCGAATCGACATATTTTTTGGTGATGAGCGGGATTTCCGTCTTCAGCTTCAGGAATACCTCCGGCAGCGTTCTGCCGATGAGTTTTTGATTGAAAATGTTAATGACTTTTTCGATTTCGGCCGAAGAAAAATTCGGTGGAACAGAAAAAATCTGGTTTTCGACATACCCTTTGTCCGTCACGAGGATGGCCATGACCTGCCCTTCATTCAAGGGAACCAATCTAAAACCGGTCAAACGGCTGTTCTTCGTATCCGGTCCGAGTCCCAATGCCGTGTAGTTCGTCAATGATGACAGCATTTCTGCTGATTTCTCAACGACCTCCTGCACTTCGCTGTAAGGATTGCGGAAAGCATGCTGAATTTGTTTCCTGACATCATCGGAAACCTCTTCGTTTTCTTTGGTTAGGATGTGGTCCACGTAGTAGCGATAACCCTTTGTGGAAGGAATGCGTCCTGATGAGGAATGCATTTTTTCTAATAAACCAAGTTCTTCGATGCGCATCATTTCATTGCGGATGGTTGCGGAACTGAATGCCAGCTCTGATTCTTTCATCAGCGTCTTCGAACCGATCGGCTCTTCGAATGCAATGTAATGCCTGATAATTAAGTTTAAAATTAATAATTGTCTTTCCGTTAACAAGATTCTCACCTCACTTTAGCACTTGACCACATTGAGTGCTAACCTTAAATAAATTTATCACGAGAAGATTACTTTGTCAACGAAATACAATCATTTTTCGGTAACATGCTTTCAGAAAATTATTATTTTCACATCAAAAAAGATTGGAAAACTTCATTCCCCAAAAATATCCCTTTTTTCGTCAAAAGGATCCGGTCCCCGACGATGGCGATCAGCTCGCGCTGCAGAAGATCCCTGATGACTGTATCGTAATGGCTCCGCTAAGGAAATCCCGAATTTCTCGGCGAAATGTTTTTGGCTGACGCCTGTCATCGTCCGCAGCCCCAAGATCATTTCTTCTTCTATTTGTTCATTCTTCGTCAATGTTTTCCGGTAGATGACCGGCAGTTCATTCGCACGCAAAGGTTCCAAATAATGTTGGATCGGTCCATGGTTATTGTAGCGCACGCCATCGATATACCCGTGGGCACCCGCACCGAAGCCGAAATAGTGTTCATTTTTCCAGTAGGTCAGGTTATGCTGCGATTCGAATCCGGGTTTTGCGAAATTGGAAATTTCATAGTGGTTTCTGCCGTGCTTGGCCATTGTGTCGATCGCCAAGGCATACATATCCGCTTCCGTATCCTCTGAGGGCAACGGCAGTTTCCCTTGCCGCATCAAATTATAGAAGACTGTTTTGTTCTCCAGAATCAAGGCGTAGATCGAATAGTGCGGCAGATCCAATTCCAACGCTTTCGTCAGGCTCTCTTCGAAATCCTTCATCGTCTGATTGGGCAATCGGAAGATCAAATCGATGCTCATGTTGTCGAAACCGGCTCTTCTGGCATCGGCGATGCAACGGTAGACTTGTTCGGAAGTATGGATCCGGCCGATTTTCTTCAAAATGGCGTCATTGAACGACTGAACACCCATGCTCAAACGGTTTACGCCGTAATTCTGCATAATTTTTAGTTTATCGAAAGTCAGGCTTTCCGGATTTGATTCCATCGTGAATTCGCCGTTTTTCGGCAGCTTGAAGGTGTCCTGGATGCCGTAGAGCAAACGGTCCAGCTGCCTTTCGTTCAGCGTCGTCGGCGTCCCCCCGCCTATATAAAAGGTGCTTACCGCTTCGTCAGGATGAGCCTGCACGGTCAGTTGCATCTCTTTGATCAAGGAATCCACATAATCGTCCACCGGCTGGCCTTCGAGGAACACCTTATTGAAGTCGCAATAGAAGCAGATGTGCTCGCAAAAAGGGATGTGTACATATGCTCCTGTCATTTTAGCGTTCCGCCCCTTCCAATGGATGCGCATCGAAATAGGCGATTGTGTCTGCTTCATCTTGTTGCAGCTGCTCGACCAATTTCTCGACGCTCTCAAATTTGATTTCGCCGCGGATGAAATGATGCCATCTGACGTTGACGTATTCGCCGTAGATCATTTTGTTGAAATCCAAGATATAGACTTCCACGGTCTTGGCCCGGTTCGCTTCGAAGGTGATGTTGTGTCCGATGGAAGCCATCCCGCGATGCCAGACACCATTCACTTCAATACTGACGACGTATACGCCCGTTCTGGGCAGACGCGTATTTTTCTCGATTTGGATGTTCGCTGTCGGAAAGCCCAACAATCTCCCCCGCGCGTCCCCGTGCATGACGATGCCGCCAAATTGATAGGTATAGCCCAAGTAACCGTTCGCTTTTTCCATGTTTCCTTCTTCTAAAGCATCGCGTATTTTGGTTGAACTGATCTTTTCGGATGACTCCTGCAATTCAGCTACTTCAACGACAGTAAATCTGTCTTTGGCGTAGCCAGGTAATTGCGCCATGTTGGCGATTTCTCTCGGCCCATAGGTGTAATCGAATCCCGCTACGACGGTATCCGCATGCAAGTCACACATGTATTGATCGACGAATTCCTGCGGGGCCAAGGAAGCAAAAGCGGAAGTAAAGGCGATCACGTAAAAATAATCGACACCCAATCCTTCCAGCAGTTCCGCCTTCCTTTCGGTGGTGGATAGATATTGCATCGCATCGGGATCCATCTTTTGGAAAACGATGCTCGGGTGATGGTTGAAACTCATCACAGCCAGCTTCACGTTCTTCTTGTCGGCTAGTTCCTTGGCCCGTCTGATGACTTCCTGATGGCCTCTGTGGACACCGTCAAAGTATCCCATCGCCAAGACCACCCTATCTTCCGGTATATCTTGTTTATTATAGGGATGGTGTATGTTTATTATCTTCATTGCGCCTTAATTCCTTCCTATGATAAGAACATTTTTCTCGGCTTGATGAACGCCGGCTTGTTCGGGTGTTTTTCGTACATTGCCACCACTTTATCCTGGTAGACAAAAACGAAAGGACCTTCGATATCCTTAAATCTATCATCATTTGCGAGGACCGCGCCATTTTTTATTTTCTGCCAAGTCGTTTCGTCTATTTCAAAATGGGCATAATCCGCAAAGACCGATTCGATCGGTTTCAGATGGGCATCCATTTCCCCTGCAGCCATAGCGTCCGCTACTTGTTGCAAGGTCAGGCAGTCCTTTTCGGTGAAAGTCCCGCTCTTTGTCCTTGTCAGATCCGACATGAAGGCCGGATAACCCAAGTTAGCGCCTAAATCCACCGCGAGGGTGCGGATGTACGTGCCTTTTCCGCAACTGACGGTGAAGCGCCAGCTCATTGTCTGCGTGTCCTCATGGTATTCGGGCTCCGAGGTGCGTTGAAAAGCGGTCACTTGAATCTTCCTTTCGGGTCGGACCACGCTTTCCCCCTTGCGGGCATACTCGTATAATTTTTTCCCGTTCACTTTGACCGCTGAATACATCGGCGGGATCTGGATGCTTTCGCCCAACATGGATGCCATCATTTCATCGATGCTGTCCTTTGACAAAGGTTCCAGCACAGGCTTTGTGATCGATGACTTCCCCTTGGCTGTCCTCGGTCGTCGTGGCGATGCCGATCGTGATCTCCCCGGCATACGCTTTGCTCGTGTCGGTCAGGAACTCCACGACTTTTGTCGCTTTTCCGATACAAATCGGCAACACGCCATCGACTTCGGGATCGAGTGTCCCGGTATGTCCAACTTTCTTTGTCTTTAATATTTTTCTGAGTTTAAAAACGCAGTCATGACTTGTCATCCCGCGTTCTTTCCACAAAGGTAAAATTCCATCCATTTCATAACCCTACTTTCCTAAATAACCCATATATTATATCACAAATTATAATGGACACGAAAAAGCATGTACACGAAAACCACTTATTCGGCCGAGAGAATGATTTACGGGTTACATTCACAACGAAATCTGCTATGCTTAGGAAAATAAAGCGCTTTAGGAGCATAAAATGACTAAATTTAAAATCGTGACGGATTCCACCGTAGAACTTTCAAATGAAGAAATCAAACAATACGGCATCACCGTTGTGCCGTTATCATCCATGATCGCTAATATATTGTATTACGATGGCGTGACCATCACAAAAGCGGAGTTTCTCGAAAAAATGAAAAAGAGCCATGAGCTCCCCAAATCGTCTCAGCCAGCCATGGGTACATTCCTTGATACCTATAATGAATTGACGGCGGACGGCAGCGCAGGTGCTTTCCATCCATGTGGCGGAAACACTAAGCGGCACCGTGAACTCAGCCCATCAGGCAGCCAACCTGACGCACGGGAAAGTGACAGTCATCGATTCGGAATTTTGTGCGCGCGCCATGGCCTTTCAGGTCTTGGAAGCTGCAAAATGCGCCGAAGCGGGGTTGTCGATCGAAGAAACATTGCAACGCTTGGAGGAAATCAAAAAGCGCACCCTCCTTTATATCACCGTCGTTGACCTTGAAAATATGATCAAAGGCGGGCGGATCGGAAAAACGATGGGACGTGTGACAAGCTGGTTGAACATCAAGGCCAACCTGCAGATGATCAATGGTGTGCTGACGCCGGATATGAAAGGCCGCGGCACAAAATCGATCGTGAAACGCTACGAAGAGATCATCGCCGACCTCCAAAAAAATCAGGTAGGGATGGAAGCCATCGGCGTCACCCATGCGGGACTCAGCGACTATTCCGATCAGATCATCCGGATGCTCCAAGAAGCTTTCCCGGAAGCCGAATTTTTCATTTCCTTTGCCAGCGCCAGCGTGATGACCCATGCGGGCCCCGATGCCATCTCGGTTCAATTCCTGACCAAAAAATAATCCTAAAAAACTTCCGTCGTTCATCCTAAGATGAGCAACGGAAGTTTTTGGTTTGAAAATAGGATTCCGCAGACTAACAATCAGAACCCATAATAGTAGTAGGCGATACCGGATAGGATAACGCCAGCGAAATAGGTGACGGCAAAATAAGTGTGTTTCGTTTTATGCCGAAAAACCTTCATGCCCAACAAGCCACCGAGTCCTCCGCCCAGCAAACCGAGCAGCAACAGATTTTTTTCAGGGATGCGCCAAGCGTGCTTCTTGGCCTTTTCTTTGTCGATGCCCATCATCCCGAACAACGCCAGATTCACAACGATTAAATAGATATCTTGGACAGCCATCTTATGCTCCAAATCCTTGGCTTTGTCTGATGATTTCGACGATGACCGCAGTCGCTTTCTCCATGCTTTGGATGGACACAAATTCGTAACGTCCATGGAAGTTTTCTCCGCCGGCAAAGATATTCGGTGTCGGCAACCCCATATAAGACAGCTTGGAGCCGTCCGTTCCGCCACGGATCGGTTCAATGATCGGATCGATGCCCAATGCCTTCATAGCGGATTCAGCCAATTTAACTGGGCGCATATCCTTTTCCAGGATTTCGCCCATATTGAAGTATTGATCGGTGATTTCGATGCTGATCCTTTTTTCCTTCAGCTTGCTGTTCAACAAATCCGCAACCGACCGCAGCACCGCTTTCTTTTCTTCAAAAAGCACACGGTCGTGATCACGGATGATGTAAACCATTTTGCTTTCTTCGACGTTGCCTTCGATGCCCATCAAATGATAGAAGCCTTCGCGTTTTTCGGTTTTTTCCGGCACTTCCTCTTGCGGAAGGGCATCGTCGAAAGCGAGGGCCAGTTTGATGGCATTGACCATCGTATCTTTCGCGGTCCCCGGATGAACATTTTTCCCCTGGATGCGCACGATCGCCTGCGCTGCATTGAAGCTTTCGAATTCCAGCTCTCCGACCGGTCCGCCATCCATCGTGTAGGCGAAATCGCAATCGAAGGCCGCCACATCAAACAAATCCGCCCCGCGGCCGATTTCTTCGTCAGGCCCGAAAGCGACCTTCACGTCCCCATGCTCGATGTCTTTCGCAGCCAATACTATTTCCATAGCCGTCATGATTTCCGCGATGCCGGCCTTGTCATCGGCGCCCAGCAAGGTTTTTCCGTCCGTTGTGATTAACGTTTGGCCGACATAGTTCTTCAAGGCCGGGAAATCATCAGGCGACAGAACGATGTTGTTTTCTGCATCCAAAACGATTGCCTTGCCGTCATAATTTTCCCGGATGATCGGGTTCACATTGGCGGCTTCAAAGTCGGCGGTGTCCATATGTGCGATGAACCCCATTTTAGGGAACGGCTTATCCGAATTGGCGGGCAATACCGCCGTAACGAAGCCGTTCGCTGGATTATATTGAATGTCAGACAATCCTAGCACTTCCAATTCCGGCATCAAAACTTGTTTTGCGAAAGCAACTTGGTTTTGTGTGGAGGGAACGGTTGTGCTTGTTTCGTCTGATCTGGTTTCGAATTTTACATAGTTTAAAAAACGGGGCACTAAATTTTCGTACATGTGATGACTTCCTTTCAGATTTGGCTATCGAAGATGAATGGATCTGTATTGATCTCAGATACCAGAATATCGATATCCCAATTCTGCTCTTTTTTCCATTCATTGAAGATAGCGTGTAATTTCGGTTTGCAGATCTGTTCGATGTGGTGGCCTGGATCGATGACTGTCATGCCGTCCGCTTGCATATCGTGAGCGGTATGATAATAGACATCTCCGGTTATATAGACATCCGCCTGTTTATTCATGGCTTTGCGGTAATATTTCCCCGCATCGCCGCCGCAGATAGCCACACGTGAAATCATTTGATTCCGGTCGTTCGCAATGAAGCGCAGCCCTTCGACTTGAAACGTCTCTTTCACGTGTCGGATGAAGTCTGTCAGCGGCATCGGTTCCGCCAAATTACCGACTCTGCCCAGTCCATATTCCCGCTGGAAATTTTCCAACGCATATATTTCAAAAACGGGTTCTTCGTATGGATGCGACTCGTATAAGGCTTCCAGCACATCCGGAAGATACTTGTCTTCCACAAGCATTTCGATTTTCTTTTCTTGGACTTCTTCCGGCTCATTGATATGGCCGATGGCTGGCTTAGCTCCTTCAAGCGGAGTAAAGCGGCCTACACCCTGAACTTCGTACGAGCAGTGCGTATATTCATCCGTGATGCTTCCTGCTCCGGCGTCGGTCATCGCCAAACGGACAGCGTTGCAATGTGAATTCGGTACACAGACTGCCAATTTTTTGACGGGAATGCGTTTTGTCACATCCATGATTTCGATATCGGCAAGGCCCAGCGCTTCCGCCAGCCAGTCGTTCATCCCGTTCGCCGCATTATCCAGATTGGTATGGGCCGCATAAACGGTGATGTCATGCTTGATCAGATCGGCATACATCTTCGTCTGTCTGTCCGAAAGATCGAGATTCTTGATTGGGCGATAAATCGGTGGATGATGCGAAAAAATGAAGTCGACCGATTTTTCGATGGCTTCCAGAACAACTTCCGGGCGCACATCGAGCGTGACCATGATTTTATGGATGGGGCGGCTGAGATCACCGACATGCAGACCGACGGGATCCCCGTCCTCCGCTAACCAAGTCGGGACGTGCGATTCAAATAATTCGATAAATTCATATCCAGTAATTTTGCTCATCCTAGCACCTCTGATATTTCCTTTATTTTATTCATTATTTGCTTTTCTTTCTCATGCAGATCCTTGTTTGCCTTTTGCAGGCTGTTCAAGATGTACTGATATTTGTCTTTTTCTGACAACCATTTCTTCCTGAACGCATCATTCTTTTCTTTCAGAAGATAACGGCCGAAGGTGTATTCCAACTCCGAGTATGCTTCCGTCTCGTCTGCCTTCTCGGCGACGATGACTTCATAAATCTTCTCGTTCTCTTCGAGAATCGTTTCGTCAATGATCGTATAGCCATGCGAAAGCAACCAGATCCGCAGCTTCCGTTCTCCGTTGTTCGGCTGCAACACAAGCCTCTTGGCCGTGTTCAATTTTTGTTCCTTATTGCCGCTATCCAAAATTTTTGAAATGAGATCCCCGCCCATACCGCAGATAGTGACGACGGTTATGTTGTCGGCTGGGTCGATTACGGCTAAGCCGTCACCCAATCGGGCTTGGACAGTGCCTTCCAATTCGGATGCAATGATCTGTTCCTTCGCGGATTCAAAAGGACCCTTTACCACTTCCCCTGCGATGGCGAAGGTGATGACCTTTCTGTTCGCCAAAACGCATGGCAAATAGGCGTGATCGGAACCGATATCCGCCAATCTTGAACCCTCCGGTATAAAATCGGCCACCGTTTCAAGCCTCTGTGATAATTGTTGATTGTTCAATTTTTTTCCTCCAATCCCTTTTAATCCGATACTATTATTTTAGCACAGATTTATAATTTCCCTATGCAATACTTTCAGGCACATTCCTTCCCTGTCTACAGGAAAGGGCCTGGAACAATGTCCCAGGCCCTTCATCCAGACTGTCTTGCCTTCTGCGGGGGCAGAAAGCAACTGACTTTCTGCCTATCCGCTTCGTTGACGACCATCGTATGCAGCCGCGTTCCGAAAAACGGCTCGGCATGTTTTATTCCAAGAAATCTTTCAATTGTTTCGAACGGCTTGGGTGACGTAATTTACGCAACGCTTTCGCTTCGATTTGACGGATTCTTTCTCGCGTTACACCAAACACTTTTCCGACTTGCTCCAAGGTGCGGACATTGCCGTCATCAAGGCCAAAACGCAGGCGAAGGACGTTTTCTTCGCGATCGGTCAAGGTATCCAATACCTCTTCCAATTGTTCCTTCAATAAAGTCATCGCTGTATGTTCCGCTGGGCTCATCACTTCTTGGTCTTCGATGAAATCACCCAAGTGAGAATCGTCTTCTTCACCGATCGGCGTTTCCAACGATACAGGTTCTTGCGCAATCTTAAGGATTTCACGGACTTTTTCGGTCGGCAAGTCCATTTCGGCACCGATTTCTTCCGGTGTCGGTTCGCGCCCTAAATCCTGCAGCAATTGGCGTTGGATTCTGACCAGTTTATTGATTGTTTCAACCATGTGCACGGGGATACGGATCGTTCTTGCTTGGTCCGCAATCGCACGGGTGATGGCTTGACGAATCCACCAAGTAGCATAGGTGGAGAATTTGAAGCCTTTGGTATGGTCAAACTTTTCAACGGCTTTCATCAAGCCCATATTCCCTTCCTGGATCAAGTCCAGGAATTGCATACCGCGGCCGACATAACGTTTTGCTATGGAAACGACCAAACGCAAGTTGGCTTCAGCCAATTGTTGTTTCGCCTCTTGGTCGCCATCTTTGATGCGCAACGCCAAGTCGACTTCTTCATCCGCACTCAACAAGGGTACACGGCCGATTTCTTTCAGATACATGCGGACCGGATCATTTATTTTCACGCCTGCAGGGACAGACATGCTGTCGTCTTCGGTTTCTTTCTCAACAACTTTCTTCTCGACCTTTTTTGTTTCAACTATCAATTGACGGGCAGTCGGGCCGCCGTCTTCATCGACAACGCTGACGCCGCCGTCTTCCATTTTTTGAATCAATTTATCCATTTCATCCGCGTCCAGTTGGAAGGGGGTTGCGACTTTATCGGATAATTCGTCATAAAGTACGGTACCCAATAATTTGTGTTCTGCGATCAGCTTTTTCGTTGCCTGTTCTAATGTTAAACCTTGATCATTTTTTTCAATTGCCATAAAATGATTCCTCCATTCAATGCGGACTATTTCTTGTTGCTTTTAGCTGCCTGGAAATCGATACGATTTCCAGCATTAAAGATTTTGCTTGCTCACTGTCTTTCAACCTGCGGGCCTCTTTCATTTCCTGCTGCTTCTTACCCAACAAATCCTCAAGCGAAGACTTGTCGCGGATAATATGGACCAGATCTTCAATTTCCTGGTAAGTCACTTCGGAATCTAACTGAAACCATTCAATTTCGGCAATGATATTCTGCAGTGCCGGATTGTTTATCCTATCTAAAAATTGATCTATGTTCCCTACTTGCCCAGTCCGCTGATAAAATTCTTCATACAGAATGTAAATCGTTTGGTAGTCATCATGGATGAAGTGGAATTGATCATCGATTTCCCTTAAATATGACCAAACTTCCTCGAAATGAAATAATCGATAAAGCAATTGTTTCTCACTTTGTTCCGCTTGGGTAATCTTGCGTTTTTTCGTGACGGCCGTATCCAGATTGGCTTTGTAATGTGAAATGGGAGTCGGGTTACTTTGCCGTGGGCCGGTGCGATCCGCTATCAGTTGCTGCTGATAGCCTTTCAACTGTTTCTGTAGACTATCTACCGGAATGCCGAATTCATCGGAAAGTTCCTTCAAATACAATTCCCTTTCGACCAGCGAATCCAGCGATACCAATGCCTTCAAAATCGTTTCAATGTATGTGATCCTATTCTTTTCCGTATCCAAATTCAATTGCGTCTTTAAATAGCGGGAATAGAACTGGATGCTCGTTTCGCGATTGTTTTTGATGGCTTCACAAAAGGCCTTCGCCCCTTTTTGTTGAATGAACTCGTCGGGGTCCATCCCGGCTTCCAAAGGGAAAATCGAGATGTCGAAATGCTTGTTCTTGTCCAGTATTTCGATGGCGCGCTTTGTCGCTTCAATGCCGGCGCGATCCCCATCATAGGCGATGACGATATTATCCGCCACCTTCGTCAGCATGCGATTCTGTTCTTCGGTCAAACTCGTCCCCATCGAGGCGACGCCATTTTTGACGCCTGCTTGCCAAGCGGAAACGACGTCCATGTATCCCTCGAACAAGATGACCTCGGAACTCTTCCTGATTTCGTTCCTGGATTTATCAAAATTAAAAAGGAAATCCCGTTTATTGAACAGCAGCGTCTCTGGACTGTTTAAATATTTGGCTTCATGATAATCCGAATCCGCGTCCGGCGACGCCTTCAGAATCCTGCCGGAAAAGGCTATCGTTTTGCCCTTCGGATTGCGCAACGGAAAAATGATCCTGGACGAGAAACGGTCGAACATTTCATTTTGCCCTCTCCGTTCCGAGAAAATGCCGCTCTCCTGCAACAGCTCATCATCGAAGTGTTTGGCTTTCAGCATCTGGTGGAGTGCCGTACGGTTGGAAGGCGAAAAACCGATTTGAAACTCCTTTAACGTTTCCAACGAGAAGCCGCGCTGCATCATATAATCCAGCGCTTCTTGACCGGTCACCGTGTTCAGCAGAATCTGATGATAAAAACTGGCCGCTTCCTCGTAAATCTGGACCAGTTTGTCTTTTTTTGATTGGATGGGGTTGCTGTAGCTCTCATCAGGCAATGAAATATCGACATCGACATGGCTTAGTTGGGCAGTCTTTTTGACCGCCTCGACAAACGATATCCCTTCGATGTCCATCAGAAAAGTAAAGACATTCCCCCCTCTTCCGCAACTGAAACAATGGAAAATCTGTTTTTCCTCGGCTACAGAAAATGATGGTGTCTTTTCGTCATGAAAGGGGCAGTATCCGAAATAGTTCTTCCCTCTTTTTTTGAGTTGCACATATTGGCTGACTACATCCACGATGTTTGTTTCAGTTCTAATCTTGATTAATATTTCTTCTGAAATTCGTTCTGCCAACTGATTACCACCTTGAAGAAATGTCTTGTTTTTTATAAATTGAGCATAAAGATACAAATTAGATTCTACCACAGTCGGAACGAATATGCAAATATGAATATTTCTGCTTCATTCGGCTGTTATGAATGATTGCCCGGCCCTCATTCTGCCCCCTCTTGCAGCTCGGGAATCTTGACGAAGAACAGGAGTACAGCCCCGATGACGAACAGGATAATCAGCGCGAAAACGCCATCCAATGAATTACCCGTCATTTGGGCAACAATCCCCACCAGCAGAGGACCTATCACAGCGGCAAACTTGCCGAAGATATTATAGAACCCGAAAAACTCATTCGACTGACCCTGCGGGATCAATTGCCCGAATAGTGACCGGCTCAATGATTGCACCCCGCCTTGGGCAGTGCCGACCAGCAGCGCCAAGATGACGAATGTCGTCAAAGAATCCAATTGGGTCGCATAGATGCAGATGCCGATATACGTCAAAATGCCGAAGAATATCATGTTCTTATTCCCGAACCGATTGGCCAAAAGACCGTAAATGATGGATAACGGAAAAGCGACGAACTGCACGACCAGCATGACGACAATCAAATCATTGGCCGAAAGACCAATGTCCGATCCGATGGCTGTTGCCATCTTAAAGATGGTGCCGACGCCATCGATGTAGAAGAAATAGGCAATCAAAAACAAGAACGCTTGCCGATAATCTTTCACCCTTTTCAAGGTGTCAACTAACCGCAAAAAGCTATCCTTGATGATTCCCGGCCGTTTTTCCAAAAAGTGTTTCTGCCTTACGTTTTTCCAATACGGGATGGTAAAAACAAACCACCAAACCGCCGTCAGGACGAAGGCCATTTTCACTAGAACTGTATCGCTGACCGGCAGCAGCCCGGTCAACCGGAAAAAAATAAAAAGGATGAACGGAATGGAACTGCCGATATAGCCCCAGCCAAAACCGGCTGCAGAAACGCGATCCATGCGTCGGTAAGTGGTGACATCCATCAGTGAGCCATCGTAAAAAATATTCGCACCGGAAAACCCGATTGCGGACAGCGCATACAATACCAATAATAATTGCCAATTACCGCCTGGCACAAAGACAAATGCCAACGTCGAAAGGATGCCAGCCGTTGTAAAAGAAGTAAACAGCGGATTCCTGAATCCTTTGAAATCCGCCACGGCCCCCAGAACCGGAGACAAAAAGGAAACGATCAAGGTGGCGATTGCGTTCGCATAACCCCAGAAGGCTGTCGAATCCGCATCGCTCAAGCCGCTGGTTCCCGCTACCGCCTTAAAATAGAGCGGGAATACGGCGGTGGTGATCATGATCGAATAGGCTGAATTAGCCCAGTCCTGCATGATCCAGCTTTTTTCTTCTTTCGTGTAGCGGTATTTTTGATATTTTTTGCTTTCCATATTTACCTCCCACAGCGTCCGATGCCGACTTCACCGAACGGAAATAGTTGTCCAAACAAAAAAAGAACGGGAACATCTGAACTTTCCAGGATGTTGCCCATTCTTTTATTATTGGACAATGAACATTGGAAAATCATTCAATCCTCTAAGATATCTTCAATCAGTTTCCAAGCCTTGTCGAAGCCTTCCCCAGTTTCCGAAGAAAAAAGGATCAGCGACTCGTCGCTAGGTAAATTCAAAGCCTTTTTGATTTGGTAAAAGTGCTGGTTCCATTTCCCGCGGGGGATTTTATCAGCTTTTGTAGCAACGACAGTGTAAGGAATATCATAGTATTCAATATAATCCTTCATTTGAATGTCATCGATTGTTGGTTCATGCCGAAAATCGACAACCAAAAAAACGTGCTTCAATTGATTTCGTTGCGTAAAATAGGTCTCCATCATCTGGCCCCATTTAGCCCGCTCCGTTTTCGAAACTTTCGCGTATCCATAACCCGGCACATCCACAAAATAAAAAAAGTTATTGATCAAGTAAAAATTCAAAGTCTGTGTTTTCCCTGGTTTACTGGATGTCCGCGCCAACGCTTTGCGGTTGATCAGCTTGTTGATGAAAGATGATTTCCCAACATTCGAACGGCCAGCTAACGCAATCTCCGGAAAACCGGTTTCCGGATACTGTTTGGGATCCACCGCACTCATTACGATTTCTGCATCTTGTACGTGCATTTGTTACCCTCCTGTAGAAAAAAGATGGCTATCCTCATTCTGTTTCTTTCTGATATTCTAAATAGATTACCTCAAAAAGAGGCTCTATTCAAGGAAAAATAAAATCCGGCAATCAGTTTTGGCTATTTTCTGATTCACCGGATTTCATACTATAGTTGTTTTTCAGTTCAATTGATGATCGTTTTCGTCGAACAATAGAGGTTGCCCTATGCCGTTCACCGTATCATCCGTGATCACGCATTTAACGATTTCATCTCTGCTTGGAATTTCGAACATGATGTCCAGCATAATATTTTCGATGATGGACCGCAGTCCGCGAGCGCCCGTATTTCTTTCGAGTGCTTTTTTCGCGATGGAGCGCAAGGCATCTTCTTCAAATACTAATTCGACGCCATCCAATTCCAGCAGCTTTTTGTATTGTTTCACTAAAGCATTCTTCGGCTGGGTCAAGATATGCACTAAATCATCTTCAGTAAGTTTTTCCAATGCAGCCATAATCGGTAAACGTCCGATAAATTCGGGAATCAAACCGAATTTCAACAAGTCTTCCGGTATGATTTGCTGCATGATGCTCTTATCTTCCAGATGTTTAGCTTGTGGCGATCCGAAGCCGATAACCTTTTCGCCAAGACGTTCTTTGACGATCGTTTCGATGCCGTCGAAAGCTCCGCCGACGATGAACAGGATATTGGTTGTATCAATTTGGATGAATTCTTGCTGAGGATGTTTTCTTCCGCCTTGCGGTGGAACATTTGCGACGGTGCCCTCCAATATTTTAAGCAAAGCTTGTTGGACGCCTTCCCCGCTTACATCTCTTGTGATGGATACATTTTCGCCTTTACGGGCAATCTTATCGATTTCGTCGATGTAAATGATGCCGCGTTGTGCGCGCTCTACATCAAAATCGGCTGCCTGCAATAATTTAAGGAGGATGTTTTCGACATCTTCCCCGACGTACCCTGCCTCAGTCAGACTGGTGGCATCCGCAATCGCAAACGGAACGTCCAAAATCCGCGCCAATGTTTGCCCGAGGAATGTTTTCCCTGAACCGGTCGGACCGATCAGACAAATATTGCTTTTTTGTAACTCTACATTATCATCATCAGACATCAGGCTCATTTGGCCAATACGTTTGTAATGGTTATAAACGGCTACTGAAAGCGTACGTTTCGCTTTTTCCTGGCCGATTACATATTCGCCCAAGATCTTCTGTATTTCTTGCGGTTTTGGAACCTCTGTGAAAGATGTTTCACTAGGCGTGTATATTTCTTCGTCGATGATTTCTTTGCATAAATCAACGCATTCATTACAAATATATACATCCGGACCCGCAATGATTTTTTTCACTTGGTCCTGAGATTTTCCGCAGAATGAACAATGTATTGTTCCGATACTTTCATCATGGAACACAATCATTCTCCTCTCTATGTCCTTACTTTCCAATTAACACTGGAATTGCTTTTCTTTCTGACGATGTAACCCGATCATTTCAAAGTGAGCAATTGATCCAACTTAATCATGAATGGTTCCCATCTTAACACAGAAAAGAAAAATAGAAAATTATTTTGTTTCGAAAGGAACGCCTCTGTGCTGGCCGTAAAATCTTCCTGATTATAAATAGAGGGGACACTGACTCAACAAGACAATGCCCCGATCTATTCTTTTTATTTCATTTTAGCTGATCTTATGCTTCGATAGCAGAGTCAGTGATGGTACTCATTGCTTTTTTCATTTGGATGTCGTTTTTCAACATTTCGTCGTTGACTAAACCGCGAACACGCGTTTCATCCATGTTGTATTGTTCAGCCAATGCTTTGATTTCTTCAGCAATTTCAGCTTCGGAAACTTCGATGTTTTCTTCTTTAATGATTTGTTCCAACACTAGAGAAGTTTTTGTGCGGACATCAGCATCTGATTCCATTTGTACGTGCAAATCTTGTTCAGTCGTACCAGTGATTTGGTAGTACAATTCAGGAGAGATTCCTTGACGTTGCATGTCATTCAAGAACAAGTCCATTTGACGGTGAACTTCGTCATGTACCATTACGTGTGGCAATTCAACGATTTCAGCGTTTTCGACAGCTTGGCGTAAAGCTAAGTCTTGGACTGCTTCATCAGCTGCAGCTTTTTTGCTTTCTTCCAATTCTTTACGGATTTTAGCTTTCAATTCATCTAAAGTTTCGACTTCTTCATCAACATCTTTTGCGAACTCGTCATCCAATGCTGGCAATTGTTTCGTTTTCACTTCGTGAACAGCAACTTTGAACGTTGCTTCTTTGCCTTTTAGGTCTTCAGCTTGGTAGTCTTCAGGGAAAGTAACGACTACTTCTTTTTCGTCGCCAGCTTTAGCGCCTACTAATTGTTCTTCAAAACCTGGGATGAATTGGTTTGAACCTAATTCTAATGAATGGTTTTGATCTTTTCCGCCTTCGAATGCTTCTTCGCCGATGAAACCTTCATAGTCGATAACAACTGTATCGCCTAATTCAGCGCCTTCTTCTTTAAGAACCAATTCAGCTTGACGTTCTTGTTTTTGTTTCAAGTTGTTTTCTACATCTTCGTCTGTAACTTCACGGTCTTGTTTTGCTACTGTAAGATTTTTGTATTCGCCTAATTTAACTTCAGGTTTTACAGTTACTTCAGCAGTGATGACCCATGGTTGGCCTTTTTCCATGCTCTTGATGTCGATTTTTGGTTGAGATACAGGATCGATCCCAGCTTCTTCGATTGCTTGAGCATAAGCTATCGGCAATGCTTCATTCAATGCATCTTCAAATAATGATTCTTCACCATAAACGTTGTTGAAGATATGGCGAGGAACTTTCCCTTTACGGAAGCCAGGAACAGAGATGTTCTTTTTCACTCTGTTAAATACTTTTTCGATTTCTTTCTTGATAATTTCTTCTGAAATTTCAAATGTTAAGACACCATCATTTGTGCCTGTTTTTTCCCAATTTGCAGTCATTTACGTTCCTCCAAAAATCTTGATTTTATTGCAATTAATTTGATATTGCATACTCTCCAATACTACACTAGAAAACCGCGCTTGTAAAGAATAACCGCTTAATTATTGTACATCTGCGCAATTTGTTTCGCATTAGCTATCCATAAATTAAACATTTTTTTAAGATTGGCAAGATTTATTTCGCTGCTTATATTTGGTATAATCATCCAATGGGGGTGATTATGAAATGGCGGTGAATTATCCGAATGGTAAAATATTCGATGCAGTCTCGCATTTGCCGGAAAAAAAGAAAAAAAGAGACACCATTTACAGCAACCGGGGAATGAACCTGGAGGAAGACATCAACACCTCCAATGAATACTACTTATCGATTGAGAGGGCCGTTATCCATAAAAAGCCGACTCCCATTCAGGTCGTTAAGGTGGATTATCCCAGCCGCAGCGCCGCGATCATCAAGGAAGCCTACTATCGCCAGTCATCCACTACCGATTACAATGGCGTATACAAAGGCCGTTACTTGGATTTCGAAGCGAAGGAAACCAAGAACAAGACTTCCTTTCCATTGAAAAATTTCCACGAGCATCAAATCGTGCACATGAAAAGATGCATTCAGCAACAGGGAATCACTTTTGTTTTAATACGCTTTTCCTGTTATAATCGTGTTTTCTTATTGGATAGCGCTTATTTGATTGACTTTTGGGAGAATAAGTTGAATAATGGCCGTAAATCTATACCCCTTGCCTTCATTGAGAGCAAAGGTTTTGAAATCGGTTATGGATTTAATCCGCGATTGGATTACCTGATGGCGGTAGATAAGCTGATTGAGATGAAAATGAAATATACTATACGAGGTGAACCGGAATGCCGAATGCAGGCAATCAGAACGTATCAAGAGTGAACAATAAGCAAAAGAATAAAAAAGGGAAACCCATCAAATCCAATAATAAAAAGCCTAAAAAAGCTAAAATGGCTTTATGGAAGAAATTGTTGCTTGGGATCGTTTCTCTGGGCCTACTAGGCTTGGCGGCTGGCGGCGGTTTATTTTTCTACTACGCCTCTTCCGCTCCGGAACTGTCCGAAGAAAAATTAGTGGGCACGGTTGCATCAACCATTCTCGATGCGGACGGGAACGTCATCAAAGAGATAGGCGGGAATGACCAAAACCGAACAATCGTTTCGGCGGATGAAATCCCTCAAGTTTTAAAAGACGCTATCGTTTCGATCGAAGATCAGCGGTTCTATGAACATAACGGAATCGATCCCATCCGGATCCTCGGCGCGTTGTTTGCCAATCTGCAAAAAGGCAGCATCGCTCAGGGGGGCAGCACCATTACGCAGCAGTTGATCAAATTATCCTACTTCTCAACCAGTTCCGAGGATCAAACCCTCAAACGGAAAGCCCAAGAAGCTTGGATGTCCATGAAACTCGAACGGGAATATTCAAAGGATGAAATTTTAGCTTTCTACATCAATAAAGTCTATATGTCCAACAATGTATACGGAATGGGCACGGCTGCCGAATATTACTTCGGAAAGAGCATCTCAGATGTGAACTTGGCTGAAGCCGCAACGTTGGCAGGCATGCCGCAAGCCCCCGTCTATTACGATCCATTGGTCAACCCAGACAACACCACCGCCAGACGCAACTTGGTGCTCGACATGATGGTGGAAAATGAAAAAATCACCGCCGAGCAAAGTGCGGAAGCAAAAAATATGATCATAACGGATGATTTGATCGATCATTCCGAGGATACGAATACATCACTGGTCGTCGACCCTTATGTCCAATTGGTCATCGATGAAGTGAAGGAAAAGACCGGTCTGGATGTCTATGAAGGCGGATTGACGGTAACGACCACTATCGATATGGATGCGCAACAAAAATTGTATGATATCGTCAACACCTATGACTATGTGGACTTCCCCGACGATCTGCTTCAAACAGGCGTATCACTGATCGATGTGAATAACGGTGCCGTCAAAGCTGTCATCGGCGGACGCAATCAAGATGTCCAGTTAGGGTTAAACAGAGCTTCCACGCTGCAACGCAGCATCGGTTCGACAATGAAGCCATTGGCGGATTATGGTCCGGCGATAGAATATTTGGATTACTCTACCGGGACATTGGTCGTCGATGACGAGTACAGTTATTCCGACGGCAGTGAAATCAATAACTATGACAATAAATACAAAGGCGACCAAACGATCCGTGAAGCACTCGTCGATTCCAGAAATATACCGGCCTTGAAGACATTCCAGGCGGTCGGTGCCGATAATGCCTTCGCATTTTTGAAGAAGTTAGGCATCACCATCACCAACGATGATCAAGAGTACTTGGTTGAATCGAATGCCATCGGCGGCGAGGTCACTCCGATTCAATTGTCTGCAGCCTATGCCGCCTTCGCAAATGGCGGGACGTATTATGAGCCTTATACCGTGCAAGCCGTCACGACTACCGACGGCCAAGAATTCACTTTTGAGCCAACCGGCACAGAAGCCATGAAAGATTCTACCGCGTATATGATTACGGACATGTTGAAGGATGTCATCACATCCGGCACAGCAACCAATGCGCAAATCGACGGTTTGCCTCAAGCAGGCAAGACCGGTACTACGAATTATACGGACGATGAATTGGTTGCCGTCGGAGGAGCGAATGTCCCTTACGCAGCACCTGATGCTTGGTTCGCAGGGTATTCCACAAGCTATTCCATCGCTGTCTGGCTTGGCTATGACAATTCTAAAGAATACGGTAATTTCTTGGATTATCCGACCCAAAGTTTGACGCGTGATATCTACAGGGAACTGATGTCCTACGTTTCCGAAGATACGGATTATTCCGATTGGTCCATGCCGTCTTCCGTCAGCAAAGTTTCCATCGAGAAATATACGGACCCGCTCATGAAACCTGGCACAAATACGCCAAGCAATCTGATTTCCACAGAATTATTCGTAAAAGGGACCGAACCTTCTTCCGTCTCCAAAAAATACGGCGAGAAGTTGACTGCTCCGACAGGTCTGAAAGCAAGTTACAATGCAGACAAGGATGAGCTTACCGTCACTTGGGATGCCTACAAGACGACAGGATCCAGCCAACCGCAATACTCGGTGACGGCCGGAACGACAGACAAAGCGACAACCGATACGTCTCTTGTCATCGAGAAACCTGCAAAAGGAACCTTCTCGATCTCGGTATCCGTCCAGGTGGGCCAAAGTACTTCCCCTGCTGCGACGATCCAAATGACGATCGAAGACGCCGCAAAGGATTCCTCAGGAAGCGATTCCTCGAAAGACAGCAGTTCTTCCGAGTCATCATCCTCCGGAAGCGGCAGTTCGGAATCAAGCTCTGAAAGTGCATCGCTCGAGGCGGCGACACCCGATTCAGCAAACAGCGACCTATAAGATTCCCAATAAAATAAGACGGGGCCTGGACTTTTGTCCGGGCCTCGTCTTATTTTATATGCATCCTTTTTTTCCCGTCAGCGCAGATGGCGAGCAGCGGACAAACTTCACATTTCGGATTTCTCGCGGTGCAATGGTATCGCCCGAAAAAGATCATTTGGTGATGCGCATCCGACCACATTTCCCTCGGCAATTTCTTCATCAATATTTCCTCCACTTCCAGGACGCTGGCCTTTTGCGGAGCAATCCTGAGCCGCTTGGAGATCCTTTCGACATGAGTATCCACAGCGATGGCCGGGATATGGAAACCGACGCTCATCACGACGTTTGCCGTCTTGCGGCCGACCCCAGGCAGGGACATCAGGTCATCAAGGCCGCTCGGCACTTCCCCGCCGAAATGTTCGATCAGTCGTCCGCAACATTTTTGGATGTTTGCCGCTTTCGTCCTGTATAACCCGATGGACTTGATGGCTGCCATCACTTCCTCCAACGGCGCCGCCAAAAAGGCTGCGGGCGTAGGGAATTTGGCGAACAAGTCCGGCGTTAC
The DNA here is from genome assembly GCA_963730595.1 of uncultured Carnobacteriaceae bacterium. Classification (GTDB taxonomy): domain Bacteria; phylum Bacillota; class Bacilli; order Lactobacillales; family Aerococcaceae; genus Trichococcus. Next base: position 63,201 of record CAVSSJ010000012.1, read on the forward strand.
TTTGTTTACGGAAACATCGGTTGCCTGCGCGCTCAACATCGTCGCAATCAGCAGCTGGAATACATTCCCATGGAGCAATTCGCACTGCGCTTGCGGAAACATTTCGCCCATTACATTGACTGCTTCGATCGTCATTTTCTTAGATAACATATACCTTCTCCTCGTCAGCTGTTCGATTCAGAATCCAGCCAATTGAACAAGGGAACTTCCATGTCGTATTCGGCGTTTGCATTCGTTTCGTCGAACTTTGCATTGCCTCCCTGTGTCCTTTTGGATTGGTTCAAGACATCTTTTGCGGAACGGATATTTTTCTTTTCCCAAGACAGCAGAATCCGGTCGATGTATTTCAGGCTGTAGGCCTGGTTCAATACCGCTTCCCGCAGCGCGGCTTCGATCAGATCGATCGGATAATGATCGGTATCCATCCAGCTGGCAATCGTCTGCATTTCGATGGGCGACAGATTTCTGCCGAATTCTTGTTCGAACATCGTCATGATGTCTACGGCTTGCTTCTCAGGGACAGCTTTCTGTTTGTCGCGTTCAAGCAACTGGAAAAGTCTTTGATACAACGGCTGCAGAGAATAGGTGTCCTCCACTTTTCCGCTTTTGTCGTTTTTCGTTTCCATCAGGATGACTTTCTTCTGCAACAAAATATGCAAGAGAGAAAATACCTCTTTTTCTGACACGCCCATAAATTCAGCGATGAGAGACAGGTTCGGGAATGGTGTATTTTTATCGATATAAGCCTTTATTTGCAGGATGAAGACGAATTCGGAATCCGTCAGACCGACTCTTTTGTAATTTTGCAGCAGCACATTCGAAACGACAGTATCCCCTTCTTCAAGCCATTTCAATAAACCATCGTAGGACATGGCTATCTCCTTTCATAACAGAAAGTGGAACAAATATTTTTTCTATTTGTCCCACTTCTATTTTTTTTATTTTATTCAGTACGTTGCCGCACGGCCAGCAAAATCATTATGGATAGATTCTGTTCAGCAGGCGCGGGAATGGAATCGATTCACGGATATGCTCTGTTCCGGAAATCCATGTCACCATTCGTTCCAAGCCCAAACCGAAGCCGGAATGAGGGACCGAACCGTATTTTCTTAAATCTAAATACCAAGAATAGTCGTCTGTGCTTAAACCGAATTTTTCGATTTGTTGGCTCAAGCGATCGTAATCGACTTCGCGTTCGCTGCCGCCGATGATTTCTCCGTATCCTTCAGGTGCAATCATGTCCGCGCATAAAACGACATCGGTACGCTCTGGATGTTCCTTCATGTAAAAAGGTTTGATCGCTTTTGGATAATTTAAAATAAAGACAGGTTTGTCTGATTGATTTGCGATAAACGTTTCATGCGGCGACCCAAAGTCCTCACCCCAAACGATGTCATCAAAGCCATTCTCGTTCAGCAAAGTGACGGCATCGTCGTAAGAGATGCGATCATACGGTAATTGTGTATACTTCTTCAATAATTCCTTGTCGCGTTCCAGCGTATCCAAGTATAGGTCACAATTATCCAATACGGATTGGACTAGATAAGCGACATATTTTTCTTGAACTTCCAGGCTTTGATCCTGATGCATGAACGCCATTTCAGGTTCGATCATCCAAAACTCGATCAAATGACGACGTGTCTTGGATTTTTCGGCGCGGAAAGTAGGCCCGAAGGAAAACACTTTGCCGAATGCCATCGCGGCGGCTTCCATGTATAATTGCCCGCTTTGGGACAGATAAGCTTCTTCATCGAAATATTTGGTGTGGAATAATTCAGTCGTCCCTTCCGGAGCGCTGCCGGTTAAAATCGGCGGATCGACTTTCATGAATCCTTCTTTGTTGAAGAACTCATAGGTAGCTCGGATGATTTCGTTACGGATTTTCATGATGGCATGCTGTTTTGATGAACGCAACCATAAGTGGCGATGATCCATCAGGAAGTCCGTTCCGTGTTCTTTCGGAGTGATCGGATAGTCATGACTTTCTCCGACGACCTCGATTCCCGTTATCAATAATTCATAACCCAATTTCGAACGGGTATCTTCCTGCACAATCCCCTTTACGATGATGGATGTTTCTTGCGTCAAAGATTTCGCTGTGTCGAATAGTTCTTCGCCGACCTCATTCTTCAGCACGATCCCTTGAAAGAAATTAGTGCCATCCCGCAATTGCAGGAACGCGATTTTTCCGCTGCTTCGCTTATTTGTTACCCAAGCTCCGATGGAAATTTCTTTCCCTACATACTCTTTCGCTTGATCCATTGTGATTAATGACAACTCTCATCGACCCCTTTTTCCATAAAAAACTGGTTATTTTTTATGTGTTTCAATAAATTTCTTGATGCGATCTACCGCCTCGGCAAGCAGGTCATTGTTTACAGTATAGCTTATTCTTGCGTAATCCGGGTAACCAAAGCCATCGCCGGATACCAAAGCCACATGCGCTTCTTCGATCAAAGCCAAGGTGAAGTCTTTTACTTCGGCAAAACCGCACATTTCGGCTGCTTCCTTCACATTAGGGAAAAGGTAGAAAGCGCCTTTCGATTTCGTCACTTTGAATCCTGGAATGCTCTGCACTAATGGGAAAAAGAAGTTCAAGCGTTCCTCGTAGGCTTTGCGCATGTCTTCCACGAAATCTTGCGGGCCCGATAAAGCAGCTAAAGCGCCGTATTGGCTCGGACCAGCCGGGTTACTTGTCGAATGGCTGGATAGTTCGATCATTTTGCCGATGATTTCGGCATTTCCGATTGCATATCCGATTCTCCATCCGGTCATCGCATATGTCTTGGATACCCCATTGATGATGACTGTTTGGTTTTTGATTTCTTCTGAAAGAGATGCGATTGAAATGGCTGTGTTTCCGTTATAGACTAAACGGTAGTAGATTTCATCCGCGATGATGAGGATGTTGTTGGCTACTGCCCACTCGCCGATTTCCTTCAGTTCTTCCGGTGTATAGATCGTTCCGGTAGGATTTGATGGAGAATTCAAAAGAATAGCTACGGTTTTATCGGTACGATGGCTTTCCAATTGCGCCAGCGTCACTTTAAACTCATTCTCAGGCGTTGATTCAACAATGACGTTGACCCCCTCAGCAAGCTTCACTTGTTCCGTATAGCTGACCCAATAGGGAGCAGGGATAATCACTTCGTCCCCAGCGTTCAAGATCACTTGGAAAAGCGTGTATAAGGCATTTTTTGCCCCTTCCGTCACGATGACCTGATTCACGCCGTAGCTCACGCCATCATACTTTTGATGATAGTCCACAATGGCTTGACGCAAAGGAAGAATGCCGGCTGTCGGGGTGTAGTGATTCGCCTTATTAGATTGGATTGCTTCTACAGCAGCATTCAGGATGGAGCTATGCGTATCAAAATCCGGTTCCCCAACAGTAAGGTTAATGATATCTAAACCCTTCGCTTTCATCGCATTCACTTTTGCGGATGTTGCCAACGTCGGGGATTCACTAATTTTTTTCATTCTCTCAGAAATTTTTACCATTTCAATCACTCCATATTATATATTTTCAATATCTCGCACCCATTTACCAGAAAGAGCCGATATTAAATAATAGCCGATCGTACCATTTTCGTTTTTATAAGTGACTTCCCATACCGGTTCCTCGTTTTCGATGCCAAGCCTCGCTTCCAATATATCATTAGGAGCTTTATCTGCCTGCGTGATGGATTTTGCTTCACTCTCGGTGACAACTTCCGCCGTATTTAAAATCGTCGTGCTGCCGCCACTTTTTTTGATGATCACATACAACTCTTCGTCTTTGTTGTCTGTCCCCGCTACAGTAAAGTATGTCTCGGAACCATTGTACCAGTAAAAGTCTTCAACTTCCTGAATGTTCGCTTCTTTCTTTGCTATGACGATAGCTTCCTTTTGCGCCTGCATCATAGGCTGTTGGGCACGATAAAATATCGTGTAAGAGCTGGCGATCAATAAAAACAGGGTGATGATCGTCCCCACAGTGATATTCCTTTTCAAATGAATCACTTCCCTTTAAATTTACACACTTTTAATACACAGTTATTCAATTATTAATAATACATGAAAGTTGGGAATGTGGGAATATCTGAAGCCACTATTTTTTCAAAAAAGCAGCCATTTTTTCGCTTATTTCCCCGGAAGGCAATTCTTCGATCAAAACATTTTCCGGCAGCGCATTTTTGATATTATTGGCATAGGAGCTATGCACCAAGCGATTATCCAAGCAAAGGATCACTCCCTTCGCATTTTCTGAGCGAACAAGCCTGCCCGCGCCTTGCTTTAGGCGAACCATCGCCCGCGGCAAAAATTCCGCATAGAATGCGCTCTTGCGCCTTTTTGCATAATAGTCTTCGAAGGCAAGGCTCTCAGGCCGGTACGGTGGTTCGAAAGGCAAGCGGGTTATCACTAAAATCTCGACAGCCTGATCCGCGAAATCGACGCCCTCCCAGTAGGAGGCGGAACCCAGCAAAACCGCCGCGTCTGCCGATGTGAATCGGTTATGCATTCTTCTGCGGCTCCCCGAGAATCCCTGCGCCAATATTTCAGGGCAGGCAGCTTCTCTGCTTTCCTGTGATTTCAACGAACTGAACACATCCTCCAGCAATTGATTGGATGTGAACAACACCAAGGCCTTCCTTCGCAGGGGCAGGACAATCTGTTTGAGCATCTGCACAATCTGTCTGGCTGCTTCCTTATCTTCCAGTGACGTGATGGCGCTTATGTCGGCGGGAACAAATATTTTCAATCGTTCCTTCAGATCGTATGGCGAAGCATACGTCAGCTCTCGCAAAGAAAGTTCACCGACCTTCTCTTTGAAATAGGCGAAGGTGCCATCCACCCTCAGCGAGGAGCTCACATAGATTATTTTTTCGAAGGAGTCGTGCAATAACTGGCGGATCTTTTCGGAACTCCGCAAATAATTTTTCTCGATTTTTAATGACAGCACGTCATTTTCCCAGGTGCAGTGCAATACATAATAGATTGTTTCGTCATCCGAAAGGAAGTCGTGCAGCATCTGCTTCACTGATTCCATCTCTTTCATCAAGGATTGCACGCGCAACCCCAACAGCGGATCATCAAGTGCGTCTGTGTTCCCCAAACAACGCTCCCCCGAAAAGATGACTTCATTTACGTACTGCTTCAATTTTTTATCCATTTTGGCGACGCGTTGGCTTGCCTGGAAGTCCCGCTCAAGGTAGATGCTCCCCTGCTGCACCCTTCTGTCCGCTGCGACGGATTCCATGAACAGATTTTCAGCATCCGCAAGCGCTTGGTAGAATTGATCGACCGCGAACTCGAAGTTGAACAAATCGTACAGCAGCTGATTGTCACCCTGTTTTTTTTCTTCGACCTCTCGGAAATCCCGCAAATACAGCGCGAATCTTCTCATTCTTCGTTTCAATTGAGAAAGTTCGAAGGTTTCTTTCAGGCTTTCTTGGAAAATCCGCGGAAATTGATGCGCTTCATCCAGCAAAAGCGTCATGTCATTGGGTGATTGAAGGAAGGTGCGGTCCTGCATATGGTGGCTTAAAAAAGCATGGTTCGTCACGATTATGCTCGCTTTTTCAGCCTTTCTGTTGTTGGACGCATAGAAATCGTCTTGTTCCCAAACGCCCGTCAACGGGGCATCCTGGCTGCTGTATGTCAATTTTTGACCCAGCAGATCGACCGTGTTGCTTTGGCTCAATTCATTGATGTCGCCGGTCAACGTTTCGGTCAGCCAAACAAAAACGCTCATCATGACCAGCGCTTCTTTCTTCGCGAGGTCATCAAGCTGGAGTTTGGAAATTTTTTCCAGATGGATGAGGTTGCCTTTACTCTTCAACGAACTGACCAACAGTTCAAAAGGCAGCAGACTTTTCAGCTGTTGCATTTCTTTATCCAAAATTTGTTCCTGCAGCAGCAAGGTGGAGGTGCTGATGACCACTTTGTTTTCGGGCGTAGCATGAAAAGCCAAAGGCAACAGATAAGCCAATGTTTTGCCGATTCCGGCGGCTGCCTCGATCGCCAGATTCACTTCCGGAGGCTCACCCATGAAATCGGATACCGCTCCCATCATCCTTAACTGATCGGGGCGATCCTGGAAACCCTGCTCCTGCAGTTTCTGCTGCGAGACCTTCATGAAATCCGCAACGTTTTTCTGACGGTAGGCTGTCTGTTCGCTGATTTGTTCTTTTTCGCGAAGCGCCAACCCATTTTTCACATAGATATGCTTTTCCAGCGGCAAACGCATTTCTTTCGCTTCTTCATAACAGTCGTAAAAAAAGGAAGCGTTGTTCATTTGACAAAATTCCGAAAGAACATTCAATTTTTCCAGGGTAACGAGCGGCAGATGCACCGCTTTTTCTTTCAGCAACAGGAACAATTCAGCCGTTGCATGCGCATCGCTGGCGGCATCATGCGCATGGGAATGGTTCAACCGGAACAGGGAGGAGAGATCGCCCAAACGATAGCTTGAGAGGGTCGGGAATAATATCTTCGTCAGCTCGACGGTGTCCATTGCACGCAGATTGAGCGGCGCTCTTCCGAGTTCGCTGAAAGAACTGTTCAAAAAATGGTAATCAAAATGGACATTGTGCGCCACAAAGATGCAGTCCTCCAACGTGTTGAAAATAAAATCGCAGACATCATCAAAATAGGGCGCATTTTTCACATCCTGATTGGTGATACCCGTCAATTTCTCTATGACAGCCGGGATTTTCCTTCCCGGATTAATGGTGATGTTCATTTCTTGCACTATTTTATCTTCCTGGAGCAGCGTACACCCAAATTGAATGATGCGATCCCCACGATTGAAACTGGACCCCGTTGTCTCCAGGTCGACGATAGCATACGTTCTTTTCATAAATAAAGTCTCCTAATTCAACAGAAACGTCTCCTGTCATGATCTAATACCCCTATTCTACTAAAAAAAGCTCGTGGATTATAGGCCTTGCGCAAAATAAATAGCGGCTCGGGACAAAATCGGGCCGCCGTCTTGCGGGCCCAGAAACTGCGGCCGCTGCCTTCTTGGGATTCGACTCTCACCGCCAAATCATCCCGCATGCCGGGCGCCACGCAAAAAGGGACCAGAACAAAAGTGTTCTGGCCCCCTTTTTTGCGTTATATATATGGCTTATTTTACGTCGGGATAAATATCTTTTACATCTTTTTCAGGATCGATCACGATATATAATTTTTCATCCGCAGAGACGAAGGATGATTGGAATTCGTTGTCATTTCCGTCAGTTTCGGCCAAAGCCTTGTACGGGAAATAAATACGGTCGGCTTGAACGATGACATCCGATTTTGGATGGTCTTCGTCTTGGTAAAGGATATCCATCATTTCGATGTCTTGGAATTTCGCGACGCGGGCAAACATCCCCGATTCGATACCGCCCAGATTGATATCATTGGAGTTTACATGATCCGCTTCTTGAGCGATTTCAATACGTAAAGATTCGCATGGGTGGATCTCTTGGAAATCGCTGTTTCCGATACGGCCATAACTTGTCGTTACTTGCTTGATCCAAAGATCACCGATGTGTTCACGTTTTATAGTCCATGTTTCGCCATTTCTAAAAATAAATCTCAAACTTCTCATTACTTTTTTCATCGAAATCACTCCTGATATATTTACTTTTTGAATATATGATTATTTTATCATAATTTATATTAAAAGAGTAACAATACGCTTTGGAGTTTCGGCTGGATGATGCTCCCTACTTCAGCTTCTCCATGAATGTTTTTGAATTCACGACTGCCCGTGTATGTTTCGCCGAACCAATCTCGACGCCTTGATCAAGGGCGCGGCAATCAAAGTGATACTTGATGCCACTTTGTTCGGTGACCCTGACTTCTATCGTAATGACGGCTCCAGGCAGGGAAGGTTTCTTGTGCGTCAAGTCGACATGCGTCCCAACTGTGGTGAAACCTTCGTCCAAGTGCGGTTGAACCATTTCTTTGCAGGTATTCTCGATCATGGCCAACAACGCTGGCGTCGCTAACACCTCCAACATACCCGAACCGACTTCAGACGCCAGATCCTTTTTTTGCACGGTATATTGTGCCGTAAATATTTCATCCAAATAAATCATTCTCCTCTTCAAAATGAAATTTTTAATTGCGGCAGGTGTGTTTTCCAATTTTTCCGCCAAGACGAGGTTCTTGATGTCTTCAAAAATTTCTCCCAGAAAAGGTCCGCCGCGTTTGATTGACAGCAACGCCATCAGCTCTTTCCCATCCAAAGCCAAATCCTTGATGGAATGGATCGGGATGGTCCTGTCCAATTCAAGCAGCAGTTCCGTCTGGCTCGTCAAACCAAAGCCTTCGACGATGTCTTCCACCTGCAAGGCGATCTCGATGCCGGTTTCATAGAGCAGCGGGAAATCCCAAAATTTCTTCATCCTTATTTTCAAGGCATGCACACCCGTACGGATGTCGGAAATTTCTTTGCGCGAGCATTTCCATGACCGCAAAAACGATTCGATGTCAGTGTCCTCTATCTTCAAAAAGTGGACGAGCACAATCCAGGCGATCGTCGTACCGTGAAATTGCATGGGGAACAGCGCCAAATCGATGAGGTCGTCTTCCTTGTTTTGAAAACCGGGGCACATCTGGAAGAGCCTGGTCTCGACAAAAAATTTGATGCCGATTTTGCGGTTACGCCCTATCAGCAGTTTATTCCATTCGTCGCGGACGCGTTCCACAGCGATTTTCGAAAGCAGCGGATGGTACTCAACCACCGCTTCCCTGGTGGCGTCCTCGATGCGGAAATCCAACTGGCTCATAAATCTGGCCGCCCGCATCATTCGTAAGGCGTCCTCCCTGAAGCGCTCCTCCGGATTGCCGACTGCGCGAATCAGCTTATGCTCAAGATCTTTTTGCCCATGGAAGAAATCTTTGATTTCTCCCCGTCTGTTTACGGCCATGGCATTGATCGTAAAATCTCTGCGCTTTAAATCTTCTTGCAGGCTGCGGACATACTCCACCTTTTCGGGTCTACGGAATTTTTCGTATTTCGACTCGGTCCGGAATGTCGTAATTTCATAGGTCTGATTTTCGAACAATACCATCACCGTGCCATGCTGGATGCCGACATCGAACGTAATCGGGAAAATCCGTTGAATTTCTTCGGGCATGGCGCTTGAAGCGATGTCGACATCGGAAATTTGCAGGTTCAGCAGCGTATCCCTGACACACCCACCGACAAAATAGGCTTCGTAGCCAGCTTTTTCGATGGCTTCGACGATCGGCAACGCTTTTTGAAACTCCGGTCCATCAATTATCATAGGAAATTTTCCAAGCCGTATGCCAAATAGTCAATCTCCATCACTTTTTGGCACGATAACGCCACTCCTGTCATGAATGATTCGCGGTCATAGGAATCATGGCGGATGGTCAAGCCTTCCCCTGCGCTGCCGAATTGAACTTGTTGATGGGCAACCAAACCGGGTAATCTGACGCTGTGGATCTTCATGCCATGGAAGTCGGCGCCTCTTGCGCCAGCGATCGTTTCCATTTCTTCGGGATTGCCTTGATGGTGATCCCCTCTTTCTTTGTAGATCAGCTCTGCCGTCTTGATTGCAGTTCCGCTCGGCGCATCCAGTTTGTTGTCATGGTGCAATTCGATGATTTCCACATTCGGGAAATATTTCGACGCTTTCGCAGCAAATTCCATCATCAACACAGCGCCGACAGCGAAGTTCGGCGCAATCAGGCCGCCTAAGCCGACTTCTTTGGACAACTTGACTAATTCGTCGAATTGATCCGCAGTGAAGCCTGTAGTGCCTATTACGGGACGCAGACGATGTTCTATGGCAAACTTGGTGTTTTCATAGGCAGCTTCGGGTCTGGAAAAGTCGATCCAGATATCCGCTTCCACTTCGCTGACAAGCAATTCTTTATCTTGGTATACTCTGACATGATGCCCTCCATATTGTGGCAATTCATCCAAATAGACCTCTGTAGCGAAGGGGTCGTACACTGCCGCCAAAGTGAAATCTTCGTGATTCAAAACCATATTTGTGCAAGATGTCCCCATCTTTCCTCTAAAACCTGAAACAATTATTCTCATTCTGCATTTTCCTTTCTTTCGAAGCGATTTGCATCCCTTATTTTATATTTTTCGATTGCGCTAGTAAAGGCTTCGGACATATCGATCCCCAAAGAATTTGCAAGCGCCAGCAAGACAAACAGGACATCTCCCGCTTCTTCCTCGACGGAGCTAGGTTTTTCCGTGCTTTTTTTCGGCTTGTCGCCATAGTGGTGACTGATTTCCCTTGCCAGTTCCCCCATCTCTTCCGTCAAACGCGCCATTTGCCCCAACGGCGAAAAATAGCCTGTTTTGAACTGGGAGATGAAGTCATCGACCTGTTTCTGCATTTCATTGATATCCTTCGTCACGCAAACACCTGCATTCGTCAAATCGTATTTTTTTCCTCTAATTCCCTCAGTTCGCTCGTATACCTCCTGAAGCTGTCTTCATCATACTTCGATAAAGAGATGTCTATTTGTTGCTTCAGGTAATGGATGCGATCCCGGATGGCCAATTTTTCCAGCGATTTCTCCACCAAAAGCTCCAATTCGCTGTCGTATGGTTCATTCGCGTCGAGGAACGGATTCTCCTCCAGTACCCCAAAAAACGAAAGCACTTGGTAAGACTGGTCAAAATAAAGCTCCAAATAAAAATCTTCTTTCCAGTTTAACCGCAGATCATGGAAGGCTTTTTCCGGGTCATCGAAGGTCTTGCCGTCTTTGTAGTACACAAAAGCGACGTTCGGGTTGCCCACTACAGAGAACCCCATTCCCCTGTTCGTCGTCTGCACGCCTTCAATCAAGTGGATATTTTTCAAAAGAATTTCATGGTTGAGCAGATAATTCAATATCCAGAGCGATTCTCTGCGTTTCAGCTGGTAATTTTGAATGAACCATGAAATGAAATTCTTTTTTTCTTCTAACGTAGGATTAATCATTTTAGAACCTCCGTTATGCTGAGATAAGGATTTAATGACCTAAATGATGGAGCTCGTCGTGCAATTCTTGCAATTCCGGGTTCGACGGATTTATTTCCAAGTCCATAATGGACGACTTGACTGAGTGTATCCCAATCGCCTTCTTCTCTTAAGAATGCCGCATATTCAGCCAGGAACGACTCGTTTTCGATGAAGTGGGGATAGGCTGCCCGGTATGCCTCTTTGGCTGCCGCATAGTCTTCCAATTCATTGTAGCTCTTGGCCAATAGCCAATCATATTGCGGGTCGCTCTCATCTTGATTTTTGCGTTCCGAAATATACGTGACCACATCGTCGTAACGTTCTTGCTTCAGCAATAGGTTGCCGATCGCGAGATGGATGCTGGATGAGTCGGGTTCCAATTCAGCCGCCGTCATCAAGCTGGCTTCGGCCTCTGCTTCGCGGTTCAATTTAAGCTGCAGGTTCGCAGCCGTCGTGTAAAATTCGGCTTGGTAAGGATTTTGGGCGATCCCTTGCTCCATCACGGCCAAAGCCTCTTCCAATTGCAACTCTTGCTCCAGGGCATGCGCCAGATATAAATAAGCACTCTGATAGTCCTTGTCCGCTTCGATCAGTTTCCTGAAGATGGCAATGGCACGCGGGTACTCCTTCAGCTGATAATAGGTGAAGCCTAATTGGAAATAACTGTCGGGATGATGTTCCTCCTCCGGAACCTTCTCCAAATAATTCAGGGCCTTTTCAAATTCGCCCACCGCATTGTAGCAGTCCCCCAGCAGGAAATAGATCTGGGATTCAGAGACCATTTCGTCGGCCCCGTAAGCCAGCTCTTCATAAATGGGGATGGCTTTCTTATATTCGCCGATGGAATGGTACAGTTGCGCCAAGGCAAAATCCAGTACCGGTTCGTCCGGCAATAACGCCATCGCCTCAAAAATTTTCTGTTCGCTCACTTCGTATAGGCCCTGCACTTGGTAGGCATCCGCCATCGTCAACAAGGCTTGCGGATATACATCGCTGTCCTTGTCTATCGCCAGCAGGATATCCAATGCTTCGTCATAGTTATCCTGATCGACCGCTATTTCCGCTAGTGCGATATCCCAATCTGCTGTTTCGGGAGAAAGACTTTTCAATGCAGCGTAGGCTTCTTTTGCTTCCTCCAAAAAGCCTAACTGGTGCAAGGTTTCCGCCAACTCCAATAAACCCTCTATGTCACCTTCCGCAACAGAAAGTCTGACGGATTCCTTGAACTGCTTTGCTGCCGCCTCTAAATCATTCATTTGAATGGATTCGATCATGGATTGTGCTTCTTTGTTCATAAATTAACCCCTTTTGCCATTTACATGCACTTGCTTAATAAGTATATTTTATCATAAAGTTTATCATCTGTATCTATTTGCGGCCATGTGTTTTTCCGGTTCCGGCAAACAGGGAACGGATTCGGGATACCGGTCGGTGTGCGAGGGCACTTTACGCTTCGTTTGACGTTGCCCCGGCCGATCGGATGCCGATTGAAACAGCCCATTCCTGAAAGCGCTCGGCAAGCGCCGCAACCGTTCACAGGCCGAATCGGCACAAAAAGGGCAAAAAAAATAAAGTTGAAGCCCCGTGAGGAACTCCAACTCCACTTCATAAATTATTTAACTGCATCTTTTAATGCTTTACCTGGTTTGAATGCAGGAATTCTGCTTGCTTCGATTTGGATTTCTTCCCCTGTTTGAGGGTTACGTCCTTTACGAGCTGCACGATCGCGAACTTCAAAATTACCGAAACCGATAACTTGAACTTTTTCGCCGTCTTTCAATGCTTCTTGAATCACTTCAAATAATGCATCAACGCTTGCTGTAACATCCTTTTTAGTCAAGTTTGTTTTTCCAGCAACTCTTTCGATTAATTCAGCTTTGTTTGCCATGTTGTCCTTTCACCTCCTTTTACAAGAAGAATACATGCTTTCTTTGATAACACAACAAAACATGGAATAGCTATTTTTGAGTGGTCCAAAAACAGCTCTGAAATACCAAAGTCATTTTGAAAAGATATTTCTAATAAAGAATATCATACAAACCTTGCTACTGCAACGATTATAGTGCATTTTCTTCACTTAAAAGGTCAATTTATTTTTTTTGACGTGCAATTAAACGGAATGGGGTTCCTTCGAAATCAAATGAATCTCTTATGCGGTTTTCAATGAATCGCTCATAGGAGAAATGCAGTAATTCCGGATCGTTGACGAACAAGACGAAGGTCGGCGGTTTGATCGCAACCTGCGTCAAGTAATAAATCTTCAAGCGCCGTCCTTTGTCCGACGGCGTCGGGTTATGCGCGATGGCATCCATCAATACATCGTTCAACAATGACGAAGGGATACGACGGCATTGATTTTCGCTGATTTCCTTGATTTTAGCGGGTATTTGGTTCAATCTTTGTTTCGTCAGAGCCGAAACATACATAATAGGCGCATAAGAAAGGTACTGGAATTCGTTGCGGATTTCTTCCTCGAATTCCTTCATCGTGTTGTTGTCTTTCTCAAGCGTATCCCATTTGTTCACCAAAATGATGATGCCTTTTCCGGCTTCATGGGCATAGCCAGCCACTTTTTTATCTTGTTCTTGGATGCCTTCTTCGGCATTCAAAACGACCAGTACAACATCGGAACGGTCAATGGCGCGCAGGGCTCTCATGACACTGTATTTCTCAGTGGATTCATAAACTTTCCCTTTTTTGCGGATACCGGCCGTATCGATCATCCGGAATTTTGTTCCTTCTGTATCCGTAAAGGTCGTATCGATGGCATCTCGCGTTGTTCCGGCAATGTTCGATACGATGACGCGTTCTTCCCCAAGGATTGCATTGACTAGAGAAGATTTCCCGACGTTTGGACGGCCGATGAAGGAGAAGTTGATGACTTCCTCTTCTTCTGCTGACTCATCATCGGAAGGGAATTCTGCCACTACAGCATCCAACAGGTCACCCAGGCCTAAGCCATGGCTTCCGGAAATCGGATAAGGATCGCCCAGACCCAAACTGTAGAAATCGAATACTTCCGCTCTCATCTCTGGGTTATCCACTTTGTTAACCGCTAAAATAACGGGTTTATCGGATTGATACAAAATACGCGCGACATTCTCGTCGGCATCCGTAACGCCTTCTCGCACGCTCGTGATGAAGATGATGACATCCGCTTCTTCGATCGCTACTTGGGCTTGCAATTTAATTTGGCTCATGAAGGGTTCATCCGTGATATCGATACCGCCTGTATCGATGATGCCGAATTCTTTCCCCAACCAATCTCCTTTGGCATAAATTCTGTCACGCGTCACGCCGGACACGTCATCAACAATGGAAATCCGTTCTCCTGCTAGTCTATTAAAAATTGTTGATTTCCCAACATTTGGCCTTCCTACTATGGCCACAACTGGATTTGGCATGTAACTTCCGCCTTTCTTCTTCTTTTCTCTAAATAAAACATTTCTTTCGATTATATAATTCAAAAAATCTATATGCCTAAAAGGTCATCATTTTATTCATGTCATTTATAACACACATCAGGCTATAAAAACAACCACAAAAAAAGAGCATGGATGGAATTCCATGCCCTCACATGTGTACTGAACTCAATGTTTATTCTTCGGATTCATCTTTCAATCCAGCTAATTGGTCGCCCAATAGGTCAGCTAAAGTGAAGCTTCCATCAGAATCATCTGCGGAATATTCTTCCACGACTTCTTTCTCAACTACAGCTTCTTCCGTTGCAGCTTTTTCTTCCAAAGCCTTGATGCTTAATGATAGACGTTGCTCTTCCGGTTTCACTTCAAGCACTTTCACTTGAATTTCTTGTCCTTCTTGCAATACTTCATGCGGTGTTGCAATATGTTGATGAGAAATTTGTGAAATGTGAACAAGTCCTTCAACACCTGGGAATACTTCAACAAATGCTCCAAAACTTGTCAAACGTTTTACAGTACCTGTCAATACAGATCCGGCTGGAGCTTTTTCTGCAATCGCATCCCATGGTCCTGCTAAAGTATCTTTGATGCTCAATGATACGCGGCCGTTTTCTTTGTCGATAGACAAAATTTTCACTTTGACTTTTTGGCCGATCGTCAGGACATCACCTGGGTTTTTCACATGTTCATGCGCAATTTGAGAGATGTGGACTAATCCATCTACGCCGCCTAAATCAACGAATGCGCCAAAGTTTGTCAATCTTGCGACTGTACCTTCCACGATATCGCCAGCAACCAATTCGTCCATCACTTTGCCTTTATTTGCTTCTTTTTCTAATGCAACGACTGCTTTATGGGATAAAATCAAACGATTTTCGCTTGGCTCCAATTCAACAATCTTGAATTTCAATGTTTTGCCTTTGTATGAGCTGAAATCTTCCACGAAGTGATCTTCAACCATTGAAGCCGGAACAAATCCTCTTACGCCCACGTCAACCACTAACCCGCCTTTGACAACATCTTTGACAGGTGCTTCGATAATGACGTTATTTTCGAATTTATCTTGGATATCTTTCCAAACCGCTTTTGCGTCAACGCGGCGTTTCGAAAGCAAGAAACTTCCGTTTTCTTTATCTTTGATTTGTTTGATGACAACCAAATCAACAACATCCCCGACGTTAAGGATTTCTGTAATTTCTTCGAATGGTTTAGCTGATAATTCGTTGTAAGGAATAACCCCTTCAACGCCGCCGCCGATGATACCGACGATAGCTTGTCTATCTTGGATGCTTAATACTTCGCCTTTGACCGTATCGCCAACTTCTATTGACAATGCTTCATCTAAGACATCTTGCATCGTTTGTTCAACGCCTTTTGATTCTTCTTCGTTTAATTCTGGGTTTTCAATGTAATCTGACATGTAACTATTCCTCCTAAAAGTCTGCGGCTTACAATTGGCTTGTTTGCTTAACTTTGCTGTTGTTTAGCAGAAAAGTTAGTGCTGGACTCTATATTTTTGAAACCGTAATCCTACATATAATTATTCTAACATCTTTATTTCGAAACGTCTAGTATTGTTGATTC
This sequence comes from uncultured Carnobacteriaceae bacterium, assembly GCA_963730595.1. GTDB lineage: Bacteria > Bacillota > Bacilli > Lactobacillales > Aerococcaceae > Trichococcus. The sequence continues at coordinate 79,177 of CAVSSJ010000012.1, forward strand.
TGCACTTGTAAGGGTTTTACTTTCCTTTGTGATGACAGCTAAAATTTCTTGTACAACTTCTTCGATCGTCAAATGCGTCGAATCCAATTCAATGGCGTCATCGGCTTTCTTCAAAGGGGAAATTGTTCTTGTGCTGTCAAGATGATCCCGGCGGCGCATATCTTCGGTCAGCTCTTCCAAAGAAGTGTTGATGCCCTTCGCCACATTTTCTTTATGTCGGCGCAAAGCGCGCTCTTCCGGCGTCGCTGTCATGAATATCTTCACCTCTGCTTGCGGCAATACGACTGTCCCGATATCCCTGCCATCCATGACGACACCGCCAGCTTTTGCGATTTCTTTTTGGCGGGCAACCATCTCTGCCCTGACCTTCGCGAAGGAAGACACGAGTGATACGTTTTGCGTCACGTCTTCCGATCGGATAATTTCTGTCACATCCGCTGCATTTAAGTAGACACGTTGTTTTTCTTTCCCGGCAGAAAAAGTGATCTCTGTCTCTTTCAGCAAACGGTACAGCGCCTCCTCATCTTCCAGACTCACATGATTCGCTAAAGCAGCATATGTCAGCGTGCGATACATGGCGCCTGTATCCAAATAGATGAATCCTAATTCTTCCGCAACTTTTTTTGCGATGGTACTTTTACCGGCTGATGCAGGGCCGTCGATGGCAACATTTATTTTATTCACATTAATCCTCCAACTATATTCAATCTATTTCATTTTAAAAAGCCGTCTTGTCAGACGACTTCTTTTTATTTTACTTTTAATGTCATGCCAATTTGAGCTTCCGTGTCTGATAAACCGTTGGCTTGCATCAATTCATCCAATGTCATCCCGTGGTTCAAGGCGATGCGGTAAAGATTATCGCCGGCCTTTATGACATAGGCGTTGCTGTAGTTTCCGGTCGTTGTCTCCTCCTCTACGGCAGCAGGAGCCTCCACTACAACCGCGCTCGAACTGGAACTTTCTGAACTGGATGATTCCGGCGCTGATGACTCGGATGCAGCAACCGATGCTGCGGGCTCAGAAGATACCGCTTCAGAAGAAGTAGCTTCACTGCTTTGCGAAGAAGAGCTTGCGATCCTTTTGCTGATCATCACTTGTTCCGAGCTTTTTGGTTCTGGAACGCTCTCTTTTTGCTTATTTAAATAAATGGTGGCAAACGGAATAATGAGAATAGCCATAAAGAGAAACAGCAATACTTTTAATAGAGGTGCTACTTCTTTATTTTTTGAATTTCTGGCTGAACGTGAATATTGGCGATTTTTCAGATTTTCATCTTCACCGAACTTACGTGACCAGGGCTCTCCATTATTGCGATTGCGATTCTTTTTATCCATTCAGTCTCCTCCTATAAGTGATTCAACATAATTGTAGCACATTTCCAGAAATTTTGGTTCACATTTTTGATAAAAGAAAAAGATCGGATATTATTTTACCCCAGCCGTCTTGTCCCTTTTTTGAAAACGCCTCACTTACCGGCCTGAAGCTTTCCATATCCGGTTCTTCATCGCCGCAACTGCTGCAGCAGAATTCCGGTTTTCCGTCGAATTCTTTGCCGAAATAATGCGCTATGATCTCCCGTTTGCATCTGTTGGTTTCCGCATAATCTTTCATCTTGAGCAGCATCTCTTTTTTCACGTTCAGCCGATTTTCTATGAATGCTTTCGCTTCCGGCAACGAGAGGTTGTTTTGCAGTATATAGGTGAGCAACGTCTCTTCGGTCGGGGTTGCATATTCCGCCGCCATTTTTTTGGAGGAGACGGTCTGTTCGATCAACGCTTCCGAAGGGAAATCATTCTGCAGCATCCGCAATTTAAAGCTGGCATCGGTTGCTGCATAAAACAGGATCGCGATGCACGGGTTCCCATCCCTGCCGGCCCGGCCCACTTCCTGGACGTACTCTTCGATGGAATTGGGCATGTGATAATGGATGACGAAGCGTATATTCGGTTTATTGATGCCCATCCCGAATGCGCTGGTTGCGCAGATGATGTCCAATTCATCCTGCAAAAATTGGTGTTGGATGGTTATTCTGTCTTCATTGCTGCGGTCCGCATGATAGGATTCCGCACGCAGATCCGTCTTTTGTTTGATCAGGTGTGTGACGGCGTCCGCTTGGGCTTTGCTTGAAAAATAGATGATCCCGGGTGTCGGATATGCCTTTATAACCTCCAACAGGACAGCATTTTTTTCTTCCGGCTGTACGGCAACCGTTTTGTAATAAATGTTATCCCGGTTAACCGCTCCCTCAAAAACAGCGACCGATTCCGGTGAAAGGTTCAAAGACCTCAGGATGTCTTGCCTGACCTTCGGAGTGGCCGTTGCGGTCACCGCCAAAGTCAATGGGTTACCCAACGCTTCCCTGGATTTCCCCAGCGAGAGGTAGTCAGATCGGAAATCCAACCCCCACTGCGATATGCAGTGCGCTTCATCCACTACGAAAAGGGCAATTTTTGATTGCTTCAGTCTGGCCATGACCGCATTGTTCTGCAGCATTTCCGGCGAAAGGAAAAGAAATTTCATTTTGTGGATGCGGGCCAACAGAAATTGTTTTTCCTCGGCCGTCAGCATGCTGTTCAAGGCGGCGGTCCTCTTCTCCCCCATATACTTGAGTTGCGCAACCTGATCTTGCATCAGCGACAACAGCGGGGAAATGATGATCACGATGCCATCCAGGAGATAGCCGCTCAATTGGTAGATCAGCGACTTCCCCGTCCCGGTCGGCAACGTGGCTAAGGTGTTGGTCCCCTCCAGCAGGGATAAAATCGGCTGCGCTTGCCCAGGCTTAAAATCGCTGTAGCCGAAATGCTTTTCAAGTTCAATTCTTAACTGCTCTTCGTTCATTTTTATAGTAAACCTCGCTTGCTATTTGGATTAATCTGGATTCGAAGAAGGTTATGTCAGGCAAAGCCGCTTGAATCTCACGATAATCCACCCGCGCTTTCTTGCTGATCAATTGCCTTAAATAAGCGTATTTTTCTTCATCCATAAAAGATCGGAACGGAAAAGAGGGATAGAGCATGGCAAGCTCAGAGAAATGGTCCTGGATGGTGCTTTGTTTCCGTTTTCTTATCGAAACGATTTCCGCCAGCGAATAACCCTGCTTGAAATATTGCAATGTCCGTTCTGCGCTGCTCGATGCCAAGCCTTTTTCCTGGATGATTTCTTGGATGACGGCGGACAGAACCGGGAATTCCTCCTTGGCGTTCAACACTTTTCCCAGCAATTCCAGCCAGCCTTCCTGCATCATTATTTTGACTTCCATTTCATCCAGATTGCATTGCTTGCGCAATTTGTTCCGCTGTTTTGCGGACATGTTGATGCCCTTCGAATTGATACGTGAAAATGGTTGCCTCCTGTTCCGGGAAGGATTCCAAAATGGCGTACATTTCTTTCCCAAACTGCTTGGCATATTCCGACCTGTTCCAGCTTCTGTTCACTGAGCAGTTTCTTCACCCACAGCTGCTCCTTTTCGTTCGTTTCAATCGGATAGTACCGTTTATTTTGATGCCGCATTTCGGAAAGGACCTGCAATAAAAATAATACCCGCGTCTTGATCGGTTCCAGGACAAGCGTATATCTCATTTGATTCTTATTCCGAAAGGATGGATGATGCCCAAAGAAAGCATCGCGTTCCTTTTCCCCATACGAAGTCAACAAATATTCATTTTCATTCGAAATATTGATATATCCATTCGCAGCTAACCGCGCCACGCTTTCCTGGAGGACGTGATATTTCAGATTGGGAAGGGCATTGAAATAGGCTTCCAGATCCAGTTGCGAGCATTGTAGCATCGTTGAGATGGTCCGTTTCCCTATAAGGATATAATAGATGGTAGCCTCTTTTCTTTTCTGTATAGTTGAAAAGCAATTCAAAAAAAGATAATCTGTATAGGATAACTCATTCATTTTTTCACCACCAAAATTATGTAAAGAAGGATATATATGTATTATACCAAAATTAATCAAGAAAACTGCATCGCCTGCGGACTTTGCCAAATAATTTCCCCCGCCCTGTTTGATTTTACCCCGGACGGCATCGCCTTCACGCGCAAGGACGACAATAAGGGCATCATACCCGTTTCTTCGGAAGAAGTGGATGCCTTTCGCAAAGCCTATCAGCAATGCCCCACAGGCGCGATATTGCGGTCAGAAGAGCCGTTTGAACGCCAAGCGTAGGCCCAAATTCCGTACGCGGCAAAAAAAGCAGCCCATCGGCTGCTTTTTCGTTTTATTTGTATGTTAGGTTGATATGTTGATGTGCGAGCCATGGTTTCAGTTTTGGCATAACCAGCAGGATGACAGCGCTGATGACCAATCCTTTGATGATGTTGAATGGCAAGATTCCCGCCAATACCAACTCTTTTATTGGTCCCATTTGGAAGTTTAAAAGGTTCATGTACAAAGGTGTGAAGACATACCAATTGGCTACAGACAAGACGACGGTCAATACGATTGTGCCGGCAAGCAAGGATAGGATAACGCCTGCTTTTGTTTTAGCTTTTTGCAACAAGTAATATACCGGCAAGGTATAGGATAATGTTGCCAAGAAGCTAGCGGCATCGCCGATTGGGTAACCCATATCGCCGCCTGTTTGAAGGTAATGCAGAATGGAACGAATCAGTGCCGAGATGATGCCTCCCGCTGGACCGTAAAGGAAAAATGAAAGCAAAATCGGTAGATCGCTGAAGTCAATTTTCAAATACGAGAATGCCGGAATGACCGGAAAAGCGATAAACATCAATACGAAAGCAAGTGCTCCAAACAGTGAAATGCCCACCATTTTTTTAGTTTTGTTCTGTTGCATAATAATAAATCCTCCCTGTTGATTTCATCTCAGAGATGGGTCTCTTTCAATAGAAAAGAGCCCTATTCTTATCATCCTCAAATGGATACATAAAAATAGAGCCCTCGAATAAGCTATTCAAAGAAACCCCATCTTCTTCCATCCAGACTGTACTGTCGGTACTGGAATTACACCAGTTCAGCCCGTATCGAAATACGAGGTCGTGGACTATACCACCGGTCGGGAATTTCACCCTGCCCTGAAGACGAATCTTTTTTTTATTTTGTAAATTAAATATATATCTTCCCGCTAGGAAAGTCAATATAAAAATCATTAATTCGAGATATTTTTTTTAGAGGCATATTTCCCGGGAGAAGCAGGAACGCTCAAATCAGCTCCGGATCCGGCAAACTGATGATGAAGGTTGTACCCACGCCCAACTCGCTATATACCTCAATTTTACCATCATGCGCTTCTACGATTGTCTGCACAATCGCTAAGCCGATGCCCGTACTTTTTTGTTTTAAATTGGTTCTCGATTTATCGTCTTTATAGAAACGTTCAAAAATATAGGGCAAACTCTCTTGTTGGATTCCAATCCCGTTGTCGCTCACTTCGAAAAGCACTTTATCGGAAAGATCATCCAAGCTTACTTCTATATGGATGAATTTTTGCTGTCTTGTACCGGTTTCCGCAGAATAGCGTACCGCATTGTCGATCAGATTATAAAACACCTGGTTCATCTTCTCCTCATCAAAAGGATAATGATCGATGCCATCCAATAATTCAAAAGAAAAATGGATTTCCGACTCTTTAAAACTTTTTTCAAAGCGGGCAGAAAGATGTTCAAAGAACGCAGACAGATCGACAGCATGTCTGTCCAGTTCGATATAGCCGGCCTGCATACGCGATAAATCCAGCAGGTTGTTCACCATATTATTCATTTCGGTTGTCTCGTCTAAAATAATATGTGCCATTTCAATCTTTTCTTCATTGGTTTCTGCAATATTATCGATGATTGCTTCGCTGTAGCCTTTTATCATCTGCAGAGGCGTACGCAAATCGTGCGACACATTCGTGATGAAGTCACCGCGGATCGTATCCAATTGTCTGGCAGCTGTAATGTCCTGCAGCACAATCAATACACCCCTCACCTGTTTGGACTCAGCCTGCAGCAACGGAGTGACTTTCACATTAAAATACCTTTGCAGCCACTGACACTCCGTTTCCGCACTGGTTGCCGTGTCATAAGAATGCAGGATCATTTCACTGAATTGATCCGGGATGACCTTGTTCTCGGAATCAGGGTCCGCTTTTCTCCAAAAATCAAGAAATTCTTTGCCAAAACCATTCACAAGCGTCAAATTCGTATTTTGGTCAAAATAAAGAATCCCTCCAGGCAGCGATTCAAACAAATGGGTCAGCAATTCCTTCTCTTCCTTGTTCATCAGCGTGCTGGCCTGGATCGCTTTTCCGAGTTTGCTCATGGCGATCCCCAGATTCGAAATTTCATCGTAGGTTTCCACTCTTATTTTTTTCGAAAAATCATTGCGCGAATACTTAAAGGCAATATCCGTCATCTCCTCTAACGGTTCCGAGACTTTACGATCCAGATATTGATAGTACGCGATTGCTCCCATCAAAAAGATGGTCAGAAGCAGCCAAAACATGCTTTTTGCATTAAGATGATAGGACTGCAGCTCAGCCAAATTGTAAAAAATAATGATGGTCCCTGCTTTTCCGTCACGCTCAAAAAAATGAACATCCGTCAAAAAAAGCAGCTCGTCATTATTGGCATCCAAGACAGTAATTTTTTCAAATAGCTCTTGTTTATTTGCCAACGCGCTTGCCAGGGGGGCGGAGGCAAATAATTTCTCTTTCAGCGAACTGGATTGCTCGGCAAGAGCCGCGTCATTCATGACGAACTGACTGTGATCAGCTATTTCAATGTAATAGCCTAGCTCCGATGATTGACCGTCACTCGGATACCGGAGCTGTCGGATAGCCACCAGGAGTCTCCAATATGCTATCCTCTCGTTGCCATCATCTTTCTCTTGCAGCAAAGTGAGATACGTATCTTCGATGGTGTTCACATTGGTGATGGCATTCCCTATATACATCAATGTCATCAGCGATACTGTCAGCAGAACCAAGAAAATCCAAGAGTTTAAAAAAATTCTTTTCTTTTTCATTTCTTCTCGTTAGTCCGTTCAGAATCGATCGGCGAAAACTTATAACCCATTCCCCAAACCGTTACGATCATTTTGGAGACTGATTTGGATTGTTTCAGTAATTTCTCGCGCAATCGTTTTACGTGTGTGTCGACCGTCCTCAGGTCGCCAAAAAATTCGTAGCGCCAGACTTCCTTCAACAACACTTCTCTGGTAAAGATTTTTTCTGGCGATTTAGAAAGATAGAGGAGCAATTCAAATTCTTTGGGCGTTAAATTGATCGGCACATTATCCACCAATACGAGCCTGGAGTCCGGGTGAATCTTGAGTTTAGGGAATTCGATTGTATTCGATTCAGATTCCAACGGTTTCGTGCGCTTCAATACCGCTGCAACCCGCAGCATCACTTCTCTGGGGCTGAATGGTTTCACGATGTAATCGTCTGCTCCAGACATAAATCCTTCCACTCTGTTGTTTTCTTCCCCGCGGGCAGTGATCATCATGATGGGAACTTCTTTTTCTTTGCGGACCAATTTCGCCACCTCGATGCCGCTCATTTCCGGGAGCATTAAGTCGAGCAAAACCAGATCGTACGAGTTTGTTAAAATCATTTCCAAAGCAGTTTTTCCATCTTCGGCTTCGAATGTCTCGTAACCATCTTTTTCAAGATACAGTTTCAATAGTCGGCGAATCCGTTCTTCGTCATCTACGATCAGAATCTTCCCTGCTGCTTTTACCATTCAAATCATCCTTTGTATTTAGTAAATTTTCTCTCTATCTTCTTGCATCCATTTCATTTGAAAGAGCCATTTTTTTAAGTTTCTCCACTTCAAATGCTTTCAGTTCGCGGTACTCTCCGGGTTTTAGATCGCCTAGGGTCAAGAATCCGAATGCTTCACGTTTCAATTTATCGACGGGGCAGCCGACCTGTTCAAACATCCTTTTCACCTGATGATTCCAGCCTTCATGGATGGTGATTTCTACGATTGCTGTGTTCTTCTGGGAATTGGCCGAAATCAATTTCGTTCTAGCTTTAGATGTTTTTTTGCCATCCAGGATGACGCCATTCTCCAATTTATTCAGTTGCGCGCGCGTAGGGATGGCGCTGACTTTTGCCACATACGTTTTTTCGATATGGTATTTCGGATGCGTCAATAAGTTGGCGAATTCACCGTCATTGGTCATCAGCAGCAGACCGGTCGTATCATAATCCAATCTGCCGATAGGATAGATTCTTTCTTTGACGTTAAAGAAATCTGTGACGACCGTTCTGTCCTTGTCGTCTTTGACGGAGGATAAAGTATTCTTTGGTTTGTAGAAAAGATAGTAGGCAGGTTGTTCCCGATAAATCGGCATCCCCTTCACTTCCACCTTGTCACTTTTTGATACTTTAACGCCCAATTCTTTTACGACCTCTCCATTGACGGTCACTAGGCCTTCTGTTATCATTTCTTCCGCTTTTCTTCTCGAAGCAATCCCCGCATGTGCTATAACTTTCTGTAATCGTTCCATTCATTCACCTTTTATTCTTTCATTTTGTCCCATTCCGGCTTGCAACGGATTGCCGTTGGAATGGGTAGTATCCTATCGGTCAAACTGTCATTATCGCTCTGCCGATGCCATTAAGCTATCACATCAGCGATATTTGGTCATCCTTAAAAAAACCGTCAGCCTCTGCGACAGGTCCATCAGGGTTTTCATTTTCGTCGTCCAAGCCATAATTAAATAGATCAAACGATTCGTTCTCTTGCATTTGGAAAAGCTCTTCAACATTGGGTAGATCTTCGATCGTCGTCAGTCCGAAATAGTTCATGAAATAGTCCGTCGTGCCATAGATGATCGGCCTCCCTGGCGTTTCAGCGCGTCCCATTTCCTTCACGAGACCCCTCAGCATCAAACGTTGCACCAATCCAGCGGACTGCACGCCCCTGATTTGATCAATCTCGATGCGCGTCAAGGGCTGTTTATACGCTATGATCGCCAGCGTCTCCAACGCCGCCTGTGATAAATGCGTCGCAAAAGGTGAAATGGCATAGCTTTTGATCAACTCGGCATATTCTTTTTTTGTCGCCAGTTGATATCTTTTACGCGTCTCGATCAGAGTCAGCCCCGAATGCATGTTGTCATTGTGATTCTCTCTCATTTCAACCAAAAGATTGCGTGCTTCCATTTCGCTTATTTCCAGCAATGAGGTTATTTCATCCATGCTTAGTCCATCATCGCCCGCTACAAATAAAAGACTCTCCAAAGCCCCTTTTTTATTCATCAACCAAAACTCCCATAATACGTATTAAATAGATATCACCATAAACTTCTTCCTGCATAAAATTAATTTCCCGTTCTTTGACCAGTTCCAGCATCGCCAAGAACGTATTCACTACCTGAGACTTTGTCTGAACATCAAAAAAAGCGGCAAAAGGGAGCATGGCTTGAGGCGTTTCCCCTAAACTGTCGAATTTTTCCAATATCGATCGCATCGTCTGTTCGACGGTGAATTGTTCTTGTCCCATTTTTGCCTGCAACGGTTTTTTCTTCTGCAATTTTTGGTACATTTTTTGCAAAGCTGCTATCAAATCCGTCGCGGAAACTTCACCCGGGGACAGCGGAACCGAATGTTGCAGTTCCTCCAGGTCTGTGGCATTTTTCGTGAAATACAAGCCTCTTTCTTGTTCCAATTCCTTTAGAGCCTTTGCGGCACCTTGGAATTGTTTATACTCTATCAGTTGTTGGACAAGACTTTCGCGAGGATCTTCACCCTCTTCATAGAAATCTTCTGTAAATTCCATTTCCTTTTTCGGCAACAGTAAACGGCTTTTTATTTCCAAAAGCGTTGCAGCCATAAGCAAGTAATCCCCCGCTACATCCAGCTTCAATTCTTGCATTGAGTCAAGGTAACGGAGGTATTGTTCAGTTATCTCAGCAATCGGGATGTCAAAGATATCCACTTTCATTTCTTTGATCAGATGGAGCAGCAAGTCCAACGGCCCTTCGAAATCAGGAAGTTTAAATGTGAGTTCATTTTCTCCGGACATCATCATCCACTCATGCCCTCATCATTCTCTTCCTTCTGTTTTTGGCTCCACTTCGCTATAAACTGCGCTGTTTCTATCGTTCCGCTGATGGAGTGGGCAGGATACTGTTTCTGCAAGCCATTCAGCAGCGAATAGACGATCCCTTCCTTCCTGAAAGAAGGGGAAACCGCTAGATGGCGAACTAAAATCATGGTGTCGCTGAGTTCAATGCCTACTAAGGCAACAATATTATCCGTCTCTTCATCTTTCCAAAGAAACAATTTCCTTTCAGCATTTTCCTTGTAACTATCCATTTCAGCCTTTAACCTGGCTACATTTTTCAAATCCGTTACATAGGAAAGTAATCCCATAGCGATTTTTTCACATGATTGATTATACGAAATAAACACTTTTTTCTCCTTTTAAAACTTTATTTGCCCGAAATGCGCTGAATTAGATCAGTTGATCCAAATGAATAAGATCTTCATAGGTTTCACGCTTGACAACAAGCGCGTCTTCACCGTTCTCCACAAAGACCACTGCCGGACGCGGAATTCTGTTGTAATTGTTTGCCATCGAATAGCCGTAGGCACCCGTCGAAAAGACTGCCAGAATATCTTTTTGGTTGACTCTCGGCAACGGGATATCCCAAATAAGCATATCCCCTGATTCACAACATTTCCCCGCGATGGAATACGTTTCTTCAGCAGGTTCCGTTGCCCGATTCGCTATGACGGCGACGTACTCTGCATCGTAGAGGGCCGGACGGATATTATCGGTCATGCCGCCATCCACCGCCAAATAATTGCGGATGCCGGGAATGTCCTTCTCCGATCCGGTTTCATAGAGGGTGATGCCTGCATCCCCGACGATGCTGCGACCCGGTTCGATCCAAATTTCAGGCACAGGGTAGTTGTATTCCCCTGTTTTTTGAACGACTTCTTGACAGACTGCGTCTATGATGTCACTGATCTCTTTGGGTTCATCCGCTTCGGTATAACGGATACCAAAACCGCCGCCCAAGTTCAACACTTTTGCGGTATAGTCATATTTATCGCGCCAAGAAGCCAACAGCCCGATCATTTTATCGACGGTGTGCGTAAATGCTTCCGTTTCAAATATTTGGGAACCGATATGGCAATGGACACCGATTAAATCCAAGAGAGGGTTCTCCAAGACTTTTTGGATGGCTTGATCGATTTGCCCATTTTCCAAATCGAAACCGAATTTCGAATCCCGTTGACCGGTTGTGATGTATTCATGCGTATGCGCGTTGATCCCTGGTGCGGTACGCAATTGTACAGCAACCCTTTGATTACGGCCCTTCGTCAAAGCATTCAGCAAGTCAATTTCATAGAAATTATCAACGATGATACAGCCCACTTTATTTTCCAGAGCCATGGTCAATTCCGCCACTGTCTTGTTGTTCCCATGAAAGTGGATTTTCTCTGCCGGAAAACCCGCCTTTAAAGCCGTGTAAAGTTCCCCGCCGGACACCACATCAACCGAACAGCCTTCTTCTTTTATCAGTTGATAGATTGCCAAAATGGAAAAAGCTTTGCTGGCGTAGGCAACTTGATAGGAAAAGCCATTCTTTTCAAAAGCCTTTTTGAATTGCCTACATTTTGAGCGGATTTGCGCTACATCGTAAACATACAAAGGTGTGCCATATTTCGCTGCCAGAGATACAGTGTCCATTCCGCCGATTTCCAGATGGTTGTTTCCGTTAATTTTTAATGTGCCGGTCAAGAGTTGTTCGTTCATATACAGAGTACCCCTTTACAGTGAAAATATATTTTGAAAAAATCGTTCCTTAAAAGCTAAAATTTACTTTACCACAAGAAAAGCGATTGGACAAATGTACTTTTTGTTCATGGCAATAGCGGCGACGGTTACAGTGCGCCTAAAACATTTTTCAGAAGCGTCTTGAATGTCTCTTTCACACGCGTCGTTGTTTCAACCACTTCTCCATGATTCAAGGTAGCCTGCATTCCCGCAGCCAAATTGGTGATGCAAGAAATCCCGAAGACACGCAGGCCGGCATGCCTTGCCACGATGGCTTCAGGCACAGTCGACATCCCGACGGCATCGGCTCCGAGCGCTCTGCACATCCGGATTTCTGCGGGCGTTTCATAGGTCGGACCGGTCAATCCGATGTAGACACCTTCTTTTAAATCAAGATTCATATCGGAAGCCGCCTCGCGGATCCTATCCTGATAATCCGCATCGTAGGTCTGGCTCATATCCGTAAAGCGAGGGCCAATGGCATCGTCGTTGGGCCCGATCAGCGGATTTTGCCCGGTCAGATTGATATGATCGACAATCATCATCAAATCTCCCGGCACAAAATCGTATCGGATCCCTCCGGCAGCATTGGTCAAAGCCAGTGAATGGATGCCCAGTTGTTTCATGACCCGAATGGGGAAAGTGACTTCTTCCAAGGTGTACCCCTCATAATAGTGGAAACGGCCTTGCATCGCAATGACTTTCTTTCCGCTCAGTGTCCCGTAAACCAGTCTGCCTTCATGGCCTTCGACTGTGGAAACCGGAAAATCCGGAATGTCGGTGTAGGAAATGGCGATGGCGTCGGTGATTTCATCGGCCAGTTCCCCCAGACCCGACCCCAAAATAAGACCGAATTCAGGCTCAAAGAACCCGTTTTCTGCTAAAAATCGTGCTGCTTCTGATATTTTATCTTGATTCATTGTCATATCTAATCATTGCCCCCATTAATTCAATTGCTTCAAAAAACTATTGCCGTTTTCTGTTGCCCGCACGTTGAAATTTTCCGAAATAGTCGCCCCGATATCGGCAAACTTACCCTGTCTGATCTGTCCGCGGCCAACCATCGCTTTGCTGAAAGCCAACAACGGCACATACTCACGCGTATGATCCGTTCCAGGGAAGGTTGGGTCGTTGCCGTGATCGGCTGTTATGAGCAACAGGTCATCCTCGCGTAAGGCGTCCACTATTTCCGGGAGGCGGTTATCGAAATCTTCGATGGCTTTCGCATAGCCTTTGACATCCCGTCTATGTCCGTAGAGCGCATCAAAATCGACCAAATTCATGAAGCTGAGGCCTTCGAAATCTTTGCCCATAACGTTCAACAGTTGATCCACGCCGTCCATGTTGCTTTTTGTCCGGACGTATTCGGTAATCCCCTGCCCATTGTATATATCATTGATTTTACCGATGGCGATCACATCAAAATCTTTTTCTTTCAGGAAATCCAACGTCGTTTCCCCAAAAGGATCCAAGGCATAGTCGTGCCGATTACTCGTCCTTTTAAAGTGCCCGGGCGTCCCCACATAGGGCCTTGCAATGATGCGGCCGATCATATAAGGATCTTCCAGCGTAATTTGTCTCACATACTCACAAATGGCATATAGTTCCTCCAAAGGAATGATTTCCTCATGAGCAGCTATCTGTAAAACGGGATCCGCCGATGTATAAACGATCAAATTCCCTGTCTTCATCTGATTTTCGCCAAACTCATCGATGATTTCAGTGCCGCTTGCAGGCTTGTTGCCCACTATTTTCCTGCCTGTGTGCTTTTCGATTTGTTCGATCAATGCCGGAGGGAATCCCTCCGGAAATACCCGGAAGGGCGTATCAATATTCAGGCCCATGATTTCCCAATGGCCTGTCATCGTATCTTTCCCGACGGATTGTTCTTCCAGCTTAGTGTAGTAGCCCAACGATTCGTCATCTTTATTGACGCCATCCAATTCGCGGATATTCCCTAAACCCATTTTTTCCAAATGTGGGATATGCAACCCTGCCGCTTCGGCAATGTGCCCCAGCGTATCGGAGCCGACATCTCCAAATTTTTCTGCATCGGGCGCTTCCCCTATGCCAACCGAGTCCAAAACAATCAAGTGAATACGATTATATTTCATGTAATCCCCTCCAAAAATATTCTAACTTCATAAATCGAAAAGCAATCAAGCTCTGGGATGATACTTTTGATAAATTTCCGTCATTCTTTCCGTTGTGATGTGCGTATAGATTTGTGTAGTGGAAATATCGGCATGTCCCAATAGTTCCTGCACAATCCTGAGGTCGGCACCATTTTCCAGAATATGCGTTGCAAAAGAATGGCGCAGCATATGCGGTGTTACATTCTTTTTAATGCCGGCCTGGCGGACGATTTGTTTAAGATTTTTCCATATCCCCTGCCGTGTGAACCCTTGGCCGTGGAAATTCAGGAAAAGGAAAGCCGTTTCCTTTCTGCCTCTAGCCAAATCCGGGCGGCTGTACTGGATGTATTGATTGACCCAATAGATGGCTTCCTCGCCCAACGGAACGATTCTTTCCTTGTCGCCCTTACCGATGGTTTGGATGAATCCGATATCCAGATGAATTTCGCTCATTGTAAGATTCACCAACTCGCTGACGCGCAGTCCCGTCGCATACAAGACTTCCAATATGGCCCTGTCGCGCATGCCCAGAACGGTTTTGAGATCCGGCGTGTTCATCAATCGCTCGATTTCATCCGTCGATAATACTTTCGGCAGCGACTGCTTCTTTTTCGGCAGCTGCACATTGATCATCGGATCGGTTTCATTCAAGCCTTCCTGTTTCAAGTATTGATGGAATTTCCTCAGGCTGGAAATCATCCTGCTGATGGAAGAAGTCGCAAATTTTTCCGCATTGAGGTATTGCAAATAAAGCAAAATATCGGCTTTCGTGACGGCATTGAAGCTCCCAACTTTTTCTGTCTGCAAAAAAAGTTGATACTTTTTCAAATCGCGTCGATAACTTTGAATGGTGTTATCCGACAAACCTCTCTCAATCCGTAGATAATGCATATATTCAATGATCTGTTCATCCATGCGCTATGCCCTTCTCAATGCGACGCATCATTCATTTTTTTGCGGCAAGCGCATTTTTTTTTGACAATCGCGACAAATGCCGTGGAAAGTCAAACGGTGGTCCTTCACGATGAAATGGTAGCGGGATTCGACGTCTTTTTCGACATCGCCCAGCAAATCTTCGTGTATTTCTTCGATATTTCCGCATTCGATGCAGAGAAGGTGATGATGGAAATGTTCATTGCTGGTCCGCCTGAGGTCATAACGGGACAACCCATCTTCAAAGACGACTTTATAGGTTATATTCAAATCGGTCAAAATTTCCAAAGTGCGATAGACCGTCGCAAGTCCAATATCCGGATGTTTTTTTCGCAGTAAAAGGAAAATTTCTTCTGCACTGAGATGTTCTTTTTCTTTTTCCAGCAATACACTGACCGTAGCTTCCCGTTGAGGTGTAAGTTTAAATCCAGCTTCCTGCAGTTGCTTTCTTATACTTAATAATGATAATTCGGTCACTTAATCTTACTCCTTCACTGGATTATGCACATTCCGCCTAATCCTTCTTGATTAATTTTGTTTGTCCCTCTTCTTGGACAATCAGTTTTGCTTTCATCAAATGTCCCAAAGCACGTTTGAATTGCGCTTTACTGATTCCGAAATAATTCTTGATCTCTTCTGGATCGCTTTTGTCATAATAAGGCAGACTCTTTGTCGGGCTTTTCTCCAGCAATACAAGGATCATCTGCGCATCTTCACTGATCGCTTCATGTGCACGCGGTTTTAGAGACACATTCAGCATGCCGTGCGAGCTGATGCCGGTGACCCTGCCGTTGACGACTTCGCCCAAACGCGGTTCGATTTCCCTTTCGGAAGGGTGGATGAATCCGATATAACAATCATCCGTCAAAATAAATGTCCCTACCATCTTCAGGCGGAACACGGTCCCGGTAATGTTCTTGTTTTTCCACTCTTCCCCTGGAACTTTTGAAATCGAACGGAACACGGGTTCATCCGCCAAGACGCCCCATAAACGATCCTTCTCGTCTTGTTCCAAGGGCAATCAGAAGACGATCCCCTTTTTTGGGCCATAGCGACTTTATTTCAGGTAAGTCGTCCAATGAGACGACGATTTCCTTATCCTTCAAGCCGATGTCCACAAACACACCTAGATCTTTTCTGACTGCAACGACCGTTCCCCAGCCATATTGTCCGACTTGACTTGCAGGTTCCTTAAGCGTCATGCGTAAATCCTTATTCATCGATTCATAAACAAAACCCTTTACCGTGTCGCCAAGAGTCAGTGGGCTCTCTAATTCTTCCTTATCCAAACGATAAGTGACGCCCTCTTTTTGAACAAAGACGCTTTTCTCATTTTCATCAACGATTATCCCTGTGATGACTGTACCTAATATTTTACTCATAATATTCCTCCAGACAGTATTCTGCCGCTCTATTTCCTTCATTCTAACATATCGCTTATTTTTTTCCAAAGAGTCAGGCGTATCCACCATTTCCTTTCGAAAATAAACGGGCCTGAGACATACGTCCCAGGCCCATCCTCAATTTTATTTCAATAAAATTAGATTGTTGTTGTTGCTCCACGGTAGATGATTCCACGACGAGAATCAATAGTGATCAATTCGTTGTTCTCAATTAGTTCGGTAGCATCTTTTGCCCCTACAATAACTGGGATACCTTTCGCAATACCGACAACAGCAGCATGGCTTGTCAATCCGCCAGCTTCGACAATGACAGCAGCAGCTTTTTCGAATGCTGGTGTGTAATCCTTGTCAGAGTTCTTCAATACTAAAATGCAATCTTCAGTAGCGTTAGCGATCGCTTCTTCTGCAGATAAAGCAACAACAGCTTTACCGATCACAGATTTGTCGCCGATACCTTGGCCTGAAGTCAATTTTGTGCCGATCAATTGAATCTTCATCAAGTTTGTTGTTCCGCGTTCGCCGACTGGTACGCCTGCTGTGATGATGATCAAGTCGCCTTCTTTAGCAAAGTTTTGCTCTTTAGCTACTTTAGTTGCCAATTCCATCATTTCATCAGTTGAATCCGGTTTTTCAGTAACGAATGGATACACACCCCATGAAAGAGCCAATCCACGTCTTTGACGTTCAGAGAAAGTAACCGCCACGATATGTGCTTTTGGACGGTATTTGGAAATCATGCGTGCTGTATGTCCTGATTCAGTTGCAGCAACGATTGTTTGGATGTTCAAGTTAAGTGCTGTATGTCCAACTGCTTGGCCGATAGCTTCAGCCATATCCGTGTTGCTGTATGCTTTCAATGCAAATGCATCTTGGCCGATGATAGCTTCTTCCGTACGGATCGCAATTGTAGCCATGGTTGTAACAGCTTCAACCGGGTAATCCCCTGCAGCTGTTTCCCCTGAAAGCATCACTGCATCAGTGCCATCGAATATAGCATTCGCAACGTCCCCTGCTTCAGCACGTGTTGGGCGTGGGTTGCGTTGCATCGAATCCAACATTTGTGTTGCTGTGATGACTGGTTTGCCTAAAGCGTTACATTTTTTGATCAACATTTTTTGTGCGATAGGAACTTCTTCAGTAGGGATTTCTACACCTAAGTCACCACGGGCAACCATCAAACCTTGAGAAACTTTCAAGATTTCGTCGATGTTATCGAGACCTTCTTGGTTTTCGATTTTAGGGATGATTTGGATGTGTGTTGCATTATGTTTTTCTAAAATTTCAGTGATTGCCAATACATCACTTGCGCGACGCACGAAGCTTGCTGCGATGAAATCGACATCATTTTCGATACCGAAGATGATATCATCAGCATCTTTTTGTGTAAGACCTGGGAAGTTTGTTTTAATACCGGGAAGATTAACACCTTTTTTGTTTTTCAAGATGCCTGAGTTTTTAATCAAGGTAACAATTTCATTGTTTTCTTTGTCAAGTTCAGTCACTTCTAAGTCAACTAAACCGTCATCCAACAAAATATGGTTTCCGACAACAACATCGTTGATCAATTCAGGGTAAGAGATAGAGAATTTTTCTTTTGTACCCTCAACTTCTGTCATTGAGATTCTGACTGTTTCACCGGTGATCAAAGAAACGATGCCGTCTTTCATGTTGTGCGTGCGGATTTCTGGACCTTTTGTATCCAAAAGGATAGCGACCATTTTACCGGTTATTTTTGATGCTTCGCGTATATTGACGATACGTGCACCATGTTCTTCAAAGTCTCCATGTGAGAAGTTTAAACGAGCAACGTTCATACCTGCATTGATTAATTTCACAAGTGTCTCAACAGACTCACTTGCTGGTCCAATCGTACATACAATTTTTGTCTTTTTCATAAAAAATAAGCACCTCGTTCTAAGTTTTTAAAGCGTCTTTCGTTGATAGGTTAGAAAGAAATTTCTTTATTGATTTGGTAAAGCGATAATAATGGAAGATGCTTTTGGTTTTCAAGTGTGTCGATGATATCGTTGAAGACAACTTCATCACCTTTGACGCCGACACAGATACCGCCTTTTCCTTCTTCCAGCAGTTTAACCGCATTGTACCCAAAAATACTTCCAAGTACACGGTCTCTTGCAGAAGGGGAACCCCCTCTTTGAACATGGCCAAGTACGGTGACACGCGTGTGCAAGTCTCCGTGCTCTTCCAATTTTTCAGCGAATTCGGTACCAGACATGACGCCTTCCGCTAACATGATGATTGTATGTTTTTTTCCGCGTGCTCTGCCTTCCTGGATTTCCGCAAGAACTTCCTCCATTGTAAAATCCTTCTCAGGAATGACAATAGATTCCGCCCCGCTTCCGATACCAGTCCATAAAGCGATATCTCCAGCATTTCTGCCCATGACCTCGATAATGAATGTACGGATGTGGCTTGTGGCTGTGTCTCTGATTTTGTCGACAGAGTCTAAAACTGTGTTGATTGCTGTATCGAAACCGAGTGTATAATCAGTCCCTGGAATGTCGTTGTCGATCGTACCCGGAATGCCGATAGTAGGAAAACCTAACCTCGTTAAAGCCGCGCCGCCACGATACGAACCATCTCCACCAATAACAATAAGTCCATCAATTCCGAATTTCTTCAATTGCTCGATCCCTTTTTTCTGGCCTTCAATTTGGCTGAACTCAGGGTAACGGGCTGAATACAAAATAGTACCTCCGCGGCTGATTGTGTCTCCGACATCATCAATCGTTAAACGACGGAAATCTCCGGCCACCATTCCTGCATAGCCATAATTGATTCCATAGACCTCTAATCCATCATAAATACCTTTTCGTACAACCGCACGAATAGCTGCGTTCATTCCTGGAGCATCTCCACCACTTGTTAAAACTGCAATGCGTTTCATTTGACTTCACCTCATCAATAAAGAATAAAACTTTCATTTTTTGATAAAAATTTCATGCCTTATGTTTTTTTGAATTTGTCCTTCACTATCTTATCATCTTTTTTTAGAAAAGTCTTTCACTTTCCTGAGTTTAGACTGTGAAAACTGAAAAAAATGAGCAAAAAAGCCGATTACCCAAGAGATATAATTATGTAACGGACAACATTATATCTGTGCAATTATCCCAGCATTTAGCCAATTAGCAATAGGATACGCTTTCCAAAAAATAAATTGATATTTCTCGGCTTGGAGCGCCCATCGATTCAGATACTGATTCCTTTTTTATCATAACTATTTGACGACGACGTTATCGCTTCCGAACGCTTCCTTCACTTGTTCGATCAACTCGGGCGAAAGAGTTACCCAATGTTCCGCCACCAATCGAACGGATTTCTTCGTGGTTTCATCATAGAGGATAACCGGCTGATTGCCTTTAAACTTTCCGAGTATGCGATATAATTTTTCGAAATCCGCGGCCTGATTGTGGTCTTTCGTCAAGCGGATATAACAGGTTTTTGTTTCTTGGTCAGCGCTCTGTTTGTACTCATCGGCAGCCCATATATGCGTCGCCAGGAAGTTTAATTTATCCGGTTGATTCGACTTTTCCAATCTGCCTTCAACAACGATCAGTTGATCCGCCTTGACGAGTTTCATGAACCGGATATAATATTCCGGAAAAATCGTCATGCTCATTTCCCCGGATCCGTCGGTAAGACTGGCAAACGCCATCGGATCCCCTTTTTTCGTTTGGATTCTCCTCACTTCTTTCACTAAGCCCATCGTTCTCGCTTTTTGGTTCAACTGCAACTCGGCTATGTACACGACTTCGTTTTTTTCGTAAAGAGACCCGAATTGGTCGATTGGGTGCCCCCTCAGCGAATGGCCGAGCGTCTCTTCCTCCGTCTCCAATAATTTCAGGAGAGGCAGTTCTGCCGTTTCAAGATACTTGGGTTCCAGAACAGAGAACAAATCGATATTATTCCCGCTGTACTCGATGCTGTTCAGCATACCCGGCAAAGATTGCAACAGGGTCGCCCGCGTGTGTCCGAAGCCATCAAACGCCCCGCTGAAGATGAGCGGCGTGATGGTTTCGATCTTCAGCCATTTTGGATGAATACGCCTTAAAAATTGGATGAAATCTTGATAAGGACCATTTTCTTTCCGTTCGTTGATGATCTCCTGGATGAAATCACGTCTGACGCCTTTGATTCCGCCCAAGCCGAATTGAATGGTGTCATCCTGCAGCGTAAATTTCCAGAAACTGGTATTTATGTTCGGATACGTCACCGCTATGCTCCGCTTTTTCAGTTCAATGAAGTACTCATTCATTTTATCGGAGTGCTGGTTGACCGAATTAAGTAGGGCTGCAAAGAATGCTGCCGGGAAATGTGCCTTCATATAGGCCAACTGGTAGGCGATGAAGGAATAGGCCACGGAATGGGATCGATTGAACCCATAATTCGCAAATCGTTCGATATAGTCGTAGACCATGACAGCCGTCTGCTCCGTATAGCCTTGTTCCAAGGAACCGCGCACGAAGTGGTCACGCTCTTTGTCTATCGCCTCTTTTTGCTTCTTGCCGATGGCTCGCCGCAGGATATCGGCTTCGCCTAAACTGAATCCCGCCATTTTTGAAGCGACTTGCATGACCTGCTCCTGATAGACCATGACGCCGTAGGTAACCTTCAGGATCGATTCCAGATCCTCGTGAGGATATTCGATGACTGCCTTGCCTTTCTTACGGGCAACGAACAGATCGATCTGCTCCATCGGGCCGGGACGGTAAAGTGCATTAACGGCAGCGATGTCTTCTATCGATTCCGGCCCCAATTTCCGCAAAACATTCTTGATGCCGGGTGATTCGAACTGGAAAACGCCGTTTGTATCGGCTTTCCTGAATATTTCCAAGGTCTTTTCATCATCCATGGGGATTTTTAAAATGTCGATGTCCTCTTGATACGCGCTGCGTGCCAATTGTACGGCATCATTCAGGATAGTCAGATTCTTCAAGCCCAAAAAGTCCATCTTCAGCAAGCCGATTTCCTCTATGTTTCCCATCGTGTATTGCGTCAGATATAAATCGCTGTTTCTTTTCTGCAAGGGGATGATGTCCACAAGCGGTTTGTCGCTGATGACGACCCCTGCAGCATGGGTCGAGACGTGCCGGGGAACCCCTTCAATCTTCGCGGCTGTTTCGAACAACAGCCGGTTCAGATCATTTTTATTTATCAATTCCTGCAAAGGTTTCGATTTTTTTCTGGCTTCAGTCAAACTGATGCCCAATTGGTTCGGAATCGCATTGGACCATTCGTTGGATTCTGTTTGGGACAAGCCAAAAACCCTTGCCGTATCGCGCAGGGACATTTTTGCGGCCAACGTACCGAAGGTGGAGATTTGAGCCACATGTTCCATGCCGTATTTGTCCCTTACATAATGAAGCATATCGTCCCTGCGGTTATCCGGGAAATCCAAATCGATATCCGGCATATTGTAGCGCTCTTTATTCAGGAACCTTTCAAACAGCAGATTGTATTTGATCGGGTCTACATGGGTAATGCGCAGAACGTACGCAACCAATGATCCTGCCGCAGAACCGCGTCCCGCCCCGGGCATGATTTTCGCTCTTCTTGCATAGTCCATCACGTCCCAAACAATCAGGAAGTAATCATTGAATCCCATTTCGTCGATCACGCCCAGCTCATATGCGAGCCTTTCTTTGTAGGCGCCATCCGCATGCGGCACCCGCTGGTTCAATCCCTCATCACAAAGTTTGCGCAGATACTGTTGCGGGGTCGTACCGGCCGGAACTGGATATTTCGGCAACAGCGCTTGCTGCAGCGGGATTGTGACGGCAATGCGATCCGCTATTTTTTGCGTCTGCTCTGCTGCTGCAGTCAGATCCAGCTCGGCATACTTCCGCTCCATTTCTTGGAGGGACGGCAAATAATAGGTGCCGTTCAGCTCTTCGGTCTGAAGGTCGACTTTCTCATTCGCATCGATGGCCTTCAAAACGCGGCAGCTGAAGGAATCAGTCGGCTCCAAGTATCTTACATCGTGCATGCCGACCACTGGAACAGCCACTTCTTCAGACAGCTTCAGCAGCGAAGGAATCAGCCCCTGCATTTTTTGGTGGATTTGAACACCCAGATAGAAGTCACCCTCCGCAAAAGCATTCTTCCAAAACTGGCTGACTTCTCTGGCTTTTTCAAAATCGCGCAATCCTAAAAAATGTTCCACTTCACCCTTTTCGCCCGGTGTGATGGCGATAAGCCGGCCCTTTGAGGCAGCCAATAAAGAGAGCATTTCTTGCTGCGATGCCTCGCGGTTCCTTAATGTGGAAAGAGCCATCAACGTTTGATAGCCGCTGTAATCCTTTGCAAGCAAAACGACGGAGAACGCCTTATCTTTTTGGATGATTCCGGATAAATCCAATTGCATGCCCACAATGGGTTGTATCTCATATTTTTTGCACAGCTTGAAAAAATCGATCTGGCCGTACAAAATATTGTAGTCCGTCAACGCGATGGCTCCATAGCCTTTTGCTTTAGCAGCACGTACTAATCCCTCCAGCCTTGTCGTGCTCTGCAAAAGAGAATAGGTACTGATTGTCTGTAAATGTACAAAAGACATGCGCAAGCCTCCTTTTTTCATAATAACCTTATTATACCGTAACGAGCTGCTTCCAAGAAGCAGAAACTAGCGGAACAAAATATACTTGTCTTAATTTGAAAAAATGCTAAAATTAATTTCGAGAAGAGGTGGAAGTAATATGAAATACATTATGACGATTATTTGGGGCTTCATATTAGGCCAAGTTGCATTTTATATCGGCACAGCATTAACCGGCGGCAGCTATGATTTCACGTATGCTACAATCACTGGTCTTTTTACAGCACTGATTGTCATCCTGATTTCAGCCCTATTACCAAAGCGACTGGCTGAAGCAAAATAACGAAAAAACCTTCACGTGGCGGATATTTCCGGAACGTGAAGGTTTTTTTCTTACAGCTAAGAGAATAAAAAATTTTAAATACAAGAAGCGCATCATTGCAAGTGTTTCACAGATTCCTAATCAGTTTCACGCCATCACATGGTGTCTAGCGGTCCAAGCCTGCCTCTCGGAAAGAAGATGAAGGGTCCTCTTGGCTCTTGCGAGCCAAGACATACTGTTCGACTAACCTGCTGACGCAGGAAGTTCTCAGCAATTGCGCGGTATGCTCATTTGCATGGTAGTCTTAGGAATTCATTCCTTAGACTACCAGTACAAGGCGACTGCGAGGAGCGTTGCTTCCTTAATATTTCTGTCGAGGCAGGACGGGCTTGGGCCGCTTTTCTTATTTAATGAACATGGCATCCCCGAAGCTGAAGAAACGGTATTTTTCTTGGACGGCATGTTCGTAGGCTCCCAGAACATGCTCTCTGCCTGCGAAAGCACTGACGAGCATAACCAATGTCGATTTCGGCAAATGGAAGTTCGTGATGAACCCTTCGACTACTTTAAAGGTATAACCGGGCGAAATGAAGATGCTTGTCCAGCCGCTATCGGCCACGATATTCCCGTCGAATTTCGTACCGATCGTCTCCAATGTCCGCACCGAAGTCGTCCCGACAGCGTATATTTTCCCGCCATGCTCGCGGACGCTGTTCAGCGCAGCCGCCGATTCTTCCGTAAGTTGATAGAATTCGGAATGCATTTCATGCTCATCGAGATTGTCGACAGAAACCGGACGGAACGTTCCCAGTCCGACATGAAGCGTTACATAGACGATCTTGACGCCTTTCGCTTCGACTTGCTTCAGCAATTCATCGGTGAAGTGCAGGCCGGCAGTCGGTGCGGCTGCGGATCCGTTCTCCTTGGCATAGACCGTTTGGTAGCGTCCTTGGTCTTCCAATTTTTCCTTTGATGTAAGGCGGCAGGGGCATCTCACCCAGAGACTCCAGAATCTCCAAAAACACGCCGTCATATTTGAAGGTAATCATGCGGCCGCCATGTTCCAGAACCTTCGTCACTTCTGCAGTCAGTCGTCCATCCCCGAAAGAGATGACCGTTCCGACCTTTACGCGTTTCCCCAGGCTTCACTAAGGTTTCCCATTCGTCGCCGTTTGTGTTGTTCAATAACAGAACTTCGATATGGCCGCCGGTATCGGGTTTCACGCCATGCAAACGTGCGGGCAAGACGCGCGTATTGTTCAAAACGAGTGCGTCCCCTTCGTTCAGTTCATCCAAAATGGCGGTGAAATGCTTATCTTCCAATCCGCCCGTTTCAGCATCCAACACCAACAGGCGCGATGAAGAACGATCCAGTAAAGGAGTTTGCGCAATTAACTCTTCGGGTAAATAAAAATCAAAATCACTTGTTCTCAATTATAAAACCTCACTTATTTTCGTATATCATATTCATAGCCTAAATGATCATAGGCCAAATCCGTAGCTACCCTTCCGCGCGGCGTCCGCTGCAGCAAGCCTAGTTGAAGCAGATAGGGTTCGTACATATCCTCGATGGTTTCCATCTCTTCGCCGATATTGGCAGCGATCGTGGAAAGCCCGACCGGACCGCCTCTGTAAAATTCAATCATCGTCGTCAATATTTTTCGGTCCAGATCGTCCAACCCTTTGCTGTCGACACTGAGGATGGCTAACGCCTTGTCGGCGATTTCCTTGGTAATCAGGCCATCTTGGTATACTTGCGCAAAATCGCGTACGCGGCGGAGCAGACGATTGGCGACTCGCGGTGTCCCGCGGGAACGCAAAGCGATCTCTATCGCTCCGGCTTCGTCGATGTCGGTACGGAGCACCCCTGCCGAACGATGGACAATTTTTGTTAAATCTTCAATGCTGTAATATTCCATCCGTGACACGATCCCAAAGCGGTCACGAAGCGGTGCCGAGAGACTCCCCGCCCTCGTTGTTGCGCCAACCAACGTGAATGGCGGAAGCGAAAAATGGACAGGGTGTGCGGTCGGCCCTTGTCCGATGATGATGTCCACATAATAATCTTCCATGGCGGAGTACAACACTTCCTCCACTATCCTTGGCAAACGATGGATTTCATCGATGAACAAGACATCGCCGGCTTCCAACTCATTGAGCAGAACCATCAGATCGCCCGGGCGTTCAATGGCCGGCCCGCTTGTGGTATGGATACGGACGTCGATTTCATTCGCTATGACCATGGCCAACGTTGTCTTCCCTAAGCCGGGAGGCCCGTATAACAGAACGTGGTCAAGCGCTTCGTTGCGCGATTTAGCGGCTTGAATATAGACGTTCAGTTCATTCTTCAGTTTGTCCTGACCGACATACTGGTCCAGCTTCTGCGGACGCAGCGACTGTTCCATCATGTCTTCAGCAAAGTCTTCTGTTTCACCAGAAACAATTCTATTATCAGCTGTCATATTCATCACCTTATTATCCCTTTAACAATAGCTTAAATGCCATACGCAACACTTCTTCTGTCGTCTTGAAGTCCTCTTTTTCGAGCACCGGGACGATTTTTTTCACTTCGCGGTCGGAGTATCCCAATCCCGATAAAGCCTCGACCGCCTCTTCCAAAATCGCTGTCGGGCCGGATTCCGTTCCAAGCTCCAGATTGTTCTCCATCCAGTAGGTATCCGGCAACAGATCGCCGATCTTCCCCTTCAGATCCAAGATGATCTGCGAAGCCGTCTTTTTGCCGACACCGGGAAACTTCGTCAAGTAGCTGACGTTATCCGACTCGATTGCTTGGATCAAGCCGAGATGGTCATCACTAGCCAATATGGAGAGTCCGCTTTTCGGTCCGATACCGGATACGCTGATCAATTTCAGGTACAATTGCTTCTCGGTATAATCTTTAAATCCAAACAGGGTGATCGCATCTTCGCGGACCGCTTGGTAAACATAGAACGTTATTTCTTTATTTAAACTTCCCGAAAAACGGAACGGATTCGCAACCTGCAATTGATAGCCTATCCCTCCGTTCTCGACGACAACGTAGTGCGGGCCAACATAAACTAACATTCCTTTTATATATTCGTACATCATTTTCTCCCATATTCGTATTACAAACGTCTGCATTATAGTCTTACAATACATCATAACATAAAAATGGACCGATGTGACATCCCTGTCGTTCGCGGCATGAAAATAATGGCCTTAGAATACGCAAAAGTCCCGACAGCCTGTGCCGGGACCAAAATCAATCTATTCAAACAATGATTTGTATTGTGAATAGCCTTCTTCATCCAATTTTTCATAAGGGACGAATCTCAAAGCGGCGGAGTTGATGCAGTAGCGTAACCCGCCCATTTCGGCAGGGCCATCCTCGAATACATGTCCCAGATGGGAATTCGCTTCTTTGCTGCGTACTTCCGTGCGTTTGCGCAGCAATTTGCGGTCCTCTATTTCGGCTAACGTGGCGATCGGCTTGGAGAATGACGGCCATCCGCAGCCCGCATCGTATTTATCGTTCGAGCTGAACAGTGGCTCGCCGCTCACTATGTCAACATAGATTCCTTTTTCATAGAAATCGTCATATTCGCCAGTAAATGGTCTTTCTGTCGCTTCGTTTTGTGTCACATCATATTGCAGAGGCGTCAAACGCTTCAATGCTTCTTCCTTGTCTTCTTTCATAACTGCCACAACCCCTTCCTATCATTTTTCCAGTATAGCAAAAAAAAGGAACAAACAGAACAAAAAAGGCTTCTTCCTTGTTCTGTCATTCCTGCAGATTCAGTTGATTCAGTTTTAGAAAAGGCCGCCTAGGATGCTGCCGAGGATGCCGCCCAACCCGCCGGATGTCGAAGCTGGTTTTGCCCCTGCTTGTTTAGGGAACAGGTCCGTTATATCGAAGTTGCTGGATGCCTTCTCCTCGGCTTCTTTGCGGAAAATATCAGTCTGATTGGCGACGCCATCGGAATCCAATCCTTCTGCATCCTTTTTGTCCGCAAGCATACCCAAAATCATCGGTGCCATCGACGCTAAGACCTTTGCGACATCCGATTTGCCGAGTCCTGTTTGGGCTGCGATTTGATCGACGACTTTGTCTTTGTCCCCGAATGCATGATCCAAAATCTTTTCCCCATCATCCGTATCAGCTTTCGAAATGACGTCCTCGATGGATGTCACATCTTTGGTTTTGCCTTTGTGTTGCTCCAATGCATCGGACAAGGAATCTTTCCCTTCTTTCGATTCGGCATTTTTGCTTAGCGCACGCAAAATCAAAGGGATCGCCAAAATGGCCATTTTTGAAATAACGCTCGGATCCAGATTCACCCCTGTTTTGCTGCCCAGTGCCTGGATGGAACTCTCTTTATTCACTTCGCCCATCATATCGGAAATGTTATTGATTTGTACCATGTTCTTCACTCCTTCATCATATTTAAGCGCTACCATAATTTTACATCAAATCTGCGGATAGATAAAATGATACCCCTCGGCGGTCCTCCGAAGGCAATGGAATATAAAAACAAAAAAACTCCGGTTTTCCTTTGACAAGGCTAAACCGGAGCAACTATTTCAATGCGGATCCTGGATACGTTTGAACATCTTTTCCATGTCTTGGTTTGAAAATTGGATCAAGACGGGTCTGCCATGCGGGCAATTATACGGATTCTCCGTTTGAGCCAAATCAACTAAGAGCTGGCGCGCTTCCTGTTCGCTCAGATGATGGTTCGCTTTGATCGAACGCTTGCAGCTCATCATGATGGCAGTCGCTTCACGTAATTTTTTGATTGAAATGTTTCCTTCCTCGAGAAACATGGCGATCAGCTCTTTCAGTATCTCTTCCTCTTCGCCCGGGGTAAGCCAAGTGGGGTGTTTTTCAACGATGAAGCTGTTTTGGCCAAACGGCTCCAGAAAGATACCCATGGCTTCCAGCATTTCCTTGTTTTCCTGGATGAGATAATATTCATTGGCAGGGTACTCCAACATGATCGGAATGAGCAGCCCCTGCAGATGGGTTGAAACCTTGCCGATCTCTTCCCGGTAATATTCGTATTTGATGCGCTCCTGGGCAGCGTGCTGATCGATGATGTAGAGCCCCTTGTCGTTCTGTGCGAAAAGATAGGTTCCATGCATCTGTCCAAAATAATACAATTCGGGGAAAGTCCCCTCATTGGCTGTTTCTTTTTCTTCTTCATTTTCGATTTTTCTCACGGTTGCCATGATCGGTTCCTCGTGCAGCTCCATTGCGTGCTCTACAGCATCAGCATAGGTCTTTTCATCTTCCGAATCCGGCAGCAGGTGATCCGTCGCGTCAAACCCATCGTCCGGAATGGTCGATTCTTCCGCCGCATCATCCAGGTCGTCCAATTCCTCGGAATCCTGTTCGTGGTAATCGTTGTTCCTGTTCTCGATCAGTTTTTCCAAAGAACGGAAATCATCCTCACTGGTCGTTTCAAAAAGAGGCCTGTCCACAGCTGGTTCCGGATTTCTTTCCGGTTCCGCATCAGTGATGAACGGTTGAAAGGAGACGGCCGTTTGCTCCATCCTGACCGGCTCGGCATCGCTCGTTCTTTTGAACTTCAAGTTTTCGATGCCGCTGGGTATGCGCTGTTCCTGTCTCAAGACGGCTGCTATCGCTTCCTGGATCAAGGCGGCCAGCTCTTTTTCCTTGCTGATCCGCACTTCCTTTTTTGAAGGGTGCACGTTCACATCAAGCAGGAGGGAATCCGCTTCGATCGTGACGACCGCTATCGGAAATCTGCCGACCATCAGTTTTGATCCATATCCATCGATGATCGCCTTATTCAGCGCGTAATTCTTGATATAACGCCCATTTAAGATGAGGGTCAAATAATTTCGGCTTGCGCGCGTCGTATCCGGCAAACTGATGAACCCCTTCACCTTGAAATCGAGATCTTCGTTCTCGATCTCTTTCATTCTTCTGGCGATTTGCGTGCCATAGACGCCCGCTACGGTTTGCCGCAGATCATTGTTCCCCGCCGTGCGCAGCAATTGATTCCCTTCGTGCACCAAGCGGAAAGCAATTTCCGGATGGCTCAGCGCAATCCGGTTCATGATGTCGGAGATGTTTGAAAGTTCCGTCTGCAAAGACCGGATGTATTTCAAGCGGGCCGGGGTGTTGTAAAATAAATCCACCACGGTGATGGTCGTGCCTTTGCGGGAAATATTCGGGCGTGCTTCTTCCACGATACCGCCCTTTATCCGCATATACTGGCCATTCTCATTCCTGACTGCCGTTTCGATCGTCACTTTGGCGACGGAAGCGATGCTGGGCAACGCCTCGCCCCGAAAGCCGAGCGAATGGATGCGGAACAGATCTTCATGCGTGTAGATTTTGCTGGTGGCATGTCTTGTGAAGGCAAGCGGAACCTCATCCGCCGCAATACCATCGCCATTGTCAACGACCTGGATTTTTCTTAAGCCGGATTCTTCAATGAAAATATCGATTTGGGTACTGTTTGCGTCAATAGCATTTTCAACTAATTCTTTGACTACCGAAGAAGGCCGTTCAATCACTTCACCCGCAGCTATTTGGTCAGTCAATATTTGAGAAAGTTCCCTGATTTTAGCCATTGTTTCCCCCTACTTTTTTTGCGTTTTCAATAATTTTTTCCAGCTGTCCACCAAATTCATCATCTGCATCGGCGTGCAGTCCTCCAAAGCTAGGCTCGCGACTGCATCCAATACATGTTTCTCGTTGGGGGACAGTGAGCTTTCCTGGAAAAGCGCCAACTGTTCCATCTTGTCGGTTGCTGCAACAGCACCCGTTTTATGTTGCAGATGTTCCTCCTCCAGCCCGTTCAAGATGATCTGCGCTTCGGCAATCAAGCTGTCCGGCATACCCGCCAGTTTGGCTACATGGAGACCATAGCTTTTATCGGCCGGTCCATCCATCAGTTTATGCAGGAATACCAATTCCCCATCCTTTTCGATGGCCCCGACATGGACGTTCCTTGTCCCGGCCAAATCGGATTCCAGTTGGGTCAGTTCATGGTAATGCGTAGAGAAGAGCGTCTTGCCTTTGATGGTGCGATGGATATGGCGCAGAATGGCCTCCGCCAGCGCCATCCCATCATAGGTGGCCGTCCCTCTCCCGATTTCATCGAATAAAATCAGGCTGTTGTCGGTGGCGAATTGCAGCGCTTGATTGGTCTCGACCATTTCGACCATAAAGGTGCTTTGCCCGGAATACAGATCATCCGCCGCACCGATGCGCGTGAAGATTTGATCGAAGACCGGCAGTTCTGCCTTCTCCGCCGGAACAAAACAGCCCATCTGCGCGAGGATCACGATCAAGGCGATTTGGCGCATGAACGTACTTTTCCCGGACATGTTGGGTCCCGTGATCAGCAATATCGCATTGTCTTCATCCATCAAGATGCTGTTCGGTACGAATTTCTCTTTCCCGATGACCCGCTCCACGACGGGATGACGGCCCTCTTTGATGGAAAGCTTCCGGTTCGTGTTGCTCAATGCCGGTTTGGTGAAATGATAGGCTTCGCTGACTTGCGCAAAGCACTGCAGCACATCGATTTCCGCAACCAATTTCGCCAGTGCCTGCAATTGTCTGCTGTAACCCTTGATTTCTTCCCTGATGGCTACGAATAATTCATGCTCCAATTGGACCGACTTCTCTTCGGCCTCCAGAATGAGCGCTTCTTTTTCCTTCAGCTCCGGCGTAACGAAGCGTTCGGCGTTTGAGAGCGTCTGTTTGCGTTCATATCTGCCTTCCGGTAGCGCAGCAAGATTGGCTTTGGTGATTTCGATATAATAGCCAAAAACGCGATTGTATCCGATTTTCAGCGTTTTGATGCCCGTTTTTTCCCGTTCTTCCATCTGTAGCATGGCAATCCAACGTTTGCCGTTGCTCATGGCATCGCGGTAAAGATCGAGCTGCTCGTTGTAGCCGTCCCGGATTATGTTGCCCTCTTTGATTTGGAGCGGCGGATCATCGGAAATCCCTTTTTCGATCAGCTCCACCACTTCCGGGATGGATCGCAGTTTGGCGATTGTCCCTTCCCAGACTGCCGGCTCCCCGATCGCTTCGATGGCTTGGACCAATGCGGGAATTTGCAGCAAGGACGTTTTCAACTGGATCAGATCGCGGCCGTTGACATTCCCTAAGGAGACTCTGGCAACAAGCCTTTCCAGGT
This sequence comes from uncultured Carnobacteriaceae bacterium, assembly GCA_963730595.1. Taxonomy (GTDB): domain Bacteria; phylum Bacillota; class Bacilli; order Lactobacillales; family Aerococcaceae; genus Trichococcus. The sequence continues at coordinate 110,444 of CAVSSJ010000012.1, forward strand.
CGTAGACCGACGTCAAAGCCTCGCTGATATCCATCCTTTCAAAATAATGATTGAGGAACGATTCCACTTTGGATTGCCTCTTTAAGATGTCGGTCAGATTGATCAACGGCTTTTCCAGCCATTTTTTCAATAAGCGGCCTCCCATTGCGGTATTCGTTTCATCCAGCATCCATAATAGGCTGCCCTTTTTCTGTTGCGTGCGCAAGGATGCGGTCAATTCCAGATTCCTGCGTGCATAGGTATCCATCTTCAGAAACTGATCGGTTTCATAGCTTTCGGCTCGCTGCAAATGGGTCAAACTTCTTTTTTGGGTGTCGGCAAGATAGCTCAGCAGCAAGTACAGGACGTCCCGCGAATCCTCATCCGGGATGTCGGCAAGCAAACTGGCGAAGGCTTCCTCGTCCCTGTTGTTTTTCTGCACGGAAACGAGGATGTTGAACCTTTTCTCCAACTGTTCCTTGAAGCGTTCCGAGTGTTCGGGCTCCAGGACGACCTCTTTGAACGGCAACGTCTGCAGTTCATTGAAGACTGCATCCTCGTTCTCCAGATTGGTCACCTTCAATTCGCCGGTGCCGATATCGGAATAGGCTAATGAAAAGCCTTTTTCTGCAGTCTGGATGATGCCGGCCAGGTAGTTGTTGGCTTTGCTCTCCTTGGCTTTTTCGTCGATATAGGTGCCGGGGGTGATGACCTGCACGACCTCTCTCCGGACCATCCCTTTCGAAAGCTTCGCGTCCTCCATCTGTTCGCAGACGGCGACTTTATACCCGCCTTCCACCAACGTCCTGATATAATCCGCAGCCGCATGATAGGGGACCCCGCACATGAGAATCGGATCATCCGCATTTTTGTTGCGGCTCGTCAGCGTGATTTCCAATATTTTGGCTGCCTTCACGGCGTCCTCGTTGAATAATTCATAAAAATCCCCCAGCCGATAGAATAAAAAGGCGTCGGGATATTGTGCTTTTATTGCCAAGTATTGTTCCATCATTGGCGTGTTCTTTGTTTTTTGTGGCATTCTTTCACCTCAACTGTATTACTTATTTGATCCGGTATCATCTTTATTGATGACTGCATCGACTTCATTCTGGATGATGGCTACGGTGTTCTCAAGGATTTCATTGGCATCCCATAGCGCATCACGGTATTGCTGGGCCGTGATGTTCTCTTTTAACTGCCTGTTTAACGCCGCCAACTCATCAGCAATTTTTTTGGCGGCCAGCGGTTTATCGTAATATTCGAACGCGGCGGCTTCTTTTTGTTTCTTTTTGATGTCTTCCACCAATTTGTCAAGGGTGCTGTTTTGAGCAACAACTTTTTCCATCTTTTGATAGCGCAGGATGGCCTCATGCCCTTTGAGCAGTTCGATCATCTTGTCCAATTCTTCGCTGACGATGGGTTCTTCTATATTATGCTGTTCGTTCAATGGAATCCTCCTCCGAAAGGTCGATCATCATTGATGACAATATTTTCAATTTTCGTGCATTTCCCTGTTTGGTCATTTATTTCAAAAAAACAGCCCGATAATAATTTTCTGCCTTTATCCGGAATTTCATGGCGGACAGGCAATTGCGTCAGGAATTTCTGGATGATGATGTCTCTGTCAACCCCCAGAATGCTGTCATACGGGCCGGTCATGCCCGCATCCGTCAGATAGCCTGTCCCATTCGGTAAAATGCGGGCATCGTTCGTCTGCACATGCGTATGCGTCCCTACCACAGCAGAGACACGGCCATCCAAATACCAGCCCATCGCTTGTTTCTCGCTTGTCGTTTCCGCATGGAAATCCACAAAGATGCAATTGGTCTCTTTTTCAATTTCTGCCAACAGTTCGTCCGCTTTCCTGAAAGGATCATCCAAGGTATTCATGAAGACACGACCTTGAAGATTCATGACCGCCAGCTTCAATTGGTTCACTTTGATGATGGTATAGCCGATCCCCGGCGTTCCTTCCGGGAAATTGGCAGGGCGGATCATTTTGTTTGCCGTCTTGATAAAATCGAATATCTCGCGGTTGTCCCATGTGTGATTTCCCATCGTCAGGACATCGACACCGTTCTGCAGAAATTCTTTATATATTTTCTCGGTGATCCCTCTGCCGCCTGCGGCGTTTTCCCCGTTCACTATCGTCACCTGCGGCCGGTAGTGTTTTTTTAATTGCGGCAACGTCTCCTTCAACATCTCTCTGCCTATCGAACCCACAACATCGCCAATAAATAATACCTTCATTTTTACCCTCTTCTCTCATTGCTTGTCAGTCTATATTAACAATATTTTCTTTATTTGCATAGGCAATCGCCCAACTGCCCTAAGATTCGCCCGGGATCCATGGACGGCAAATTAAAAAACGGGACAAGTGAATGTCCCGTTTGACTTTTATTTAGCGTATTCAATTACTCTGGTTTCGCGTATAACCGTAACTTTGATGTGTCCCGGATAATCTAATTCTTCTTCGATTTTCTTTCTAATTTCACGAGCTACACGTATAGCTTGAGAATCGTCAATTTGATCGGGTTTAACCATTACGCGGATTTCTCTACCCGCTTGAATAGCAAAACTGCTTGCTACACCTTCGAAACTGTTGGATATACCTTCCAGTTTTTCTAAACGACGGATGTAGTTTTCAAGTGACTCACTTCTTGCGCCCGGACGAGCTGCAGACAAAGCATCAGCAGAAGCAACTAAAACAGAAATAACTGAATTAGCTTCTACATCACCATGGTGAGAGGCAATCGCATTGATAACAACTGGATTTTCTTTATATTTTTGAGCAATCTCTGCACCGATTTCGACGTGGGATCCTTCGATTTCATGATCGAGAGCTTTCCCGATGTCATGCAATAATCCGGCACGTTTAGCTAGATTGATGTCTTCACCCAGTTCGCCGGCCATCACTCCGCAGAGTTTAGCGACTTCGATACTGTGATTCAATACATTTTGTCCATAGCTGGTACGGAAATGTAGACGCCCTAAAATTTTGATCAAATCAGGATGAAGAGAATGGATGCCTACCTCAAAAGTGGCTTGTTCTCCGATTTCTCTTATGCGTTCGTCCATGTCCTTGCGAGCTTTTTCGACTGCTTCTTCAATTCTCGCAGGATGGATACGCCCATCTTGAATTAGTTTTTCCAATGCCATCTTCGCAATTTCTCTTCTGATAGGATCAAATCCGCTCAATACGACTGCTTCAGGGGTATCATCAATGATCAGGTCGATCCCTGTCAACGTTTCTAAAGTACGAATATTTCTTCCTTCACGGCCGATGATCCGGCCCTTCATGTCATCATTTGGTAAAATAACAACCGATACTGTGGCTTCCGAAACCAAATCGGCTGCACTTCGTTGAATGGCTTGCAGAATGATGTTTTTCGCATTGCGATCTGCTTCATCCTTTGCTTTTTGGTCGGAATCTTTGATCATTACCGCAATTTCATGCGACAATTGATTTTCCGTCTCGTGCATAATGATGTTTTTCGCATCATCGCGAGATAAAGTGGCGATTCTTTCCAGCTCAAGTTGTTGTTCTTCTACCAACGTATGGATTCGTTTTTCTTCAGAAACTAAAGCATTTTGTCGTTTTACAAGATTATCCTCTTTTGACTCGATAGATTGCTCACGTTTAGATAAACTGACATCTTTCCTATCCAAATTTTCTTCTCTTTGGATTAATCGATTTTCTTGTTTAAGAACCTCGTTCCGTCTGTCGCGTAATTCTTCTTCGATTGCAGAACGATATTTATGGTTCTCATCCTTCGCTTCTAACATAACTTCTTTTTTCATGGTTTCTGCTTCTTTTCTAGCATCATCAAGAATTTGAGAAGCGGTGTTTCTAGCGCCAGCTAATTCTTTTTCGTGATTCGATTTTCGATAAAAATATCCGATAACGACACCAACAATTAAAGCTATGATAGCGAAGGCTAAAGTCCATATATCCATAGTTTCACCTCCGTATCTATTTAATTTTGTCGTTAAAAAAAATTAATGAATGAAAATTAATTTTGCAATGTGTACAAATCAGACCATACACATAGTTTCATTCTAAACGTAGACCGCTGACATGTCAACGATAAAACGTTAACATTTCCAAAATATATGAATATATGTTGCAAAAACAACATGCTTCTGCTTTAATCCCACTCCAACCGGAAGTCGGGTACGCTTAGCCCCATTTTTATTTTCTTTTGGCAGCGGAAAGCAAAAATGCACTGAGGCGGGGACATGCATGTCCCCGCCTCAGTGCATTTCAGGAAAATCGCAGCTTTATATGCCTCGCATACTGCACGCTTGCCTTATGGTCTCTGCGATTTTATCCGACGCTGCATGCTAAATCTTAATCGTCCAGCAAGTCGACGGATCCTTCCAGCAGCCCTTCAGGTTTCAATGGTTCTGCTTTCTCATCTACCGGCACGTGTTCACCGATGCCATATTCGTTGCGGACCAATTGTTCAATTTCGGCACGCATTTCAGGATGGTCGCGCAGGAATTGTTTGGCATTTTCGCGTCCTTGGCCGATTCTTTCGCCTTTATAGGCGTACCATGCGCCGCTTTTATTGACGATATCACGTTCCGAAGCCATATCGACCAGTTCCCCGACTTGCGAGATGCCTTCGCCGTACATGATGTCCACTTCGGCAACTTTAAAGGGAGGAGCAACTTTGTTCTTCACGACTTTAATTTTTGTGCGGTTCCCCATGACATCCGTACCGCTTTTGATTTGTTCCGCTCTTCTTACTTCCAGACGGATGGTCGCATAGAATTTAAGCGCTCTTCCCCCTGGAGTTGTTTCCGGGTTACCAAACATGATGCCGATTTTTTCGCGGACTTGGTTGATAAAGATGACGATTGTTTTCGTCTTGTTGATGGATCCGGATAATTTACGCAAAGCTTGGGACATCAAACGTGCTTGCAAGCCCATGTGAGAATCACCCATCTCGCCTTCGATTTCGGCGCGGGGCACTAATGCCGCCACTGAATCGACGATGACGATATCAACGGCACCGGATGAAACCAAAGCGTCCGCAATTTCCAGACCTTGTTCACCCGTATCAGGTTGGGACAACAGCAATTCATCGATGTTTACTCCCAATGCTGCGGCATATTTCGGATCCAATGCATGCTCGGCATCAATAAATGCAGCGATGCCGCCTTGTTTTTGCACTTCGGCAATAGCATGGAGCGCAACGGTCGTTTTACCGGAAGACTCTGGTCCGTACACTTCGATGATTCTTCCACGAGGGTATCCGCCGACGCCCAACGCTACATCCAACGCCAATGAACCGCTCGGCACAGTTGAAATGCGGGTGTCGATCTTTTCACCCAACTTCATGACCGCCCCTTTACCGTAGTTTCTTTCTATTTTTTTCAACGCCTCATCCAAGGCTTTTTGTCTATTATCATTCGCATTCGCCATTAATTATTTCCTCCAAGCTTCTGTTTGCATTCTTTTACTCTACCTCGTTATACTATCCTTTTCTGAATCAAAAAGCAAGAATAAAGTGAACGGATGTTCGATTCATTTTATGCCTGACTTTCCGCGAGCAGAGCTCTGCGGATCATGTCGAATCCTTGCATGACCGCCTGTTCCCTGTTCCCCAACCGGTTTCGGGAAAAATGGAATTCTTTTGCGATCGTTTCTTCGCCCTTTCGGCTCAAACCTATCCAGACCGTGCCTGCGGGATGATTTTCCAATGGATCCGGTCCGGCTGCGCCGGTGAACGAAATGGCCAAATCCGTTGCGAATACGCTGCGGGCGTGCTCAGCCATCGCTTTGGCGCATTCCGCGCTGACCATGCCAAAGCCTTTTAACACCTCATCCGGAACACCCAAAACCCTGCGTTTGATGTCCTCTTGATAAGAGACGATACCGCCGGCGAATACTTCACTGATGCCCGGCACTTTTACCAATTCCGCCTGAAAAAGTCCTCCGGTCAAGCTTTCCGCTGCACTGATGGATACCTTTTTTGCCAGCAGAAGATCGCCCACCACTTGAACAAGGCTGTTCTCGCTGCCCTCGCCGTAATAGTATTCCCCTGCCAACGCTAATATTTCATCTGTTTTCGCCCGCACCAGCGCTTCGCATTCTTCCTGCGAATCGGCGTTCGCGGTAACCCGCAAGGTCACTTCGTATTTGCCCGCATAAGGAGCGACCGTTGGATTGGTTTGATTTTCGATCAGTTCTTCCAGCATGGTCGTCAAAGTGGATTCCCCTATCCCGAAGAAGCGTAACGTTTTCGAGAGGATGATTTGCTTGTGCTCATAATTGCCAGAAAGAAACGGCCTTACGAAATGCACGAACATGGCCTCCAACTCTTTCGGCGGTCCCGGCAAAAGGAGGTAACCTTTCCCGTTTTTTTCTATAAAGGTACCCAAGGCTTGGCCGTTGAGGTTCTGGAATACAACCCCATCCTCAAAGATCAATGCTTGCCTTTCGTTGTTCTTGGTCATGATCCGACCCGATTTAGCAAACCATTGGCGGATATGCTCCAGCCCTTCCTCCTGAATCACCAATCGCTCACCCAGGTATTCAGCAACAGTCTGCTTGGTGATGTCATCTTGCGTCGGGCCCAGTCCGCCGGTAAAAATCAACAAGTCGCTCCTGGATTCGGCAATTTTGATCACTTCTTTAAGCTTGTTGGCGTTATCGCCGACGACGGTCTGAAAATATGCATCGATCCCCAAACCGGTCAATTCTTTGGCGATGAACGCCGCATCCGAGTTGACGATCTGCCCCATCAACAATTCAGTTCCGACCGAAATTATTTCTGCATTCATAGTATCCCTCACCTCTATAGTATATGCCTTGCATCTGAATGCCATTTTTTATATAAAAAAAAAGAAGAAGGCAATGAACAAAAGAATATTTCCCGCTCTTTTGCCTTGGAAAGCGCTGGACGCTTTCCGCCTTTCTTCTTCATCAAAAAACTACATAGACCCTACAAAAACATGTTTATTTTTAACGAAATAGTCCACTCCGGAATAGATGGTAAAAATCAAACAGATATAGAGCATGATATCATCGACCGGTATGCCCGTCGCTTGGAACGGAAAATTATCGATGAATAATAAGATAATGGCTACCATTTGTGTGGCCGTCTTAATTTTCCCTGGCCACGCTGCCGCCATCACTTCGCCTTCCTTGACCAACAGAAGTCGTAATCCTGTGACGGCCAATTCACGGCTGATAATGACGCTCACAACCCAAGAAGGTACCAGCCCTTGCCCGACCAAAACAATGAAGGCCGTCGCAACCAACATTTTATCCGCTAAGGGATCAGCGAATTTCCCGAAATTTGTCACTAAGCCATCTCTTCTCGCGATTTGGCCATCCAGCCAGTCCGTAAAACTTGCAATGGCAAAGATGATGGCCCCGACTAATTGGGTGATTGCAATCTCTGAACCTGCCAGCGACAAAGTGCCCCATCCGAAAGGGATCACCGTTACAATCAAAAACAAAGGAATCATTAAGATTCGTAAAACCGTCAATTTATTAGGTAAATTCAATTTAATACTGCCCCTTCTGTTTGCATCTGACTTACTCTGCATTTTTAATGGTGAATAGCAATGTCTGCGTCGTAACTTCTTGATAATTTTCCGGCATCGTCACAACCGTTCCATTCACATCGATGACCGTAGCAGGCATATACCCTGACACCACTTCGATTTCCGTCGCATTTTGAGGTAAATCGATGCTGAAGGACTCCCCAGCAGGTACTGTACTTGAGGATTGCACAATCCCGTTTACGCTGATACTGAACCACACATTGCTGCCGTTCGCTGAAACCGTAAATTTTGCAGGGTTCGTAATATTCTCGATATCGTATTGCGCTGTTTCACCATCCGAAGATACCAATGCAATGGTTTGTTGTTTCTGTTCCACAACCGCACTCGGCTCTGGCGTTGCGCTTTCGCTGGAGCTTTGGGACATGCTGACCGTCTGACTCACATTTGAAGCAACATCGATTTGCGTCTCCTGGTCCCCTTGATTCAGGGTGGCATTCCAAATGACGGCGACAATCGCCACGACCAACACACCCAAAAGGATAGTCGGCATATTATGCTGCATGGTCTCGCTGTAATCAAAATTTGTTTTCCTGGCTGCCTTTTTCAAATTCGTACGGCTTGGCGCAAAAGATGGCGTCTCTTCCACTTTATTCATATGTATTTCAGGCAGCACGCTTGAATGTTCTTCCAGCAACCGATCCCCGTCTAAACCGACTGTATCGGCATACTGTTTTATGAATGCCCGCACATAAAAGTTGCCCGGCATAATGTCAAAATTGCCTTCTTCAATAGCAATCAAATATCGTTTTTGGATTTTCGTCGTTTGCTGTAAGTCATCCAACGTGTATCCCTTAGAGATTCTAGCTTCTTTCAGGATTTCTCCAATTTGAACCATTTCTTCACCTGCCTTCACTTCACTTTTTCAAAGTTACCAGAAGTATTATATCATAATTTTTTGCGGCGATGCGCATAATCTCCATTTATTTCAGCCAGCCACCCGTCACATAGATGGCTTGTCCGGTCAGATAGCTGCTTTCCGGTTTCAACAACTGGGCAACCCAAAAGCTGACTTCCGCAGGATTCCCCAATCTGCCGACAGGGATTTCATCCATCAACTCCGCCTTCTCCTCGCCCGTCAGATGCTCATTCATTTTGGTGTCGATCGCCCCTGGGCAAACAGCGTTAACGGTAACCCCCGTAGAGGCCACCTCTTTGCTGTAGGCTTTCACAAAAGCGATCTGAGCCCCTTTGACGGTGCTGTAAAGAACCTCCAGGCTGCTGCCGACTTCTCCATAGACGGAACTGATGAACACGATGCGCCCATTTTTCGACCGGCTGATTTTGTCCTGAAATGCTTGGATGATCAGTATCGGCATCTTTACGTGCATTCCCCATAGGTCATCCATTTCCTTTGAATGGACATCCTGCAGCAGCCCGTATTCGGTTGTGCCGTGCGCAAACACGATGGCCTGCAGCGAGAAGATTTGCGCTGCAATTTCTTCCATCTCCGCTTCATCCGTCAAGTCCATTTGCAAAGGATAAAATTCCTGCTGCGGATAATCCCACCGCAGTTCCTGGATAAGCTGCTCGACTTTTTCCTGATTGGCGAAATAGTGCAGATAGAGGGACCAGCCATCCGCGGCTAAATCCCTCGCGATGGCTGAGCCGATATCCCCGGATGACCCTGTCAACAATGCGGCTTTCAACCTATTTCACCTTCTTCGGAACGATGACGTACGTGCTCATCCGTTTTTCGTCAATGTAGCTCTCAGCAAAACGGCTGATATCCTCCATGGTTATTTTTTCGATGATCGGGACAATTTCAAAGAGTTCTGCCCCCGAAAAAATCATGGAACTGTAATGGTTGGCGATGTATTCCAAGGAATTGAATGCCTGCAATTGTTCGCCGATCATGCTTCGCTTCAGCAACTCCAGTTTTTCGGAGGTCAGATTGCCGTCCGCTTTCCAGTTCAAGAGAATTTTCTTGATTTTTTCTTCCAATACTTTTGGTTCAGCCGTATCCGACTCGATTGCCATGAAATGGAATGAGCGGTCAAAACTGAATGAATAGCCGTAGCTGTCATCGATCAGTCCGCTGTCATAGAGCTCGATGAAATTCTTCGAGCCTCTGCCGAACAGCAGTTCCAGCAACAGATTCCCCTCGATTTTGAATTTTTCCGCTTCGTTTCCGGTTAGCCCCAGCTCCATGCCTTTTACACCGAGCATGACTTTCGGCCGCAATACGTCCATTTCCGTTTCTTTATAGGCAATGATGTCTGCAACCGACTCCTCAGGCAGCTTGCGCAGGGTCTGTTTGGCGGGCAAGAATTTCTTGCTGCCCTGGTTGTCTTTGATGAGCGTACTCATTTCTTCGACATCAAAATGGCCGATGAGAAGAATGTTCATATTGGACGGATGATAAAAAGTATCATAGCAGGTCTGCAGCAGTTCCGGCGTGATCGCTTGGATGCTTTCAACGGTACCCGCAATATCCACTGAGAGCGGATGTTGCGGATACAGGTTCCTTAACAACCCATAAAATAATTGCCATCCCGGATTGTCGTCATACATCCGTATTTCTTGCGAAATGATGCCTTTTTCCTTTTCGGTGCCTTCCGGCGTGAAATGCGGATCCTGCACAAAATCAAGCAGGCTGGTTGTGTTCTCTTTTATGTTATCCGTAGCCGAAAACAGGTAACTGGTGCGGGTGAACGATGTGAAGGCATTCGCTGAAGCGCCGTATTTCGCGAAGTCTTCAAATGCATCATGTTCTTCCCCTTCAAACAGTTTATGCTCCAGGAAATGGGCGATCCCATCCGGAATCTTTATTTCTTCATCCCCATTGATCGGTACGAACTGATTGTCGATCGAGCCGAAATTCGTCGTAAAAATGCCATAGGTCTTTGAATAATTCATTTTGGGGATAAGGATGACCGTCAAGCCATTCTCCAACACCTCAGTGTAAACCGTTTCGTTCAGAGCTTCGTAATATGTTTTATTCATCTGCAGCATCGCCTTTCAAGAAAAATACAGCCTGTAATACCATTTGATTCGCAACTTCGATGATTTGTTCCTTTGTTACGGCTTGGAGAGCGGAAATCCATTCCTCCGGGGATAACGCTTGCCCGATGATCAACAAATCTTGGTATTGCTTGGCCAAACTTCTGCTTTGATAATCATCATTTTGCTTATAATGATTGATCAGCATGTTTTTGGTTTGTCCAATCAATTCATCCGAAAAATCTCCGGATTGCATATCCGTCAGCTGTGCCAATACGATTTCTTCCACTTGGTCCCGCTTTTCGAATTCAATGCCTGTCCCGACGATCATGACGCCCCTCAGAAAGTCCAGGGCGCTTGAAGCTGTATAGGCCAGGCTTTCTTTTTCCCGGACATTTTGGAATAAGTTTGGAATGCGGAAATCCGCCGAACAAACCATCGAATACCAAGCCCGCAAAATAATGTTCATTCATATAAAAGACAGGGGATGAGAAGCCAAAAAATAATTTACCTTGGTTGACATCCTGTTCTTCGCTTTCGGAAGCCACTGACGGCGTCGTTTCGCGCAAATAGAATACGTCTTTCGCTACAGGATTTCTCGGCACATGGCCCTGCTGCTCGAGGATGTGCAGTACCCGTTCGGCAGAAACATCACCCGAAACCAAAATGTCGATTTGGTTGGTATCGATCATTTCCAGATAACGTTGGTACAGGCTCGCGGGAGTGATCGCCTCCAGAAAAAGCTCATCGCCTATGCCTTGATAGGCTTGGTCGGTGCCCGCGAACAGCAGCTGATTCAACCGCGAACGGGAGTAAGCCGACTTGTCTTCGATGAGGGACTCAAAATAATTTTTCAGGTTTTCCTTTTCCCTCAGGAAGGTCTTCTCATGGAAGGCGCCGTTTTCTACATTCGGATGATAAATGATGTCATGGAGAAACCCGAATGATTCCTCAAGCAGCGTGTCATCCCCGCCGATGAATTTGTCGTTCACGATCGTCAAGCTCATCGTCGCCACATGCTGCTTACCGAACCTTTGCGATTGCGTGTTCAAAGACGCTCCGTAGAGGCTGGCCATCTTTAAGTCCATCTCGTTTTGCGTCGGATAATCTTTGCTGTTTGTTTCAAGCATGTTGTTCAATAACGAACGTTCCGTTGCCGATTTGGCGTCGAACTGCGTCCGGAACTTATATTGAATCATGACTGTCTTGTATTTATCGGACGGTTCGATGTAGACCGTCACGCCTGGTTGAATAGTATATTGCATCCATTTCACGTCCTGTATTCTGATTTATTTGTCGATAATTAAAAACTATACCCCATGTGCACCTTTTTTTCAATTAACCTAGCCCCGACAAACACGCTATTTCCCTTTTATCAGCGGAAATAATGCCGCAAACCTAAAAAGAAGCCCGGACCTTCGTCCCGGCTTCATTGTTTTCCACTGCAATTTCAAGATAAGATACGGTCTTTGGTCTGTTCTTTAAAGGGCTATTTTGATTTGATATAGGTTGTCCCGTTCGCTGCCGGGCCTTGCGATTTGCCGATGAAGCCCACCAAGACGATAATCGTGATGATATAAGGCGCAATCTGCAGATAAACGGACGGGATATTTTGGATGATCGGGATATAGCTTCCGATGACCCCTAAGCTTTGCGCAAATCCGAAGAAAATGGCTGCTCCCATCACGCCTACCGGATTCCATTTGCCGAAGATCATGGCTGCCATCGCGATGAATCCTTGTCCGGCGATGGTCGATCCCGAGAAATTCAAGGTGATCGATTGGGAAACAACGGCTCCGCCGACACCGCCCAAGAAACCGGAAATCAAAACACCTGCGTAACGCATGGCATATACGTTGATGCCCAATGTATCCGCCGCTTGCGGGTGCTCGCCCACCGAGCGGAGACGCAAGCCGAAAGTTGTCTTGAAAATGATCAAGTAACATACGACTGCCGCCAAAATCGCCACATAAGCCGGTGCCGATGTGTTCGTAAAGAAGATTTTACCGATGACCGGTATATCCTTCAGGATCGGGAAACTTGTTTTGCCGAAGTTTTGTACGACAAAGGCTGTCTGCCCTTTCCCTTCGTAAAGTACTTTCGTCAAGAAAACCGCCAAGGCTGGTGCAAGCATGTTCATTACCGTACCGGAAACGATGTGGTTCGCCCTTAGGTTGACCGTGGCTATGGCGTGGATGATCGAGAATACGATCCCCACCACTCCCGCAACCAACAAGGCGATCCATGGCGTCATTTTCCCCAGACTGTCCGCATAACTCAAGTTGAAAACGATGGCAGCGAATGCTCCCATTACCATGGTCCCTTCCAGACCGACATTGACGATACCGCTTCGTTCCGAAAAGGTGCCGCCCAAGCCGGTGAAGATCAAGGGCGCCGAATAAATCAAAGCGGATGATACGATAATCGAAAGGATTGATATCATGTCCATCTTACGCCGCCTCCTTCTTGTTCATTTTAGAGATTTTCGTTAATAAGAGACGGATGATATAGCTGGCACCTACAAAGAAGATGATGGAGGCAATCACAATATCCACTATTTCGACCGGAACGCCGGACATCAACGGCATGCTGGTTCCGCCTATTTTCAATGTACTGAACAGGAGTGAAGCAAACAAAATGCCAAGCGGGCTTCCGCTGCCCAACAGGGCTACCGCCATGCCATCAAAACCGACGGCTGGCATCGCTCCTTGCACAAACATGTTTTGGAAATTCCCCAGTCCTTCCATGGCGCCGCCAAGACCGGCCAGCCCACCACTGATCAACATCGCTAAAATGATGTTCTTCTTCGCGTTCATCCCTGCATAATCAGCTGCATCAGGATTCAACCCGACAGAACGGAATTCAAAGCCGTAGGTTGTTTTCTTCATCAATATCCAAACAACGACGATCATGAACAAGGCGATGAAAATTCCTGCATGCAACGTTGAGTTTCTCGTCAACTCAGACAGAAACGGGATCCGCAAGCTGGCGTTCTCCGTGATCCGCTCGGTGGCATCGCCTGAATCCGTCAATACATTTCTGACGATATGGTTATTTATGTATAAGGCTGTATGATTCAACATGATTGTCACAATGACCTCGCTGGTATTGAAATAGGCTCTCAAAAAACCGGCGATGCCTGCCCATAAGGCTCCAGCGACCATGCCGGCCAGGATGCATAAAGGCAATAAAACAAACTTTGGCAGATCCGGGAAAAGCTGCGCAATGCTGATGGACGCCAACCAACCAAAAAGGGTTTGACCAGCGACACCGATGTTGAAGAAACCGGCTGTGTTCGCCACCGCAAAACCCAAGGCCACCAAGATCAACGGTGTTGCCTCCCTCAATAATTCACCGATATAAAACGGCGTTCCGAAAGCCCCTTTCAGCATGGCGGAATACCCCGCTACTGCATCATAGCCGAAAGACCACATGACGATTGCGCCGATCAGCAAACCCAACAATACGGAAAACAACGGAATCAGGATTGATTGGATGCGTGAGTCCCCCTGTTGATTACTCATGGGTGCTTACCTCCTCTTCTCTGTTTTTTTCCAATTCTGCCCTGGCTTTTTCAAGCGAAGAGCCCGACATCAACAAACCCAGCTCCTGTTCAGAGGTATCTTCAGGCCTTACTTGTGCGACAATCCGGCCTTCATACATGACTGCGATGACATCCGAAAGGTTCAGAATTTCGTCCAGTTCAAAACTCATCAGCAGGACGGCTTTATCATGATTTCGTTGTTCGATAAGACGTTTGTGGATGAACTCGATCGCACCTACATCGAGTCCCCGCGTCGGTTGAGCTGCAATCAATAGCGCCGGATCCCGATCCACTTCACGGGCAATGATGGCCTTCTGTTGGTTCCCGCCGGATAATGATCCAGCAAGTGATTTTTCACTTTGTGTGCGGACATCGAACTCCTTGATGAGTTCCAAGGCATGGTTCGCGATTGCCGTTTCGTTCAGGAAACCGTTACGGCTGTATGGTTCATGGTAGTACGATTGCAGCGCGATGTTTTCATCCAATCTCATCGGCAAGATAAGACCGAAACGTTGTCTGTCTTCAGGAATATGACCCAACCCTGACTCGGTTATTTTTCTTGGGGCAAGGTTTGTTATTTCTTCCCCGTTCAGCTTGATCGTCCCGCTTTCAACTTTCCTCAATCCGGTGATGGCTTGGATGAGCTCGCTTTGGCCATTTCCGTCTATCCCTGCGATTCCGACGATTTCGCCGGCCCGGACAGTCAAGTTCAAGCCGCGGACCGCTTCCAGCCCTCTGCTTTCCTTCACCGTCACGTTCTCGATTTCCAGAACGGCTTGTTTCGGTTCGGCAGCTTTTTTCTCGGTCCGGAACAGCACCGATCGGCCAACCATCATATCGGCCAACTCTTGTTGGGATGTTTCTTTGACGTTGACAGTGCCGATGCTCTTGCCTTTGCGGATTACGGTACAGCGATCGGCGACGGCTTTGATTTCGTCCAGTTTATGGGTAATCAAAATGATCGATTTGCCTTCTTTTGTCATTTCTTTGAGGATGGACATCAATTCTTCGATTTCTTGAGGGGTCAATACCGCCGTAGGTTCATCAAAAATTAAAATGTCGGCACCCCGATACAAAGTTTTCAATATTTCAACACGCTGCTGCATCCCTACGGTGATATCCTCTACTTTAGCGGAAGGATCCACTGCCAAATGATATTTGTCCGACAGATCCTCAATGACACTTTTCGCAGCCTTTTTGTTCAAGATTCCCCATTTGCTGGGTTCACTGCCTAAAATGATATTTTCGGTTACAGTGAAGTCTTTGACCAACATAAAATGCTGATGAACCATCCCGATCCCAAGTTTATCGGCTATTCCCGGAGAACTTATGCTCACTTCTTGCCCGTTCACTTTGATGGTGCCGCTGGTCGGTTCCAACAACCCTGACAGGATGTTCATCAAGGTAGATTTCCCGGCGCCATTTTCACCCAATAACGCATGAATTTCGCCCTTTTTCAAGCTGAGATATATGTCATCATTCGCTTTATAATTTCCGAAAGCTTTTGTAACACCACGCATCTCAATGACATAATTTTCTTCTGTCATGCTGACTCCACTCCTTACCAATATTTGAAGCATGAATTTCATCATGCAGTAGTGAGAAACGATACAGTACAAGTACGTTATAACGTTATTTCATCCCTATTATAAAGTATTTCCAATATCCTATCCACTTTTCTTTATCACCACTGGAAAACATTTGTTTAGGCCGATGAGAAAAGCTTTATTCATAACCTGATTTTAATAAACATGACTTGCATTTTTCACTTGGAATTGAATTGCACCAAAAAAAAGCAACTTAAGATCCATGCGGAAATTAAGTTGCTTCATCAAATGCAAGGCAATTGATTTGTTATTTTTCTGGAGCTTCAGGGACAGTGACGGCCCCGTCCAAAATTTGTTGTTTGGCATCGTTGACGGCTGTCAGTGCATCAGCTGTCAGTTGTCCGTCCGTCAAGTTAACGCCATCTTCGGCTAAACCGAATGTCATTACTTCTCCGGCAGGGAATTCACCGTTCATTGTTTTCGTTGCGATATCTTTTGTAGCGGCGCCTACGCCTTTAAGCGTTGAAGCCAAAGTCAGATTTCTTTCAGTGCCGTCATCCAAAGTCAGTTTTCCTTCTTCTGTTTGGTCACGGTCAACACCGATTACCCAAATTTCTTTGGAAGGATCAGCTTTTACGATATCTTTCGCTTCTGAGAAGACACCGTTTCCGCTGTCTCCGGCAGCTTGATAGATGACGTCTATTCCGCTCGCATACATCGCTGCTGCTTTTGATTTACCACCGGCAGCATCCCCAAATGAACCGACATATTCAACTTTTACAGCAACATCAGGATTGACCGATTTAGCACCTGCAACGAATCCGGCCTCAAAACGGTCAATAACGGTCCCTTCTTGTCCGCCGATGAAACCGATTTGGTTCGTCTTCGTTGTTTTCGCTGCGGCAACACCTGCAAGGAATGCTGCTTCGTTATCTTTGAACGATACAGAAACTGTATTTTCGCCAGTGATGACATCATCGATGATGGCGAACTTAGTATCAGGGTTTTGTTCAGCTACATCTTGCATAGCTGGCTGCAATTTGTAGCCAATGCCGATGATTAAATCAAAATTACTGTTTACTGCAGTGTTTAAGTTTGTTACAAATTCTGAATCGGCATTTGATTGGATGTAGTCATAGCCATCCACGCCTTTGGTTTTGCCGTTTTCTTCACCCCAAGCGACTAAACCTTCCCAAGCGCTTTGGTTGAATGATTTGTCATCGACACCGCCGACGTCGGTAATCATTGCGACGGTAAAGCCATCATCCGTACCGGCAGTTGTTGCACTGCTTTCGGATGAGGCACTCTCATTCCCGCCACATGCAGCCAAAATTGTAGTTATCCCTAAACCCAATGCTAATAAACTAACATATTTTTGTTTTCTCACTATAAACCCTCCAATAAAATAGTAGTCATGCCGCTTGTACGTACAAGCTTCTTACAAAAAATATCATAACATGTATTTTGAAAAAAGGAAATATTCTGGCTTTGCATTGTAATCGTTTTTTCATTTAATATCTTAATGTTGATTGTTATGTAAGCCTTTTACTGATCCGTATCCACGCTTATTTCCGAATCATTCTCATAGACGCCTTCGCCAATATTCACCTTTCTCGGCTTGCTTCCGTCAGCCGGCCCGACGATGCCCCGCGCTTCCATCTCATCGATCAAACGGGCCGCACGATTATAGCCGATCCGGAATCTTCTTTGCAATTTGGAGATACTGGCCGTCTCATCGCCTCTGATGAATTCGACCGCTTCCCCAAACAGGTCATCCTCCGGTTCTTCGGCCGTTTCCGCTGTCGCTTCGGTAGGCATCATCTCTTCAACATAATTCGCTTCTTGCTGATTTTTGACAAAAGTAACGATATGTTCCACTTCTTCATCCGAGAGGAAGGCTCCCTGAACACGCATCGGTTTATTTTCACCCATCGGACGGAATAACATATCCCCGCGGCCGAGTAATTTCTCAGCTCCGCCACCGTCTATGATCGTTCGGGAATCGATGGAACTTGAGACGGCAAACGCAATGCGGGAAGGGACATTCGCTTTGATGATCCCTGTGATGACATCCACGCTCGGTCTTTGGGTCGCAAGGATCATATGTATCCCTGCAGCACGGGCCATTTGCGCAAGACGGATGATGGCGTCTTCTACTTCGTTGCTGGCTACCATCATCAGGTCGGCCAATTCATCTACGATGACCACGATATAGGGCAGGGTCGGATTATTGTCCCCGTTTTCCAGATTGTATTCAACGATCAGATTATTGTAGCCATCGATATTCCGCATGCCGGTACCGGCGAACAATTCATATCTTCTTTCCATTTCGGCCACGACTTTGTGCAAGGCTTGGGCGGCTTTCCTTGGATTCGTGACGACCGGGGTCAACAGGTGGGGAATGCCGTTATAGACATTCAATTCGACTTTTTTCGGATCGATCATCATCATCTTGACTTCATTCGGTTTTGCTTTCATCAAGATACTGGTGATGATGCCATTGATGCATACGGACTTCCCGCTCCCTGTCGCCCCAGCAATCAGGAGATGGGGCATTTTCGTTAAATCGGCGCTTTGAACAACACCGGAGATGTCTCTGCCCAATGGGACTTCCAATAGTTTATCCGTATGCTTTTGTCCTTCCATCACATCGCGGAAGGATACCACACTGATTTCGCTGTTAGGGACTTCGATACCGATAAACGATTTGCCCGGAATCGGCGCCTCGATACGGATGTCTTTGGCGGCCAAAGCCAAAGCGATATCATCATTCAGATTGACGATTTTGCTTACCTTTACCCCCACGGCCGGTTGCACTTCATATTTCGTTACGGCTGGCCCCAGATTGGCTTTCGTCACTTTTGCGTCGACGCCGAAGCTCGCGAAGGTTTCCTCCAATTTCTTCACATTTCTTTCGATGATGGCATATTCATTCGATTGGTCGACAGGCTTGATGGCATTCAACAAAGAGACGGGAGGCAATTGATAATCGCGGTTTTCTTGTTCTGCCGTAATTTCAAACTCCAGATCGCCTGTGGTGTCTTCCTCTTCCGTTCCGTCTTTGCCTTCGGATGGCGCCGGATTTCCTTCCCCTGCTTTTTTCTCCGTGGCTTTGACTTGTTGGCTTTGGAAACTGTCTATTTTCAATTGTCTCGGTTCAACCACAGTTTCCCTCGCAGCGATGGTCGCCTTTGCTGAAGCTTCATCTTGCATCAATTTTTTGCCCAGCGATTCTGCTTTGATCTGATTCTTGGCTTTTTCGATGATGCTTGGTTTCTTCTCGTTTTTTAAGGCTCCTTGGGCCGTTCGCGCCTTCAGATTTTTGGAGTCAACCAGATTTTTTGATTCTACGATCGAGCCTGCTACCTTCTCTTTCGTGAACAAAACGGCCTGTTTGCTGCCGTAGCCCAATTTGGCGCCGATTTTCCGAACAATCTCCATTACATCATGCATCGTGAACCCGAACAGGATGCCGAGCCCGAAAAACACCAACAGACCGGTGATGATGTAGGTCCCCCATTGGGAAACTAAAAAATACGTCCCCGTGTACAGGAGTGCCCCGGTTATACCGCCGCCCATTTCCGAAGCGGTATTGCTTTGTCTGACATCAGTCAAAAAGCGATTGATGGTCGTGGAGACGATCGATTCGCCATTCATTACCACTGCTTCAAAGGATTGCGAATGCAGATACAATACCCCTGCGGTATACAGCAACAGACCGCTCAAAAGCCAATTAAGCCTGATTTTCGGTTCTTTTCCTTTCAATATCAAAAAAAGACCATATAGGCCAAATAAACCCAGACTGACTGGATATGTTTTCCCCACAAAGAATCTGAAAAAGTTCGCCATCATGATGCCCGCAAACCCTAATTGGCCGATTCCCAAGGCCGAACTGAAAAGGAAAAGGACGCCTACAAGTTCATAGGAAATCTTTTGGCCGCTGCTCTTCTTTTTCTTTTTTGTCGTCGTTCTCTTTGCCAAGCTTTTCAGCTCCTTATCTCATTGCTTATCTTTTTATATTGCTCTCATCGCCACGCTGAAAACGCGTGCCTTCAGCGGTTTGCTCAAACCATCCATATCTTTACATTATACTATAATATAATACCCTTTCGACACAATTTAATCAATTTGCCTTTTTAATCAAGCAACCGGCGGACTTACTTCAAAAAAAAAAAGAGGCGACTCCCCCACCTGTAGATGCGGAGGGTTTCTCGCCCCAAATATTACATTTGCCTCTATCACCGATGCCAGTCCGACTTACCCGCCGACAGGGTAAAAACTGAAAAAACTGATGAAGCCGCGCCACTCTGTCAGCAGGCCTTCACCAGTTTTCCGTCACTCCGATTTATTTTCTTCGATCTTTTTTTTGTCCTTCAGCAATAGGAGCCCATGAAACAATTGGATATCGTCATCACAATTATCGCAAAAATGAATTTCCGATTCATCCCAAAATGCCGTCAGATAAATGTTTTTTGTTTTCTGGAAGGGGTATTTATCAGAAAGCTCTTGCGATTCGCGATTAAATTCTTGGACCGCTTCATCAAATGAGGAAAATTCCTTTACTTGCACGACATGATCTTCCCAATCTTCAAAAAACCACCAAGGCTCATATTCACACTCAGTCAACATCACTTGATACATCTCATCACCTTCTTTATGGGAAAAAGTATAGCACAGACACAAAAAATATACTTGTTTCACGTGCTGGGTTGACCGCTCCATTTGTAAACGGTAAACTTATCCTATAATCTACTGTTATACGATTCGATGCAAAGCATTGGGGGTTTTAGGGATGAAAAAAGTCAAAATACGAGTCAGCGGGCGGGTCCAAGGTGTCGGTTTTCGGTATATGACAAAATTGGTCGCAGATCAAATCGGGGTGGCCGGAATCGTCAGAAACGAAGATGATGGCAGCGTCTACATCGAAGCGGTCGGTCCAAACGAAAAAATCGAAGAATTCATCAGAGCGATTGAAAGATCCCCTTCGCCAAGCGGAAGAGTGGATGCCTGCAACGTAGAAGAAGACGATGCCATTGAGAATTACGTAAGATTTCGCATTACCAATTGAATAAAGATTGTCCTTCATGTATAGTAGTAATGTTATTGAAAAATAGTAAAGGAACGTGAACAATGAAACTTAAGAAGAAGTTGTTGCTTTCTGCGGAAATGATGACCTTATTACTCATTCTTTCAGGATGTATGCAATACGA
Source organism: uncultured Carnobacteriaceae bacterium (assembly GCA_963730595.1). GTDB lineage: Bacteria > Bacillota > Bacilli > Lactobacillales > Aerococcaceae > Trichococcus. The sequence goes on from CAVSSJ010000012.1 coordinate 131,245, forward strand.
TGAAAATAAAAATCCGACAGGACTGATCTACGATTATCTCGTTGTGCCGACAGGGAAATTGATCGTCATGCTTGCTGAATTTTTAAGCGGCAACTATGGACTGGCCATCATCGTCATCACCATTGTGGTTCGCCTGGCGATTATGCCGATGAACGTGAATCAGATTAAAAAATCCATGGTCCAACAAGAAAAAATGAAATACATCAAGCCTGAATTGGAAGATATCAAATTCCGTCAACAAAATGCACAGACACCAGAAGAAAAAGCGGCTGTTTCACAAGAAATGATGGCTTTGTACAAAGAAAACAACATAAGCATGACCGGCGGCGTCGGCTGTCTGCCGATCCTGATTCAAATGCCTATTTTTACAGCAATGTATCAAGCCGTAAATCTGACACCAGAAATCGCCCAAAGTACTTTCTTAGGGATTAACTTGGGTGACAAAAGCCCGCTTCTCGCTATTCTTGCCGGAGTCGCTTATTTGATCCAAGGGTATGTTTCCACAATCGGGATGCCGGAGGAAACCAAATCACAGATGAAAACGATGATGCTGATGAATCCGATCATGATTCTGATGTTCTCATGGTCTTCCCCAGCTGGATTGGCTTTATACTGGTTAGCCGGCGGAATCTTTGCTGCTTTACAAACCTTGTTGCAGAACCACATGATCAAACCAAAGATCCAACAACAGGTTGAAGAGGAAATGAACAACCGCCCGATCAAGAAAAACATCAAGGTGGCTAAGCCTTCCGCATCCCCAGCCAATCAAGCAAAACCCGTAACTGCAATCAGCGCAACCAAAGAAAACAAGCAAACGGGACGTAATGCAGGCAAACAAAAGAAATAGTAAGTTATAAAATGAAATGCATAAGGAAATAAACAAAAAAATCAATGCACTTATGCATAAAAAAGTCCCGCAAGGCTAACCTTTCGTTAGCCTTCGCGGGACTTTTTGCATTTGTTTTGGCTGGAGGATAACGCCGTCTACAATTCTTCTTCCGGTACGTAATCCTTTAAAATCGGCAACTGGATCCTGAATATGGAACCATGCCCCAACACACTTTCAACGGTAATATCCCCTTTGTATCCTTCCAACAGTTCTTTTGCGATGGAAAGGCCTAGCCCATTACCGCCTTTATTCCTGGATCGGGCTTTATCGACACGGTAGAAGCGCGCAAAAATTTTCTGCTGATCCTCCTGCGACATCCCTTCACCGAAATCTTGAATCGCAATCTGAACATAGGACATGGACTCGGATATGGAAAGATGGATTTCATGCCTGTCAGTGGAATACTTCACGGCATTATCCATCAGGATGACCAGTATTTGTTCAAAGTGGTTCCGATAAATGTTTACATACACTTCCCGTTTCAAATCATCATCCAAATTAAAAACAAAATCAGGATAGAGCATTTTAAAATTATGGAAAGTATGGAGCACGACATTCAGTATCGGCGTCACTTCATTCTTATAATGAATTTCAACTTGTTCGGCTCGTGACAAATCCAACATTTCCTGCACAAGCGTCTTCATTCTTTGTATTTCCGTCAGTGACGCCGATAAGGATTCATCCAATATTTGCGGATCTTCTTTCCCCCAACGGTTCAGCAATTTCAGATGGCCCTCCACGATTGCGGTAGGTGTCCTCAGCTCGTGGGAAACATCCTCCACGAATTGCTTTTGTTGACTGACATACAGCGCCATTTTATCCAACAGCCCGTTTATATGGACCGACAGATCCGTAAATTCGTCTTTGCTGTTGGAAATTTTGATCCGTGTTTCGGATAAAGTATCTTCCTCGATTTCATTCATCGTATCGACCATCTGCCGGATTGGACGGAAGAAATAGAAGGCGATGCCGTAGCCGGCTGCGATGGAAAGGATGAAAGCTGCTGCCGTCATGTATAGATAGAAGCTCGTGTTATGCGACCTGATTTTATGATAGTCGTTCAATCGAAAAACGATTTGCACATATCCCATCAAACTGGAACCTTCTTGGCCCAGTATCGGGCTGCCTGCTACAAAAGCGTCCAAATTGTTCAGCGTGGTTTCTCGTAAATAAGTATCGGGATTTTTGATGAAAGTCGTATAGCTCTTTTGTGTCTCATATAACAATTGCCCATCCGTATCAAACACACGAATATTTATCCCTCTAGCCTTCAGGTCATCCAAAAAAGGATAATTTCCGACAGTCTGTAAACCTTTCGAGACCGTCGAAACGGAGATCTTCTCAAACATACTTTCGACGCTGTTGATGGTGAGCTTCGTGTCGAATTCTGACAGAGACTTTTGGACGGAGTGCAACATATTTTCGGCGCTCTTTTTTTGACCCGCATACACCTGACCGTTGGCTTGGTTCAATAGCAGCGAAGCCGATATGAAATACATCAAAAAGAAAGCTATACTTAAAAGAAAACCCCATTTCCAGCGGATGGATTTGGGATTTCCTATCTTTTTACTCGGCATATAATTGTATCTGCGCATAAGTTTATGAACGCATTACGTATCCTGTGCCACGAACAGTCTGAATGTAACTCTCATGGCCGGCTACGTCGATTTTATTCCGCAGGTAACGAATGTATACGTCCACTACGTTAGTTTCCACCTCAGTCTTGTATCCCCATACTTTATTCAGCAAAACATCCCTTGATAAAACAACGTTGATATTCTCCATCAAGATCAACAGCAGTTCGTATTCACGTTTTGTCAATTCAATATGTTCATCGCCACGACGGACAACGCGATTTTCTTTTTCGATCGTCAAATCACGGTAAGTGACCGTCGTTTGTTTCACTTTACGTTGTTCTTCTTCGATGTCGATGCGACGTAATAAAGCCCGGACCCTTGCCAATAATTCTTCGATGGCAAAAGGCTTAACGATATAATCATCTGCACCGTGATCCAAACCGGAAACGCGGTCGATGACGGAATCCCTTGCCGTCATGATGATGATGGGCGTATCCTTTACAGGACGTAAACGACGGCATACTTCGATACCATTCAATTCAGGCAGCATCAAATCCAATAAGATGACATCCCAGTCTTGGTTTAAAGCAGCTTCCAGTCCCGTTCTCCCGTTGTAGCAGATATCCGTTTCATAGCCTTCATGTTTTAATTCCAATTCAATGAAACGAGCTAAATTTTTCTCGTCCTCAATTATTAAAATTCTTTGTTTTTCTTTGTTCTCCATAGCGGTCTCCCCTAATGTTTCATTTATAAAAATTTCAACATCACATAATATTTTAATTTCATTTTAGCATATTGCCGGGGATATTTCTCAACAAAATGATTTCTGATATAAAAATTGTCATCCAAAACATGGTTTTGGATGACTTATTTGAAAATATTCTATACGGAAAGGTCTAATTTGTTAGTCTTGAGGAACTTCCACTTCTTTATCCCATTCAAAATGGTAAGTGCCGGCTTTGTCCGTGCGTTCATAGGTATGCGCCCCAAAGTAATCTCTTTGCGCTTGGATAATGTTGGCAGGCAACACAGCTGAGCGATAAGAATCGAAGTAAGCTACTGCAGACGAGAATGTTGGAACCGGAACACCCGCGACAACCGCCGTAGCGACAACTTCGCGCACTGCGCCTTGATAATCTTTCGTGATGTTCACGAAGTAGTCATCCAACAAAAGATTTTGCAAGGCAGGGTTCTTCTCGTAAGCATCTGTGATATTTTGCAGGAATTGCGCACGGATGATGCAGCCTGCACGCCAAATTTTAGCGATTTCGCCGTAGTTCAAGTCCCAGTCGTTTTCTTCGCTTGCCACACGCATTTGGGCAAACCCTTGCGCATAGCTCATGATTTTGCTGAAATACAATCCTTTGCGGATGTTTTCGATGAACGCTTTTTTGTCCACTTTGCTCATATCGACAGCAGCAGGTTGTGGCAGAACTTTGCTTGCAGCAACACGTTCGTCCTTCAATGCAGAAATATAACGTGCGAATACAGATTCGGTGATCAATGGCAAAGGAACGCCTACATCTAACGCGCTTTGGGAAGTCCATTTACCAGTCCCTTTGTTGCCGGCACGGTCCAAGATGATATCCACCATCGGTTTGCCTGTTTCAGGGTCATATTTCGTCAAAATATCGGCTGTAATGTCGATCAAGAAACTATCCAGTTCGCCTTTGTTCCATTCGATGAAAACTGCGGCAATTTCTTCAACAGACATGCCTAAATATTTATGCATGATGTCATAGGCTTCAGCAATCAACTGCATATCACCGTATTCGATACCGTTGTGAACCATTTTAACGTAATGGCCAGCACCGTCTTTACCGATGTATGCCACACATGGTTCGCCATCTGGAGCTTTGGCAGAGATTTTTTCCAGGATAGGCGCTACCAAATCATAGGCTTCTTTTTGTCCGCCAGGCATGATGGAAGGGCCTTTTAACGCTCCTTCTTCCCCGCCGGAAACGCCGGTTCCGATGAAGTTGATGCCGGAGTTTTCCAATTCCTTGCTGCGGCGGATCGTATCCTTATAGAAGGTGTTCCCGCCATCGATCAATACGTCCCCTTTATCCAAATGAGGCAATAAAGACTGGATTGTTTTATCTGTCGCTTCACCGGCTTTTACCATCATCATGATTCTTCTTGGTTTTTCCAATGAATCCACAAATTCTTCAATTGTAAAAGTTGGCACTAATTTTTTGCCGGGATTTTCCGCGATTACTTGCTCTGTTTTTGAACCTGAACGGTTGAAGACGGATACGGAATAACCTCTGCTCTCGATATTTAAAGCTAAGTTTTTACCCATTACGGCCATACCGACTACGCCGATTTGTTGTTTTGACATAATATAATACTCCCTTCATGATGGACACATCATTTTATAATGTTAATCCTAACAAAAAAAAGCGGAAATGAAAAGCCTACCATTGAAATTAATCACATTATTTCCTCATTCTACCCCTTTTTGTTCACCATTTCTTTATAGGATGAGCGGGAACGCTTGGTATTTTAATCGCGGGATGAATCGCCCTTCATTGTTTTGCAATTCTCTAGCGTTTACTTTTGATTTTTTCTGTTGTACACTGTACTTTGTAAAATATAAAAGGTGGGGAAAAAGTTGGAAAAGAAATCAGGTACTACCTCTTCTAAATTCAATAAAATGACGAAAATCGTCATTTGGATCATGCTGATCGCTATGCTGGGATCAGGGTTAATTTCCGTTCTGTATTCAGTCTTCATTAACCTGTAACCACAAACTGTCTTCAACCGCAAAAATAATAGAGAGCCTGGGATATTTAAATCTCAGGCTCTCTTTGTATGCGCGGTTCTATTTGATTGCTGAAAATCGAAGTTGGGAGCTAAGCACCCTTTTTGATTTTGCCATTCCAGGCAGCGTATCCGCCTTTGAGAATATAAATATCTTTGTACCCATTTTTTTTCAGAATCGCAGCGCAACGTCCGCTCATCACCGTAGTTTGATCGTAAAGATAGACGGGTTGATCTTTTCTGATTTCTGGATATCTTTGCTTAAACGTTGTAAACGCGATGTTTCTCGCCCCTAATATGTGTCCGGCATCAAAGTCATTTTTTTCTCGAACATCAATGATTTGCGCTTTCCGCATATTTGTTCTGAATTCTTCGTCGGTAAGCATAATTGCAGAATTTTTTCTTTGCATGTAAAAATAAACTTGATAGAGTGCGTATCCGATAATAAATACCCACTAAAACAATATTGAAAATTTGAAGTCCTGTTAAATTCAATAATATCCGTCCCTTCCATTCTCTTACTTTTTTATTTTACACTTGAATGAAACGCTTTTCTACTGTTTTCGGCGTATTTATTCCTTAATCATGTAATTTAAGCAGTTTTCTTTGTCCTACATCAACTAAAAACTGATAGGAATCCCCGTACAGCAGGTGCTTGCCATCCGGCGAGCTCTCTATCGGGGCCAACGCTTCAACGGAAAGCAACGTATTCATCGATTTCGTGACAAAATCAGCCTGAACGATGCTGTAAGCCACCTTATGTTTTTCCCCTTCCTCCGGCATCACGCTGAAGATATCTGCGGAATCCGCCGCAATGGCAAGTTCCGGCAAAAGGAGTTTTTCTTGTTCATACGTTGCGTGGATACTGATGAATCCTTGATCGATCAGCAAAGGATAATAATAGACCAGCAGCAACTCGTTTGGGTTGAAATCGGAAGGCGTAATCATCACGACTGATTCCCCTTCCATTTCATAGCGAAGGACATTCCGGTTGATGATGGTCTCTTCACCGTCCGGACGAACATCAGCCAACAGGAAGAGGTTCGTCCCGTCATCATCGAAAGGCGTCGTATGCAGAAACAGATTTTGCGAATACCAGAGAGGCTGGGCCGCTAAATCTGTTTGCTCCGTCAGCAGGCCTTCCGTCATTACCCAGAAATAGTATTTTTCATTTTTTGAACTGTCCGTCACCGTAAGGAACATTTTATCCGCATCGGTCGGATTCCATGAAAGATGCGTTATCAGACCGATGCCCAGTTTCCATTCCATAATGACGTTCCCTGCTTTGTCCAAGAGGAGCGTGTCCTCGCCTTCTTGGGTCATCACTTGCAGCAAAATCCTTTCGCGGTTTGGAGAAATACTGATGTATTCTATTTCCCCTGTGAACGTCCGGATCGGCAGAACCTCATTTGTTTGGCAATCATAGCTGTAGATGCCTTCTTCATCGTTCCTTTTCAGAACGGCAAGAACGGATTGCTCATCCAACCAACCTACCGCATATAAAAATTCATCGCCAGAAAAAGGAGGCGTATAGACGGCTGCCGAGTCTGCTGCAGCGCCAGAAGCATCTAAAGGGCCATTTCCCGTCTGCTTGCCGCATCCGCACACTATTAGTAACATCAGAACTGAAATGCTTAACAAGGCCCATCTCCTGGCATCCATCGTAACAATCCTCCTAAATCCGACAATTTCCCCTGTATTGTTCCGTCTGGTATCCGCTCGCAAGCATAGGTCAGCAGGCCCGACCCGGTTTACCTTATGCTTGTTGTTTATTCGTTTGCGCAACCGCAAGGTAACATGCACCGATGATACCGGCATCATTTCCTAATTCGGCTAATTTGATGTGGGTTGTTTTTTGCACATTCGGGAAAGTGAATTCCAAGAAATAGTTTCTGACTTGTTCCAATAAAAATTCCCCTGCAGCAGAGACGCCGCCGCCGATGATGATATACTTCGGATTCAGCAAATTGCCGATATGACTGCATGCCAACCCTAAAAAGTAGGCAGCACGGTCGACAACGATAAGCGCCAAATCATCGCCTTCTTTGGCAAGATCAAAGATTGCCTTTGAAGTGATTTCTTGACCATCGTCGATCATGAATTTCAATCGTGAATCGCCGGCATACTCCTCTGCGTGTTTACGCGCCAACTTGACGACGCCGGTAGCGCTGGCAACGGTCTCCAGACACCCTTTCCCGCCGCAAGTGCACTCAAATCCTTGAGGGTCCACTTTCATATGCCCGATTTCTCCGCCTGATTCCGCTGTTCCGTGGATCAGATTGCCTTCTGCGATGATTCCCTCCGCCGACGCCTGTCCCCAGTGTGATGAATACGACATCGTCGTTATCTCCGCCGGCGCCGCGCCATTTTTCGCCCAGAGCGGCAACGTTGGCGTCATTATCGATATAAAAAGGGATGCCTAATTCTCTCTCTATCGTCTCCCGCACGGGTTGCAACGTTTTCCAGTTCAGATTAAATGCACCGATGACTGTTCCTGCACTTCTGTCCGCCACACCCGGGGACCCCATCCCGATTGCTAAAAAATCTTCCGAGGTAAGTTGGTATAAGTCCAAATGATGTTTGACGGATGCGATGATGTCCGGCACAATATGTTTCCCTTCATCACTGCTGTTTGTCGGTATGCTCCATTTTTGTTGCACTTCACCGGCTTCCGTCAAGATGGCTAGCTTCACTGACGTACCGCCCAAATCGATTCCGATCACTTTTTTACTCACTTTATTTCCTCCTCATTATTCAGGTTATAACCATCAGTATAACGCAAAACCGGCTCTTAGAAAACCTGCCAGGGCAAAGATTATTACGCTTACAAAATAAATGACTAAAGCAAACGCCCTTTTTTTGTTTTGGCTCCTCGAAACGTTGGGGTCTGCAATGAACATGGCAGCCAACACGCCACCAAGCGCCCCGCCAAGATGGCCGAAGTTATCGACGGCCGTTGAAAAAAAGCCTAAAGCAAAATTCAGTACGATCAAAATGGTGAAATTCCTCGCCATCTGCTGGATGGCATAATTATGCGGATATTCCCGGCCCAAAACAATGGCAGCCGCAAATAACCCAAACAAGGATGTGCTTGCTCCTGCAGAAACAGCGTCACTGAAGGCAAAACTCATGATATTACCCATCAATCCGCTCAAAAGGTAGATAAGAGCAAACCGTAAACTTCCGTAGATGATCTCCATCTGCGTCCCTAAATAGTACAGCGTGATGCTGTTAACCAATAGATGCATAAAGCCGATATGGATGAATATCGGTGTAATCAATCGCCACCATTCCCCGTTCACGATCGCCGGACTAAACTTGGCACCGAACAAAATGAGCGTGAGAATATTCGTGCTCCCGCCGCTAAAGGTCATCAATACAAATATAAGGATTTGAATCGCTAAAAACAAATAAGTCACATACGGTTTGTTTCGAAAAGCCTGCCTTCTGGCATTCAGTACTTGCATCTAAACATCTCCTTCCATTACCATTCATTATACGTCAGTTGGAAGCGATGAACAAATGTTGCACCTGTGCTGCACGGCTGCACGTTGTTCTGTCCCAATGGATGTTCGATTTTCCTTAGCATCAAAACCCCGCTTTCCGGGCAAAAAAAAACAACAGGATAGCCTGTTGTTAATCCGCATTATTTTGTTTCACGATGTAGAGTCACGCGTCTTTCACGTGGACAATATTTTTTCACTTCAAGACGGTCTGGATTGTTACGTTTGTTTTTCTTTGATAAGTAATTACGTTCTTTACATTCCGTACATTCCAATGTAATGTTTATCCGCATATTCTTCCCTCCAAACATAAAAAAATTGAAGATCGAATCATCTTCTGCATTTGACATTGTACCATTTTACAATATCGATTACCAGTCTTTTTTCATGATAAGCCATCAAATCTCTGTTTTTCGATCCCATTCCAAATAAAATTTTTCTAAGTATTGCAGAATGCCTTTAATTTCATTAGAATGTTATCAGGTGTCAAATAGATGGAAATGAGGTGACAAGATGGAATTATGGACTATCGTGATTGTCCTATTAGCGATCGCTATCGTACTGCTGTTTATTTCTTTTTTCGCAAAAGATAACGGGAATAAATTGGCCGACGAAGTGCGCGACTACACACTACAACAAACGGAAGACATTCATCAATTGAAACAACGGGTCGTTGCCTTAGAAGAGGAATTAGGTAAAGAGGTTATCATCGCTGAAGATGCGCAAACCGTTAAAAAAATACATAATCTAACAAAGCAACACATTATTTCTATGTATGTGAACGGAAAAACTTTTGATGAGATAGCTGAACAACTTAATGTCCCTATAACAACCGTGCAACTAGTTGTTGATAATTACATAGAGCAAACAGTATAGAGGAGAGCATATGAATAAACAGAGATTGCGTTTCTTATCAATCGGCTTCTTGCTGTCTGCTCTCATCCTGTCCGGGTTCCAACTTTTTTACCCCATGGATTCCCCGGCAGAGAATGCAGATACGACAGCGAATGTCGCGTCGGATGGTTACAAGGAAAAATATGAGAGTCTGCTCGTTGAAGTAGAACTGCAAAAAAAAGCGGCCGAATCGGCTGCTGCCACTTCTTCCGATACAAGCTTGGCTGAATCGGTACCGGAAGCATCAGTAAGCCAACCAGTTGCCGCAAGCGAATCAAGTGCAGGCACAACCGTAAAATTCGTCATCGTCCAAGGACAACCGACTTCGGTTGTGATAGACAATCTGGTCAGTGCCGGACTGATTGCGGATAGAGCCGTGTTTGAACAGTATTTGACGGAACATGACTTACTTTATAAAATAAATTACGGCGAATATGAGCTATCCCGCGAAATGGGCTACGAAGTGATCGCAGACATCATTACACTGGAATAAGAAAAAACTTTTCGGATCAGTTGACTTCAACTGGTCCGAAAAGTTTTTTTGTTCCTCTATCGCTTTAATAAACAGTGCGGAATCTCTATTTCTTCACTGCGTAGTCGCCGGTATTGAAATAAGCATCGAACACTTTTTTGGAAAGCGGCGTTGCCCGTCCGATATCGGTGCTGAGGTAAGGTACGACCACCGTCACCGCTATTTTCGGATTGTCGAATGGCGCGTAGCCCACAAAAGTGGAGTTGAAGACACTTTTACCTTTTAAGTTTTCATTGTTCCCGTCGTAGAATGCTTCGGCAGTACCGGTTTTCGCCGCTACATTGTTTGTGTCCTTGCCGAAGGTAGAATACGCCGTCCCGTTTGTACTGTGGGTTACTTGATAGAATCCTTGTTGGACCCGCTTCAGCGCAGCTGGGTCGACGGTCACCTGGTTCATCACTTTCGTATCCAGCGTCGTCTCGACAGCCCCCAGCCCGCCGGTAGCATCCGTTCCTCGGATTTCCGACACCAATTTCGGTGCGTAGCGTGTGCCGCCGTTTGCGATGGTATTGACATATTGGGATAACTGCAAGGTCGTGTACAGATCGTATTGTCCAAATGATTCGTCGACTACATTAGCGGCTCCTTCACTAAACCCTCTCAAACCGCTGCCTTCATTCGGCAAGTCAATCCCCGTCTTCACGCCCAAGCCGAATTGCGAAAAATAGCTTCTCAGTTCATCGATCAGGTTCGGCGAAATGTTCAATGTGCCTCCGGCTTCATAGCTTGACTGGCCGCCCATCAACATGGCAAGTTTAATCATGTAAATGTTGGATGAACGCGTCAAAGCCTCGATGTCACTGATTGCAACTTGATTTCCTATGGTTGGATTGAACACGGATTTTTTGAGTTGCGACCCTTGGAATTGCAAGGGTTCATCCACCAAGACGTTATTGTCCAGGCTGATGACCCCGCTCATATAACCGGTCAAGACGGTCGCGCCTTTGACGACGGACCCCATCCCATAGCTGGAATTGATGACACCCAGTGCATCATCGGTAATTTCGTTCGAAGTCGTCCGCTGCTTGCCGGTCATCCCCAGAATTTCCCCGGTATTGGGATCGGATGCCACAATATAGACGCGGTCGTTGTATGAATCCACGTTGCTTTTCAGGAAGTCCGTCGCAATCTGTTCGATTTCCTTCTGAAAATCGATGTCGATCGTCAAAACGAGGTTATCCCCTTTTTTACCATCATAGGTTTCTTCGCGGGTCACAACTTCCCCCGATTGGTCCGTTACGGTCTCCCATTGCGATTTCGTGCCGCTCAGAACGGGTTCGTATTGCTGCTCCAAATAGGAATTGCCGACCCGGTCATTGCGTGCATAGCCTTTCGCTAAATAAGCGGCGGCCTGATCGCTTGGCAATCCCGTTTTCTCGCTGGTGACGCTCCCCAAAATGCTGCTCAACAGGTCGCCTTCGGGATAGATCCTTACCCAATCCGTTGCGACATCCACCCCGGATAATTTGGTCAGGTTTTCGCTGACGCGTGCCAGTTCTTCATCGGTAACCTCTTTATTTTTGATGGTCGTCGTAGATAGAGCGTAGGCGCTGTTCATGCTTTTGAAGATTGCCGCGACCTGTCTTTCTTCTTCAGAAAAATTGACTTCTTCGGGGGTTATTTTCCCCAATTCAAGTTCATATAGTTCAGAGCCCGGCAACAGTTTTTCGTCATCCGTCAAACGATCCAGCATCTCTTCATTATGAACCGCTATCCAATAATCCTTTAAATCCCTCTCGGTAAGGCTCTCGCTGTCAACGGATATCAACCCTCCCAAGACCGAAGCGACTGCTGCCATATCCTCAGCGGTTGTATTCGCCCCTCTTGTATAGGTGATGGCGTGTTGCGGCTCATTGCCGACCAATACAGCGCCATCGCTGTCATATATTAAGCCACGCGGTACAGACTCTGTCACCAGCGTCGTCTCTGTCCTTTTTACGATTGCTTCAAACTCATCCCCCCTGATGATCTGCAAAAAACCTAAACGGAAAATGACTGCAGAAAACAGGGCAAATACTATGAAAAAGAGTAGGTTCAAGCGAAATGGGACATGCGATTTTTTCTTTCTTTGTTGTTGGACATTATCTTCCAATTGAACACCTTCCTAAAACCTGAATTCATTTTCAATACCCTATTATATCAAAAAAAGATGTCATTACAATTGAAGCCGAAAAATAAATGCATTACACCTCCCTTTGTGTTATTTTTAAATAAGGTATTTCAAAGACTTTCATCAAAACGGAGGAATGTGCAGCATGCTTAAACATTTTCCAACCATGGTAAAGAATAAAGAAACGTTATCGGTCGCTTTCTTTTTGCCGCTCTTCATCATGACTACCATTTACGCTGTAATGGGCGTTTATCCTTTCGGAGACAATACGTTGCTGACGGTTGACTTGGGGCAACAATACGTGGATTTCTTCAGTTACTATCGCCACACCCTCTTATCTGAACCTTCGGCTTTGTTTTATTCTTTCACCAAAGCGATCGGTGGGGATATGGTGGGCCTTTGGGCATACTATCTGATGAGCCCGTTTAACCTTATTTTCTTGTTTTCCACCCAAAAACTATTGCCTGTGGCGGTAACCTTGTTGATTTTATTGAAAATAGCATTTTCCAGCTTGACCTTTGCCTATCTGCTGATCGCCAGATTCGAAGGGAAAGGCTTGCTTGTCCCGACTTTTTCGGTCAGCTATGCCCTGATGGGTTATGTCATCGTCAACCAGTTGAACGTCATGTGGCTGGATGGTTTGGTTTTTTTGCCGCTCATCATATTGGGCCTGGAAAGGCTGATTGACGGGGGAAAAGGTGTCCTGTACAGCCTTTTCCTTGGCATCATGCTTTTTTCGAATTATTATATCGGCTTTATGATCTGCTTGTTCCTCGGGTTCTATTTCTTTTTTGCGTTCTCAAAGAAAGATCTGTCCGGATTGCCATCCCTTAAATCGAAAGCAAAGGATTTTTTTGTGCAGTTTTCCCGTTTCGTTTGCTTTTCCGCACTCGGGGCGGGTTTGAGCGCCCTATTGTTGTTGCCGACCTTCTATTCCCTGTTGGGCAGCAAAGCCAGCTATGCAAATGATACGATCGATTGGAGTTTTGCCTATAAGCCTGCAGAAATCCTGTCGAAATTCTATGTCGGCGCATTCAATTTCGACCAGATGCCGACCGGGCTCCCCAATGTATTCATAGGGACAATCGCGATTCTGGCATTCATCCATTATTTTGTGAACGGAGCTTTCTCCAAAAAAGAAAGGATCCTCTCCCTTTTGTTGACTGTCTTTTTTTTCTTGGCGATGAACGTTCAGTTCCTCAATAAGTTATGGCATGCCGGCCAATATCCGATCTGGTACCCCTACAGATTTTCCTTCACCATCTGTTTTTTCTTCCTATTAAATGGATTCCGGAGTCTGCAGAAGTCAAACGTCTTCCCCCTGTGGCTGGCTTGCTCCATCCTTATCGCCAGTGCCGTAAGCGCCATTTATGTCATAAAAAAGGACTTTCGATTTCCTCGAGCCGGTTCAAGTGTTGGCGACCTCGATCCTGGTCGTATTGGCCCTTATTTTCCTGATGCTGCGGGAAAATAATTATAACTGGATGCCTTACCTGTTGCTGTTCTTGACGGTGGCGGAAATGACAGCAAATGCAGCTATCGATCTTTTCCGGCTCGGTTACGTGAAGAATGACCAGTTTAATGATTATCAGGTCGTCCTTGCTGATGCGTTGGAAGATATCCGGATGCCGAAAGACGAATTCTATCGCATCGAAAAAACGTTTCAACGATCCAAGAATGACAGTTTCCAGGCGAATTACGCGGGCATCAACCATTTCAGCTCCACCTTCGAAAAAGAAATCCCGGCTCTGTTCGGCTCGCTGGGTTTTCCTGACGGGAATGGTTTCATCGTCTATTCTACCGGTACCCTTTTTACGGATGCTTTATTCGGCGTGAAATATCTAATCCAGGACAAGAAGCTGCCCGAATACGTTTATGATGATGAAGAAATCTATCAAATAAATCGCAATGCGACCCGTCCCGATCTTCAGAAATACGCATTCTATTCCGAAACCGCGCGAACGATGACGTATGAGAATCCTTATGCCTTATCATTGGCATTCGGCGTTTCAAACAGCGTATTGGATTTGAAGCTCATCGATAACCAGCCGATTTTGATGCAGGAACAATTGCTGGATGCGTTCACTGACCAATCGAGCACCCAGCCTTTTTTCGCCTTAAGGACATTTGATTCCACCGTTTTCCAGAATGTGACTTCCAATACGGAAGATTATCAAAATACGACCTACTTCAAGGCTGCAGCCGGCATGGTATCGAGAATTGAATTCCAATTCACACCGGAGACGAACAACCCTTACTATCTGACTCTGGATTCAGGGATCGATGACGAGAATGCTAACCTTTATTTGAATGACGTCAAACTGGACTACTACAAGACTTACCGCAATGATCAGGTAATAAACATCGCCAGCAACCAAGCCGGAGAGAATGTAACCTTCACGATTGAGTTGATCGGTGATAACATCAGGATCCAGGATTTGAAACTCTACGAATTCGACCAAAGCGGTTTCGAAGAAGTCATCGCGGGCAGACAGACAGAGGGCATGGAAATTTCCGCTTTCAGCCAAACCCACATCGAAGGCACCGTGCATATCCAAGGAAATGACGAAGTGCTGATGACCACCATCCCTTACAGTGTAGGCTGGACCGTCACAATCGACGGCGAGCCGGTTGAAACCGAAAAAGCATTGGACAGCTATCTGGTGGTTCCCATCAGCGCAGGCGAACACCAGATAGCCTTCAGCTACAGGACGCCTTACGCCCTTGCTGGCGCAACGATAAGCGGTGCTTCTGTCCTCCTGCTCTTCTTTTTAGCAAAGAAGAAAAAAGCGAACATCCAAAAGTCGCCTGAAAACGAGAAAACCGATTAAACAGTACCACGATAAAAAAACAAGAGGTCGGGACAGATCATTTTATCATGATTTGTCCCGACCTCTATTTGTGTAATCAAAGCATCCCTTCATCGGACTCCCTGATTTGAAGATCATTCTGCTCAGAAAAAAACAGTTGCCAGCTTTTTAATTTGAAGGCCAGCCCTTGGAAAGCTTATTGCTCTTTCTTCGGAAACCAAGGGAAAAATTTGTTTGTTCTGCGCGAATAGGCTGCAAAGTCTTCCCTGCCTTCGTATTTCTTCTCCAGCAGCGGCACACCCGACACGAAGAGGAGCAGGAGCGTTATGATCACCGGACTGATGACCGTAAACAGGTCCCGCGCTCCTGATAACGAAACCAGGAAAATGCCCCACCACATGACCGATTCTCCAAAATAGTTAGGATGTCTTGTATATTGCCATAGTTTTTCAGTCATCAGTTTGCCTTTATTATTCTTATCCGCCTTGAAAGCCTTCAATTGGGCATCGCCGACGCTCTCAAAAACAAAGCCGATGACCCACACAAGCACGCCCAAATAATTGATGGCTTTCATCTGCTGCATATCAGATGCGCTGGTCACCATGATCGGGATGGAAACGAGATAGGCCAGTATGCCCTGCAGCAGAAAAACGTTCGCATACGCCTTCAATCGGGCATACGATGTCCCCCATCTTTTCCGCAGATTGATGTAGCGGTAGTCCTCGGGCTTGTTCCAATTCCGGATCGTGATGTATAAAAACAGCCGAAACGCCCAAAGCGCAACCAGGAATGCCAAAACGACCGCCCGTACGCCCAGACTGCCATCAGCCAGCAATGACGCTATCGCAACCAAAAGAAAAGCCGGCCCCCAAAAGCTGTCAACAATCGAGTTGTTTTTAAGCCTTTGCGCAACCAGGAAAATGATCGTGAAATAGACCCATAAAACAATTGCACTGATAATATAAGGATTCATCCTATATCCCCTCCTCGCACATGTATGAAACGGCGACACTGCCGACCCCAGCACTCATCCCGACAATGGTCGATATATCCATTATATATTCCGGTTCTTTACCCAGCAATTTCGTGCATCGCAGGCTAAACGCCTCCGCCCTGCTTGCATCATTTGCGTGAACGACCGCATATCTCGTGATCTTATCTTTTTTATTGACGTTATTCAAAATAGCCATTATTTTGCGCATATTGGCCTTTTCGCTGAAGGCTTTCTTTTCGATTTTCCCTTTGCCGTTGTCATCGATGGATATAACCGGTTTTAAGTTGAGCGTTTTTGCCGCGAAGCCGGAGACCTTCCCCAGCCTTCCGGACCTGACCATGTACTTCAGCGTGTTGACGCTTACCAGAATATTCGTTTTCTCCCGCAAGGATTCGATTTCCCGGATGATTTCCGCCATGCCTTTGCCGGAATGGATCAACTCGGCTGTCTTCATGACAAGGAGGCCCTCCGCACCGGAATTTTTTTTCGAGTCGATGACGACAACTTCCTTCCCTTCCCCTGCATATTTTTCCGCAGCCTTACGGAAGACGCTGTAGGTTCCGCTTTGTTCCTTGGCCACCGTCACGATGATGACCTTCTTGTAGTGGGCGGTCAAGGTCCGCAGATAATTGTCTATGACGACGGGGTTGGGCTGTGAACTCGTGGGGTATTCGGCCAGCTCATCCAGCATGGGATAAAATATTTCCGATGTCATCGTCACCTTGTCCAAATAGGAAGTATTATCGAAATGCAACGATAACGGAACCATATGGATCTGATAACGATCGATCACTTCCTGAGGCACGTCGGCGATGGAATCCGTGACCAAAGCGATATCATACTTGCGTTCAAAAGCATCTTCATTTTGCCGGACCATATCATCCGCTTTCTGTTGAACAATGACCCCTTCTTTCCTGAGAACCTGGAATATTTTTCCAGGATTGTTCGTGTGGATGTGTATCCTTGCTTTCCGGTCGTTTCCCGCAACAATCAGCGAATCGCCGAATTGCGAAAGCGACTGCTTTATGGCTTCGTGATCGATGGATTCACCGGCTACCAAAGCTTCCGTACAATATCTGTGCAGGATCATTTCGTTGCTGTGTATCAAATCTTCATTGAATGCAAAATCTTCGTCGGCATCCGCCAGTTCCGCACCCAGCTTGCCGGATTTTATGAATCCCAAAAAACCTTCGATGAAATGGACAAACCCTTTCGCGCCTGAATCGACCACATTCGAATCTTCCAGAACCTGCAACTGCTTTGTCGTCCTCTCCAAAGAATGCAAGGCGTCTGTCATCGCTTTCGAAAACAAATCCTGAAAATCAACGGCCTTGTCCTTGTTTCGGTATACGGATTCCGCCCAATCTTTGATGACGGTGATGATGGTCCCTTCGACGGGATTCGCAATCGCACTGTAGGCATAAGGGACTGCATTCTTTACAGTTTCGGCAAAGGAAACCATGTTGATTTTCTCTTCGTCAAGCAAGCTCATGAAGATGCCGTTTATGTATTGCGCAATGATAATGCCGGAATTCCCTCTGGCCCCGATCAATGCTGCGTCTGCTATGGTGCCCATCGTAGCTTTGACGGTATGCAGTATTTTTGCGTCTAATATGATGGCGTGCATCGTCGATGAAAGATTAGTCCCGGTATCGCCGTCCGCAACCGGAAAAACATTGATTTCATTCAAATTCTTTTTATTATTGATGACTTCCTGCGCTCCAGAAACAAAAGAATAATACAGTTTCTCGCTATCCAAATATTGAACGCCCATTTGATCGCTCCTATCTTATGTATTTAATAAAACTCAAGAAAAGAACTTCCCGGCAACGACGTAGGTGATCCCCGCCGTAGCCGCATTCAGGAACGTGCCCCAGACGAGGTCTATGACCGTAATAAGCAAGGGCCAGTCCTTCAAGGTGGCAAGGTTCGTCAAATCGTAGGTCCCATAGGCGACGAGCCCGAAAAAACCTCCCGCAAGAACGGCATAAAGGAGACTGCCCTTTGCGAGCGCCGGGTTGATGACGAAGAATGCCAACCCCGCAATGAACAGCAGATAAAAAAGGATTGCGGCCGTCCAATTTACCGTCGGCGTCATCAAATGACCCAGGTATTTTTTGTAGAGATTCTTGGATATGACACCGAGCCATACGATATCCACCAGAAAAAACACCACTAGTGTAAGCAAATAGATTTTTAGGTTTTCCATTTCTGTTCCTCCTCATCTCTGAAGTCATGATTTTCCATTTTTTGCTCTCATCAATTACCAGAATATCCACTCAACAATTGAAGCTGGCAACCTATCAGGATTTTTCCCTTTGAGTCAAGATGCCATCATTCATTACATATATTTTATCACAATACCCAATGAGACGCTCATCGTGAGTAACCATGATCGTTGCTTTCTTTTTAAGCTTTGTCTCTCTGGCCAAAATCTCGACAACCTCGAATGCTTTTTGAGTATCCAAGCTGGCGGTTGGCTCATCCGCCAGGATTACGGAAGGATTGTGGTACAAAGCTCGCGCAATGGCTACCCGCTGGCGTTGTCCGCCCGAAAGGTCACTCGGAAATTTATGCTTCAGATCCATGATGCCCAGTTCTTCCAAAAGGGCATCCCGTTGTTCTTTATCCACTTTTGTCTTTGCTACTTTGTTCGCCAAATGCAGCTGATCTTGGACAGTCAAAAAGGGGACTAAATTGGACGCTTGCAATATGAATCCGATTTCGTCAAAGCGGAGTTTTGCGCGTTTCTTTTCCGACACTTCACTGAAAGGATTCCCGTTTATCATGACTTTCCCTTCCGAAGGCGTCTGCAGTCCTCCGGTAATCGTCAAAAAGGTACTTTTACCGGATCCGCTCGGTCCGATGACAGCGACAAATTCGCCCGCCTCCACAGAAAAATTCGTTTTTTTCAATGCATCTACTTTCATTTCCCCTTCTCCATAAGAACGGGAAACAGCCATCAATTCAATCAATTTCATATTTGCCATCTCCTATCCGATTGCTTTTAGAGGGTCAATTTTAACAACGGCACGTACAGAGAACAACGCCCCTAAAATTGCCATGATGATCAATATCGCCGTTATGCCTGCCAAGAATACCACGTTCGTACGATAGGGAACTGCCGCCGGCAAGACCAAAGCTGTTCCGGCCGTCAACAGCAGTCCGATGCCGACACCAATCACAGCCAACAGAAAGGTTTGCGCCACGACAGATTTGGCGATATAGCTTGATGAAATGCCTTGTGCTTTCATGATGCCGAACATACTCGTTTTTTGGATGGTCAGGACGTAGATGAAGATGCCGATCACCACCGCTGCAATGACGACCAAGAATCCGATCATCAGGCCGAACGTCAATACTTGCGCGTTATAACCTGGAATCTTGTTGATGTAGTCCGCGATCGAATACACTTTCAAGTCGTCGTTCTTGATAAGGATGCCCTCAAGCGAGGCGTTGCCCCCTCTCACGACAAGGGCACTGACACGGCCGTTTTCTGTTCCATCCACTTGTTCAAAACGGATATCCTGGAAAGTGGAAACCGTTGTATACAAAACGGGGCCAACGTTAAATCTGGCATCCTCGGTGAAACCCACCACTTTCACTTCTTTTTCCGTTCCGGCAAGCTGCAACGTATCGCCCAATTCGATGCCGTCTTCTTCCTTCAGGCTGATGTCGGCGATGACCTCATCATCCTTTCGAAAAGCCTCGCCTTCAGTGACTTCCGGCATGATGAATTGATCGGATTCAATGCCGAAAAAGGTTACGTTGATTTTGGCGCTTTCTCCAACTGTGCCCTTTTTTCTGACGACATTGCGCGTCTGTCCCAAGACTGCGATATCCTTCGCCTCGACATCCTTGACAGCGCCTAAAGCAAGCATGGACATATTGATGTTCGTATTCGATTCATCCGTCAAGATGATGCCGTCCGCCTGCCATTTATCGACGCTCGTGCGATTATCCTGCGCTAATCCGTAAGCCAACCCTACAAGAAAAAATACGAGATAGGAAACCAATACCATCACGCCGATGATCAATGAGAATCTTGTTTTTGAATGTTTTATTTCTTTCCAAGCTAAAAACATAGTCTGTAACCCTTCTTCCGTTATGAATGATTTCCAACTGTATCAAACAGTAATTTTCCGCAAAAAGCAGCGCTTCCCTGATTCCGATCAGTTGCCAGCCGTTTGCGGATGCCCTTCCATCGCGGCGAATGCCCGGTTCAGTATTTTTAGTTGCTTCATCAATGCTTCGCCCTCGATGCCTGCAAAATTGCACATCGTTATTTCTTTCAAAATGGAGAGCGCGATATCCCTTTTCGATTGCTTGCCTTTTTCCGTCAAAGAGACGATCACGGATCGTTTATCTTCCAGCGATGGCGTTTTGTTGATCCAATCCTGCTTTTCCAATCGGTTCAGAATCGGATTCAACGTACCGATGCCCATGCCCAATCGTTCGCCTACGTTTTTGATGAAGATCCCGTCTTCATCCCACAATGCCAACAACACCAAATATTGCGGAAATGTCAGTTGAAAAGGTTTCAAGGCTCGCCCATACATTTTCGAAAAACTGTTTGACGCACGATATACCTCAAAACAGAGTTGCTGATCCAATGTTCTATCAAAGATGGATTCATCCATTTGCTTTCCCGCCTTTCTTCGGAACACACTCATCCATTCACATACATCTTCCACGATGTATCTTACAAGATATACATTATATTAAATCTTGTAAGATGTAAAATAATTCGGCTTATTTTTTATAACCGGTAAAATATTGCTTGAATGCAGAAAGAAGGCCTTGGAACGCATGCTCCAAGGCCTTCTTTATTGGTGATTATTTTGCAGCTTCGAACCGTTTGTTGACTTCGTCCCAATTAACAAGGTTCCAGAAAGCTTTAATATAGTCTGCACGGACATTCTTATAGTTTAAATAGTAAGCATGTTCCCATACATCTAAACCTAGAATAGGCGTTTTTCCTTCGCTGATCGGTGAATCTTGATTAGGAGTGGAAGTAACTTCTAATTTTCCGTCAGCTACTACCAGCCATGCCCAGCCGGATCCGAATCGGCCTAAAGCCGCTGCGTTGAATTTTTCTTTCAATGCGTCGAAACTGCCGAATGCTTCATCGATTGCCGCTTTCACGGCACCCGTTGGTTCTCCGCCAGCGTTGGGAGCCAGTACAGTCCAGAACAAACTATGGTTAGCATGTCCGCCGCCGTTGTTGCGAACAGCTGTACGGATATCTTCCGGAATGCTGTCTAAATCAGTCAATAATTCTTCAACTGTCTTCCCAGCCAATTCGGGATGTTTTTCTAATGCCGCATTTACGTTTGCCACGTATGTGTTATGATGTTTGTCGTGGTGTAAATGCATTGTTTCCACATCGATATGCGGCAGTAAAGCATCATACGCATAAGGTAGTTCAGGTAAAATAAAAGCCATGTCAAGTTCCTCCTAATGAATCTCATATTTTCTAGCTGTTATCAATGTATCATCATTCTCTGAGTTAATCAAAAATAATGCTTCGAAACCGTACTGAAAAATTATTGCCATTTTATTTTTTTTCAGCTAGACTGATGTAGTATCAAAAAGAAAGGATGATTACAATCACAATTGTTCGTTTAATAAAAGAAAGTTTTATCGATCCTAAGCACTTGTCGCGTGCCAAGCAATTGAAAAAAAGCGCCTCTTCTCTGCTTTTCTTCATACTCTCGCTTGCGGTCAGCATCCCCTTTTTCATGAGCAGCTTTCCCATGTTGCAAAATTTAGGTGCAGATGCCCAAGCTGTTTCACAAAAGATTCCGGCATTCACTATTATAGATGATGAATTGGTTCTGGATGAGCCGATGGAAAAAGGCTTTATTTATAAGACGGATACGGTCATGTTGACCTTCGACCCCAACAATTCCTATCCCGAAAGGGATTTGGCAAATGCATCCGAAAATTTTATGTTGAGTCTGATTTTTTCCCAGAATGAATTTGTTTTGTATGCTGGCGGCATCCCTTTGACAATCCCTTATACCCAAGCAGATGAGATGACAGATCAGTTCTTCAAATCCTTATTGACTGATTTTACGAACAATCAAACATTGTCGGCCTTCATATTGTTCATTTTTTGTTTCATGATTTCAGCCATTGAATTATCGCTGTTACTGCTCATCATCAGCCTTTTCGCAAATATCCTCAGCAGCTTGGTCGGGAAAAGGCAAACATTTTTCGAGAATTGGAACATGGCTCTTATCGCCGTCTCGATTCCGACACTATTTTTTGTTCTTTTGAACAGTTTTGGCTTCATTGCCTATTTCCAGGAGGAAATCATCGCCGCACTGGCGCTCTATTATTTTTACAATGCAGTCAAGGATACCAAACAAATACCCACAGCATAAACGCAAAAAACTTCATGACAGGCTGTCATGAAGTTTTTTGCGTTTATGCGATTGTAGGCTGATGGTCCAAAAGTCCCGCCCAGTCCGAAACCTGGTTATCTCGATTTCATTCTGTTCTGGCCGGCCCTGTGTTTGCGTTTCTGCTGACTTTGTATTTCTTGTTTCAGTTTTCTCTTATAGCCTGGTTTCACGTTTTTCTTCGCCTTATTGACCATGCCCTTGATGCGGTGGTCGGGATCTTGGTTTTTTGGAGCGGATCTTAATTCACGACGTTTTCTTTCGTATGTTTCCACCAATTGGTCTTTTTCGATTGTGATTGGTTTAAAGATGACGCCATACGCTTCCAGTTCGTCAATCATTTTTTCTTCTTCAGGGCTGTAAAGCGTAATCGCTGTGCCTTTCAGATTTCCACGGCCCGTTCTTCCGGTACGGTGAACGAAAAATTCCATGTCTTTTGGTACTTCATAGTTTATGACGTGGGAAACGCCTTCGATATCAATGCCACGAGCGGCTAAATCAGTCGCTACCATGAATTGGTATTCCATGTTGTGGACCCGTTTCATGATGCGTTTCCGTTCGCGTGCAGGAACATCCCCATGGAGCACCGCTGTTTTAATCCCGCGGTCGCGTAATCCTTCAGCAATTTGATCAACATTTTGTTTGGTATTGGCAAAAATCAATGCTAAGTAGGGTTGGCCCATCTTCAGCACTTGATACAGCACATCTATTTTTGGTTGACCTTTTGTAGACAATAAGTAGTTATCGATGGAAGGTGCAATGATGTGTTCCGGTTTCAATTGGACGATAGACGGATTTGCCATGTATTTCTTTAAGAATGGTTTCAAATTATCAGGGATCGTAGCGGAGAATACGAGCATTTGAATATTTTCCGGCAAGCGTCCTGCGATTTGATCGACATCAAATAAGAATCCTAAATCCAATGTCATATCGGCCTCATCAATGACCATCTTCGTGGCAGTATATACTTTTAAAGCTTGTTCATTGATCAAATCAACGATTCTTCCTGGCGTTCCGATGACGATATGCGGTTGATGGCTGGCTAATTTTGCAATTTGGCGTTTTTTGTCTGTCCCACCAACATAGTTTACTATCCGAATTTCATCTGGAGCTTCTGCAACCAATTGGATTGCAGTCTGATATAATTGTTCAGCAAGTTCACGGCTAGGTGAGGTTATGACAACTTGGACTTCATCTTTTGCTGGATCGATAGCATGAATTAACGGCAATAAGAAACTGTGACTCTTACCGGTCCCTGTTTGGGATTGGCCGATCACGCTTTTGCCTGATAGAATCATTGGAATGATCTGTTTTTGGATATCGGTTGGTTCTTTGAAATTCAATCTGCTGATTGCATCCAGCAAAAAGGGCTTTAATTGAAAGTCTGAAAATTCCATGTTTTTTACCTCTAGTCTTTCTTCTCTTTTTTAGTGCTGTCCTATTATACCACAACAAAAGCCATTTAACCTTAATTTCAAATAAGAATTGCGCTGCCCCTACAATATATTGATTCCCTACATCATTACAGCTTGGCATATCCTTTGAACGTCGTCCATATTTACACAATATCTATCGTTTGTTTTCTTCCATTGCCAATAGAATATGAAAATAGTATAATGATGGAATAAATAAATCTAATAAACCAAGGGGGACATGTAATGATTACCCAAAATACTGCTCTATTTACGATTTTTGGAGCAACCGGTGACTTAGCTCACCGAAAATTGTACCCGTCATTATTTCGCTTATACAAAAAAGGCTTCATCAAGGACAACTTCGCCGTAATCGGCACAGCACGAAGAGAATGGACAGATGCGTATTATCATGAAGTCGTTTTGGATTCCATCAAAGACTTAGTCGAAGATCCAGAGGACGCAAAAGAATTCGCTTCGCATTTCTACTATCTTTCCCACAATGTAACCGACTCCGCACATTACGTGCATTTAAAAGACCTATCTGAAGGGCTGGATAAAAAATATAACCTTCAGGGTAACCGTCTTTTTTACTTGGCGATGGCCCCAGAATTTTTCGGCATCATTGCAGAAAGACTAAAGGTTGAGGGATTGATTACCACGGATGGCTTTAACCGCCTGATCATCGAAAAACCTTTCGGACGGGACTATGAGTCTGCAGATCAATTGAACAAGCAGCTGCGTCGTTCCTTCGAAGAAAATCAAATTTTCCGGATCGACCACTACTTAGGCAAGGAAATGGTACAAAATATTTCAGCGGTCCGATTTTCCAACATGATTTTCGAGTCCCTCTGGAACAACAAATACATCGACAACGTCCAGGTCACGTTATCGGAAACCGTCGGCGTCGAAGACCGCGGTGGCTATTACGATAACAACGGCGCCTTGCGCGATATGGTCCAAAACCATATTCTCCAAATCGTTGCCTTGTTGGTCATGGAGCCGCCTTTGTCCCTAAAAGGGGAAGATATCCGCAACGAAAAAATTAAGGCTTTGCGTTCCCTGCGTTTGTATGACACGCCTGAAGAAGTGAACCGCAACTTTATCCGCGCCCAATATGCCGGCAATGCCGAAGAAGGCTTAGTCGGATATCGTGAAGAACCGAATGTGAACCCTGAATCCATCACAGAAACATTTGTGGCCGGGAGAATTCAAGTGGATAACTTCCGTTGGAAAGGCGTTCCTTTCTATATCCGTACCGGTAAACAGTTGGCTTCGAAAGAAACGTATATCCACATTCAATTTAAGCACGTCGCCATGAACATCTTCCCTACCGAAAATGTCAGCGAAGTTGCAGAACCGAATATTTTGACGATCCACATCTCGCCGCTGGAAGGTTTCTCCCTGCGCCTGAACGCAAAACGTGTGGGCCAAGGAACGGAAATGAAAAACATCCATATGCATCACATCTACGATGAGGATACGCAATTAAACAGCCCGGAAGCATATGAGCGCTTGTTGCTCGACTGTTTAAACGGAGATCCGACAAACTTCTCTCACTGGGATGAAGTTTCTCAATCTTGGCACTTTGTAGATCGCATCCGAAAAGTATGGGACGAGCAGGACGCAAGCAGCGGTTCCCTTTTTGAATACGAAAGCCACACGATGGGCCCTAAAGAAAGCGATGAATTGCTTGCAAAAGAAGGCTTCCATTGGAATCAATTCAATTGGACCGAAAATTATTTAAAGAAAAAAAAAGAATAATACAGCGAGAGGGCGGGACGGCAATCATTTTCCATGATTTGCCGCCCCGCCCTCTTTGTGCCTATTTTTAAATTCCATTACGAACTGGACTTCATCCGAAATTAATGGCTGTTCTGCCATTCAATCGCCAGTTCCTCGAAAGCAAGCACGATTTCATTGATTTCCGCCTCATCTTTCGCATCGGCTCCGCTGGCCAAAGGATGCCCACCGCCGCCGTGTTGTTTTGCGACTTCATTGATGATCGGCCCTTTTGAACGGAGCCTACAGCGGTATTTCCCGCTCGGCTGTTCGACGAATATGCCCCAGCAGAGTACGCCTTCAATCGTGCCGGGCAACGGCACGACAGGAGCCGTATCGCTGTCATCTGCATCGAATTTATCCAATATTTCCCTTGATAGGATGATGCTCCCTACTCCGACATCGCTGATTGTGATGTTCTGCAATACAAAACCGGATAGATTAGCGATTTTTTGCGAATTTGTGTTCATCAGTTGGCTGATGTCCGATGCGGAAAAATCATAACGCATCAATTTTGAGGCGATCGCAAGTGTATCAGCCGTAGCCGCAGGATAAAGGAATCTGCCTGTATCCCCAACGATCCCCGCATAAAGGACTCTTGCAGCCTCATCGTTCATCGGCAATTGCTCACCCATGGAAAAAGACAGATCCGCTATTATTTCACTGCAACTGCTGGCAGTCGTGTCCACATGTACGATATCCCCGTACATGTCCTCATTGGGATGATGGTCAATTTTGATCAAGAAATCGCCTTTTCCATAGCGTTTGTCGCTGATTCGCGGTTGGTTTGCGGTATCGGTAACGATGACCAGCGCGTTGGCGTAGCTCTCATCGGGAATGGTGTCCATACCCGCCTAAGTAAGCCAAACCGGCGACCTCTTCCCCGACGACGTAGACTTTTTTATCCGGATAAGCTTTTTTGGTCAATTCCGCCAAGCCGATTTGAGAACCCAAGGCATCGGGATCGGGGCGAAGATGACGATGGATGATGACTGTTTGATAGGCTTTAATTTTATCCATGATTTCTTGGTATACTACTTTTTTATCCAAATGATTGCCCCCTATGATTTTTCCATCAGCTGGCACGTGACGATTGCTTTGCCGACCAACGAATTTTCTAAATATACTTCCACGTCGAGCTTGGAAGACCTTCTTCCCAATTCCAATATTTTGGAGCGGATTTCGATGACGCTGTCGATTTGGATCATCTTCAAATGATAAATATCCATCTGCTCGATGACGGCGTTCCTTTTCTGCAAAGAATACAGTATCTTCTTGGTCGTGCTTGCCAAAACTTCGCTCAGCACACCGAACGATACCGTCCCTATGCTGTTTGTCATTTGGGGCGTGATCTTAAAACGATACGCCGGCAGCTGATTGACGTCCATTTCTTCCTCGATCAACTCCAAGTTTTCGACTACCTGGTCCTCAATCGTGTTCCCTACTTGCGGTTGGCGCTGCGCCAATTGCATTGCCTTCATGACGTCTTGACGGGAAATGATTCCCAACAGTTGCAGATTGTCCTTCACAACGGGAAGAACTTCCAGCCCATCCCAAATCATGCGGTGCGCAACACTGGCGACGCTCATATGCGTTTTCGCGACTATCGGTTCGCGGGTCATGACGCGTTCTAGCGAAACGGTGTCCGCCTTGCCTAAAATATCTTTTGCTGTAATGATACCGACTAAACGCATATTGTGGTTTACGATCGGGAAACGGGAATGGGTGCTCTCGGTATTCAGTTTGCGGTAATCATAGACTGTATCATCCAAGGATAAGAATTTCGTCTCTTCAATCGGTGTGTAGATATCCTCCACCAACATGATTTCTTTCTTGATCAATTGGTCCGTCATCGCCCGGTTGATCATCGTCGCAACGGTAAAGGTATCATAGGTTGTCCGCAAAATCGGCATATCTACTTCATCGGCTAGACGGATGATGGCTTCATCTGTGTCGAATCCCCCGGTAATCAATACGGCGGCACCCTTCTCAAGAGCGAACTCCTGGATGTCGTTTCTGTTCCCCACAATCATCAGGGAACCCGGTGAAATATAGCGTTCCATCGCTTCCCGTTGCATGGCGCCGATGATAAACTTACTTAAGGTTTTGTCCAAGCCTTTTTTGCCGCCCAGCACATCCCCCTCAATGATCTTAGAGATCTGCCCAAATGTCAGCGTCTCGATGTTTTCCTTGGATTTCCGCTCGATCCGGATTGTCCCGACACGTTCGATGGTGGAAACCAATCCGATATTTTCTGCATCTTTTATCGCCCGGTACGCGGTCCCCTCGGACATGTTCAAATTCTTGGCGATCGTACGTACGGATAATTTTTCGCCAACAGGCATCGTCTCAATGTATTGAATGATCTGTTCATGTTTAGTTGCCATACTCTCTCCCCTATCCTTAAAGCGAAACGGATTCGCCTGGTTTTAAAATAAGCCCGACACCCGTATCCAATAACGAAGTAAAATCGGTCGGATTCTGTTCGATCAATGGAAACGTGTCGTAATGAATCGGCACTGCTCTTTTTGCGTTCAAAAACGCTGCCGCTTTTGCTGCATCTTTAGGCCCCATTGTATAATTGTCGCCTATCGGCAGGAAGGCTAAATCGATCGGGAAATCTTCGCCGATCAGTTTCATGTCGGAAAACAATGCGGTATCACCCGCATGATAGATGGTTTTGTTCTCAATATGCAGCAAAATGCCCGCAGCAACCCCCAACGTAAACGGCAGCTTGTCGATGCGATTAGCTGAACTATGTATAGCCTGCGTCAATTTCACATAACCGAACTCAAACTGATGGCCTCCGCCCGGTTGCATGCCATGTGTCCGGAAACCTTTCCCGGCAAAGTAGCTTGCGATTTCAACATTCGCAATAATGAGCGGATTCGTCCTTTCCGCTATCCTTACTGTATCCCCCACATGATCGCTATGTCCATGCGTCAAGAGGATTACATCGCAAGGAACTGTATCAGGATTCAAATCACTTAACGGGTTCCCTGTTATAAAAGGATCTATCAAAATCTGCCTGTCGCTTTCTGTTTCGATGCGGACACAAGACTGTCCATGAAAAGAAATTTTCACACTATCCCTCCTATTCTCCTTAGCATTTCAAGCTGTACCATTCTGTTACTATCCTATCATGAAACAGTTTAATAATACAAATGAAATTAGCTTTATTCGTGGTTTGAGCGGAAAATAATGTCCCGCTTCAAAAAAATGTACCCGAACGATGGCGGCAAACATTATCGCAAAATAAGAAAGAGGCTGGGACAATAGCCCTAGCCTCTTTCTTATTTCCTAACAATTAATCGTAAACGTGTTCTGAATCCCAGAAATCTCCGCCTAAGTTGACTACCACACGCGGACAAAGAGCGTCCGCTTCGTGTTAGTCCTCTTAGTGCTCGATTTCTAAACGGGATTCATCGCACTCTCTCTAAACGTGTTCCAAAAAACAGACCCGACGTCACTTCACGAATAATGCTCAGATGGTCTGTGACCATCCTCCACTTATTCGCTCCAGTGATTCGGATCTAAACGCTTTTTGTCTCACTTTCCTATCTATCGGTTGATTATTATCCTAACCCTACATCCATAATCATCATTACCGCAAAGCCAACCATCAAACCCAACGTCGCAATATCGCTGTTCCCGTTTGTCTGGGACTCAGGGATCAATTCTTCAACCACTACGAAAATCATGGCGCCCGCTGCAAAAGATAAGGCATAGGGCAATATAGCGCTCATGGATATGACTGCTGCGGCACCCAACACAGCGGCAACCGGTTCAACCAAGGCGGACATTTGTCCGTAATTGAAGGCTTTCCATCTGCTTTTACCGTCTGCCCGAATCGGCATGGATAAAGCTGAACCTTCCGGAATGTTTTGTAGCCCGATACCCAAGGCTAAGCCGATGGCGCTCATCAACGTATTTTGTGTCGATATGCCGGCAGCGACCGCACCGAATCCGACCCCCACGGCTAACCCTTCCGGAATATTATGAATCGTGATCGCCAAGAAAAGCAATAAACTTTTCGAGGCGCTCGTCTGAGGCCCCTCCCTGTTTTCCAGCGGCTCGCCCAGATGTAAATGGGGAATGATTCTGTCTGTCAGTCTCAAGAAAGCCCCGCCCAACAAAAAGCCTACGGTAGCCGGAACCCACGAAAAATGCCCATAGCCGCTTTCTTCGGCATGTGCAATGGAAGGCGCAAGCAACGACCAGAATGACGCGGCAATCATGACGCCCGCTGCAAAGCCACTCATGATGTCCAACACTTTGCGGTTCACCTGCTTAAAAAAGAATACAAATGATGCGCCGAGGACGGTACAGCTCCAAGTAAAGATACCTGCGATCAGCGCCTGTAAAACCGGACTAAAATGACTGAATGTTTCTAACATCTTTTTTATCTCCCTTCGAAAGAATATTTTTTCATTTCTGCTGTCAACCAGCACTACAACGTGCCTGTGTCCCATAAAGGCAATTGGATATTTTCGTAATAGATCGGATCAAGTTGCGTGATGGTGATGCCCAATAAACGCACTTCGCGTTCAATAACGCCATGTTCTTCCCATAGATCCCAAGCCCTGTTGAAAATAGCCTCGGCATCTTCTATGTAATCAATAAAACTTTTTCTCCTTGTCATCGTATCGAAATCAGCATAACGGATCTTCAATACGACTGCTCTGCCGTGAAGCTTATTGGCGCGCAAGGATTGCTGCACTTCTTGCGCCATTCTTCCTAATTCGGCTTTGACGGCATCTTCATCGAATAGGAAAGGGTTGTATGTATGTTCCTTCCCGACCGATTTCCTTTCCCGTTCCGCC
Source organism: uncultured Carnobacteriaceae bacterium (assembly GCA_963730595.1). GTDB lineage: Bacteria > Bacillota > Bacilli > Lactobacillales > Aerococcaceae > Trichococcus. The sequence continues at coordinate 161,741 of CAVSSJ010000012.1, forward strand.
TCCACAGGATTGTTGTCGATCCCGCGAACCCTGCGGTACAAGGCATACCCCATTTTCCCGAAATGCTTGATCAGATCCATCTGGTCCATCCGAAGCAGATCTTTTCCTGTTTCAATTTCCAGTTTTTTCATTTTTTCGACTGTTTTTGTGCCTACTCCATAAAATTTTTCGATCGGCAAAACTTCCAAAAAGTCTTGCGCTCTATCGGGCGTGACGACAGTCAACCCGGCTGGTTTACGGAAATCGGAAGCGATTTTCGCAATGAATTTGTTATAGGAGACACCAGCTGAACAGGTCAAATGAACCTCTTCCCACACCTCTCTTTGGATTTTCCGTGCGATGAGTGTCGCGCTTTTCATCTTTTGTTTATTCTTTGTCACATCCAAATAGGCTTCGTCAAGCGACAGCGGCTCGATGACGTCTGTATACCGGGAATAAATACTGCGTATCGTCATTGAGACAGCTTTATAATAGCTCATCCTCGGCGCTATAAAAATCGCTTTCGGGCAAAGTTCATATGCTTTTTGTGCGCTCATCGCAGAATGGATGCCAAATTTTCGCGCTTCATAATTGGCTGTCGTGACGACCCCTTTCCCGCCGGTATCGCGGGGATGGTGGGCAATGACAATCGGCTTCCCGCGATATTCCGGATGGTCCCGTTCCTCGACGGAGGCATAAAAGGCATCCATATCGATATGAATGATTTTTCTGCTTGTATCATTTTCGGGATCCTTAAACGTCAACATCCCTATTTGCATAGTACCCCTCCCCAAAAATAAAACAGGACTACTGCACGAAGATCTTCCCCGCTGCTTTATAGCTTATTTGAAAACTTTCCTGATTTTGCGATATGAAGGTATACGGGACCTTCATAGTCTTCTATTGCAGTCAATAAATACGGAATGCCCAATTTAACATTTTTTTCCAGCAGATAGGCCAGGAATTCCTGATCGTCATCATCGACCTCTTTGATGACGAAACGTCTGCCTACTGACAATTCCGTCATAGGATGGCTGGCGGTCTCTTCGATTCTGCCATCTTTATCGGGGATGACTCCTCCGTGAGGGTCATACTTGGGAAATCCTAAGTATGCATCCAATCTGTCGATCAGGAAATCAGATGAGACATGCTCCAGCAGCTCCGCCTCCTCATGCACCTCGGTCCAGTCAAAACCTAATTTATCGGCCAGAAAAACTTCCCAGAGGCGGTGCTTCCGTATCAGTTTGTTCGCAATCAATAGGCCCTTTTCCGTAATCTGTACACCTTGATAGGGGATATGTGAAATGTATCCTTCCTTCAATAATTTTGATGACATCTCTGTAACGGATGCCGGCGACACAGATAACGCTTTACCAATTTGTTTATTGTTGACCAACTCATTGGTACCACCCAGTTCAACGATTACTTTCAAATAATCTTCTTTATGAGGTGTCATTTTCGCTCCTCCTTTTTAGGTATACCTAAATCTCAATTATATTATACCTTATCGACGTGCTTTTACAAGCTTAATAGATAACCGCTATCTGAGAGAAGGTCTTCTTCCATTATATTAGTCATGGATAATGCTGAGAATGCACACTCTGACGAATGAACAAAATGGCTATGTGCGCTTTGCACAGCTGTTGTCGTCTATTTTTTCAACAACAGCGCAAAAAAGAAAGACCGGGATAAAAATCCCAGCCTTTCTTCCTAAACTATTTTCTATTATCCTTCGTACGCTGCGTAGATGATCTCTTTCAATTCAGAGATAAGCGGTTGTTTTGGATTTGCTGTTGTACATTGGTCTTCAAACGCCAATTCAGCTAATTTATCTGCATCGCGATCAAGGACTTCTTTTGTAATTCCTTGTTCACGGAAGTTCATCTTGATGCCGACATCTTCACCTAATTTAGTGATTGCAGCAGCCAAAGCTTCCACTAGTTCTGCAGTTGTATTTCCTTTTAAGCCAATCATACGAGCGATATCAGCGTAGTCTTCATCGGCACGGAAGTACTCATATTTTGCCCACATTGCATGTTTTTGCGGATCGATAGCATTGTAGCGTACGATATGCGGCAATAAGATGGCATTTGTACGGCCGTGGATCAAGTCCCATTGTCCGCCGATTTTGTGTGCGATCGAGTGGGATATACCCAAGAAAGCATTCGCAAACGCCATACCAGCGATTGTTGAAGCATTGTGCATTTTTTGGCGTGATTCTTGATCGCCGTAGTTGTATGAATTTCTTAGGTTTTCGAATACCAGTTTGATTGCTTGTAAGCTCAAGCCTTTAGTGTAGTCGCTTGCCAAAACAGAAACATAAGATTCGATGGCATGTGTCAACACGTCCATACCTGTATCAGCAGTTACTGATTTAGGAACACTGTATACGAATTGTGGATCGACAATCGCAACATCCGGTGTCAAAGCATAATCTGCCAATGGATATTTGATATGTGTTTCGCTGTCGGTAATTACCGCGAATGGTGTTACTTCAGATCCTGTACCGGATGTTGTAGGGATACAGATCATTTTCGCTTTCTTCATGTGATCGATCTTATAAGCACGTTTACGCACATCTAGATACTTTTGTTTTGCGCCGAAGAAATTGCTTTCTGGGTGTTCGTAGAATAACCACATTCCTTTGGCAGCATCCATTGGTGAACCACCACCGATTGCGATGATTGTATCCGGTTGGAAGTCGCGCATTTTTTCAGTACCACGGTTGACCGTGTTGGTTGTTGGGTTTGGTTCTACATCAGAGAAGACGGTGTAGGCAACTTTATTGCTGCGTTGTTTCAATTGTTCAACGATAACATCCACATATCCCAGTTTCACCATGCCGTCATCAGCAACGATAAATACTCTTTCGATGTCGCGCATATCACGTAGGTATCTAACTGAATTTTCTTCGAAGAAAATCTTTTCCGGTAATTTCATCCACTGCATGTTATTTCTCCTTTTAGCAATTGTTTTCACATTCAATAAGTCAAAAGAAGAAACGTTATGAGAAACTGAATTCTTCCCGTAAGAACCACAGCCTAAAGTCAGTGAAGGGATATTGTTATTGTATAGATCGCCGATACCAGCTTGTGAAGATGGAGAGTTCACTAGGACACGACAAGCTTTCATTTCTTTACCGAATTTTTCGATTAAATCATTGCGACGCGTATGGATTGATGCAGAGTGACCTAATCCGCCTAAATCTAGCATTTTTTTGCAAAGATCAAATCCATCTTCAGTTGAAGTTGATTTCATCATTGCTAGAACTGGGGACAATTTTTCTCTTGAAAGAGGGTATTCTGCTCCAACGCCGTCTAATTCAGCGATGATCATTTTTGTTTTTTCAGGAACCTTGATGCCTGCCAATTCAGCGATTTTACGAGCATGCATACCGACAACATTCGGTCTGACGCCAGTTTTAGCTTCATTCATCATCACATCTTCGATTTGTTTCATTTCTTCAGGTTTTACGAAGTAGACATTGTGTTTTTGGAATTCTTTTTTAACTTCATCATAGATTTCGCTGTCTACGATTGCGGCTTGTTCTGATGCACAGATCATACCGTTATCGAATGTTTTTGAAACGATGATATCGTTTACTGCACGTTTAACATTTGCGCTCTTTTCGATGTAAGCTGGAACATTACCAGGACCTACGCCCAATGCTGGTTTACCAGTTGAATAAGCAGCTTTTACCATTGCGGCACCACCAGTTGCCAATACAACAGCCACTTCTGGATGGTTAATCAATTCTGCTGTCTTCTCCATGGACACGCCGTCTACCCATTGGATACAATCTTTTGGAGCCCCTGCTTTGATGGCAGCTTCGTAAACAACTTTTGCTGTAGCTACTGAACATTTTTCAGCGCTTGGATGGAAAGAGAAGATGATCGGGTTTCTTGTTTTCATACAGATCATCGCTTTGAAGATTGTTGTAGAAGTAGGATTTGTTGTCGGCACAATACCAGCAACTACCCCTACAGGATCAGCAACTTTGATGATTTGATCAACTTCATTGTTGTCAATGATTCCGACCGTTTTATCTTTTTTGATTACATGCCAAATGTTTTCGGCAGCATACATATTTTTAATACATTTATCTTCATAAACACCACGGCCAGTTTCTTCTACCGCCATTTTTGCAAGTTGCATATGTTGGTCAAGAGCTGCTAAAGCCATTTCATGAACGATGTGATCCACTTGTTCTTGGTTATAATCTTCAAATGCAGTCAAAGCTTTTTGAGCTTTTGCTGTTAAGGCGCTAATCTCTTCTTTTGCAGTAATCATTGTTTTTTTCTCCTCTACAACTACAGGTTGTTTAGTCATGTGTTGCCCTCCTAAAAGTGTTTGTTATCCTTTTCACATGTTTATTATATGTCAGCTTTTTATGTTTGTAAAGTGTTTTATTGTGATTTTTTTCACTTCTTTTTTTTCTTCAAATTGTAAGCGATTACAATCCACTTTGCCTTTAAACCAGGCTTTCACAAACCTTTTCTGAAACATCAAGTTTTGCAATGCTTTTAGTTTGTGAAATTAGTTCGTTTTAAGCAACTGACGGTTTCGATGCCCTTTTGAAATTTTTTTTATTTTTTTATGCCTATTCAAAAATCTTATCCCAGGATAAGGATGTCCCAATCGTTGGATGCGCTTACAATTCCTTTTTGCGGAAAACTTTTTTTAATCGTTCATCTTTCCGGTCTCAGTGTTGCCTTCCCCCCGTTCCTTTTTAGTGTCCATGGATATGAGCGCTGCATTTTGACTGGTTGCTGCAACAAAACAGTAAGTACTTCATTCCGGAAGTTCGGCATGGTTATCCTCCGCGAAGGTGACACAACAGCGATTTTTTAATGCTTACCCGCTTCTCTCCGGAGCATCACACGGACCGAAATATCCACTTACATTTTATCATGTTTATCGAGGAAAAGCCTACACCGATAGATGATTATTTTTCGCTTCAACGAATATTGTTATTTGAAAAACTAAATCCCCGACAACTGTTCCACAAACTAGAATTAACTTCTGCAAACGTGCGGGTGGCATGTACGTTTGCAAACAGCCTCTCATATAAGGCGGATAATGATTTGCTTTCTGATTTATAAAAAGAAAGTGTTCAATTTTGCGGTGTTTAAACAAAAAAATTGCAATCTGATTTCCAGATCGCAATTTTTTCTTGCTGTACTTTTTTGTTCGGATTAAAAAAAATCGTCAAAATTCATTTCATCCAATGAAGTGACTTTATACACTTGCGCTTCCAATGCAACAAAGTCAAAATAATGATTGGCCGTGACCTTCATAATATCTTGAATCTGTTGATAATAGTGCTTGGGGACAGAATGCTTCCATGAAAAATTTGTAAAGTAACGGAATATATCCTCAGTGTGGATGTTGTCATATCCCTGCTTCGAGAACTCGCTTACTTTCAATTCAAACCAAGGCTCCAACTTTGCATATAAGTCATCCGCTATTTCAGCCAAACATTCTTCCCCCTCTCCTATTATCCGAACCGTTCCTTATTCTGCGTCTGTTTGATCTTTTGGCTCTTCTTCGACCGTTGCATCTTCTTCTGTAGCCGAATAATCTTCGATGATCGCTTCATCGGTCGTAATCGTCGCAACTTGAGACACACGCGAAATGGCACGTTTTTCGAAAGTCAAGAAAATGCCATCACAGTCCAGAACGACTGTATTATCGGAAGTGTTCACTTCTTCAACAACCCCATGCAATCCGCCGATTGTAACGACTTTGTCCCCCGGCTTGATTTCGTTTAACATATCCTGTGTTTTTTTCGCCTGTTTCTTTTGCGGGCGAATGAGAATGAAATACATAACACCGAATAATAAAGCATAAAATCCAATCATCAATAGTGTATCCATGAGTTTCCCTCCATTAGTGAAGCATATTATTACCTACTCATCACTTTACCAAACTTTCGGTCATCCTTCCACCTAAATACTAAAACTTCGGTGCATTTTCTTTATTAAAGCCATATTCTTCGACAAAGGCTTCCCTAAATTCAAGCAGATTGTCGTCCATGATCGCTTGGCGAACATTTTTCATCAAATTAATCAAGAAGTGGAGGTTGTGGTAGGTCGTCAAACGTAGCCCGAACGTCTCGTCGGCTTTAAACAGATGACGGATGTAGGCACGCGTGTAATTACGGCATGTGTAACAATCGCATTTTTCATCCAACGGACGGAAATCGCGTTCATATTTCGCATTTTTGATGACTAGGCGGCCGCCGCTTGTCATGCAGGTTCCGTTCCGGGCGATGCGGGTCGGCAATACGCAGTCGAACATATCGATGCCGCGAATAACGCCATCGATCAATGAATCCGGTGCTCCGACACCCATCAAATATCTCGGTTTATTTTCAGGCATGACCGGCGTCAGATAATCCAATACGCCATTCATTTCTTCTTTCGTTTCTCCAACCGAAAGCCCACCGATGGAATAGCCCGGGAAATCCAAGGAAATCAATTCCTTTGCACTTTGCAAGCGCAAGTCCTTGTAGCCGGCCCCTTGGATGATGCCGAATAAGCCTTGTTCGTTGGGCTTTTTATGCGCCTTCAAGCCTCTTTCGGCCCAACGGGTAGTCCGTTCCACGGAAGCCTTGATGTAATCGTAGCTTTCGCTATAAGGAGGGCATTCATCGAAGCTCATGATGATATCGGCACCCAGTTGATTTTCGATGTGGATCGCTTTTTCTGGCGACAAGAACATTTTGGAACCGTTCAGGTGGTTTCTGAAATGCACGCCCTCTTCCGTTATTTTGCGGTTCTCGCTTAATGAGAACACCTGGAATCCACCCGAATCGGTCAAAATCCCTTTATCCCAATTCATGAATTTATGCAATCCGCCGGCTTCTTCCACTAAATCCGATCCAGGACGCAACCATAAATGGTAAGTGTTGCTCAAAATGATCTGCGCACCCATTTCATCCAGTTCTTCCGGGGACATTGTCTTCACTGTCGCCAGAGTTCCTACAGGCATAAACATCGGCGTTTGGAATGTACCGTGCGGCGTGATGATTTCTCCTAGTCGCGCACCGGTATGTTTTTCTTTTTTTATAAGACGATATTGAATCGCTGGTTCTGTCAATGTATTCACTTCTTTCCTAATGATATCCGGCAACCAGTATACCACAGCCACGGTATTCATTCAAAAATTTCCAGCAAAAAATGAGAACACGGTGAAATTCGTTTAACCCTCGGAACAAACGTTTATGTGTCATTTTTAGGGAGCGCATGGACGCTGCAGCGTTCATAGACAGAAAGGAAGAGGCTGGAACAAAAGTCCTGGCCTCTTTCCTAACAATTAATCGTAAACGTGTTCCAAAAAGCAGACCCGACGTCACTTCACGATTAATGCTCAGATGGTCCGTGACCATCCTCCGCTTATTCGCTCCAGTGATTCGGTTCTAAACGCTTTTTGTCGCACTCTCCACATTTCCACGAAAGCTTTTATTGCCAAGAGCGCATTTCTTCAAAATCTTTTGCGATATTTGAAAGAATCTCTTCGCCTGATCCGCAAGGATACTCGACGGCAGCAGGAATGCTGTCAGGAAACACATTCAGGATAGCCCTCATGTTTATGTCCCCAGTTTTTAGGCCGGACAACACTACCCCGTCATCGGTCACCTTTATATTTTTGATGTGAATGTATGAAACGAAATCTTTCAGCTTGTAGGCCGCTTCTTCCGGATCCACACCGATATAGACAAAATTGCCTGTGTCAAAGGTCAAGCCGATGTCCAATTGTTTTTCATTGACTTGTTCCATGAAGTTTATCAAAGCATCCGGGCTTCCCTTCTGAACAGACTGATCATTTTCGATCGTCAGATGGACAGGGTATTCTTTCAATAATTTTTCTAAACCAGACGCTATTTCAGGAGTCAGTTGTTCAAATTCCCCTAAGGTCAATTTCAATTGTCTTCCGCCCAAAGCAACCGTTTCGGAAAAGTATTTTGCCAAGTGGTCATTCAATGCCCCTTTGATGAATAATTCAGAAGGAACGGAATAGAATACCTCCAGTTGCAATCGTTTAGCTTGCTGCGCAATGGCATCTATATCAGTATCCAATTCCGTCAAATATTCTCTCCTGATTTCCACGATGGTGAAGCCAAGTTCGCTGATTTCCTTCAATAACGTTTTTTGGTCGACTTTCCCATCTGCTTGCTTATTCATATAAGCTAAAGTATTTAATCCTATCAATCTTGACATTTTCACTTCTCCTTGATTCGTTTATTTTAATCATATCGCGGCCGATCGATTATTTCTTTTGCTATTATTGCTTGCATGAGCATTTTTTGCTTTGGTGTCAGCTGCTTCCTTTTTTGGGCAGTTTTTCTTTCCATCTTTTTGCCGATTTTTAAGGGGGCATTTGCTGCACCAGTTTGCTGAATCGGAGTACCCAGTTGCACTTCCCCGTTCCCTTCACCGTTTTCGGTTGCCATTTCTGTAGTGAATCCTTTCGCAAGCTCATCGTCCCCGACCAGCTCCTCTTCCGGTGGGGATTCCTCAAAAATGGGAATCGGCGCTGCACCATTCCTTAGTAATGCTTCCACTTCTTCCCTCTTGATGAATGACAAAAATTCCCGTTTCCAATTACGCGTCAACAAAATGCGCTGTAAATCGAGCCTGTTTTTTGTGGACAAGGCATCCTTCAGGGTAGCATAGATCTGTTCGGGAGCCATCTCCGAGAGCCTTTGAACCATCGCTGCGGGTGAGTCAGTCTGAAAGCCGCCTTTCAGCGCTTTGCCTTTTCTATTTCTGTCTGCGTTTGCGGGGTAAATCCCACTTTTTTGAATGGTCTGTGTTTTCGTTGAGACACCCATTTTCTCGAGTGCGCTTTTTGCCTGTTCAGCGAACGCAACGATCCTTTTGCTGACGGTGATCACTAAAGAAATGAATACCGCAGCGAAAATGATGCTGAACAGTATCAAAATCAGTGCGGACGTATTCATTCCGTATCACTTCTATCCGCTGGAAACTCTGAAATGGAATTCCGCATATCCGTATCGGCAATGATGTTTTTCATTTTGTAGTAATCCATCACGCCGATGTTTCCTGATCGTAAGGCTTCCGCCAACGCCAGCGGAACTTGCGCTTCCGATTCTACCACTCTGGCGCGCATGCGCTGTACTTCCGCTATCATTTCCTGCTCCTCGGCAACAGCAAAGGCCCTTCTTTCTTCGGCTTTTGCCTGGGCGACACGTTTATCCGCTTCCGCCTGTTCCGCCTGCAGTTTTGCCCCGACGTTGCGGCCGACATCCACATCCGCAATATCGATGGACAGGATTTCAAAGGCAGTTCCGGAATCAAGTCCCTTTTTCAGGATTGTCTGCGAAATGGAATCCGGATTTTCCAACACGGATGTGTGCATCTTGGCAGACCCCACCGTTGTGACGATGCCTTCGCCGACGCGCGCGATGATCGTCTCTTCACCGGCCCCCCCGACCAGCCTTTCGATATTGGCCCGGACGGTAACCTTTGCCTTGGCTTTGACTTCGATACCGTTCATGGCCACGCCAGCAATAATCGGCGTCTCGATGACTTTTGGATTGACGCTCATCTTGACGGCCTCCAATACATTTCGTCCTGCTAAATCGATGGCCGCAGCTTTTTCAAACCCCAGATCGATGTTGGCCCTTTGTGCCGCAATCAACGCATCAATGACCATATTGATATCTCCGCCTGCCAGGTGATGTGCCTCCAATTCATTGATGTCGATGATCAACCCCGCTTTTGTTGCTTTGATCATCGGCTGCACAATCAGATAGGGCGCTACCCGGCGGAGCCGCATCCCCACTAAATTCGAAATTTTTACTTTTACACCTGAAAAATATGCCGTAATCCAAAGCCCTACTGGTACAAAACGGAAAAATAAAGATAAAATCAGTACTACAAACAAAGCGATAAAAATGATGCCTATCAACCCTTCAGTCATACTTTATCCAACTCCTTCACGATGATTTTAATCCCTTCGACATGCACAACCTTGATCGGTGTCCCCTCATAAATGATTGCTCCGCTGCTGACCACATCGAGCGTTGTCCCCTCGACATCGGCTTTTCCGGAAGGACGCAATGTCGTCCGCGCTACTCCTGATTTGCCGAGATACTCCCCATAATCTTTGCCGGCAGAATAACCGCGCTCCCTGTTCAAGGATGATGACAGCACTAATTTTTCGCGTCCGGGCAATAATCTGTAACCTTTTTTGATCATGACGGAAGTAGCAATGCCTGAAATTACGACAGCTAGGCTGATGTCCAATATACTTCCCAAAAGATTATCGCTATTCAGGAAGAAGCCCAATGCTATCAGGCCTAAGCCGGCAACGCCAATCAGGCCAAAGCCGGGGATAAAAACCTCCGCGAACAATAAAAAAATCCCGAAAAGAAAGAGCACCAACGGCAGCCAGTTTCCGTTTCCATAATATATGAAATAGAGCAGGAAACTCAGAACAGACAATCCCCCAAACAGATAATACTTTGTAGTGAACAACAGGAAAACCAGACTTAAAAATCCCGTTATCAAGAACAGCAAAATTTACCGCCTCCTTTTTGTCTTCCGAAAGAAAAGCAACTATAACGGCATGCTTATAACAATAAAAATATAGTTTATATTATCTATTTTACTCCACATGCTGAAATAAAAAAAGGAAATCCCCTTCGGAATTCCCTCTCTTCAGCTTATTCTTGGATTTCGTTCAAATCTATGGTGACGAATGCGAGTTGATCGTCCTTCAAACCAGCCGAAACCGCCTGATTTTCGTGTATGTCGCCCTTGATGATGGCTCTAGCCAAAGGATTCTCGATTTCTTTGGAGATGAACCTCCTCAAAGGGCGTGCCCCATAGATCGGATCATAGGCATTGTCGGCGATCCATTCGGCGACTTCATCCGATATGTTGAATCGGATTTGTTTATCTTCCAAGCGATTCGACAGCTCTTTGACCATTTTGACGATAATCTGCTTCACATTCTCTTTCGTCAAAGGACTGAACAAAATGGTGTCGTCGATGCGATTGAGAAACTCCGGTTTAAAGGTCGCCTTCAACAGCTTCATGACGCTGTCCTTCGCTTCTTCAGGGATTGTCCCGTCCGCCCTTACCCCTTCCAGCAACAACTGTGAGCCGATATTGCTCGTCATGATGAGGACGGTGTTTTTGAAGTCCACGACCCTTCCCTTGGAATCTGTCAGTCTGCCGTCATCCAGCACTTGAAGCAAAATATTGAACACATCCGGATGAGCTTTTTCGATTTCGTCCAACAAAATGATTGTGTACGGGCTTCTTCTGACCGCTTCCGTCAATTGTCCGCCTTCTTCGTAGCCGACATACCCCGGGGGCGCTCCAATCAAGCGGGAAACCGAGAATTTTTCCATGTACTCGCTCATATCGATGCGGACCATATGATCTTCGGAGTCGAAGAGGTTTTCCGCCAACGCTTTGGCCAGCTCCGTTTTTCCGACACCGGTAGGCCCCAAGAAAAGGAACGAACCGATCGGCCTGCTTTGCGATTGCAATCCGGCACGGGAGCGCAATACGGCATTCGTCACGCTTTCCACAGCTTCATCTTGGCCGATGACGCGTTTATGCAAAGTTTCATCCAGCTTCAGCAGTTTATCCCGTTCGCCTTCCACAAGCCTGGTCACTGGGATGCCGGTCATCCGGCCGACGACGACCGCGATTTCATTCTCCGTTACGGATTCCTGGACCAGATGGCCTTCCCTTGCTCTTCGTTCCGCATTTTCTTTTTCCAATGCAGCTAACTCTTTTTCCATTTGCGGGATGCTGCCGTGGCGCAGAACGGCTGCCCGTTCCAGATCATAGTTGGATTCTGCGTCCTCCAATTGTCTTCTGGCATCATCCAATTCTTCCCGTTTCGAACGCAGCCGTTCCGCTTCGTCCTTCTCGACGCCCCACTTCATTCTCAATAAGTTTGTTTCTTCCCTCATGTCGGCCAATTCGGCCTGCAGGGTCGCCAAACGTTTTTTGCTGACCTCATCCGATTCCTTTTTCAATGCAGCTTCTTCAATTTCCAGCTGCATCAGCTTCCGGGTCACTTGGTCCAGTTCGGTTGGCAACGAGTTCATTTCCACTTTGATGGTGGCACAGGCCTCATCCACCAAATCGATGGCTTTATCCGGCAAAAAGCGATCCGTTATATAGCGATCGGATAAAGTCGCCGCAGCCACCAAGGCATTGTCGTGGATATTCACGCTGTGGTGAATTTCGTACCGCTCCTTCAATCCCCTCAGAATGCTGATTGTGTCGGCTACAGAAGGTTCATTGACCAGCACTTTTTGGAAACGCCGTTCCAAAGCCTTGTCTTTTTCGAAATTTTGGCGATATTCATCCAGGGTCGTTGCCCCTATGCAATGCAATTCACCTCGAGCCAACATCGGTTTCAATAGGTTTCCGGCATCCATGCTGCCTTCAGCCTTGCCGGCGCCGACGATTGTGTGGATTTCATCGATGAACAGGATGATACGGCCTTCGCTTTTCTTCACTTCTTTCAGGACGGATTTCAGGCGTTCCTCAAATTCGCCGCGATATTTTGCTCCGGCAATCAACGCGCCCATATCCAATGAGAAAATGGTCTTGTCCTTCAGATTATCCGGCACATCTTTTTTCACGATCCTCTGCGCAAGCCCTTCGACGATCGCCGTTTTGCCTACGCCCGGTTCCCCGATAAGCACAGGATTATTCTTCGTTTTACGGGACAAAATACGGATGACATCCCGTATTTCTTCGTCACGGCCGATGACCGGATCCTGTTTGCCGCTTCTCACCGCCTGAACCAAATCAGTACCGTACTTCTCCAAAGCCTTGTATTGGTCTTCTTGATTTTGTGATGTCACGCGATCTCCTCCTCTCATTTCCTTCACCCTTTCCATCAGCGCTTTTTCGGATAACCCTTGCTTTTCCAAAAATTTGGCCAAAGGGTGGTTCTTCAAGGCCATCAGACTCAACAGAACAGTCTCTGTCGACAGAAAATCATCCTGTAATTGTTCCCGCTTGCGGTCCGCTTCTTCGAACAGATGGAACAAGTTCTGGCTGAAGGTTTGGCCGTATTGGACGGAAGACCCCTCCACAACGGACAGCCTGTCCAATTCTGCATCCACCGCAGCTTCGAAGGCATCGACGGGTACGCCTGCCTCCACGTAAAAATTGCGCGCAAAAGCCTCCGGTTGCAAAAATATTTTCCATAGATGCGGGATATCGATCGATTGGTGCTTGCGTACAACGGCAATCCTCTGTGCTTCCGCAATCGCCTCCTGCATGGCAGTGGTCATTTTTTCCATTTCCATACTAAAAAACCTCCCATTACGCCTACTATAATGTCTACGACTTATTATGCTAAGTATACGCCTTTTGGTCAGTACTGGTCAAATGAAAGCCTGGACAAAAATAGAGAGGGTGGCATAAATGATAAAGATCATTTATGCTGCCCTCTCTACTATTTTATTTTGCTTAAAGTTCCTCGGTGATTCGGGCCAAAACGCCTTTTGCCGCACCTTATCCGTATTATCTGATGCCTAATGCAATGCGTGCGTAGCGGGACATTCTGTCGGTCGTCCAAGCCGGATACCAAACCAGCTTCACTTGGGTTTCGGTAACTTCAGGCACGGATTTTAACGCGCGGTGGATTTCATCGGTGATGACATCGGCTAATGGGCAACCCATTGTCGTCAACGTCATTTGGATCAAACAAAATCCGTCCGGCTCCAATGTCACTTCATAGACCAAGCCCAGATTTACAATATCCACTCCGAGTTCGGGGTCGATTACTTGTTCCAGCGCTGCCAAAACGCGTTCTTTTATATTTTCCAAATCTTCTTGTGAAAATTGTTGGTTGTTTTCTTCAGTCATTTGAACACCTCTTACATTTATGGATTAACTAGATGATAACAGTCTGTCCGCGAAAATTCAATGTTTATATTCTTCTCCTAGGAATTTCGCCATGCTTTCAAAGATGGCATAAGGGACTTTATGCCCCGCCCCCGCTGCTATTTCAAAGTGAATGTTTGCAGCGAATGCCTCTTTCTCGACAGAACGGACAAAATGTTCCATTTGCTGGAAGGGGACACTTTCATCGGCTGTGCCATGCCAAATATAAAACGGCTTATCCGCAATCGCTTCAGGATGCTTTTTCAGACTCAAAGATTCGAACGGAGCCATCAATGCGTCCACCTTCTCTGTATCGATCGGCGGCAATCCTTCAACCCAGTGCGATTGCAGGGCCCAATGAGATAATCCGATCGGATCGGGACTGCCCATCAGACAACCCGCCGAATGGATCCAAGGGAATTGCGTCAATGCGATGCAGGTCGTGATGCCGCCCAAAGAAAGGCCGGTGACGGATATTTTATTTCGGTCCGCCAGCCCTTTTTGGACGTAATCATCAACGATCAGCGGAAACTCTTTGATATTATGCATGACGACCGACCAGAATTCCGCAACCGGTTCTCCATCGTAGGGTTCATTTTTGCGTTCCCCATGACGGTAGGCATCCGGAATGACAGCCCTCATTCCGTTTGTCGCCAATGCATAGCCGGGCTCAAGCCCCTTCTCTTTTTGATTGGTCAAACCGTGGAAAAAGAAAACCAGCGGCAACTTTTCGTTTTTATATTTTTCATCGACAATTTCCAGAACCGGAATATGGCGGATTATTTTTTTCTCAATGATGATCATTTTATACCCTCTTTTTTCTGAAAATCAAAAAAATGTGATAGACTAGCATTACACATAAAAATAGTGTAACATTAAAAAAATCGATACACTAGCAATTTACACAATAACGGAGGCACGTATGAAACAAAAATTAATCGCTTTAGATTTAGATGGCACGACATTAAACAACCACTCTCTGTTGACTGACCGCACAAAAAACGTTTTGACGAAACTACAGAAGGAGAATCATCTCGTCATGATTGCTACCGGACGTCCCTATAGAAACAGCAAAGAATTTTACTTTGAACTTGGCATGACTACGCCGATCGTAAACTTTAACGGCGCGCTCTGCCACAATCCCACCGACAGCAGCTGGAGCAAATATTATCATAAGACAGTCGGAAAAGACTTGGCGATGGATCTGATTGAACAACGTGAAGATTTTGGCATTGATTTCATTTGCGTAGAAGGGAAAGAAAAACTTTTTGCTTCAACAGCAAACTTACCGACCAATGAATTCTTTCCGAAAAATACACTTTCAACCGAAATCCTTTCCAAAAAATCTTTATCCGAAAATCCGACGGCACTCACCGTATTTTCTGATGAAACGAATCTGAAGACAATCCGCAATAAAATTATGGACCGCTATGGCAATATCATCGAGATCCGGACATGGGGCGGACTGATGCCCTGCCTGGAGATTGTCTCTGCAGGCGTGCAAAAGGCTTTAGGCGTCGAAGTGGTTGCCGATTACTACGGCGTGAAACAAGAAGACATATTGGCCTTCGGCGATGAAGACAACGACATGGAAATGATCCAATTTGCCGGTCACGGCGTCGTCATGCACAATGGCATCGAGCCCTTGAAAAATATCGCGAATGATGTGACCAAGAAATCCAACCATGAAGATGGGTTGGCCGAATACCTTGAAAACTATTTCAACCTATAAAAGAAATGGAGGCTGGGACAAAAGTCCTAGCCTCTTTCCTACGTTTAGTCAAGTATATATTCAAATAAACATAGTGGTTTCTTATTTCCTGACAATTAATCGTAAACATGTTCTCATTCGCAGACACCACTTCCGTTTTGTCATGTGTCTTGCGATTTCAATCGCTTAGAGACATGATACACTTGGGCGCTTGCGACCACAGTGCTTTCTTTCAGGGTCGTTCACAAAAAAAGTGAACGGAAGCCGGTTGCTCCAACGTCCGGATATCTAAACGCGAATGATCGCACTCTCTCTAAACGTGTTCCAAAAAGCAGACCCGACGTCACTTCACGAAGAATGCTCAGATGGTCCGTGACCATCCTCCGCTTATTCGCTCCAGTGATGCGGGTCTGAACGCTTTTTGTCACACTCTCAGGTTTTTCGCTGAAATGATTATTTTTTAGCGATGGAAGGGATTTGTTTTTCCAGGTCAGCGAGCACAACTTTTGCGATATTGGATCCGATGACCAGCATTTCGTATAACGGTTTGACGTCGAGCGTCGTTCTGCCCAGCATTTGAAGGAAAAATTCACCGTCTCCGGCTAAGCAGAGGGTGTAATAGAACGTCTTCGTCTGATTCAGTTCATTTATCAGCTCCAAGGCTTTCGCTTTTTCGTTGTAATCATTTAAATAAGCCAGTTTCCTGAAACTGATCTGAAAGTCGCTTTCTTCCGCATCCTTAGCGATGACGATTCCGAACGGCAGCGTCCGTTCCGGACTGATCGTATAATTCCCTTGGTATAGAAATTGATTATTTTGCATAGGATGGCTTTTCAAAGGCATCCCTTTTTCTTGAAAAACTTTATCGAGCACTTCCAGTATCGTCAAGCAGATCACTCTTTCCATTTTTTAATATATATAGTATAGCACAGCGCAACCGGAGGGGAGTCGTCGATTATGGATGACTGCACAAAAAAAGGACCGCGGACTTTCGTCTGGGATCCTTTTTTTGTAATATGAAATATTAACGACGTCTTTCTCTGATACGAGCAGCTTTTCCGTGTAATGCGCGTAAGTAGTAAAGTTTTGCACGACGCACTTTACCGAAACGAACAACTTCGATTTGAGCTACACGAGGAGTATGTAATGGGAATGTACGTTCCACACCGATACCGTTAGAAATTTTACGTACTGTATAAGTTTCGCTGATTCCGAATCCGCGACGTTTGATAACAACGCCTTCGAATAATTGGATACGTTCTCTTGTTCCTTCGACTACGCGAGCGTGAACGCGGACAGTGTCTCCAGGACGGAATGCAGGAATATCACTACGTAATTGTCCTTTTGTGATTACTTCGATCAATGGTAATTGACTCATGATTTTTTTCTCCTTCCAACCAATATTCATGCATAATTTTACACAGCGGAATATTGTATTATCGAGCAGTTTTCTGCTCACCTGTAGAATTCTACCATAATCCAATATTCCTGTAAAGTATTTTTCGTTTACAGTGAAAAAATATGTGCTTCTTCCCAACGGCTTCCGTTTGAACGAAAAACTACAACGCCTGTTGCTCTTGTTTTATTTCATTCAACCACTTCAGCTGTTGCGGTGTCAGCTCCATGTGTTCAAGCAACTCAGGTCTTCTCGTCATGGTTTTCCTGAGCGATTCTTTCTCTTGCCATTCAGCGATGAGTCTGTGGTTGCCGCTGAACAGAACCTCCGGAACCATGTCCCCGCGAAAATCGCGCGGTCGGGTGTATTGCGGATGTTCCAACAAGCCGGTCGAAAAGGAGTCGGTCTTGTTGGACTGCTCATTGCCCAGTACAGCCGGCAAAAGGCGCACGGTGGCATCCACCATGACCATTGCGCCCAATTCGCCGCCTGTAAGCACGAAATCGCCGATGGACACTTCATCCGTCACATGTTTCTTGATCCTCTCGTCAAAGCCTTCGTAATGCCCGCAAACGAAAACCAGATGTTCTTCATCTGAAAATTCTTCGGCCATGGCTTGGTTAAAGGTTTTCCCGGCAGGGTCCAGGAGCACAACGCGCTTCTTCGTCTCTGGCGTTTGTTTTTGGATGGCAGCGAGCGCGTCCACGATCGGCTGCGCTTTTAGGAGCATGCCTGCCCCGCCGCCAAAAGGATAGTCATCGACCGTCCGATGTTTGCTGTCGGAAAAATCGCGGAAATTGGTGCAGTTGATGGAAACGCGTCCACTCTCGACAGCTTTTCCGATGATGGATTCCGACATCGGCCCTTCAAACATGGTTGGAAACAACGTTAAAATATCTATTCTCATTCGTCCAGCATTCCCTCTAAAATATGGACAGTTGCCGTTTTATCCTCCAGTGAAACTTTTTCGACGACATCTGCAATATAGGGGATCAATAAATCTTTTTTGCCTGGTCTCTCCACAACCCAGACATCGTTTGCACCAAGAGGCAGAATCTCTTTGACTGTTCCGAGCGTTTCTCCCTCATCGCTGATTATCGTCAGGCCGATGATTTCATGGTAGTAAAATTCATACGCATCCAGATCATGCTGTTGCGATTCCGGAATCTTCAATACGCCGCCTTTAAGCGGTTCTACGTCTTCAATCCGGTTGTAGCCTTTGAAAGTCAATATGTTAAAGTTCTTGTGTACGCGACGGCTTGCAACCGTCAACGTGATCGGCTCGCTTTTTTCGCGGAACAAATAAAGGACCGCCCCTTTTTTGAAACGCTCTTCAGGAAAATCGGTATTTGAAATGACACGTACTTCGCCTTTTAAACCTTGCGTATTGACGACTTTTCCAACATCAAAAAATTTTTCCATTCTTTCACCCTCTTTTTTATCAAAATCATCCGCACACCGTCACCCGTTGTGCGGGTTCCTTTTTTTCTGTACGTAATAAAATAGAAGGGATAATTTCTACAAATTGTATCATTATCCGCTTCTATCTGTTCACTATTAAGTTAGGCGTCGTCCCGAAAAAGGTTTGAATCCTTCACCGGAGTGAATTATTCTGCCCCTTCAATAACAAGACGAACACGTTTTGTGTCTTTGGTTCTGACACTATATACAATTGTACGGATCGCTCTGGCGACACGCCCTTGTTTACCGATCACACGACCCACATCTTCGGCATCAACATGCAAATGATATTCCATGAATTCACTTGTCTCTTTGATTTCGATAGAAAGTTTGTCTTCATGAACGATCAAAGGTTTGACAATTGTCAGGATTAAATCTGAAATCTCAGGCATTTAAACCACCCTTTTTATTTTGCTAACTTAGATTCGTGGAATTTTTGCATGATACCTTGTTGAGAAAGTAAGTTACGAACTGTATCAGATGGTTGTGCACCTTCTGCTAACCATTTCAAAACTAACTCTTCGTCAAATTTCACTTCTGCTGGTTCAACAACTGGGTTGTAAGTACCAACTTTTTCGATGAAACGGCCATCACGTGGAGCACGCGAATCAGCTACGACAACACGGTAAAATGGATTTCTTTTAGAACCCATACGTTTTAAACGAATTTTAACTGCCATTTATATAACACCTCCATATATCTATATCTCACATTTTTATATATTACCAGTTTTCCATTTGCTTGTAAAGTGTTTTCTCTTTACACTTGAAATTATTTCTTCTTTTTCTTGTTTTTCTTGTTCATGCGTCTGGCCATTTGCTGCATGGCCATCTTGCCCATCTTCCCTTTCGGGCCTTGTCCCAAAAGGCCTTCCATGCCGGAGAAGTTCCCTTTGGACATTTTATTCATCATCTCGCGGGATTCATTGAACTGTTTGATCATGCGGTTCACTTCCGCCAAAGAACGGGCAGAGCCCTTCGCAATCCGTTTGCGTCTGCTTTGCGACAGGAGATCCGGATTTTCGCGTTCCTGCGGTGTCATCGACAGGACGATGGCTTTCATGTGCGCGATATCTTTTGGATCGATCTTCAGCTTATCCATTCCGGGCAGATTGCTCATGCCGGGAATCATTTTCAGCAAGTCTTCCATCGGACCCATATTCGTCAGTTGATCCATCTGTTCAATGAAATCATTGAAATTGAATGTGTTCTCACGGATCTTTTCAGCCATCTCGGCGGCTTTTGTTTCATCGAAATCCTGTTGAGCGCGTTCGATCAACGTCAGCATATCACCCATACCCAGGATACGGGATGCCATACGATCCGGATAGAACGGTTCAAAATCTTCCAGTTTCTCGCCTTGACCGGTGAATTTGATCGGTTTGCCGATTACGGAACGGATGGAGAGGGCAGCCCCGCCACGTGTGTCGCCGTCCAACTTGGTCAAGATGACGCCGGTTATCCCCAATTGTTCGTTGAAGGATTGGGCGACATTGACCGCATCTTGCCCCGTCATGGCATCCACCGTGAACAGGATTTCGGTAGGGTTCACCGCTGCTTTGATGTTCTTCAGTTCGGTCATCAACACTTCATCAACGTGCAGACGACCCGCCGTATCGATGATGACCAGATCTCTGCCATCCAAGATGGCTTGCTCGACGGCTTGCTTCGCGATGTCGACAGGGTTCGCTTCTGTCCCCAATGAATAGACAGGGAAATCAAGCTGCTTCCCGATTGTTTGCAGTTGATTGATGGCGGCAGGACGATAAACGTCGGCTGCAACCAGCAACGGGCGCTTGTTTTCTTTTTTCTTCATGAAATTTGCCAGTTTACCGGCAGTCGTTGTTTTACCTGCCCCTTGCAAACCGACCATCATCACGACTGTCGGCGGTTTTGGGGAAAATTGGAAGGGCTCTTGTTGTCCGCCCATCAATTCGGTCAATTCTTCGTTTACGATTTTTACAACTTGTTGTGTGGGCGATAAAGATTCAAGCACGTCAGAACCCAAAGCTCTTTCGTTCACTTTTTTAACAAACTCTTTAACCACTTTAAAGTTCACGTCGGCTTCCAATAAAGCCAAACGGACTTCACGCATCATTTCTTTCAAATCAGCTTCCGTAATTTTGCCTTTTCTGCCGATTTTGGTCATCGCCCCTTGCAGACGTTCTGATAACCCTTCAAATGCCATATTTGTCACTTCCTTAACCTTTAGTCATCTTTTTCATCAAGCTCTTCCATATTTGCGATAAACGCATGCAATTTTTTGTCGTTCGGATATTGTTCCATGGCATAATCCGCCAAATCATCCAACTTCTTATTGCGGGCAAAAAAGCTCTTCGCCAGTTTCAGTTTATCCTCATAGTCCATCAATATTTTTTCGGTCCGTTTTATGTTGTCGTAGACGGCTTGCCGACTGACTCCGAATTCTTCCGCTATTTCACCCAATGAATAGTCATCACCGTAATACAACGAAAGATAGCCTTTTTGCTTTTTTGTCAACAAAACGTTATAAAACTCATAAAGTGTATTCATATAATTGGTTTTTTCAAGTTCCATCAGAATACCTTCTTTCTCGTGCAGATTGTCAAGAAAAAATCTTTACACTCTCATAGATTACCCATTTTGAAGCCTTTAGTCAACCATTTATCGCTATTTTTTGGCTAAGGAAATAAAAAATGGATCAGCCCTATCAATCATTCGATAAAAGCCAATCCATTCCGTTGAACCGTTTTATTTTTTCTCGATAAGGTCTCTGACCAATCCATAGATGTATTGTTCCGGATCGAAAACCTGCAGGTCATCCATTCCTTCACCCAGTCCCACAAATTTGACGGGGATATCCATCTCTTGGCGGATAGCCAAGATGACGCCGCCTTTAGCGGTCCCGTCCAATTTCGTCAAAATAAGGCCGGTAACATTGGTCGTCTCTTTAAATTGTTTCGCTTGGATGAGCGCGTTTTGACCTGTGGTGGCGTCGAGAACCAATAAGGTTTCGGTAGCGCCGCCGGGGATTTCCCTGGCAATGATGCGGTTGACTTTCTCCAGCTCTTTCATCAAATTGACTTTGTTCTGCAGTCTGCCCGCTGTATCCACCAACAGATAGTCGTAGTTTTCTTCCTTGGATTTCTTCAGCGCGTCGAATACGACCGCCGCTGGATCTCCCGAATTGCTGGTCACGACATCGACGCCGACGCGTTCCGCCCAAACTTCCAGCTGTTCGATGGCGCCTGCCCGGAAAGTATCCCCTGCAGCAAGCAACACTTTTTTGCCTTCGTTCTTCAATTTATGCGCGTATTTCCCGATTGTGGTCGTTTTGCCGACGCCGTTCACGCCGACGAACAGAATGACCGTCGGGCCATCCGGATTTTCTTTGATGGCCGTGGACAAGCCGGATTCGCCTTTTTCATAGATCTCAACCATCTTTTCGATGATGACGTTCTTCACTTGTTCGCCGGTGCGGACATTTTTCATTTTCACTTCGTCACGCAACACATCCGACAACGCCAAGGTCATGTCAAAGCCGACATCCGCTGAAATCAAAGTCTCTTCCAGGTCATCAAAGAAGTCCTCGTCCACTTCCCTGAATCCCGCAAACAATTCATTCATCTTTTCGGAAAAACTTTTACGCGTTTTTTCCATCCCTTTGTCATATTTATCGATGACAATTTTGCTTTCTTCGCTGATTGGTGTTTCCGTCACTTCTTCGCCTGTAAAGGCTCGTTTAATGCGGTCGAATAATCCCATCCAAACACTTCCTTCCTGATCGCTGTTCCTTATGCGAATACAAATTTTTCGATTGCGTGCGCTATGCCGTCTTCAACGTTTGTCTTTGTGACAAAGTCAGCACGCTCTTTGATTTTATCCGATGCGTTCCCCATCGCCACTCCGACTCCGGCATAATCCAGCATCGCCAAATCATTTTCTTCGTCCCCGCAAGCCATGACTTCGCTGGCTTCGATGCCAAGATGGGCACACAAAGCCGCAATGCCGTTGCCTTTATCCACCTCAGGATGCATGACTTCGAAAAGCAGCGGACGCGATTTCATCATCGAATACTTGCTGTAGTAGCTTGCCGGTATTCTTGCGATGGCTTCATCCAACACTTCCGGTTCGATGCAGAAAACAACTTTGTTGAACAGGTGATCCTCTTCGAATTGTCGGATCCCTTGTTCGACGAAAGGCAGGCTGGAGCTCTGCAGGCTCTTGTACAGGGACGCTCTGCCAGCTGGATACTCCGGTTCATAGACGCATTCCAGATCGAGCATATTCATCGGCAAGTCGATTTCCTTGCTCAGCTCATACAAATCCAGGATTTGTTGGTACGTCAGCACTTTTTGTGAGATGATCTCTGAATTTTCATTTTTTTGGACCAATCCGCCATTATACGTGATGGAATAATCGCCTTCCTGAAACAAATCCAATTCCTCCACATATCTGCTGATGCCCATCAACGGGCGGCCTGTGCAGAGAACGATCTTTACGCCTGCTTCCTTCGCACGGAAAAGAGCCTTTTTATTCCCTTCGCTGATCGTCTTATCGGGGCTCAACAATGTTCCATCCAAATCGAGTGCAATCAATTTAATCATTATCAATATCCTCCTTGTTATGCTTCTTCGTAGTCTTCAAATTTGACGGATGCTAAACGGGAAACCCCGGAATCCTGCATGGTGACGCCATACAGCACATCCGCCTCTTCCATTGTCCCTTTGCGGTGCGTAATGACGATGAATTGCGTCAAGTCCGTCGAAGCCGCCAAATATTTCCCGAACCGGGAAACATTCGCCTCATCCAATGCCGCCTCCACTTCATCCAGGATGCAGAACGGTACCGGCTTGACTTCTATGATGGCAAACAGCAAGGCGATGGCGGTAAACGCCTTTTCCCCACCCGAAAGCAAACTCAATTGCTGCAGTCTCTTGCCTGGTGGTTGCGCCACGATTTCGATGCCTGTTTCCAGCAAGTCGGTCGGATCGGTCAATTCCAGAGTGGCCTTACCGCCGCCGAATAATTTCGGAAATGTTTTTTCGAATTGCTTTTTGATGAGTTGGAACATCTCCTGGAAGCGGGCCCGGACCTCATCGTCCATTTCGTTCATCGTGTTCAGCAAGTTCCCTCTGGCAGTCAGCAGGTCGGTTTGTTGTGCGGTAAGGAAATCAAACCGTTCCGCAATCCGCTCGTACTCATCGATGGCGCCCAAATTGATGGGACCCAACCCTTCGATGGCTTTCTTCAAAGCCTTCACTTGGATGGCAGCCTCTTCCACCGGAACAGACAAGGCATACTGTTCCTTAGCCGCTTCATAGCTCAAACCATATTCTTCGCTTAGGTGCTCCAGATGATGATCAATGGCGATTTCGAACCGGCTGGAATTGGCTTCCAGTTTCGCCTGTTCGCTCCATAGATTCTGGAGGGCCTTGTTTATTTCGTTCAGGTCTTCCTCTTTTGCGGTGCGTTCGTGTTCCATCGCTTTTTTCTTTTCCCGCAGTTTTTTCAGCGCCGCATCCGTTTGCAGCTTCGTTTCTTCGGTCGTTTGCAAGCGACTGATGATTTCCTGGATGGTCATGCTTTGTGTATCGGCGAGTTTCGCTTCCTGGTTTTGTTTGCCTTTCAAGTCCTGGATCGCTGCCTTTTCGGAGCGGATCAGTTCCGCGGAAATCTTCACATCACGCTTCAATTGCTTCTCCTGCTCCTGCAGGACCGCCAGTTCCTGGTCGGCTTGTTGCCTTTTTTGCTGCACTTCCTGTAATAATTTCAAGCGTTCTTCTTCATTCAGATTGGATTCCTCCATGTCTTTTTGAAGAACCTTTATTTCATCGTCCAGGACGGCAAGCTTTTCCGCGACTTCCTTCAGCTGGGCCTGTCTTTCTTCCTTCTCCTGGAAAAACAATCGTTTCTCATAATCATGTGCGGCTAATTCCTTTTCCTTCGCACTGATATCGGCCGTCACTTGTTTCAGGATAGCCTCTTTTTGCTGCAGTTCGAATTGTTTGATGGTGGCCTCTTGGCGCTTGGCCTCCAACTCTTCCTGGATCACTTGTTGTTGCATCGACAATTTTTCTTGTTCTTTTTTTAGCTGTCGGTGTTGCGAAGACAGCTGCTCGATATATTCGGCCATTTTTTGCAAATTGTTCTTGCGTGCCAGCAAAGAAGATTCCTGCTGGCGCTTTGTCGCTCCGCCCGTCATGGAACCGCCGGCATGGATGACGTCCCCTTCAAGCGAGACGATCCGATACCGATTATATAACTTTTTGGAAAGTTGTAAACCCGTCTGCAGATTTTCCGCTACGATGGTCGTGCCGAGCAGACTGCTGATGATATTCGCATAGGCGCCATCATAGTTTATCATCTCATTGGCTACACCCAGATAACCGGCGCTGCCTTCAAGCGTTTCCCTCACAGTTTGCGGGAGGGACTTCCCTTGGATGACGTTCAGCGGTAAAAACGTCGCTCTTCCCAGATGCTGGGCCTTCAAAATGCCGATGCATTGAGACGCTGTCTTTTCGTCCGCCACCACGACGTGTTGCACGGTAGCCCCCAGAGCGATTTCCATCGCCAAGGTATAGCGTTCCGGCACTTGGATCAACTCGGCGACCGATCCGAGTATGCCTGGGACAGCCGTTCGGCGGCGCAAAATTTCTTTTACCCCTTGATAATAGCTCGCATAGCTGTCATCCAATTCTTGTTGACTTTCTCTTCTTGCTTGCGCTTGTTGCAGGGTGCGCGTTACGGTATCCAATTCGGCGTTCATCTTCTGCAGGGCTGCAACGATCTGAAACTGATCTTGTTTGCGGGTCTGCAGCTCTGTGGTCAAGCGTTCGTTTGCTTGGGCGAATTGTTCATGTTCTGCGGTCACCGTCACCGTCCGTTCTTTCAACTGGCGGACCGTTTTCGTAAGCTCATCGCTCTTTGAAAGAAACCGGTACTCTTGTTCGGAAGCCAGCAACGTTTCCTTTTCCAGATATGCCACGGTATTCTTGTTGCTTGATTGTTCTTGTAATTTGTCGATGTAGCTGTTCCTCAGTTGCTGCACGAGCTGGGTTTTATCTTGCGACAGTTGGCTTTCCTTCTCGAAAAGAGCCGCTCTTTGTTGGGACAGTTCTTTTTTCAAAGCTAATTTCGCCGCCAGCTCCGATTCCAGCTGCTTCAGCTTTTCCGCTTCTTCCCTGATCAACGCTTCTTTTGTCTGGATGATCAGCGCTTGCTCTTCATGGTTCTTGGAAGAGTATTCAGCCCGCTGTTCGAAGATTTTCTTCTGCCCTTCCAGCTGCTCCAATTTCTGAACGACTGTGACATAACGATTTTGCAGCACTTCCGACTCTTCATCGCAGCGGTCCATCTTGTCCTTCAGTGCCGCCGATTCCCTTTGCGAAAGCGCAAGCTGCTGTTCCGCAGCTTCGATTTTCCGGTTATATTCGCCGAGGCTTTGCTTGCTGCGTTGCCATTGTCCGTTCAGGCTGGTTATTTCGGCTGCGGTCAGCGCTATTTCGACCTCGCTTAAAGTCTTTTTCTTTTCGCGGTATTCCAGCGCGGTATTCCTTTGCTTTTTCAATGGCGCCAATTGCCCATTGATTTCATGCAAAATGTCTTCCACGCGATTCAAGTGCTCTTCCGTCTGAGAAAGCTTGCTTTCGGCACTTTTTTTGCGGTTTTTATATTTGGCGACACCAGCGGCTTCTTCGAAGATGGTCCGCCTGTCCTCTGGTTTATTCTGGAAGATCTGCTCCACTTTCCCTTGGGAAATCATCGAAAAAGAATCTTTTCCGATGCCGGAGTCCATCAGCAATTCGGTAATATCTTTTAAGCGGCACGGTTTCTTATTGATGAAACAGTCGCTGTCGCCGTTCCGATTATACCTTCTGGTGATGCTGACTTCGCTGAATTCCAAGGGAAGGAAGCCGTCTTCATTGTTCAATACGAGTGTGACTTCGGCGATGTTTACGGGTTTGCGTGTCTGTGAACCGGCAAAGACGATGTCATCCATCTTTTTGCCGCGCAGGTTTTTGGCCGATTGCTCGCCCAAAACCCAGCGCACAGCCTCGGACAGGTTGCTCTTGCCGCTGCCGTTCGGTCCGACGACGGCTGTTACCCCTTCATCAAATTCAATCACTGTTTTATCAGCGAATGACTTAAATCCTGACATTTCTATTCTTTCAAGATGCAAAGATAACATCCTTTCTGGCGAAACTTACTTTTCTTATGATAATGATTCCAAAGCGTTTTTTGCAGCGCTTTGCTCTGCCACTTTTTTGCTTTGTCCTTGCCCTTTTCCCAACACCTTGCCGAAAGCTCTCACCTCAACATCAAATTTCCGGGCATGTGCAGGCCCTTCTTCACTCAAAAGGACATACTGAATGGCTACATCCCCATTTTTTTGGAGCTCCTCCTGGAGACTCGTTTTATAATCCATCACATGTGAAAAAGCATCCTCTTTCAGTTTCGCAATCATCACTTGGTTGATAAACGCTCTCGCAGCCTCAATACCTTGATCAAGGTAGACCGCTCCAATGAATGATTCAAAAACATCACACAGCAAGGCAGGACGTTGTCTGCCGCCCATATTTTCTTCCCCTTTGCCGAGACGAATGTACTGATCGAAATGACATTCTTTTGCAAACGAGGAAAGGCTGGGTTCACAAACAATTTGTGCACGTAAACGTGTCATCTTTCCTTCATGCCAGTGTTTGTAGGTATGGAATAGGTAGTCTGAAATGACCACTTCCAATACAGCATCTCCCAGAAATTCCAATCTTTCATTATCCTGCAATGCCAGGTGACGATGCTCATTCACATAAGATGAATGGGTAAATGCTTCATACAAAAGATTTTCATTGTGAAATGAAATATTAAAGTCTTTTGCTATATTATCTGCAATTCTTTCCACTCTTTTTCCTCCCTTCTATTGTTGGACTCTTCTCAAATGGAATTTTTTGAAAAAGAATCTTTTCTCATTATACGACAAAAAACCTGTATAAGCACGACAAATAACAGAAAACGGGGCGGCACAAATCATGGAAATTGATTTGTGCCGCCCCGCTCCGGACCACTGAATGTGCGGTTATTTAATTGGTTCCGTTGCAGTCAATTCGACAGCTTCCCATCCATTTTTTGCACCGTAGGTAATATCATAGCCTTTGACACGGTTATTGACGGCGAATAATTCTTTTCGCCATAAAGTAGGAATGACGGGCACTTCTTCGAACATGACTTTTTGCCATTCCTTGTACGCCTCAACCCGGTAGGCCTTATCCAAAGAGTCGCTGGAATTGATTTTCGCCAAAGCCGCATCATTGGCCTCGCTGGTCCAACGCGTGTAATTGAATGCGGCTGTGCGGCCATACAGTTCAGTCGGATTGGGATCAGTCCCGGTCCCCCACGCCGCTTGATAAACATCAATTTCAGCATTGTCGGACGCGATCATATTGTAGAACGTCTGGAATTCGATCGGGCGGCCGGTAGCCAAGGTGACGTTCAGCCCGATTGCTTGCCATTGTTGGATGTAATACTGCGCAATCGGTTCTGCCGTTGCATCCCCGGCCATAGCGGCGAATGTGATCGCCAACGGCTCGCCTTCGGGCGTTTCACGGAAACCATCTGCATCCGTATCGATATATCCGGCATCATCCAGGATCCGCTTTGCTTTGTCTGCATCCAAATAGAAGCCTGATGCATCCCGATTGCGATATTCTGCAAATGCGGGCGGAATCAGTCCGTTCGCATTCCCGCGCAAGCCATCATAAAATTCAGCCGCAATGGCATTGTTATCGATGGCATAAGCCATAGCCTTGCGCAGGTCCACATCGGCCATCTTCGCTCCGGGATCCATGACGTTCTCGCCTTTTTCTTCATCCCACTCGCCGAGTTTGAAGCCGATGTAGCTGTAGGCTAACGCATCCCGTCCCAATAAAGTGATATTCTCCAACTCTTTATAAGAATCGTAAGAACTGGTCGGCATGGAAGCAATGTCATAACTGCCTGCCTCCATTTCAGAAGCGATCGTCGCAGAACCGACAACATCTACAACGATGCCGTCCAATTTGGGTTTGCCTTTCCAATAATATTCATTCGCTTCGAACACCACCGATTCGCCCGGTATGATCGTTTTGACGCGAAATGGTCCGGCGCCGACTGGATTTTCCCTGATTTCAGGCGAAGATGCCATGTCCGCGATTGCCACGTCTCCCAATTGATGCCTCGGCATCGGGTATCCCCAGACGCCGCCTCCCGATTGCAAAAGGGAAGCATTTGCTTCAAGGAATGTAATCGTAAGATGCGTGTCATCAACCACACGGATGCCGGAAATCGTTTCAGCGGTTCCATTATGGTATTCCGCCATGCCGACGATGTTTGCAAATGTCTGGCCGTAACGGCTCCCCGTGTAATCCGGATGGCCGATCACCTCATACGCGAATAATATGTCATCTGTGGTCAGCGGCTCCCCGTCAGACCATTTCAAATCATCTTTCAAAATAATCGATATGGTTTTGGTTTCCTTATCGAACCCGAACGTTGCCATTCCTTCTTGGGAAAGTGAGAAGTCTACCGCCTCTGAAAAGAGGGGTTCATGAGAGAATCCCATCAATTCAGAGTCGTATGCATCCGCATAGAACTCCGGGCTGAAGATTCCTTGGAAAGGCGAATCCTTCACCAGTGCGTACTTCAGCACTCCGCCTTCGATAGCAACGCCACTGTTCTTCATCACTGTATCGAATGTGGGGACTACTGCAACTGAGCCGCCCGAACCAGCAACGGGCTCATCGGTGCCATTGCCACTGTTGCCGCACGCCGCAAGCGTGAAAAGCAGCGCTGCAAAAGTCGCCAAACCCCTTTTTTTCTTTGGCATTAATGATCCTCCTTGCTCTCTATCCCAATCTTTGTTTTGAATCGGCCGCACGCTGTAGCGCTTGCCCGATGTAATTGATGCATAACATCAGCATGAGCACGAGTAAAACCGCCGGCGCCCAAACCCAGGCTTTATTTGCTATGACATCTGAGGATGTCGCATATCCGATCAACGTCCCTAAGCTGGGCGTGCCCAATGGCAACCCGAATCCCAGAAAGCTCAGGCCTGTCTCAATCCCGATGTTACCCGCTATGTTCAAGGCGGAATTTACGATGATCAACGAACTTAAATTAGGCAGCATTTCACGGAACATTATTTTGAAATCACTGGTGCCCATCGTCTTCGAGGCATTGACGTAGTCGCGTCCCTTTTCCGATAAGGTACGGCTGCGGAATATCCTTGCTTTCCCCATCCAACTGAAGGCGCTCATCGTGAGGATGAGCGTAGCCATATTATGGGTCGACAGCATCGAAACAAAAACAATGATCAGTATATTCGCCGGCAGCACCATCACCAAGTCGACGATCCGCATGAGGATGCTATCGACGACACCGCCATAATAACCGGAAATGATGCCCAATCCGATGCCGACAAAGCCCGTAAGCACGGTCACACTAACCCCGATGATGGCGGAATTGCGTGCTCCGATCAGCAACTGACCGAACACATCGCGTCCGCCTTCGTCCGTCCCTAACAGATGAGCCCTTCCCGGCGCTGCATAGCGGTTCAGGATGTCCACCCGCATGACTTGCTCTTTATCCAATATAGCGGCGCCGATGAAAACGGCAGCCATTAAGATGAGCAGCAACCAAAAAGACAGCATGGCGAATCTTTCTTTTTTAAATTCTCTGACGATCACTTGAAACCCGACTTGCTCGTCGGTCTCTTCGATGAACTCATTTCGATGTCCGGTATCATGCTTTACGGCATTTTTTATTTCGGATGCTATTTCTTCCATTTTACCGGTTTTTTTTTCTTCTTCCGTATACATCGTTCACACTCCTTTTCCCATTACTATTCAATCCGGATGCGCGGGTCGACGAGGCTCATGATGATATCGGACACTAACGTACCCAACAGGGCTGCAACGCCAAACAGCAGAATCAATGCGGTCACAACACTGTAGTCACGCGTCCCCACCGAGCTGATGAATAATTGGCCCATGCCAGGGAAAGAAAAAATGCTTTCGATGAAGATCGAGCCGCCGATGAGTCCGGTGATATCATACCCCGAAAAGGAAGCAATCGGTAATATCGAATTGCGGAAAATATGTTTGGAATATACCTTGTTTTCCGGGATCCCTTTGGAACGGGCTGTCCGGACATAGTCTTCTTGTTTGGCGCCGATTATGCCGGCACGCAAATATTGAACGATACTCGTCGTAGCCAACAACGCATACGCCAAAGCGGGTAAAATCAAATGATAAAACCGGTCCCAAATATAGGCAAGATTGCCGGATGCGATGCCGGTAGTAGCCACTCCTCTGGTCGGGAAAATAGGTAACGTGTACCCAAACAGCCAGATGAGCAACAGCGCAAAAACGAATGTCGGTACCGCAAAACCTGCATAATGATAAAAGCTGATGATTCTATCCCCCAGCGAGTCGTTGTGCCTGCCCGCATACATGCCTAAAGGAATGGCAAGCAGATACGTTATCAGCAAGGAAACAACGGAAAGCCAGATCGTGTTTCCTATCCGTTGGCCGATCAGGTTCGCAACCGGTACTTTGTACGTATAACTTTGCCCGAAGTCCCCCTGTAAAGCATTTCCTATCCAGTTCGTATACTGGATATACCAGGGATCATTCAAGCTCGCCTGCTGCTTTACTGCCTCTATCATCTGGGCATCCATATTCGGTGTAACCAGACCAGTAAAAGGATCCCCTGGCATCAATTTTGCGAATAAGAAGACCAACATACTAAAAATGAAAATTTGCGGAATCATAAGTATGACACGTTTTGCTATTGTTTTCCACATACTTATTCAACCTCCTTTGGTGCGGATTTGAGGGCCACCTTGTGGGTAGCGGTCAAAGTCTTCAAATCATAGACGTGCCCATTTTCATCATAATATAAAGCCTGATCCCTTTGGTATTCTCTTTCGACCGCCAGGCGTCTCTTTTTGTTGGATTCCCTGTTGACCGGATCAATGTTTGGGATAGCCGACAGCAAACGTTTCGTGTAGCCATGCTGAGGGTCTGCATAGATGTCATGTTTATTGCCATATTCAACAAATCTTCCGCGATACATGACCGCCAATTCATCGCACATATGCCTCATGACGCCCAAATCATGAGAAATGAACAAATAGCTGACGTTATACTGGTCCTGGATGCGTTTCATGTAGTTCAAAACCTGTGCTTGGACGGATAAGTCCAAGGCAGAGACAGGTTCGTCCGCGATGATCAATTTCGGCTTTGTCGCCATTGCGCGCGCAATCCCAATCCTTTGTCTTTGACCTCCCGAAAATTCATGAGGATACTTATAAAGTGCGTCTTCGGACATACCGACCATATCCAACAGCTCCGCAATGCGCTTCTTTTCTTCCTGCAAGGAATTTTTTTCAAAATTATGCAAAGGTTCAGCTAGGATATCCAGCACACGCTTCTTAGGGTTTAAACTGGACATGGCATCTTGAAAAATCATTTGGACATTGCGATTGTAATCCGATGTCCTTTTTCTGGCTTTGTTGGTTACGTCTTCCCCATTAAAGTAGACATTCCCGGAAGTCACCTTCTCCAATCCGATGATCGCCTTGCCGATCGTCGACTTTCCGGATCCGGATTCACCCACAAGCCCGACTGTTTTTCCTTCTTCGATTTCAAAGCTCACGCCATCCACGGCCCGAACGTGATCGTTAAGCCTACTCAAGAATCCGTTCCGGATGGGATAGTGGACTTTCAAATCTTTTATTTCCAAAAAGCCCATCTTATTCACTCTCCCCTTCAAAATGGAAGTGTTCATGGCAGGTGCACCTCACAAAATGCCCCGGTTCCACTTCATGCATGATCGGATTTTCTTCATGATCCGAAGCCGGGATCCAAGGAATGCGATTTGAAAAACGACACCCTTTTCTCGATATGTTCTGCAAGGACGGCACATCGCCCCGGATAACATGCAATTCTCCGGATGCCGCGTCGATCACTTCGTTTGATTGCGGTATCGATCGCAGCAAGGAACGTGTATACGGATGTCTAGCGTCTGTAAACAGATCGATCACACTGGCCAACTCGACTATTTGACCAGCATACATGACTGCCACCCTGTCGGCCGTTTCAGCCACGACGCCCAAATCATGCGTGATCAAGATAATGCCCGCCCCTGTCTCATGCTGTAGGTCATTCAACAAATCCAATATTTGCGCCTGTGTGGTCACGTCCAGCGCAGTCGTCGGTTCATCCGCGATGATGATCGGCGGTTTACAGGCAATCGCTATCGCGATGACCACCCGTTGGCGCATTCCGACCGTCAACTCATGGGGATATTGTTTTGCGACTCTTTCCGGGTAAGGGATGCCGACCTGTCCCATCAGTTCTAGGACTCGGTTCTTGCGCTCTTCCTTTATCATCTTTGTGTGATAAAGGAGCACCTCTTCGATTTGTTGCCCAACGGCCATCAAAGGGTTTAAGGCGGTCAAAGGATCTTGAAAAACCATTCCGATATCATTTCCCCGGATACGGTTGTATAATGTCTCATTCAAGTCGATCAAATTCAAATTTTGATAAATGACTTCCCCGGAAATGCGTGTGTTCGTTTTATTGTGCAGACCGACGATGGTAGTAGCCAAGGTGCTTTTCCCGCAACCGGATTCGCCCACGATGGCCAATATTTCGTTTTTTTCTAAAGTTAAGGAAACATCATCCACTGCTTCAAAGTACTCATCTTGTATACGAAAGCCAGTGCGCAGCGAATTAATCTCTAACAACGGTTTCCCAATCTCCATCAAACGACCTCCTCAAATCTTCTTGCATTGCCTGTTGATGACAATGTTGGCTTTCTTATGAATAGCGATATGTTCATGATATAAATCGTTATATAGTGTAGCAAAAATGACGACACAGCTTATTGTATTATACGGTTGCCCTATCAGAAAGACAATCGATATATCATCAATTTTTAATATGCTTTTTATCAAAACATAATAATACTCTATTTAAACTTAAAAAAAAACAACATTGGCAATTATTATCCGTCAATGTTGCTTTTATTTTTTAATTATTGGATTTCTTATTTTTGCGATTCGACGTAATCAACGGCATCGCCCACCGTGATTATTTTTTCTGCATCTTCATCCGAAATTTGGACACCGAATACGTCTTCCAATTCCATCACGAGTTCTACAATATCCAACGAATCTGCTCCAAGATCGTTTTGAATCGTTAATTCTCTTGTCACTTTGGTTTCATCGACACCGAATCGTTCAATAATTATCTTGGCTACCTTCTCAAAAGTATTTGTTCCCAAGGGTATACACCTCCGTTATTGTTCCATATCCAAAAGCAAAGTGTCTCCTTCAAAACATTTTGCAAAGGCTCACATCTATTTTAACCATCTGGATTTCTTTTGTCTATACTTTTATTTCATTCCGTTTCCGCTTGTTTTTTCTGATTGAGCGCATCAAAATGGGCAACCAAATCATTGATGACATGCGAGTCGATGATTTTACGGATTTGCTTCACCGTGTAGTATACAGCCATTTTATCTGCCGAGCCATGTGTCTTCACGACTGGTGCCTGCAAGCCGAATAAGACCGCCCCACCATATTTTGAATAATCCATGATATCTTTAATATCCGTCATGGCATCCTTCAGCAACAAGCCACCCAGTTTGGTCTTCAGATCGCCGGCCATTATTTGGCTCTTGATCAGCTTCAGCAACGCTAAGGATGTCCCTTCAATGGTCTTCAAAACAGCATTGCCTGTGAAGCCGTCCGTTACGACCACATCGGCATCGCCCGTCAGAATTTCACGCGCCTCGATATTACCGATGAAATTCAGGTCAGCATCCTGAGCCAATAAAGCATAGGTTTTTTTGGAAAGATCGCTGCCTTTCGTCGCTTCCGATCCGTTATTCAATAAAGCCACTCTGGGATTTTCGATTCCTTGGACAAATTTGGCATAGTAGGAACCCAACAACCCGAACTGATAGACATTTTCCGGTTTACAATCCGCGTTAGCTCCGGCATCCATCAGCAGGAATTGTTGATCCATTTTCCCGATCACCGGTAAAATGGGCATCAACGCAGGTCGGTCTATGCCTTTGATCCTCCCTATGATCAATAGGCCTGCAGCCAGCAATGCTCCCGTGTTGCCGGCTGAGAACAAAGCATCCGCTTCTTTATCTTTGACAGCCTGCGCGGCCAAAACCATAGAAGCCTGTTTTTTTCTGCGGATCGCTTTTACGGGCTCGTCATCGCTGTTTATTTTTTCATCCGTGTGGATGATGCGGATTTTTTGCTCGTCTATCGTTTGGGTACCGATTGCTGAACGGATTTTTGTTTCGTCACCGAACAGCATAAATTCCAAATCATTAAATTCCTTAGCGGCCAATAACACGCCTTCCACAATCGCTTGTGGTGCGTTGTCTCCGCCCATAGCATCAACGGCTATTCTCATGTAGGATACCTCACTTTATATTATTGTTCATTTCCTCATTTTATTACGCTGATGAGGAAATGTCATTCCTTCTGCAACTTTTTTACTGTAATCTTTTTATTTTGGCTTGTTCTCTTTCGATTGCCGTGCGCAGATTCCCATAGGCGGGATTAGTGGAGAAGTCCTTTTCGCGGGTAATCCGAATGGCG
Source organism: uncultured Carnobacteriaceae bacterium (assembly GCA_963730595.1). Taxonomy (GTDB): domain Bacteria; phylum Bacillota; class Bacilli; order Lactobacillales; family Aerococcaceae; genus Trichococcus. The sequence continues at coordinate 196,824 of CAVSSJ010000012.1, forward strand.
TCATTGTGCGCCACATCAAGTATGATGGCGTCGCGCACGATATCCCCCGATTTGAAATCAGGCAAACCTGACTGTTTGTTTCCGAACAGATCACCAGGGCCCCGCAACTCCATGTCGCGCTGGCTCAGATAGAAGCCGTCAGTCGATTCGACCATAATGCGCATCCGTTCTTTTCCGTTATCTGTCTTAGGGTTTGCGACAAGGACGCAGTAAGAGTCCTTGTCGCCACGCCCTACCCGGCCGCGCAATTGATGCAACTGAGACAATCCGAAACGGTCAGCATCCTGGATGACCATGACCGTAGCGTTCGGTACATTCAGCCCCACCTCTATGACTGTCGTAGAGACAAGGATATTTATTTTATTTTCCTGGAATTCCCGCATAATCTGCTCTTTTTCATTCGATTTCAATCTTCCGTGCAGCAAGCCGACGGTGCATTCTCCCTTATAATAGTCAGAGACGGTGCGGTGGACTTCCTCCGCATTCTTCACATCCAGCGTCTCGGATTTTTCTATCAAAGGTGTAATGATGTAGGCTTGTTGGCCGTTCATCACTTGTTTCCGGATGAACTCCAGGACATTCTCCAGTTTATCGGACTTGTTCCAAATCGTCTTGATCGGCTTTCGCCCATCCGGCATCTGATCCAACACGGAGACATCCATTTCCCCCATCGTAGTGATGGCTAAGGTCCTCGGGATAGGCGTCGCTGTCATATATAAAACGTTCGGGTTGTTCCCTTTTTCGTTCAGTTTGTTTCTTTGCTGCACCCCAAATCGGTGCTGTTCATCCGTTATGACTAACCCCAGATTGGAAAAATGAACGTCCTCCTGAATCAAGGCATGCGTCCCGATGAGAATATGCAGCTCGCCGGCGGCAAGTTGTTCCAGCAATTCTCTGCGCTCTTTCGTTTTCGTGCTCCCGGTCAACAACGCCACCTTGATATCGCTATATTCGAACAGGCCGCGCAATGTCTGATAATGCTGCTCCGCCAAGATTTCAGTCGGCACCATAAAGGCGCCCTGGTACCCTCCCAGACAGGCGGCAACCAGCGCGATGACAGCCACAATCGTTTTCCCGCTGCCCACGTCGCCCTGCAGCAAACGGTTCATTTCGTACGGCTTACGCAAATCCCTGCAGATTTCATTGACTACCTTTTTTTGCCCCTCCGTCAATTCAAAAGGAAGGGTAGCGATGAAGCCTTTGAGTTTATCCACATCATAGAGGACCGCGATGCCTTCATTTTTCGTTTTTCGGTTCAACTGAACCAGTTGAAGCCGAACTTGGTAGAGGAAGAACTCCTGATAGATGATCTGCCTTTTCGCCTGAAAGGATTCTTCATCCGTTTTTGGAAAATGCATCGCACGGATTGCTTCTTTATGGCTCATCAACCGGTAAGTTTCCGATAAATAGGCGGGTATTATTTCCGGGATCACTTCATAATAGCTGTCAATGGCCTGTTTGATCAGATTCAGCAATGTCTGTTGCTTGATCTGCTTATTCACATGGTAAATGGCTGAAAAGTCTTCCTGGTTGTTCGAACTGCCCAGAATTTTCATTCCGGTCAAATTTTGCCTGGCTCTGTCCCACTTACCGAAGATTGCAATCTCATCTTCCAGAATGATTTTCGCTTTCAAAAAAGGCTGATTGAAGAAAGTGACGGATATGATGGCATCTTCGATCGCAAGTTTAAATGACAGACGGCTTTTTTTATAGCCAAAATGGTGAACAACAGGCGCCGTCACGACTTGGCCTTTCAGCGTCACTTTATCTTGATCTTCTATTTCATCAAGTGTTTTTACTTTTATATCTTCATAACGAAAAGGAAAATGAGTCAATAGATCATAGATCGTCTCAATCCCCAGAGATTTCAATGCTTCGATCCGTTTTGGGCCAACCTGCGGCAGTCCGCTCAGGTCATCGTAGACACTGACGATCGCTTTTTCTCCTGTTGTCATCTTATCCCTCCTCCCTTAGTCAGTACATATAAAAAGCTGAACAGAAAAACTTGTTCAGCTCAAAATTTTTTATTCTACAGAAAGAAGGTAACTGTACACCGGCTGATTGCCCTCTTGAATCTCCACTTCCAGGAAGTCGAATTCCGATTCGATTGCGTCCGCGATAGCTTGGCTTTCTTTTTCGTCCGCATCTTCACCGTATATGATGGTAACAATTTCACTGTCATCCGTGATCATCTTGCGCAAGGTTTCGATTGTTGCCGCTGGACGCTCTTTGTTGGAGGTGATGATCTTCCCATCCACGATGCCCATGAAATCGTCTTTCGCTATGCTCAACCCATCGATGACGGTATCCCTTACCGCATTGGTGATTTGTCCGCTGACGACATGATCAAGTTCCGCCGTCATATTCGCTTTATTCGTTTCCAGATCCTCCGAATCATTGAAGGCCAGCATCGCTGTCAGCCCTTGTGAGATCGTGCGGGATGGAACGACGACGACATTCGCTTCGGAAACTTCCGCCGCCTGTTCTGCCGCCATGAAGATGTTCTTGTTGTTGGGAAGGATGATCGTTTTCTCAGCATGTGCGCTGTCGATTGCCTTCAAAATATCCTCCGTGCTCGGGTTCATCGTTTGTCCGCCGTTGATGATGGATGAAACACCCATGCTCTTGAATAATTTATGAACGCCCTCACCGGCTGCAACAGCAATCACAGCATAAGGCACCTTTTCAGTCTTCTTAGCAGGCGCATCGCCTTTTTCAAGTACAGCATCATGCTGCAGGCGCATGTTATCCACTTTGATTTTCATCAATGAACCGAACTTCTGTCCGTAATTCATGACTTCGCCGGGGTATTCCGTATGCACGTGCACTTTGACGATTTCGTCGTCGGCAACGACCAACAGCGAATCCCCTAATCCATTTAAATGATTGCGGAAAGTCTCATAGTCAAATTCGTCGGTTACGGTTTCCCCTTCGCCCAACTTGACCATGATTTCTGTACAATAGCCGTATTTTATGTCCGCGGTAGCGATGGAATGGGAAACATTGTGGAAGTTTTCCTGATGAGCGATTTCAGTGACATCCGCTTTTGAAACGGATCTTTCGGACGTCAGTACTTTCTCACCGGTCAATGACTCCAAAAAGCCTTCATAGATATAGACCAATCCTTGGCCGCCACTATCCACGACGCCGACTTCTTTCAATACCGGCAACAGATCCGGCGTTTTCTCCAATGCGGTTTGGGAATACTTAACGATCGCAGCCATCAATTCGATGATGTCATCGGTTTGTTCCGCTTTTTTCACGCCGGCTTTTGCCGACTCGCGCGCTACCGTCAAAATGGTCCCTTCAACAGGCTTCATAACAGCTTTATAGGCCGTTTCAACGCCATGGGAAAAAGCGTCCGCAAATTCTTTTGTGTTTACTGTCGCTTTCCCTTCCATCGCTTTCGAAAAACCACGGAATAATTGGGACAGGATAACTCCTGAGTTCCCTCTTGCGCCCATCAATAAACCTTTCGCCAAATCCGATCCCAATTGATCGATTCTGTCCGAGTTGGATAGACGGACTCTTTCGGCGCCCGATGTAAAAGATAAGTTCATATTTGTCCCGGTGTCTCCGTCAGGTACAGGAAACACATTCAGGGAATTCACGTATTCGGCATTCTCACTAAGACGGTCTGCGCCGATCGCAACCATCGCTTTGAAGTCTTCAGCTGTTAATTCAGTCTTGTTCACCTTTATAATCCCTCCTTCACCATGAAACATGGTGATCTGTTCTCATTAATCGTTCAATACTCTGACACCCTGGACAAACACGTTTACTGTATTTGCTGAAAATCCCAGCATCATTTCAAGATTATATTTCACTTGAGTTTGTACATTTCGGCAAATTTCAGAAATTTTTGTTCCGTAGAGTACGATGATATAGACATCCACAGCTACTCCGTTATCTTCTTGGCGAATAACGACACCCCGTGAAAAATTTTCTTTTTTTAATATTTCACTGATATTATCTTTGATTTGATTTTTGCTGGCCATGCCGACAACGCCATAGTTGTCAGTCGCTGCTCCGCCTACTACCGTAGCGATCACATCGTTTGAGAGATTAACCATACCATATTGTGTTTGGATTTTTACTGCCATTTGTAATAGCCTCCTTAAATGTATGCACACAATCGTAATTATAAATAATGATAGCATATTTTCCATAAAAGAAATAACATTTTAAGATAATTACCGCATTTTTCCTGCTATATCCTTAAAAAAAACGGTTTTGCCGACACAACTTCTTTTTCCAAACTTCCCCAATGATTCCCGCAGCTAAAAGATTTTCATGACAAACCGGTTATTCTTATTTTGCGCATGATCGCTTCAAAAAAATTTAGACTGTCAAGTATTTTTCCTTTAAAACAGTTGCATTCACTTTTAAATTATGATAAATTAGTCAAGTGTATGAATTGGAAAGAAGCTTTGCTTCTGTAACAGCAAAGGAGGAAAGAAAATGTCAAAAGAATGTTTCGTAACAGGACGTAAAAGCCGTTCAGGTAATAACCGTTCTCACGCTATGAACTACACTAAACGTACTTTCAAACCAAACTTACAAAAAGTTCGTATCTTAGTCGATGGAAAACCTGTTAAAGTATGGGTTTCAGCTCGCGCTTTGAAATCTGGTAAAGTTGAAAGAGTATAAAAAAATATAGATGAGCAAAAATCCCTTTATGAGATTGCTGCTCATCTTTTTTTGTCTACTTTTTTTTATCCCTGCTCTGGATGACCGCCAGCAATCCTTCTTCGAACGAGAATGTCATCTTGTCCCGTTTGAATTCATTGCTGACCAGGGCAACGGGACGATCATAATCTTTCTCGTCCAAAGGATAGGCCACATCGCAAAGAGTCAATTTCTTCACAGGCGTCAAACTGACGAACGAAAGATATTTTTTATCTGCATCTTTGGTCAGCTGATAGCTTCCCGGTTGAAAAAAACGCAGCGTATTTTGTTCATCCTGGATGACGATCTTTGCTATGCTGTCCTTAAAGAGCGGATGGTAGCATAACCATAAATTGCTCATCAGATGATCCAGGCGCCCCCCCAATGCACCCAGCAGGATAATCTCCTCGGGATGATAGGCCGTGATGGCATAAGCAAGGGCTGCTTCTGTGTCGGTCTCATCCTTTTGGGCCGGCAGCAACACGAAACGAGCGCTTTTCTCTTTGACCCGCTCCAATTCGGCGGCCGATACGGAGTCGAAATCACCGATTGCGACATCAAATTGCTGGAGAGCCTCCGCCAACGTCAAAGCCCCCCGATCAGCACCGATAAACCGGTATCCTTCCGTGTATGTTCCCAGCAACGCAGCGACACCGGTTTGGTCCCCGCCGACTACAATCACCACTTTTTGACTAGGCATTTCTGCAGGCATCCTTCAGACGATTGATGGCAGCTTCCGGATTTTCATCGTCGTAGATATAAGAACCGGCAACAAAGACATCCGCTCCCGCTTGACGGCAAGAAACGATGGTCTCATGCGTTATGCCGCCATCGACTTCTATTTCATAATGATAGCCCTTCTCTGCCCGCAGTTCAGCCAATTCCTTTATTTTTTCGAGTGTGCTTGCGATGAAGCTCTGACCGCCGAATCCAGGATTCACCGTCATGACCAAGACCATATCGACATCCTGCAGGACAGGTTTGATTGCTTCGACGCTTGTTCCCGGATTGATGACGACGCCGGCTGCGATATTCTCATTTTTGATCATTTGGATGGCCCCATGGATATGGTTCGTCGCTTCGACATGGATCGTGATGATGTCGGCACCCGCTTTGGCGAAGGCTGGGATGAGCTTTTCAGGCGACGCTACCATCAGATGGCAATCCAACGGCAATTTCGTGTACGGACGGATGGCTTTCACGACATTTGGCCCCAATGTCAAGTTTTCGACAAAATGGCCATCCATCGCATCGATATGGATATAATCGGCACCCGCTTCTTCGACCAATCTCACATCTCTTTCTAAATTCGCAAAATCTGCACTCAGTATGGAAGGAGCTATTTTCATGTTTACACACACCTTATTCTTATTTTTTCTTTTTCACGTACATCGGTTTACGGGTATTGATTTCTTCATAGAATTGCAAATAATGTTCATAACGATATTTTGCGATTTCACCTGTCTCTACGGCCGCTTTGATCCTGCAATTCGGCTCATTGATATGCATGCAGCCACTAAAGCGGCACTCGTCTCTGAGCGCGACAAAATCCGGGAACAGCGAAGGCAATTCCGCTTCTTCGATGTCGACCAGATCGATGGTGCTGAAACCCGGCGTATCGGCTATCAAAGCATCACCGATTGGATGCAGTTCGACATGGCGGGTAGTATGGCGTCCCCTGCCCAATGCCGTTGAGATTTCACCTGTTTCCAGTTCCAATTCAGGCATCAACTGATTCAGCAGCGTCGATTTGCCTGCACCGGATTGCCCCATGAACACCGCCGTGCCTTTCCCGATTACCTGGATGAGCGTGTTCAATGACGCTTCGCTCGCCGGATAATCCGACAGGATCATCTTATACCCGATCGATTCATAGTAGGATTTGAACTCCTTCATTTCCGCCGTCGCTTTTTCGTCCAACAAATCCATTTTTGTGACATAGATGATGGGCTTGATTTTTTTGTCCTCCAAATAGACAAGAAAACGATCCACTAAGTAGGATGAAAAATCCGGTTCAACCGCCGACATCACGATGATGCCATAATCGATGTTGGCTACAGTAGGACGGATCAGCTCGTTTTTTCTTGGGTAAATATCGATGAGGATGCCTTCCGTTTTGTTATCGCTCTCAAAATCGACATAATCGCCCACAAGCGGCGACATGTTCTTCACACGGAAATTCCCTCTCCCGCGCGTCTGAAAGGTTTGACCGTCAACATAAACATAATAAAATCCGCTTATGGCTTTTCTGATTTGACCTTTTCGCAAATCAACAACCCCTTCTATCTTTTCTTTTCACACTTCTAATCTTCTTTTGACCATTGTCTTATCCACTATTTTACACTATCTGACAGAAAAAATGAAGAAGCGACAGAATTCCGATTCAGCCCGCGATTAATATCACGGGTGTTGTCGGTGCATCCACAAAAATAGAGGACGGAGCAGAACTCATTTAAATGAATTCTGCTCCGTCCTCCCTTATTCGGTTCTATAAAATCATTCCGTGAGGCCAGATTCTTCGAGAATGACTTCCCCATCTCTTTCGACTCTGTAGGATGCCGTCTTTCCCTCTAAAATGCGGAAATTAAGCGTAACAACCTCATCGCTGGAAATGTTGAATTCCCGGAAAATATCAGTCATCGGATGATCTTCATCCTGGATGTAGATGACGATGTGATTTGTCTGCGCAACTGCAGATGATTGCGCGTTGCTGCTTGAACTGCTGCTTGAACCGCCGCTTGAACTGTTGCTTGAACTGCTTTCAACAACAGACGTATCAGCTTTGTAGGGGATGGTCAAGGACTTCGCGAAAGTGATGACCGCCGGCTCTTTGGGTCCTTTTGACAGGACGACACTCAGCGTATCACCGTAAACAAAGCTTGAGCCGCTTGCGATACTTTGGCTCATGACCAACCCGGATGCAACATCGTCGGAAAAAGCTTCCGTCACAGAAAGGGCAAGCCCGTATTCAGTCGCGTAATCTTGAACGCTTTTTTGAGTATATCCGAATAGATCACGCATGAGATAGGATTCGGTCCCTTCGCTTACAACAAATGAAATGGTTGTTTCGCTGGGTTTGACCTCAGTACCGGCTGCGATGCTTTGACTGATGATGGAGCCTTCCGGAACATCAGAACTGAATTCCTGTGTCCGCTCGACGATGAAGCCCCGGGAACGAAGCTCACCCATTACGCTTTCGTATGTTTCACCTTCATAGTCTTTGACCGTATACAACTCTTCCCCGAGACTGATCACCAAATCGACCTGGGCATCTTTCGCAATGGAGGATCCTGTTTTGGGATTCGTTTCAATGACCAAATCTTCAGCCACATCTTCGCTGTATTCTTCTGTGATGTCCCCAAGCGTCAAGCCCGCATCGGTCAATGCTTTCAACGCTGTCGCCTGATCCATGTTCGAAACATCCGGAACGCTGATTGTATCGGGTTCAGCGCCATAGAAAAACGAATAAACGATTCCTGCGCCTGCCAACAAAAGGAAAACAGCCAGGAACGGCAACCATTTTTTCCGTTTCTTTTCCTTTTGTTTTTCACCTGTGTCCATTCCAACGACCTGATCGGATACTGGATTTGTCTTTTCCGTCACCAAAGGCTCCTTGGAAATGATTGTTTTACCGCTGTCTTCTTTATCCCTGTTTCCGGCTGAAATAGGGGTAAGCACTTTGGTCGCCCCTAGCATGGAGACCGGAGTGAAAATACCCTCCGACGCTCTCCCCGGATCCAAACACGAGTCAAGGTCCGCCATCATTTCTTCGCAAGTCTGATAACGATCGGCAGGTTCTTTTGTCGTTGCTTTCAAAATGACATTTTCCAAGCTTTGCGGGAATTCTGGATGCAAGGCACGGATGGATGGCATCGGTTCTTGGAAATGCTTCAACGCGATGCTGACCGCCGATTCCCCATCAAAGGGGACGGATCCGCTCAGCAATTCATACAACACAACCCCCAACGCATAGATATCCGATTTTGAAGTGGCCATGCTGCCTCTCGCCTGTTCCGGCGATAAATAGTGGACCGAGCCAAGCAGCGTATTGGTTTGCGTGATGGATGTCTCTGATAAGGCTACGGCTATCCCGAAGTCGGTTATCTTAATCCTGTCCTGATTATCGATCAAGATATTTTGCGGTTTGATGTCCCGATGGATGATCCGATTTTTGTGGGCCAACGCCACGGCGGACAATACTTGATGCATGATGTGGATGGCTTTGTCGGGCGCGACTTGGCCCTGCCGTTCAATATACTTTTTCAGATCCGTCCCATCGATATATTCCATGACGATGTATTGGAGTCCATCCTCCTCATCCACATCATAGACGCCGACGATGTTTGGATGGATCAGCTGGGTGGCAGAAAGGGCTTCTCTTTGAAAACGACGGAGTGCATCTTTGTTGTCCCGGAAATCAAAACGCAAGACTTTGATGGCAACCGGACGGTCCAATATCAAGTCCTGGCCAAGATAAACATTCGCCATCCCACCGCTGCCGATGTGCCGAATAATCTTATATCGTCCGCCTAATTTCTTTCCTATTTCCACAGCTTCTCTTCCTCTCTGAGTGTCAAATCGGCCAGGAGCACAGTAATGTTATCAGATCCTCCGGCTTCATTGGCTTTATCCACCAGTGAATCGGCTTTTTCTTCCAACGGCATCCATTCCTTCAATAATTGCGAAATTTCATCGTCGGTCAGCATGTTGGTCAATCCATCCGAACACATCAAAAGGACATCCCCTTTTAAAATGGGCATCGCCATAATGTCGATATCGACTTTTTTGGTGACCCCGACAGAGCGGGTCAGAATGTTTTTTCTGGGATGATGCTGCGCTTCCTCAACCGTGATTTCACCTGATTTGACGAATTCATTCACCAAAGAATGGTCTTCTGTTATTTGGCGCAGCCTATAATTTCTGTATACATAGGCACGGCTATCCCCGATATTCGCAATCACCAGTTCTGTTCCGATAACTGCCGCTGCCACCAGAGTGGTGCCCATGCCATCAAGATCACTGAAATCCAACGATTTTTGAAAAATCAAATCATTGACCCGCTGAATGTTTGAAATGAACCATCGCGAAAGTTCCTCGCTGTTCCGGAAAGAGGAGTTTTTCCAGGAAGCCCCTAAATGGGAAACCCCCATTTCACTTGCGACATCCCCGGCTTTGTGTCCTCCCATGCCGTCGCAGACAATCATTAAAGTCTGTTTCGCATCATTCATAAAGTAATTCACATAGTCTTGATTGATCGCTCTATTTTTGCCAATATCACTTTTGAAGGCTATCTGCATTCTTTCCCCTCAATTCTCTTTTTTCATTTCTCTTTTTTCATACAACTGATGAAGAACCCATCAGTACCATAATCATGAGGGAAAATTTGTACAAATCCTTCGGGAGTGATCGACTTTTTATCCAAGATGGCAGAGTCGATGGGAAGGATTGCAAAATCATCATGATTTTCAATAAATGTATGAACCGTCATTTGATTTTCTTCATTTGTAAGTGTACATGTACTATATACAAGTCGTCCACCTTTTTTTAATAAAGGAGCGACGGAATTCAAAATTTCAATTTGTTCCTTATGCAGATCCAGGAAGTCTTGGGCACATTTCACGTATTTGATTTCCGGTTTCCTGCGCATCAAACCCAAACCGGAACAAGGAGCATCGACATAGATCACGTCAAAGGATTCCGGCGCGAATGCTTTTCCGGCTTCTTTCGCATCCAGCACCTTCGTTTCGATGCGGTCGGCGACATGCAGCCGGTTCGCATTTTGCTCAATCAAAGCGATTTTGTGTTCATACACATCCAATGCGATGACTTTTCCATGCGCTTCAGCCGACAGATATGCTGCCATATGGGTCGTTTTCCCTCCCGGAGCGGCGCAACTGTCCAGAACCAGGCTGTACTCGGAAAGATTGCCGACGGGCGCAACCAACTGGCTCGATTCATCCTGGATCGTAACGACTCCGTTTTTGAACAAATCGGAGTCCGCGATTTTACCCCCATGTATCCTGATGCCTACCGGTGAAAGCGGGCTTGGTTCCACATCATAGCCTTCCGCCTTCAATGTGGCTAGCGCTTCCGCTCTCGTCACATCCGGTGACTGCACCCGGATGGAGACAAAGGGATCTTCCAACAGCGAAAATGCGAGTTTTTCCGTCTCTTCGACCCCTATCTTGTCGATGAAATACGCGACCATCCATTTCGGCATGCTGGCACCGACACTGATGCGTTTTTTGGCGTTCGCGATTTCCTTCCAATCCCTCAATCCGCTTCTTTGCACATTGCGGAGGACGCCGTTGACGTATTTCGAAATGCCCGCGTGCCCTTTCGCTTTCGCTATTTCCACGGCATCGAACAGAATCGCATGATCAGGGATTTTGGACAAGTAGGCCATCTGATAGGCCGATACGCGCAAAAGATTATTCACCCATGAATCTATTTTTTTAGGATCCTTGACGAAAGTGGACAGGCCATAATCCAGTGTCATCTTCCTTTGGATGACGCCATACACGATTTCGGTCAAGAGACCGGCATCTTTCGGTGAAAGCTGTTCTGATTGAATGACCTTATTCAACAGGATGTTCGAATAGGCACCTTCCTTTTCGACGCTCTCCAAAATAGCGACAGCCAGATAACGGACCGAGTGCCGGATTGCTTTATTCTTTTGGTTATTCATGGGCATCAAACCTTGTTCCTTCCGCTATTTCCGTTGCGCTCCCGCGCAAATAATCGCTCGCAAGCATCCGTTTCTTGCCGGCAGGCTGTAATTCCTTCAATTTGAAGACGGTCCCTTCCCCGCAGGATATATAGAGGGCATCCTTGTCTTTGGCGATCACCGTTCCGGCTGCTGCTGACGTCTTGTCCGCAGTTTCTTCGCCGTCCCAGATTTTGATGCGTTGGCCGTCCAAAAGCGTGTGTGCGACCGGCCAAGGGCGCATGCCCCTCACTTGATTCGCGATTTGGCGAGCCGTCTTGTTCCAGTCGATCCGTTCTTCTTCCCGACTGATGTTCGGCGAAAAGGTCGCCAGTTCTTCATCCTGTTCGACAGGGGTACATTTGCCCGCAAAGAAATCCGGCAAGATTTCGATCAATAGATCCCGTCCGAGCGCGCTCAGCTTATCGAACATCGTGCCGACGTCATCCTGATCGGTGATCGGGATGGCGCGCTGCGCCAAAACTGCCCCGGCATCCATTTTCCTTTCCATATACATGATGGATACGCCTGTCTCGGCTTCGCCGTTGATGATCGCATAGTGGACAGGAGCGCCTCCGCGGTATTTCGGCAATAGCGACGCATGGACATTGATGGAGCGGTGACGGGGGGCGTTCAATAGCTTGACCGGCAAAAATTGCCCGTAGGCGGCCGTTACGATCAAATCCGGTTCCATCGCAATCAATTGCGCCATTTCTTCGGAACCTGCTATTTTTTCCGGTTGGAAGACCGGCAACCCGTGCTTCAATGCAGCCACTTTTACCGGAGACGGCGTCAATACCTTTTTTCTGCCGACCGGTCTGTCCGGTTGCGTGACGACTGCCATCACGTCGTAGTGGTTGGCGATCAGCGCCTCCAATATAGGCACTGAAAATTCGGGTGTCCCCATGAAGATTATTTTTTTCATTTTGTTTCCTCCTAGAAGAAATTCACCGGCTCTGAATCGATGGAGATATAGAGCCCCCGTGCGTTTTCTTTTTGTGAATCATCCAATATTTTCTTTAATGTCGGATGCAAGTTCGGTTCGTGTTTATATTTCACTAAAATTTGGAAATAATAGCGGTTGTTCATCTTGGCGATGGATCCTTTTGACGGCCCCAGAATGATTGTTCCGGACGATAGCTGTTTCTTGAGGATCGCATGGATTTCATGTATTTTCCTTTGGGCTTTCTGCTCATCCGGATTATTGACGGATATGAGCGCAGCAAAGTAGTAAGGCGGATAACCCGCTTTGTGCCGCAATGACATCTCGGTCCGGTAAAAACCGTCGTAGTTGTGTTGCTGCGCAAAAAGAATGGCATAATGTTCCGGATTGTAGGATTGCACGATGACTTCCCCCGGCAAATCCGCGCGTCCCGCCCTGCCGCTGACCTGCGTCAAGAGTTGGAAGGTCCGTTCGGAGGCCCGGAAATCCGGCAACCCCAATGAGGTATCCGCGTTGATGACGCCCACAAGGGTAATATTAGGGAAATCGAGCCCTTTCGCAATCATTTGCGTCCCCAGCAGGATGTCCGCCTCCCCCCTGCCAAAAGCCGAGAGGATCGCCTCGTGTCCGCCTTTTTTGCGGGTCGTATCGACATCCATCCGCAAGATGCGCGCATCCGGGAACATGCGCTTGCAGCTCTTCCTCGATCTTTTGCGTGCCCGTCCCGTAATAGCGGAAATTGTGGCCCTGGCATTTGGGGCACGTATGCGGGATCGCTTCTTCATGCCCGCAGTAATGGCATTTCATCGTTTTGCTGTCCATATGCAGCGTCAGACTGATGTCGCAGTTCGGGCATTCCAGCACAAAACCGCAGTCTCTGCACATGATGAATGAGGAATAGCCTCGCCGGTTCAGCATCAGGACGGTTTGTTGGCGTTTTGTCAGGCGATCGGCGATTTTTTCCTGCAGGACCATCGAAAAGCTGCTGCGGTTGTTGGCCTTGAATTCCTCGCGCATATCGACAACTTCCACCTGCGGCAATGCCCGCTGATTGAAACGCCCTTTCAATTCCACTAGTGTATATACTTTTTTTTGCGCCCTGGCCCGTGATTCAAGGGATGGTGTGGCGCTCCCCAAGACGACCGGGCAATGGTGATATTCCCCGCGCCAGATCGCTACATTGCGCGCATGGTATTTGGGGTTCTCATCCTGTTTGTACGTCGATTCGTGTTCTTCGTCCATGATGATGATGCCCAGATTTTTTACCGGCGAAAAAATGGAAGACCTCGCTCCGACGACAACGTCCGCTTCGCCGTTATATATTTTACGCCATTCGTCGTATTTTTCGCCTGCCGAAAGTGCACTGTGCATAACGGCAACGCGATCACCGAATCGGCCCTTGAAATGATGGACCATTTGAGGCGTCAGGGCAATCTCCGGGACAAGCATCAAAGCCGTCTTCCCCTTCTGCAATACTTCAGCGATGAGCTGCAGATACACTTCCGTTTTGCCGCTCCCGGTCACGCCTTTCAGCAAGAAAACCTCGTGTTTTTCTTCTGAGATGCTTTGATTCATCTTTTTGAAGGCTTCATCCTGTTCTGCCGACAGCGGGAAGGCTTCCGTGCGTTTGAAATTTGTATCTTTATAGGGGTCCCTGAAGATTTCTCTTTCGGCAAGCTTCAGCCACCCCTTTTCCACGCCGGTACGGATGGTCTGCGGGCTGATGTCGAACATTTCCTTGTATTCTTTTTGCGTCAAGGCGGTGCCGTTCAAAGAAAGGATGGCCTCCAACAATACCTTTTGTTGTTTGGCTGATTTCTTCAGCCCATGGTATTCATCTTCCAAACGATCCATTGCCGCATCGGAATAATAGACAGATACTGTCTTGGCTTTCGCTTGGTTTTTCAAGATGAAATTCACTTCGATTTTGCCGGTCTTTTTTAATTCGATCAGACTCGGAAGGATCCCTCTTGAAACAGCCTCATCCCAGCTCAGCGTATCTTTCCCATGAAAAAGGTCGAAAAAAATGTCCTCGTTCACTTCATCCACGATCTTTATTTCCTTATCATACTTGGCCTTCAGCATGGTCGGAAGCATGGTCTGATAGCAATGGATGCGGTAGGAGAATATTTTTTCGGCCATATCTTCGCCGAGCGCTATCAATTCTTCGGTCAGCGCCGGTTCGATGTCCAACGGCTGGATGATTTCCTTCAATTCGCCCTCGAAATCTGAATGATCTTGTATATCGGTTATGAAGCCTTGTATGACCCGAGTGTTAAAAGGAACCTCCACACGCATCCCTTTCCCTAATTTTTCATTCATCTCGGGAGGTATCGCATAATCAAAGGGACGATTTGTCTGCATGGCAGGTATATCAACAATCACTTTTGCTACTTGCATCAACATTAGCCCTCCCTTTCCGGTTATAGCCTATATTTTACTAAATCAAATAGGTAAAGTCTTGCAGCACGTTCCCTTTACGGTAGATTCAAAAAAAATAAAACTACTGATTTTGAAATTCAAAAACAGTAGTCTATCTGTGCTGGCTATTTTATTATCTTTCTGGAATGATTGAATCCGGATCGATTTCTAATTCTCCGGCAACTACTTCTTCCAAGGCACGTCCTACATTTTTGAATGATTGGTATTCATCCAATAAGGGTTGGGAATGTTCATGTAATTCATGTGCTCTTTTGCTGGAAAGAATAACCATTGAATATTTTGAGTCTACTTGTTCTAATAGTTTATCAATCGAAGGATATAACATCATAGTATTCTACTCCCTTTCATCTGCACAAATGGTATCCAGAATGCGCGAAACCTTCAAATGTTCACTTTGAATGATGCCAAGCACCTTTTGAACTGCATTTTCCACTGTGTCGTTTTCAACCGCATAATCATAATACCGCATTAAACTGAGCTCTTCAATAGCCTTTTCCATTCTTTGCTTGATAATGGGTGACTCATCCGTGCCGCGGTTCACGATACGTGATTCCAATTCCGTCATATCAGGAGGTGTCAAGAAAATAAATATTCCTTCCGGCATCCGTTCCTTCACTTGCATCGCACCTTGGACTTCTATCTCCAAGAAAATGTCTTTCCCGGAATTCAATGTCTTTCTGACATAATCGATTGGAGTGCCATAGTAGTTGCCAACATACTCGGTATATTCCAATAGTCCATCTTCAGCAATCATTTCTTCAAATTCTTCTCTTCCTTTGAAAAAATAATCCTCTCCATCCACTTCGCCCTCGCGGGGATTGCGGGTAGTAGCTGAAATTGAATACGTGAACTCTCGTTCACCACGGGAAAAAATTGCTTGTCTGACTGTGCCTTTTCCAACTCCCGAAGGTCCAGATAAGACAATCAACAATCCTTTTTCGGTCATTTAATGCCCACCATCCATTTATATTTTTACAGTAAAGTACATCCACATGCGCCGTTCTGTTTATTATTCCATAGTTTAACACAATTTTCTCAAGGATAAAACCCTTCAGGCTTTTTACGCAATATTTTTTCAATGGGGGGACAATCTGCCAAAAACCTTAGAGAACAAAAGAAAGGCAGGGATCGTTATCCCCGCCTTTCCTTTTGCACTCTATTTGGATCCGCCCATATCTTTCACCTTCATCATCCGAACGATGCCGGAACGTTCATTTTCTTCCAACTTCATTTGGATGTAACGAATCGTCTCTTCCAACTGAGGAATCATGTTGTATTCCAATGCGTTTACGCGTCTTCTTGTCTTTTCGATTTCGTCGGCAAGCAGTTGGCATGTTTTTTCGATTTCAGTAAGCTTCAAAAGTTTCGGTAAACTCTCTTCAATGCTGCGGATAGAATCATCCAATTCACTATTTGAGTTCAGATAACCGTATTGCAAATCTGATGATTTGTCACCTTCATCAACGATCGAGAAGTTCATTTGGGGCACGACCACGCTCATGATATTCTTTTCCTGAATATCCAATGCAACTGCAGTACTCGGCACCGCAAACAGTTCTTCGATGAACGCTTCATTTAAAAGTGATTTTGCCACTACGAAAGATTGCATAGCTTGTGTCAGTTCTTTTTCCACTTCATCTCTCAGCACGTTGTTCTCACGAATTAAACTGATGAACTGACGCATCAACTCGTCTTGTTTATCTTTCAATAGTTTATGGCCACGCGTCGATAGGACTAAACGTGACTTTAAATTGGATAGCTCCATCCGTGTCGGCTTAACATTTAATCTAGCCATGGACGATCACTCTCCCTTCGGCATAAACTCGTCGATCATGTCGTTCTTGATTCGCTTCAATTCGGTTCTAGGCAGGATGGAAAGCAATTCCCAGCCCAATGTCAAAGTATCCTCAATGCTGCG
The DNA here is from genome assembly GCA_963730595.1 of uncultured Carnobacteriaceae bacterium. GTDB lineage: Bacteria > Bacillota > Bacilli > Lactobacillales > Aerococcaceae > Trichococcus. Next base: position 213,501 of record CAVSSJ010000012.1, read on the forward strand.
GTTCGTATAGAAGCCTTGATTGATGTACTCTTCCTCGAAACGTTTCGTAAATTTCACGTACAATTTGTCGGTTGTCGAAAGAGCCGATTCGCCTAAGATGACAGCCAATTCTTTTGCTTGCTTCCCTTTTGCATAGGCTGCAAAGAGTTGGTTCATTGTCGGCGCATGATCTTTTCTTGTTTTGCCTTCGCCTGTACCTTTGTCTTTCAGACGAGATAAGGACGGCAATACATTGATCGGCGGTTTGATGCCCGAATTATTCAGTTCACGCGACAAAATGATTTGCCCTTCGGTGATGTAGCCTGTCAAATCGGGAATCGGGTGGGTAATATCATCTTCAGGCATCGATAGGATTGGAATCTGTGTTACCGATCCTTTTTTACCTTTCAGACGTCCCGCACGTTCGTACAGGGTAGACAAGTTGGTATACAAGTAACCTGGATAGCCGCGACGACCAGGAACTTCACGGCGGGCAGCCGAAATTTCACGCAATGCTTCACAATAGTTCGTCATATCCGTCATGATGACCAATACGTGCATGTCTTTTTCATAAGCAAGATATTCCGCAACCGTCAACGCCATCTTCGGTGTTGCGATACGTTCGATGGCAGGGTCGTTCGCCAAGTTGATGAACATGACGGAGCGATCGATGGCACCCGTTTTACGGAAATCTTCCATGAAGTATTCTTTTTCTTCGAAAGTGATACCCATAGCCGCGAAAACAACCGCGAATTTTTCATCGCTGTTCAGAACCGTCGCTTGACGGGCAATTTGCGCCGCCAATTCTTTATGCGGCAGTCCGGATCCGGAGAACACAGGCAGTTTTTGACCTCTTACCAAGGTGTTCAAATGGTCGATCGCTGAAATGCCGGTTTGGATGAATTCATCCGGATAGTCACGGGAAACAGGATTGATGGCTTGTCCGTTGACATCCAGATCCATTTCAGGAATGATTGCCGGACCATCATCGATCGGGTTACCCATTCCGTCAAATACACGGCCGACCATATCTTCCGATACAGCGATGGAAAGAGGTTTCCCTTTGAAACGCACTTTCGTATCTTTGATATTGATGCCGCTCGGGCCTTCAAAGATTTGAACCAAGGCTTTGTCTTTGCTGATTTCCAAGTACTTGTCCGTGACGGATTTCGCCATCTTGCATTTGGATTTCTACGAGTTCATCGAATTTGACGCCTTCGATGCCCTCCACTGCCATAAGAGGTCCAACGACTTCACTTACTGTTTTATATTCCTTAAGCATTTTTCGTCATACCTCCTTCAGCAACGATTTCATGCATTCTTTTCTTCATGTCATTTTTGATGTTTTCGATTTCGGAAAGGTTGCTTTCCGGAATGTATTTGCTTCTCGCAATCCGGTCTCTTAGTTCAACCGTACCATCGATGATTTCTTGGTAATAGGCACCCAAACGCATCGCTTCGCGGGCTTCCGTCTCTAGACTCAAGATCAAGTCCAACATAGCCAGTTGTTTGTTGCGGGAAGTGTATGTATCCACATCATCGAAGGCATTTTGCTGCAGATAATCTTCACGGATGGATTCGGCAATGGCCATCGTCATGCGGTCTTTTTCGGATAATGATTCGACACCGACCAGACGGACGATTTCTTCCAATTCCGATTCTTCCTGCAGGAGATTCATCGCATGTTGTACCATTTCTGACCAATTCGTTTGCAGGAAATCATTCATGTATTCGCCGACTTCGGTGTTGTAAAGCGAATAAGAAGATAACCAGTTCATGGAAGGGAAATGTCTTTTTTGCGCTAAAGTGGCATCCAAAGCCCAGAATACTTTAACGACGCGCAAAGTGTTTTGTGTAACCGGCTCCGAAGTGTCTCCACCCGGAGGCGATACAGCTCCGATTGCGGTGATGCTGCCTTCACGGTCTTCCGAACCCAAAGCCAAGACACGGCCTGCACGTTCGTAATATTCTGCTACACGGCTTCCTAAGTATGCAGGATAGCCTTCATCGCCGGGCATTTCTTCCAGACGACCGGACATTTCGCGCAATGCTTCCGCCCAACGGGAAGTTGAGTCGGCCATGATTGCAACGCTATAGCCCATATCACGGAAATATTCCGCAATGGTGATTCCTGTATAGATGGATGCTTCACGTGCCGCTACGGGCATGTTTGAGGTGTTGGCGATCAGGATAGTCCGTTCCATGATTGATTCGCCAGTGCTTGGGTCAACAAGCTCCGGAAACTCGTTCAGAACATCCGTCATTTCGTTTCCGCGTTCACCGCAGCCAACGTAGACTACGATATCCACATCGCTGTATTTCGCGATTTGGTGTTGCACAACGGTTTTCCCTGCTCCGAAAGGACCTGGAACCGCAGCGGCTCCGCCTTTGGTGATCGGGAAGAACGTGTCGATGACGCGTTGACCGGTCGCCATCGGAGTATGTGGATTCATTTTCTTCTTGAAGGGACGGCCTTGACGGACCGGCCATTTTTGCAGCAGCGTCAATTCTTTTGAACCGTTCTCTGTTTCGATGACGTAAACCGTTTCGTCTAAAGTATAGGTACCGTCTTGAATGGACGTAAGTTTACCTGATACACCAAAAGGAACCATGATGCGGTGTTCGATTACCTTTGTTTCTTTGACCGTTCCGACGATATCACCGGCTTGGACGTAATCGCCAACGTTTTTGGTTGCTTTGAAATCCCATTTGTTCGTTCTGTTAAGAGCGGGGATATTTGTTCCTCTTACTAAATAATTACTTTGTGTTACTTCGCGGAATGTATCTAATGGACGTTGAATGCCATCGAACATTTGCGAGATGATACCAGGTCCTAATTCAACCGATAAAGCTTCACCGGTTGTAACGACCGGTTCACCGGGTCCAATACCGGAAGTTTCTTCGTATACTTGAATGGATGCGACGTCTTTACGCATCTCAATGATTTCACCAATCAATCCCAATTCCCCGACACGGCAAATATCCTGGATATTGGCTTCCTCCATACCTTCCGCCATAACTAAAGGACCGGAAACTTTTACTATCTTTCCATTTTTCAAACAAGTCCCCTCCTATTATAAAATATTCTGTCCAACCGCTTTTTCTACATTTTGTTGGATACGATTTTTGCCTATATTCAACGAACCTTTGTGATTCGGAATGAGAATAATAGCCGGTTGAACTCTTGAATCATATCTTTTCACTGTATCCGGAATTTCTTGCGCCATCGCTTCGGTCAAATAAATGATGCCATAGTTCTGGGCGGCTAATCGATCGACCGTTTCACGGGCAGCCGCTGCATTGTGACAGGCAAAGACTTCAAACCCCAAAATTTTGAAAGGAAGGATGGAATCTTTGTCTCCTACTACCGCTATATTATGAGCCATATACAGGACGCATCCTCTCTCTTAAAATTTCTTCTGAAATTTGATTATCTTTGCCGACCAAGATCAATCGGATATTCGTTACTTCTTTTTCTTTTGCAAATAAATACCCCAATAGCGGGAGCGGGCCGAACGGTTGGTACAATCCTGCCGCAACCTGTTCATAGGTCAATGCATCCATCAATTTATCCAATTGAAGCGCATCGATTTCATTGCTGGAATCCGATATCAAATCGGCCAGCCGGGAACTGTATGTCTTACCCATGAAATACTTGCGGATTACAGCTGCCGAACCATTTTTTGCCTCTTCGATCAAATCCTGTTTCGGAATGCTTCCGGAACTGGATAAGACTGTATAAAGGAAGCCTCTCGGTTTCTTTTGTTTCAGACTTCTGACGATCGTCGAAAGGTTATACAGATCAACCATTTCATCCGTTATCGTTGTAATCGCAGGATTATCGAGTTTGTTGCTGATGGCCCGCAGATGTTTGAAATAGTACGTATCCATAAAGACAGTGGCAGCTTCCAGTCTATGTTCTTCCTCGAAATCACGGAGGGATTCCTGGACACCCGCGATCAATATCGGATCCTCGTCGTCGCCTTCACCGGTATCAACCAATTTCTTCAAGCTTGCAAGTGAATACTTGCCGATTGGAATCAGGAGATGCTCTAGATTTTCACCAGAAAAACGCTGCTTCAACAAGACCTTCAAATTGTGGTACGTGTAGCGGAGCGAGAATATCTCGACGACTTCCGCCTCAGGGGTAGCCGCGAACAAATCCTCGTACATCTCTGCCAAATTACGCATCAAAAACTTATCGAATGCTTTGTCTACCAATACTTCCTTGGCATCAAATTGATAGCCCGTGCCTTTCAGGACATCCAAGGCCTCTTTCAAGGAAGGAGCTTTTAACATACGCTCGTAATCCGCTTCCGTCAGCAACTGAAGTTCGTAAGTCCTTAGAAGGGTATTGACGCCTTTATAATCAATATCTTGCATATTCTCCCCCTCCTTTTACTCTACCTCACGAAATGCTAAAGATGCCAATTTTGCAGCATACTCCATTTTCACTTCTGCGATTAACGCATCAAAGCAGTAATTGTAATCAATGCCGCCCTCTTCAATGATGAAGCCTGATTGATTCGGGATTGTTTCTTTTGATATCTGGATATCAGGGAATTTTTTGTTTAACATCTTCAGCTGTTCCCCTTGGAAATGGCTAAGGGATTTTTCTCCTGGCACCACGGTATGTTCTTTGGAAGCATCCAACTGAGATAGGATGGCATCCAAAAACTTATTGAATTGCTCAACATCCCATTGCTTCATTTTTTCTGTCGCCTCTGAAAAAACGGCGTTCAAAATCACTTGTTTTTCGCTCAGTACGCATTGCGTTCCTTATTCTTCATGGTTTGGCGTTCACGGTCAAAATCATCTGCGATTTTTTTCAAAATGGTTTGCTTGCGGTTCTTTTGTTGCTCAACCAATTTCAATCTGCTTTCTTCGATTTTTGCGACCGAAGTTTTTTCCGCTTCTTCCAGTTTGAGTTGTCCTTTTTCCTTTGTCTGCATCAATATCTTTTCAGACAAACTTTGTAAATCTTCCACGTTTTCTCATCTCCTCACCTATTAGCTTATTTTGAACGCAAGATAATCAGCCGTTCAGAACGAGTAAGAAGGATGTAACGAAGCCTAGGATAGCGTATGTTTCAACCATGGCTGCGTATATGATCCCTTTTGTATTGTGTTCTTCTCTCTTAGCCAGGATTTGTAGCCCTGCTGTAGAAGCGCGTCCTTGTGCTATCCCTGAAGTCAAACCTGTGATGGCGATCGGCAGACCAGCCATCAGGTAATACATGCCTTGTGACAAAGGCATGTCCGGTGACATATTCAAGTAAATCAAAAAACCGATAACGAAGCCGTACAGACCTTGTGTACCTGGAAGTAATTGTAGAATTAATGTTTTACCAAATTTTTCGGGTTGCTCTTTGATAAGCGCTGCAGCAGCTTCCCCTACCATCCCAACACCTTTTGCTGAACCTGTACCAGCCATACCGACTGCTAAAGCGACACCTAAAGCAGCGAAGATCATTCCTCCGTTATTTTCGATGAAATATTGTATCCAAGTCATGTTTTCCATTTAATAATTCCTCCTATAACTGCATTTCTTTTTTTATTTTTTAATATCAATATATTTTTCGGTAGCTTTAAGCGGATTCAACGCTCTTCCGCCACCCTCATAAAACTTCCCGAAGAATTCGACAAATGTCAGACGGGCTCCGTGAACGTAGCCGCTCAACATCGATAAACCAAAATTGATCGTATGCAAAACCACAAACAAAACGGCACCGATTGTGAATTTTGCCCATACCGGCATAAAATCGATGATCAGGTTAAATGCGACCGCGATACTGCCGCCGGATACACCCAATGCCATCAACCTTGTGTAGCTGACGATATCTCCGATGTAACTGGTGATGCCATACAAATTGTATAAGCCAGCACCAAATCCTAGCGCTTTATTATCCGATGCCATTGCCGTAGCCAAGACAATGCCGACAGCACTTGTGATTGCTAATGCTGCCCCGACGGTTGATAGGATCTGACTCGGAAAGATCATATTGCCGACTAAAAGCAAGATAATCCCGATCAAAATGCCCAGCCAACCAATGCTGTCGGAAATCGCGCCCAAAGCGTTTTTGTCGCGCAAAAGCAGATAAGCCTTGACACCCAAACCGAACATGATTTGGATGATCCCAAAGATGACAGAAATCAGCAAGATAGTATTGGCATCATTGCTTGTCGATAACAGAACAAAAGGCATCTCGATACCAAAGAACGAACCATAAACCAGTCCCCATAATATCGATGGGTATGACAAGAGGTGGAAAAATTTAAGGTTATTGCGCATGCCTTTGCTGAATTGCAGGAATTTTAACGCAATGAATGTCCCTATGAATAGCAACAGTCCATACCCTACATCCGCTATCATCATTCCGAAAAACAATAAATAGAATGGCGTGAGTAAAGGGGTTGGATCGATTTCATCGTATTTTGGCATACTGTACATAACCGTAACCGATTCGAATGGCGTAACGAATTTGTTGTTTTTCAATACGGTCGGAACTTCCTTGATTTCATCCTCCTGGACATCGTCGACCAGCAAGGCATAGCTATCGATCGGAAATTCCTCAGCTAAAGAAGCTTTGATTCCCTCAACCTTATCCTCTTCAAGCCAGCCTTGCATAACAAATAGATGTTTTTCATTCAAAAACATCTGCTGACTCTTCACGCGTTGTAATTTAGCATAGTAGTATTCAGAAAGCAGCATAAGTTGCCATTCTTCTGATTTCATGGTCAGAAGATTTTTTCGGGTCTGCACATTCAGCTCATTATTTTTTTGAATGGCAGCCTGCACATCCTCAAGCATTTCTTTCGGTGCCTTTGCATAATTGTAAGTCAACGGTTGGAAATGCGTTTTTTCCAATAGTTGGTTCACATCGGCCTCTGCAGCCGGCTCAAAAAAGAGCATGACCCCGACCGAATCTTTGTTTTGAAAAACCTCTTCGACATACGCTACCGGGCTTTCCTTCAGCAGATCATTATATTCGTTCGTGACTGATTGGGGAACCGTACCGACTTTTACAGCTATGTGCTCAAATTTACCGGTTGCATTAGGGTTGAAGGAAAGATTTCTCCATTGAGAAAGGAAAGTCTCTTCTTCGTACAACCGTTTTTTTGCATCTTCCAATCTTTTCAATTCATCTTTCAACCCAGAAACTTTCGCGATGACCGCTTCTGAGGAAAATTCAAGAACGGCTTTTTCCAATTCATCAAGTGACAATTCTTGTTTCTTGGTCGTAAGTTTTTTGCGCATCGATTCTTTCTCTAAATACGGTTGCAAGAACGCCAACGCTTCATCGGCGCCTTCAAGCTGGGCTTCCAACTTTTTAATGCTTTGCTCGATTAACTCGCGTTCTTTCGGCGATAAAGCTTTACGATCATCAGTCCCTGACGGCAAATCAATGACTTCTAAACTTTGCAAGGCCTGAATAGCCATCAATAGCTGTTCCCTTTTTTCGTGAAAAGAAATGAGTGTAATTTTTTTCATTCTAGCTATTGCCATATTTTCTCATTACCTCCTCAATCACTGCATTTACAAGATCGTCTTTTCGTGCTGCAAAACGGGCTTGCAATTTCGCGATTTCTTGCGCTTCGTTCTCAGAAGACTCTTTTTTCAGGACGTCAAGCTGTTCCTTTTTCTTTGCCATTTCATCTGATTGGAAGGTTGCTAATTCTTTTTCTATGTTTCTTTTCATTTCCGCAATTTTGTCTTGCGTATTTTGTTCCAGCTTGTGCAGCTTATTTTGGTAGTCCATTTCCAAGTTATCTGCATCCTGCTCGATTTTCTTTACTTCATCTATTACATGCATTCCCCATTACACCTCCGATCGTTTGCCATCTCTGATTGACAGAAACGCTTTTCATGCATCATTATTTTCATTATACAGCTATTGGAAGCGCCATTCAAATGTATTTCTAATCGATTTCACTATTTTGACGCAATCACGTTATCATACTTAATAGGAAGAAAAACGAAAACAACTTTCTTATTCTGGACACAAATCAGATAAAAACTCTTGCAAAAAAGAACGTGCGTTCTTATAATAGGTAATAAGCAAACAAACGTTCGGAGGTAAAGAAATGGAAAACTATCAATCCCCCGCTTCTGACAAGAAAAATTTTTTCTTAAATCCTGTTAAAGCTGTTCCTGCTGCCAATAAAAGAATTTTAGATAAAGTGATGCCGGTGCACCAAGTCATTCGTTTCGCAAATCAAGCATTTGAAAAAAATAAAACCGTATGTATTGTGATCGAACAAAAAGTAGGGCCTAAAGCCTATACAAGATCGGCCGTTACCGGAACCTTCAAAACCGGAGTCAACGTCAACAGACAAATTATGTTCACGACATCAGACAAAAAAATGACGTACTTGTTGATCGTCGATCAAATATTAGCCATACAACTAGCTTAACAAAGAGAAGCCTAGCAACTCAAATACAGAGATTCTTCAACCCAATTAAAAAGCCGATTTCCAAACAATTGGAAATCGGCTTTTTCTGATATCCGCTCCACATCAAAGGATCGGCGAGAGCAACCTTGATACGGTTTGCTTAAATTTGCGGCCTCTTGACTGTTTCGCAAAATAGTCATGCGTCGCACGGATACATTTTTTTTGATCTTCTTCAAAATTATCGATCAATTCCTGAGCAACCTGACGGTCATAAATGAAGGCATTAATCTCAAAATTCAATTTAAAGCTGCGCACATCCATATTGGCTGTCCCCACCGAAGCTACTTCATTGTCGATGATCACCGCTTTTGAATGCAGGAAACCATTCTGGTACATATACACTTCTGCGCCGTATTCGATGATATCTTTTGCGAAGTATTCGGTAGCCCGATAGACAAACGGATGATCCGGTTTCGACGGTATCATGATCTTCACGGAAATACCGGATAAAGCGGCAATTTTGATCATTTCGTGCAAACTTTCATCCGGTATGAAATAGGGCGTTTGGATATAGATGGATTCCTTTGCCTGGCTTATCATCTTGATGAAACCCATCTTGATCGTTTGATTTTCATCATCCGGCCCGCTCGATACAATTTGCATGGAGGTATTCCCCTTCTTATCCGAAATGGGAAAGTAGTAATCCGCATAATCTTTCCGGTCCGCTTTTTTGGCTGCGGCATTCCAATCCATAAAGAAACGGCTTTGCAGAGTGAGCACGGCATTCCCTTCGATCCGCATGTGGGTATCGCGCCAATCGCCCAACTTACCTAGACCGAGATACTCGTTCCCGATGTTGAAGCCGCCTAGGTAAGCAATCTCCCCATCGACAACCAAAATCTTTCGGTGATTGCGGTTATTCATGCGCAAATTGACGAAAGGCAGTTTTGATCCAAAAAACACTTGCGTCTTTCCGCCCAGCTTTTCGAGCTTGCGGAAGAATCTGGGATCATTCCCTCTGCATCCCAAAGCATCGTAGATGATAAGGACTTCCACTCCTGCAGCCGCCCGATTTTCCAAGGCTTCGAGAACCCGTTTGCCCAACTCATCTGAACGAAATGTATAGTAAAGCAGATGGATATGGTTCTGTGCTTTATAGATATCATCGATGAAGGAGTTGAACTTCGTCACGCCATCTTTGATGATGTCGATTTTGTTGCCTTTCGTCAGAATCGACTCATCGCTCTCCAAAAACAGGATGGCTGTATTCTTGACGTAATCCGTTTCAACCATGCCCGGTATCCGTTCCTCTTCCTCCAGCATCTCTATCTGGGCTTCGGCCAATTGCGACATACCCAAACTCTTCTGCGTCTTCAGATCGTATATATTATCCTTCGATATCTTTTTGCCGATGAACAAATAGATGATAAACCCCGCCACCGGCATAAGGATCAACGTCAACAGCCATGCCCACGTTGCCGCGACATCCCGTTTTTCTTTAAAAACCGTAATGATTGCTCCGATTGTATTCATGATGATGATGCCCCAAATAATCATGGCCCAAATACTCACACTGTCACCTCAACTCATAATAAAATTATATTTGATCTTTAAAAGCAATCATAACATATCTCGCCTGGGTATAACAAAAAAGTGAGTGCGATGAATCCCGTTTAGAAATCGAGCACTAAGAGGACTAACACAAAGCGGACGTTTTTTGTCCGCGTGTGGTAGTCAACTTAGGCACTCAAACGTCACAGTGCGACGTTTGAGGTCTTTCGCAATTTTTATACCAAGACAAATGATGCAAATGTTACTTGGGATTCAGAACACGTTTACGATTAATTGTCAGGAAACAGGGAAGAGGCCAGGACTTTTGTCCCGGCCTCTTCAGCAAACCATCAGTCATTCAATAGTTTTGATTTTTCTTTTCTGCTCAAGAAACGGCTGTCTCTTGGAATGAATGCTTTAGGCGCAACTTTAGCAACAACCAATAGGACGACAGCGGTAACGGCGAATGTAATCAAAAATGACATGCCGTCCTGCCTGAAGTAATGATCGAATGCAGATCCTCCCCCAGGCACCGCAGCTTCCTGAAAGAATAGGTCGATGATCAATTTCCATACAAAATGATACGATCGCGCCAAAGAAGGAAGCTGTCACGATATTCAGCGCAGCATTAGAAAAACGTTTATTGTTCAATGTTCTTTGCGTGAACTTCGCAAAAAATCCTGCAATCCCGACGAATGCAAATGGCGCTATGTTCGTCACGATGTTTTCAAGGATATCCGAACCGCCTGAAGCTACAAAAAACTGAATGACGCCTGCAACGATCCCTGCCGCCAGACCCAGCAGTATCCCTCTGCGCAGAGAAAAGAAAACAAGCGGAAGCATCGCTAATGCGATGGCGTAGTCTCCTGCAGGGATGGTGACATACGTTAATGCAAATGCAAGCACTGCAAACAGTACGGCCTCGCCCCAAGCCTTGACATTATTTGAACCCATATGAATAAATCTCCCCTTTACTCTTTAAAACGTTACGCTAACCATCGCTATCCAAGCATCAATTTTTCTTTTGGTAGTTTGATGCTTCCATTATGATCGGAAGGATCACGGGTTTACGTTTCGTCTGTTCGAAGAGATAACGGCTCAGAGAATCACGAATCTCTTGTTTTAATTTGGCCCAGTCAAAATCTTTCGTGTTCAGATTTGCTTCTACAACTTCTTTGACGATTGCCGAACTCTCATTTACTAGATCTTCGCTGGCTTTCATATAGACAAACCCGCGGGAAACAATTTCTGGACCGGACAATATTTTATTCAATCTTCTGGAAATCGTTACGACCACCACGAAAATGCCGTCTTCTGATAATAGCTTACGGTCACGCAATACAATATTGCCGATATCGCCGACGCCAATACCATCGATCAATACATTCCCTGCAGTCACCTGGCCGGTCATATGCATACGACCTTTTGCATATTCAATGACATCCCCCTTGCCTGGGATGAAGATGTTTTTGAACGGAATGCCGACTTCATTCGCCAATCTGGCATGAGCAGCCTGCATCCGATATTCCCCTTGTACAGGTATAAAGTAAGTTGGACGCAACAAATTGATCATTAACTTCAAGTCATTTGGCGAAGCATGCCCCGAGGCCTTAAATGTGCCCGAAATTTCTTTGACGGATGCACCGGCACGGTAAATCATATTCTTTGTTTTTGCGACGGTTGTCTCCATCGCCGTCGAAGGGGTTGTTGTGATGTAAACCAAGTCGCCCTCTTTTAAGTTGACTTGCTTATGTTTCCCTTTTGACATTCTTTGCAGCGATTCCAATGGTTCCCCGCTGTTCCCTGTTTCCAGAATGATGACTTGGTCGTCACGGTATGAATTGATATTTTTGACGCTGACCAATAAATCCGGATCCGGCAACACGAGCTTGCCTAATTTCATCGCAACATCAACAGTCTCCACCAATGTGGGACCGGTCAAAAAGATTTTCCTATCCGCCAACTGTGCCACATCGAAAACTTGTTGAATACGCAGAATATTACTTGCAACACAGGAAACGATAATGCGGCCTTCAGCATTTTTGAATGTATCGAACATTTCCTCCGCTACTTTGCGGTCACTAACATTTTCGACTGTCGATTCGGCATCGCCGGAATCGCTTAAAAGCGCCAATACTTTATTTTCGCCGATATCAGTAATTTTACCGTAATCGGTCCTGTACATGGGTGAAGCGCTTTGGTCAAATTTGAAATCGCCCGTGTAGACGACGCTGCCTTCTTCCGTCGTGACACAGATTCCGACTGAGTCAGGTATCGTGTGGGTTGTCCTGAAGAAACGCACCACCACTTTATCAAATTCGATTTCGGTATTTTCATCAATGACGTGATAGTCATTGAAGCCTACCGCCAATCCTGCTGATTCTACCGATAATTTTGCTAATGCAATCGTCAATTCCGTACCAAAAACAGGAACATCGATGTTTTGCAATAGGTAAGGCAAAGCCCCTACCGCATCCGCATGCCCGTGGGTTAAGAAAACACCTGCAATTTTGTTCTTATTCTCCTCAAGGTAAGTGAAATCAGGAATAACTACATCGATACCCAACAATTCATTTTCAGGGTATAAAAGCCCGCAGTCCAACACAAAAATCATGTCATCTACTTCGACTAAGTACATATTCTTCCCGTTTTCCCTTACACCTCCAAGAGAAATAATTTTAACTTTACTCATTGTACCACCTCTTATTATTCAGCATTTTTTTGCTGTCATTCATTTATTTTTTCAGGAGGCCGATGGCAGACACAACGAATCCAGGCGAACTCCTCTTCAACATCCGGAAGAAGTACCCGATGGATATGTATGTTTTCTGCCATTGCCTGCTGTCAAACATTCTTCTTTTTTTATATCGATTATTTGCAACGCGTCCAGGACAAGGTTGCAACAGTATCCGAAATCAGCCAGCATACGACAGTTTTGCCAAACGAAGGATTTACGGATGTTCCATCAGATACATTATACATGATTATTGGCAAATTTGTACTATTTACTGAAGCATCCTGCCGTTATGCCATTTCTGCGTTCAAATCTGTTGCCATAACAGCGCCTTGCCTGTGCGCAACCGCTGCCATGAGATCTAAATCGCATCCATTTGAAACGGATTCTGCATTTTCTGCAAATGGGTTCTGCATCTTTCCGGGAAAAATGCTGACGGCTCGAATGAAGCCGGTTCATTCGCTCGCCATAAAAAAAACGGATCCTTCCCAAAACAACAGTACGAGAAATGAAATAGACAGTTCATTATACCCTTTTTAGGAATATATTTCTATTTCTTGATCATACCATTTTTTAGGAACAGATCCGTTGTTCACAAATGCACGATTGGCTATTATCGGTTACTATCCGACAACAGGATAGCAGTTTTTAGATTAATCCCATTTCAATCATTTTTTCAGCGATTTGAATTGAATTCCAAGCTGCGCCTTTTAATAAATTGTCCGATACGACCCACATATGGAATCCGTTTTGGACATCCACATCTTTGCGGATGCGTCCGACAAATGTCTCATTCTTACCTACGGAAGTTAGAGCTGTCGGATAGACTTGGTTTGCAGTATCATCTTGAAGGATGACGCCTGGCGCATCCTTCAATACTTCCCAGATATCTTCCACTGTCACGTCTTTATCGTCCACTTCAAAGTAAACCGATTCCGAATGGCCTGACATTACCGGGATACGCACACAGGTTGCGCTCACTTTGATGGTTTGATCACCCATGATTTTTTTCGTTTCGTTGATCATTTTCCATTCTTCGTAGGTATAGCCACCTTCACTGAACACATCGATTTGCGGCAAAGCATTGAATGCAATCGGGAAATGTTTTTTATCTCCCCCGCAAGGCAGGATGTTTGCAACGGGTTCTTCTCCGTTTAAGATTGCTTTCGATTGTGTTTTCAGTTCTTCCAACGCATGCAGCCCAGCGCCGCTTACTGCTTGATAAGTCGAAACGATGACACGATCCAAGCCGAATTTTTCACGGATCGGCTGCAAAGCGACCACCATCTGGATAGTGGAACAGTTCGGATTTGCGATAAGTCCGTGATGTTTTCTTAAGTCTTCCGGGTTAACTTCCGGCACGACAAGAGGCGTTTCAGGATCCATGCGGAATGCACTCGTATTATCGATGACGATGGCACCAGCTTTGATGGCTGCAGGCGAGAATTGTTTTGTAATGCCGCCGCCGGCACTGAACAATGCAATGTCTACGCCTTCAAACGAGGCATCGGTCGTTTCTTCAATAACTAATTCTTGCCCTCTGAATGTTTTTGTTTTTCCTGCAGATCGTTTAGATGCCAACAATTTCAAACTTTTTATCGGAAAAGAAGCATTTTCCAATAGCCCTAACATTTTTTCTCCAACTGCACCTGTAGCTCCGACAATCGCAACATTATATTCTTTCATCCATAATCCCTCGCTCAATTATTTATATAGTTTATCTTTATATAGGATTGCTCCTATGTTTTCCAAAAACATTTTACCACATTCCATTAGAAAGTTTTAATCTTTTTTTAATTTGTTTGCTTTAAAAATAAAAAAATACTCTAATCGTTCAGAAAATGCTTCGATCATTGCCTTGGCAGCCGATTCATCCGCTTGACGGAGACATTTATTATATTTTAGCTATCATACTCGATAAGCACCTGTTTTGCAATACGGAAACCAGCTCTTTCCGGCAAGGAAATCCCATAAAAAACGGATCGGCTGAGCTGCCTTGGCCGAAAAAAAATGCCCAGAATCGACTTCAGGGCATTTCTAGTTATTGGTTTTCCGAATGGGAACTCATTTTCCTCCGTTGCATCGATGGTTTCCTCTTCACATTGTCTATGCATAGGTTACCGTAACCGTTTGGACCGGCACATCATAGAACGGGTCTTTGCGTTTCTTCAAGAAAGGCAGGGCCAGTTGCGGGAACAAGGCATACATCAACACATCCTCCGTCGATTCGGCCAAATTGCCCAATTCATCAGCAAAATCCTGCATTTTCGGTTCCAGCAGATCAGCCGGGCGAACGGTCAATACTTCTTCATCACCGATGATTTTTTCTTTTATTTCTTCTGAGATGGGGCCTGGCGATTGGCCGTACAAACCCTTGACGTAGTCCTTAATTTCCTTGGGCACCATCTTGTAGCGTTCACCGCTGATGACGTTCATCAACGCCTGTGTCCCCACCATCTGTGACAGCGGCGTCACCAAAGGCGGATAACCCAGCTCGTTCCTTACAATCGGCACTTCCTTCAGCACCTCTTCGTATTTGTCTTCCTTGTGCGCTTCTTTCAACTGCGCGAGCAGGTTCGATAGCATGCCGCCCGGCACTTGATACAGCAATGTGTTCGGCTCGACATCCATCACCTTTGGGTTCAACAGGCCGTTGCTGCGGAATTCCTCCTTGATGGGACGGAAATAATCCGCGATCTCTTTCAGCTTCTCCAAATCCAGCCCCGTATCATATCCCAATTCTTCCAAGGCGATCGCCACGGACTCCGTTGCCGGTTGGCTGGTACCTCCAGAGAAGGGGGAGATGGCACAGTCGATGATATCGGCCCCCGCCTCCACCGCCTTCAAGTAGGTCATTTCGGCGATGCCGCTGGTCGTATGCGTATGCACTTGGATCGGCAGAGCCGTCACCTCCTTGATTGCTTTGATCAAGGAGTAGGCATGGGCCGGAGTCAAGATGCCGGCCATATCCTTGATTGCGATGGAATCGGCCCCCATATCTTCCATCCCTTTCACGAGTTCCACATAATACTCGTTTGTGTGGATGTCGCTTATTGTGTAGCAAATACAGCACTGGCAGTGGCCCCCGTATTTTTTGATTGCTTTGACGGATGTTGTCAGGTTGCGCAAATCGTTCAATGCATCAAACACACGGATGATGTCAATGCCATTTTCGATTGATTTTTCAATGAAGCTTTCGACTACATCATCCGGATAGTGTTTATATCCCAATAGATTTTGACCGCGCAGCAGCATTTGCAGTTTTGTCTTCTTCACATGTTTTCGGATCGTCCTCAGACGTTCCCACGGATCCTCATCCAGGTAGCGCAGGCAGGCATCAAATGTCGCTCCGCCCCAAACCTCCAAGGAAAAATAGCCGGCACCATCCATGGTCTCCAAAATGGGTACCATTTGCTCCGTGGACATCCTTGTTGCAACCAAACTTTGATGCGCATCCCGAAGGACAGTATCCATGAATCGGACTCTTTTTGTCATGTTATCTTCACTCGCCCATCTTCGCGTAAAATTTTCTCGATCATTTTGAACCTTTCCTGCACGCTATGCGTCTCTTCATTTTCACACTCTTCATCGTCATCCTTTCCGCACACCAGGCATTTGCGAGGTTCATAGCCTAATTCCGAGCGTTGGACTTCTACCATCTTCCCTTCCTCCAGATAGAATACATCGATGATGTATAGCTGCCCCATCGGTGTGCTGTCTTCGATCAGGATAGTAGACTGTTTCACTGCGGTCGGATACGTATCCACCACCACGAAATACTCAGGCCCCGTGGCTAAATCCATTAATTTTTCATAGGTGATTTCCCACCCATTATGCGCAATCGCATTCTTGACTTCTTGTACCCCAATCTCGGCGATTTGCTTCACGATGGAATTGTATTTGACAGGACCAGGAATATTGCATTTTAAAGCTATCAAAGTTTGGTTGACATTCGCTTTACTGATTTCCTCTTCAAAAAAAGCACGTTGCTCTCTGGATGCCAGCACTTCCCTGAGTGTCGGCATTTGACCTTGTAAGAAAAATGATTCTGTTCCCATAAAAACTCATTCCTTTGTCTATGTCATTTTCACTGCTTTTATTCTTATGGATTTTTTCATTTCAACAGAGGTAAGTGGTGGATGCACGTGAATGCAGAGGCAGGTGTTTGACGCTATCCCGGCATGTTTTTTTGCGATCTTCAGGTTTTCATTGCTCGTTCTTGGCGGGCAAGAACTTAAGCAGTGCCATGCTGGTTAAATAGAGGATGAACAAGACTAAAAATACCCCCGCCCATCCAAATGCCAATATTTCGAATGCTCCTTTCAATGCTGCTAAGTCAATTGTCATTTTCATTCCCCTCTCAAAGATACCTTAGTATGGCTATACGAAGTATGCTAAAATCAACCCTCCGGCGATAACGGACGCCACTTGCCCGGCGACATTCGCGCCGATGGAATAGTGCAGGACGAAATTCTGTGGATCAGCTTCGACCGCCAATTTTTGAACAACGCGCGCCGACATCGGAAATGCCGATATACCGGCCGCCCCGATCATCGGATTGATCTTCTCCTTGCGGAAGAGGTTCAGCAATTTGGCGAATAAGACGCCGCCGATCGTGTCCATGATAAATGCGACCAAACCGAACGCAATGATCATCAAAGTCTTTATATTCAAAAATTGATCGGCCGTCATTTTTACGGCAATCGTCAATCCCAAAAGGATAGAGATCAGATTCACTAATTCGTTTTGGGCGGTCTGACTCAGGCGGTTCAATACGCCGCATTCCCTCAGCAGATTGCCGAACATCAAAAAGCCTACCAAGGGTAACGATGCCGGTGCGATAAAGCCGGAAACGATGGTTACGATGATCGGGAAAAAGATAAGCGTCAGGCGCGACACTTGCGCTGCTTTATATGGCATACGGATTTTCCGCTCTTTTTCTGTCGTCACCAATTTTATTGCGAACGGCTGGATGATCGGCACCAAAGCCATGTAGGAATAAGCGGCAACCGTTATGGGCCCCAACAATTCCGGAGCCAATGCATTTGCTACGAAAATTGAGGTCGGGCCATCGGCTGCGCCGATGATACCGATGGAAGCGGCCTGCTCTAAGGTGAATCCAAACAATACCGCCAGAATAATCGTAAAGAATATACCGAATTGTGCGGCAGCTCCAAAAAGGAACATGAACGGATTTTGCAATAACGGGCCAAAATCGATCATTGCACCGATGCCGATGAAAATTAATAATGGGAATAATTCCGTCTCAATCCCCGCTTTGAAGAGAACGTTTAATACGCCTTCTGACGTGCTGCCGGCTTGCGTCACCAATCCCGAATTGGGGAAATTGACCAAGATTGCCCCAAGTCCCATCGGAACAAGCAACGTCGGTTCGTACTCCTTTTTGATGCCTAAGTACATGAGTAAACCGCCAATTGCCATCATGATCAGTTGCCCGGGTGTAACCGATACCATCCCTTGAACGATTGTTTCCAATTGTCATCACTCTCCTAAAAACCCCTATTTGATTACTACGATCGTTTTACCGACATCGATTGGCGCACCCTTCATCGCAGGGATTGCCGTGATGGTTCCTGCTCTGGGCGCCACAATTTCATTTTCCATCTTCATCGCTTCCAGAACCGCCAACACTTGATTCTCCTTGACCACATCACCAACACTGACTTTGATGTCCAGGATGGTGCCCGGCATTGGCGCTGTCACAGGATCACCTTCGCCACGCACCAGAACTGGCGCACTTGTCGGTGCTGTTGCTGGAGCCGGAGCCTGAACGGGTGCTGCAGCTTGAAGCGGGGCCGCTACGGGAGCCGGAGCGGGCAGTGCCCGTTTCAACCCCTAATTCCTCCATTTCCACCATATATTCTTTTTCATTGATTTTGATACGGAATTTCCTTAACATCTGTATTCCCCCTTCTTCTCTGTCTAATCTATTCGTTCGATGCTCTTTAATTGAAAATGTGAATTCGGATAGTCTTCTGCCGCAAGCGCAGCCGCGATGACAGCAACGATCTCCTTTTCGGTATCGACGGCCATTACGTTCTTCACGCTGATTTTTGAATCCGGATGGTCCCCGGCGGCTATGGCCGATGCTATGACGGATACAAGCTCTTTTTCTTCCTCGCTGACCGGCACAAAAAACGCGAGCCCCTTCGCTTCACTGATCATCGAACGGTCGGAATCATTTTTTTGTCCGTTTGTCGCTTCGGCTGGCTCTGTCGTCTGCTGTCCCTTTTCTTTTTTTCGAAACCAATCAAATAAACTCATTCCCTTACACCCCCACTCTCTGATTCCAGTAAAAATATCAAACCGTAATGTCCTTTCGGCCTTAAATAACGAAGCTCATCGGTAAGTAAGCGCTTGCATTTCTTGTTTTACGAAATGTCTTTTATTGACGCACCCTGCCATCAAAGAAAATCAGGAGGCCTCAAATAAGTAAGCCCTTACCTTATAATAAACCTTTTTACGGAAAATTTCATTCATATTCTATCAAAATCTGCAATTCTATCAATAAAGTTTTAAATAGGTCAGTATAGCCAAAAAAAATTTGACGGCTATGCTTTCGTGCAGAAAAAAACGAGGACGGAGCACAATCATTTTTCATGATTGTGTCCATCCTCGCTTAACTTCTTTATTTTTGAACAGCATTTCCTTTTTCGTCCGCATTCAATAATGCTTTGCGGGAAAGGTTAATTCTGCCTTGTCTGTCGATTTCAATGACTTTAACTTTGATTTTATCTCCGATGGCCAAAACATCTTCAACCTCTTTGACGCGTTCATTCGCCAATTCAGAGATGTGGACCATACCATCTTTACCTTTGGCGATTTCAACAAAAGCTCCGAATTTTTCGATGCGTTTTACAGTACCTTCATAAATTTCGCCAACTTTGATTTCACGCGTCAATTCTTCGATGATTTGTTTTGCGCGTGCAATCATTGCTTTGTCGGCTGAGGCGATGCTGACGTTACCTTCTTGATCGATATCGATCTTAACGCCTGTTTCGTCGATGATGCTGTTGATTGTATCTCCGCCTTTACCGATAACGACTTTGATCTTATCTGGTTTGATTTGCATCATTTCGATCTTAGGTGCATATTGCGATAACTCTTCGCGTGGAGCAGCGATGGTGTTTGTCAATTCTGTAAGGATTTCCATACGCGCTTTCTTCGCTTGCGTCAATGCTTCCGTCAGGATCTGCTCGGTGATGCCTTGGATTTTGATATCCATTTGCAGTGCCGTGATGCCTTCGCTCGTACCGGCAACTTTAAAGTCCATATCGCCTAGGTGGTCTTCAAGACCTTGAATATCCGTCAATACCGTATAGTTTTCGCCTTCCATAACCAAGCCCATTGCGATGCCGGCTACCGGCGCTTTGATCGGAACGCCTGCATCCATCAATGCTAATGTGCCCGCACAAATACTGGCTTGAGAAGAAGAACCATTTGACTCCAGTACTTCAGAAACCAAACGGATTGTGTATGGGAATGCTGCTTCAGTAGGGATAACCTGTTTCAATGCGCGTTCCCCTAAAGCACCGTGGCCAATTTCACGACGTCCCGGGCCGAACGCTCTGCCTGTGCTCCCTACAGAGAATTGCGGGAAGTTATAGTGATGGATAAACCGCTTGCTTTCATCCATTCCTAGGCCATCAATGATTTGATGTTCTCCCAGCGGCGCCAGTGTGCATGCTGATAAGGCCTGCGTTTGTCCACGAGTGAATAAACCTGATCCGTGTACACGCGGCAATAATCCTACTTCAGATGCCAATGAACGGATTTCGTCGATTTTACGTCCGTCTGGGCGGATTTTATCAACCGTGATCAAACGACGGACTTCATCTTTTTCCATGTTTTCTACGATTTGGCGAACTTCTTTTACGGTTTGGACAATCTTTTCAGAGTCCATGTATTTTTCAGTGAAGAATTCGTTTGCTTCCTTTTTCACTGCATCGATAGCATCTTCGCGCGCTAATTTTTCTTCCGTCATGATGGCTGACTTCATTTTTTCGCTATAGGCCGCATTTACTTCTGCAACTAATTCTTCATCTAAAGACAGAAGCTTAACTTCCATTTTTTCTTTGCCGACTTCAGCAACGATTTTATTTTGGAATGCGCAAAGTTCTTGGATGGCTCTGTGGCCAAACATCAATGCGCCCAACATATCCTCTTCATTGACCATTTTAGCGCTGCTTTCAACCATGTTGATGGCATCCGTTGAACCGGCAACAGTCAATTCGATATCCGATTCTTCGTCTTGGGCCCGCGTCGGATTCAATACGTATTCGCCGTCTACACGGCCGACATTCACGCCTGCAATCGGCCCAGCGAAAGGAATATCGGAAATGGATAATGCTAGCGAAGAACCGAACATAGCAGCCAATTCTGGTGAACAATCCTGTTCCACGGACATGACGACGTTTGTGATCTGTACTTCATTACGGAATCCTTCTTGGAACATCGGACGGATTGGACGGTCGATCAGACGAGCGGTCAACGTTGCATTTTCGCTCGGGCGGCCTTCGCGTTTGATGAATCCTCCTGGAATTTTACCGACGGAGTACATTTTTTCTTCATAGTTTACTGTCAATGGGAAGAAATCTGTGTCTTTCGGTTCTTTTGATCCTACCGCCGCTGTCAATACGACCGTATCACCGTATCTTACTAAAACGGAACCGTTGGCTTGTTTTGCCAATTGTCCAATTTCAACTTGCAGTAATCGTCCTGCCCAGTCCATTTGGAACACTTTTTTTTCTGACATATTATCAATCTCCTTTTAGAATGCTTCCCATCTACCTACTACTAAACAAATGTCAATTTACCGGTTAATAAACTCACATTTGCATAGTAGTGGTTTGTAGAGCGGGAGCCACTACCTATTATATCTGATTATGTTCATTTTTTGCATATATTCAAAAAAATTCTAAAAAAAAAAAGCGAGATTCACCTAGGAATCTCGCTTTAACAGTCTTAGCGACGAAATTAACGGCGTAAGCCTAATCTTTGGATTAATTCACGGTAACGCGCAACATCTTTGTTACGTAAGTAAGCTAACAAGTTACGACGGTGACCAACTTTTTTCATTAAACCACGGTATGAATGGTGGTCTTTTTTGTGAACGCGTGCGTGTTCGTTTAAGTGATTGATTTCATACGTAAGAACTGCGATTTGCACTTCTGGGGATCCAGTATCTCCTTCATGAATAGCGTATTCTTTGATGATTTCATTCTTAAGTTCTTTTGAAATTGCCATTTTCTTCACCTCTTTCTTATAGTTACCTTGTACTGAGTAAAACGTTGGTGAATCGTTTAACCAAGTTGAAGGTCGTATATCTAATACAAAATAAATAGTAACGTATTTTTTGTAAGATTGCAAGGGCTAATTCTTGTTTTTGCCATCTGCTTACAGCCCTTTGTACTCTGCTTTCAATTCCAATACGATGTCACGGATTTCAGCCGCTTTTTCGAAGTTCAGGTCTCTGGCTGCCGAACGCATTTCTTTGTCCAGTTCCTCGACGACAGCACGGCGTTGCTCCATCGTCATCTTCTTGTATACATCCATGGTGCTGGCTTCCGCTTCGATGCCTTCGGCGGCATGGCTGATGCTGATGCGGTCGCGGATTTCCTTGATGATCGTTTTCGGCACGATGCCGTGCTCTTTGTTGTAGGCCTCTTGGATGGTGCGGCGCCGATTCGTTTCCCCGATGGCCCGCTCCATTGAATCGGTTATCCTGTCGGCGTACATGATCACTCTCCCGTTTTCGTTTCGGGCTGCCCGCCCGATTGTCTGCACCAGTGACCGTTCGCTGCGCAAGAAGCCTTCTTTATCCGCATCCAAAATGGCGACCAACGATACTTCCGGCACATCAAGGCCTTCCCGCAATAGGTTGATTCCGATCAGGACATCGAATTCGCCTAACCTAAGTTGCCGAAGGATTTCGCTCCTTTCCAGCGTTTTGATGTCGCTGTGCAGGTATTTCACTTTGATGCCGACTTCCTTCAGGTAATCGGTCAGATCCTCCGACATCTTTTTCGTCAACGTCGTGATGAATACCCGCTCATTGCGCTCGGAACGGATATTTATTTCGCTGATCAAGTCATCGATCTGCCCCTTGATTGGACGCACCTCAATGATAGGATCCAGCAACCCGGTAGGCCGGATGATTTGCTGCGCAATAAGAGGGCTCTGTTCATATTCATAAGGTCCCGGTGTCGCTGAAACATAGATGATCTGGTTGACCCTCTCTTCAAATTCCGAGAGCATCAGCGGTCTGTTGTCCAATGTACTCGGTAATCGGAAACCATATGCGACCAGATGCTCTTTTCGAGCTCTGTCACCATTGTACATCCCGCGTATTTGGGACATGGTGATATGCGATTCGTCGACCACAGTCAGATAATCATCGGGGAAGAAATCCAGCAAGGTATACGGCGGCTCGCCCGGTTCGCGGCCATCCATATGCCTGGAATAGTTCTCGATCCCATTGCAATACCCCATTTCCATCAGCATCTCCAGATCATAATTGGTCCGTTGCTCCAGTCTTTGGGCCTCCAATAGTTTATTCTCTTCGCGCAGCACCTTCAGACGCTCCTTCAGTTCTGCGCGGATGGTGTCGATGGCGTGCAAGGTTTTTTCTTCGTTTGCAACGAAGTGGGTCGCCGGAAAAATCGGGAAATGCTCGACATCGTTCTTGATTTCGCCGGTCAGGACATCCACTTCACGGATTCTGTCGATTTCATCCCCAAAAAATTCGATGCGTATCGCTTCGCTATCCCGGGAAGCCAAGAAAACTTCGACGACATCCCCCCGCACCCGGAACCTTCCCCGCTGGAAATCTATGTCATTCCTTTCGAATTGCATGTCCACCAGACGGCGCAGCAATTCATTGCGGTCCATCTCCATGCCTTGGCGGATGGAGAGCACATGTTCCTTATAATCCAGCGGATTGACCAACCCATAGATGCAGGAAACGGAGGCTACCACAATGACATCCCTGCGTTCCAGCAAGGAGCTGGTGGCTGAGTGGCGCAGTTTGTCGATTTCATCATTCACACTCGACTCTTTTTCGATATAGGTGTCACTGGATGGGACATAGGCTTCGGGTTGGTAATAGTCATAGTAACTCACGAAATACTCGACTGCGTTGTTGGGGAAAAATTCTTTCAGCTCACCATACAGTTGGCCGGCCAACGTTTTGTTGTGGGCGATGACCAAGGTGGGCTTATTGACTTGTTGGATGACATTGGCAATCGTAAAGGTTTTTCCGGTACCGGTGGCGCCCAACAGCGTCTGGGCGCGTTCCCCTTGATTCAAGCGATCGACAATCTGCAAGATGGCTTCCGGTTGATCGCCGCTCGGCTGGTAATGGGAAACTAATTCAAATTGATCGTTTATCATAGGACTCTCCTCTTTGCTTTCTTATATCACTATTCTATCACCCAAACATACTTTCGTACACTCTGCAGACTTCCGCTCTCCGGGTGACAACATTTCCGTCGCTAAAAATAAACTGTTTGAATTTTTATTGCATAATGTTTCAAAGTTATGTATAATATGGCGTGTTGGCAAATCTGCCTGATAGTCACAGAAATACGGAAAGAGGGGTGAACCCAATGCCAAATATCGATTCAGCAGTCAAACGTGTTCGTACTAGCGAAAAAGCTAACCTACAAAACAACGCTCAAAAGAGTGCTATGCGTTCAGCTATCAAGAAATTTGAAGCAGCTGCAGCAGAAAGCGCTGAAAACAGCGAAGAATTATTAAAAGCAGCAGTTAAAGCTGTCGATGCAGCAGCTTCTAAAGGTTTAATTCACAAAAACAAAGCAGCTCGCGACAAATCACGTTTAGTTAAAAAATTAGCTAAATAATTCCTTTGAAATGAACTATTTTAAAAGAATAAAAAGTGCAGTTCCTGATTTATCAGGCACTGCACTTTTTTGTTTTTTCATTTCCGTCTTCGCCGATGAAATGGGTCTTTCCGCCCTATTTTCTTTGGGCCGCATGCGCGAATTGGATCAAAAATAATTCAAACTGGATTTCCTTCAGACCCTGTCCCGTTTTCATTTTATATTCCGTCTCCACCAACCCCTGGAAAGCATCCGCCAAAACGGTTTCCGAGAGATTGCGGACTTGTTGCACGGCCAATTTCACCCGGTAAGGATGGACCTTCAACACCTTTGAGATGTCGGTCTGCTGGTACCCTTTTTTCAACAGCAATTTGGCCTGCAGCAGCAGACGGAACTGTCCCAATAAAATGGCGTTGATCTTGATGGGTTCCTCTTTTTGAAGCAACAGATCACGATAGATTTGAATGGCATGATACGTATCGCGCTGCAGCACCTGCGTCACCAATTCAAAAATGTTTTGTTCCAGATTCCGGGGCACCAGATCGACCACCATCTGTTTGGTGATTTTCTTCTCTTCCGCCCCTGCGAGGAATAGTTTCGGCAGTTCCCTCATCCCGCGGGATAATTGGTTATCCACGCGTTCAAAGAACAGTTCCTGTGTTTCACGATTGATTTGGTATCCTTCGTTCTTGATCATTTCCGCTAAAAATTTGCGGGCGTCCTTTTCTTCCAATGGCGAAACATCGACCGTCACAGCCGTTTTTTTCAGCAATTTGGATATTTTTTTCCGGCTGTCCAATTTTTCGTACGGCGCGAAGATGGCCAAGACGGTGAAGTCTGAGGGATGGTCCAAATAGTTTTCCAACCATGCCACGTCATGTTCAAGCGTATTTTTTGACTTTTCCGCCGTTAAAAAATAGGGGTTCTCGATGATCACCAGCCTGCGGTCCCCAAAAAAAGGCAGCGATTCCGCATCCTCCAAGGCTCGGTCCAAGGCAACTTCCTCCATGTTGAAAATGCCGGTATTCAATTCTTGGTCCGCTTCATCCACAACGGATTTCAGCAACGTCTGCTTTGCTTCCTCTATAAAATAATCTTCTTTCCCCAAAAACAAATAAACTGGCTGAAATTCGCCTTTTTTTATTTTTGCCATTTCAACTGTATAATTCAAATTCACACCACAATCCATTATTCAAATTTTTGATTCGTCATTATCGTCTGCCACTCGGGCTTCCCTGGCCCATACGTAAAATGGACCGCACCTTGCTGATCCGTTCTGAATATGCGTATATTACGCCCATAAAGCCTGTCCAACACAGCAGCATCGGGATGGCCATAAGCATTGTTGTCCCCCGCTGAAATAAGCGCAATCCTAGGCTTTAGGCGGTCAAGAAGCAGTTCCGAACTGGAAGAGGAACTGCCGTGATGGCCGATTTTTAAAACGTCCGCTTCCAGCAAGGGATAGGCCGCCAGCAGCCCCTTCTCCCCCGCTTCCCCCAAATCACCGGTAAACAGCCAACTGAAGCTGGCGATTTCGGTGAAGATGACCAACGAGTCCTCATTACCGCCGTCCCCCTCTTCGAGTGGCGCCAAAACCCGGAAGGTCAAATCTGCATCTATGATTATATCTTGTTTCCCTATGATCGGATACAGCCGTGCGTCATCTTTTTGGAGTGTCAGCAATACTTCCTTGAGTTCCTCGTTTTGTTCCGTCCCTTTTGGAAAATAAATTTCATCAACCTTTATCCCTTGGGACAATTCCAGCAAAGAACCGACATGATCGCTGTCCGCATGCGTCAAAAAGACCTTATCCAATTTCTTTACTCCCTCGGCTTTTATGGCTGAAAGAAGTTTTTTCCCGGCAGTGGCGGTCTCGTCCCTGATTTGCCACTCTTCCTTTTCAAACGCGACGGTTCCGCCCGTGTCGATCAATAGCGTCTGCCTCTGGTAAGGGGTTATAACCAGAAAGGAATCCCCTTGGCCCACATCCAACATGACGACTTTCCCGTACGGATTCAGACGCGCGGATGATGAAAAGATCAGGATCGCCAAAGCTGTTCCGACAAACGCTTTATACCCTCTTCGATTCTGTTCAATCCGAACCAACAAAATAAGGATGAAAAATCCGACCATGACAAAATATAGCATGTCCGGCCGGCCTGTTACCGTGCGGAACAACCGGAAATCACCGCACCAACCGGAAAAGTCCTCGAGAACGGTCAAAACCGCGTCTGTTACCCCTGCGAAGAGACGCAGAAGCTCCGTCCCAGGGAAAAACAGAAGTGCGCTGAAAAGCACCCAAAACAAAGGAAAAAGCACCCACGAAAAACAGAAGGAAAAAACCACGTTCACAAAGACACCCATCCAGGATACTTCAAAGAAATGGTAACTCAAAATCGGAAAGGATACAACCGTCATGATGAGCGTGAGCAAAATATCCTTTAGGACAGGTTGCATTTTCCAATCACTGCAGGCCGGCGCAATGAAATACAGCACCCCGGATAACAGATAGCTCAATTGGAAACCGGCTGTGTAAATCGTTGCAGGATTCATCCAGACCGCCAATAGAATCGTTATCGCAAAAGCGTCCTTGGCTGCCGGCTGTTGATGAAAGATCCTGCCGATCAATAAAATAAAGTGCGTACAGATGGCCCTGAAAATCCCGACTCCCCAACCGGTCAGAAGGCCATAACCGATCAAAAAGACCACCAATAATTTATTTGTCGTTTCATGCGTCACCTGAAGCCTTAAAAGGATATAGCCGATCTGTACCAGCAGCAATTGGATATGCATCCCTGAAATGGAAAACAAGTGCAATAGGCCGATTTCCCTATAATTGTCCAAGGCCTCTGCGGCAATCGTATGTTGTTGATTAAACAGCATAGTCTGGATATAATCGGCCGCTTTTGGTGACGGCAATTTTTCCAACAGGAGGATGATCTTCCTGCGCAGAATGGAAACAGCCTTCCAGACGGAACGGTCCTCTTCCCGGTGCTCGATGGCTTGGATGTTTACGATCCAATGGACCTTTTTTTGTTCAAGATAGTCCGCATAGTCGAACTGAAAAAGATTCCTTTCTCCTTCCGGTTTCTCAAATGCCACTTTTGCGATAAGTTTTTGCGGAACCGCCGACTGCTCCCACTGTATTTTTTCTTCTTCGCTCTTCAATTTATAATAATAGACGACTTTTTCTTCGGCGCCATGCCACCGCAGCGTCGCATCCCCCGAAAGCAGATCGCCGTTGATCCGCATCCGATTGGGATCAATCTCCAACAGGACGGTTTTCGGCTCAGCGGCGCTTGCCGCGTCAAATTCAGATGCATTTGTCAGCTGATGGAATCGCAGGATGCCTAAACTGATCAAGACGATGCCGCAGGCGATGGCCAGGCTTTGCTTTGAACGGAACATCATTAGCCGCAACACCAATAATCCCAGCATCAGCCAGGCCATTCCATCGCCGGGGCTGTCGCTGAGCATGGTGATCGGAAAGACGATCAAGGCGGGTAAAAGTAAATACCCCTTAATGGTTAGCCATCATGATGATGTCCACACTGGTCGGTATGTTTATGCTCACCATCATCATTTCGTTTTTTATGTTTCAACAATTGGAAAAAATAATCCGGATCTAACGGTACCTGTTCGTAGGGTATATTCATTGTCTCTAATAAGTGTAGGGCATACGGGTCATTGTGGTAATCTTCCAGATAATAGATTTTCTTGACGCCGGCCTGCAGAATCATTTTGGTGCACTGCAAACAAGGAAAATGAGTAACGTATATTTCAGAATCCTGTGTTTGGACACCGAATTTCGCACACTGCAGGATGGCGTTCATTTCTGCATGTATCGTCCGGACACAATGGCCGTCCACCATATAGCAGCCGTCGTCGATGCAATGGACATCTCCGGAAACACTGCCGTTGTACCCCCCCGCTATGATGCGCTTATCTCTGACTATTGTGGCACCGACTTCCAGCCGTTTACAGGTACTTCTTAATGACAATAGTACGCTTTGTGCCATAAAATATTGATTCCAAGGAATTCTTTCCATGCGCTAACCTCCACCTATTTATAAAATAAGTATACAAGAGCCTCCCCGCTGTTTCAATTTTATTTTGAACCGACCGTTATCGCCTCTTTGAAACCCTCGAACGTTTTTTCCCCAATTCCTGAAACTTCCATGATATCCTCAATCGTCTGAAAAGAGCCATTCTCCTTGCGATAGGCAATGATCAATTCCGCTTTTTTCTCGCCGATGCCGGTCAGTGTCTGCAGTTGGGCAGCGTCCGCAGTATTGATGTTCACTTTTTCCGCCCCGTTTTCGCCTTCCGTTCCCGGATATTGTTGGGAAAACTCATTCCCGTCGGCAACCGCCTCCGGATCTTCCCCGATTGTCGGGATGTAGATGACCATCTGATCGGTAATCCTTTGCGCCAAGTTGACCGCCCTGTCATCAGCTGTTTCGAGCAGCCCGCCCGCCAACGCAATCATGTCCACGACACGCATATTTTCATCTCCCTGATAGACGCCAGGATTTTGTACCGCCCCCTTGATGTCCACCACTACGATTACTTCCGTTCCGGAATCAATCCCTTCACCCGGAAGGGAGGCTGTTGTATCAGCAACAGCCGTCTCCCCGCTGTCCGCTAGAAAAGTCTGGTCCAGCAATAATTCCTCAGCGTCATCATCCCCCTCGCTTCCCATCGCAATCAGGGCGAAGCCAAGGATGCCGAACAGCAGAAGGACGCCCATGGCCAAAAGCAGCGCTCGTTTTTGGTGAATCCTTATCCACTCCTTGAAAAAAATCAAACCATCACCCCTTTTTGCACCTATCTCTAAAATACGCCAGAATGGGATGATTTCATTAACGCAAGCAAAAAAAGCTTCCTAGGATTTTCATCTCAAGGAAACTTTCCGGATTAAACGATTCATTTTTTCTTCAGGTAGGCACTGTCCTGATATTTTTTTACGATGGCCTCGTTTACGACTGTCGGGACCAACGTGGAAACGTTGCCCCCAAACATCGCCACTTCCTTTATCAGACTGGAGCTGAGATACCGATAGTTTTCGGAGGATAAAAGGATGACCGTCTCCAAATCAGGCGCCTGCAGTTTGTTCATGGAGGCGATGCTGTGCTCATATTCAAAGTCCTTGACGTTGCGGACACCGCGCAGCAAAGCGCAAGCTCCCAGCTCTCTCGCCATTTCGATCGTCAGGCCGCCGGTATGTCTGACCACGCGGACAGACGGGATATCCTTCAGAGCCTCTTCCGTTAAAGAAATGCGTTCATCCCCATCGAACAAGGACTGTTTTGTCGTATTCGTCGATACCGCCAAAATAACTTCATCAAAGACGATCAGGGCACGTTTGATGGTATCTACATGTCCATTCGTC
This sequence comes from uncultured Carnobacteriaceae bacterium, assembly GCA_963730595.1. Classification (GTDB taxonomy): domain Bacteria; phylum Bacillota; class Bacilli; order Lactobacillales; family Aerococcaceae; genus Trichococcus. Next base: position 243,411 of record CAVSSJ010000012.1, read on the forward strand.
AAGGGTCGAAGCTGCCGGCGAACAGGGCTACTCTCTTCATCCAATCACTCCTCAGTTTGGAATTCAAATATTTCTATTGCAATGGTTCCATATGTCGCCCGTCTTATTTTCCCGTAATGCTGTATGGTTTCAGGCAGCTCATTTTCCTTCGCCATTTCGCAGACAAAGACTGTATCTTCATTGACCAGCTTTAAGCTGATCATCGCTTCAATATCGGCTACATATTTTGCTTCCGCATAAGGAGGATCCAAGAAAACCAAAGCAAATTGGACGCCTGGGTTTTCCGCGGCGAATACCTGCAGATTTCTGCGCGCATCTCCGGGATAGATTGTGAATTTATCATCCTCTTTGGTGATGGCAATGTTCTCCTTGATCGTGTCGATCGCCTTGCGATTTTTTTCAAACAAGATTGCTCTGTCTATCCCTCTCGAGACGGCTTCGATCGATAAGCCGCCGCTGCCGGCAAACATATCCAAGCTGACGCCGCCATCAAAAAATGGCCCAATGATATTAAATAATGATTCTTTCACTTTATCCGTTGTCGGACGTGTATTGCTTCCTGGGACGCTTTTTAACCTGCGGCCTTTGTATTCTCCTGCGATAACCCGCATCTGACATCACCCATATATCCTATATTATAGTTTTTTTACAGCTACCCTTTTTAAAAAGTATATGTTTTTTCTTCGTAAGAATGCATTCCGAACTCATTTGAATCAAGGGAATCCCCTTTTTTATCCGGCAAGGCATGCGCGAAAGTCATATCAATATCCGGACGATAGGACAATTCGACTTTACGGACAAAATGAAGTCCATTTAATTTATCGACTGTCTCTTGTGCATCCTCTTGATCAACATACAAAACGACATATTTTAACCTGTTGGAAACATAGTGGATGTAGCCAAATCGCTTCAAGTTTTTTATCTGTCTTAACGTGTAGACCCAGACGATGATTCCCTGTCTTTTTGTCAGTTCTAGGCTCATTTGATGACCTCCCTACTTAAAATGTGCGTCTGGCAGGCTGCAGGCAAAGCGGCATCCCCCGTTTGAAAGAAAGGATCCCCGGCAGACACTAAAATATTCGGAGAAATGGCATGTGCGATTTTATCTGAAACGCTATCCAGAAGCAGCTGCAGATCCCGCTCTGCCTTTCGGAATTGATAGACCGTTTCATCCAGATCCATTGCTCGTTTCGCTCGGTAAGCGGCTTGCTTCAGTTCCTGGAAGTCCGGAGCATACGCTTCATAAGCCTCGACTCCCGCGTATGCGGCTTTCGCTTCTTTGAATTCCCTGATTCTATCTTGAGCAGCGGCATCCGCATGCAGATCTTTTTTTGCATCCAAATACGTCTGCATGACCTTACTGGCGCAAATTGCATTTGCCAGCCGATACGCTTGATTTTCTAACGCAAAATATTCTTCATTGATAATCATACGATCCCCTGCTTTATCTTTTTGGCGTTGCTATCATTCAGTATAGCTTTAAATTGTTGCGGACTCAATACTTTTTCATTCCGGTTGTTCACCGAAAACGACGAGGTGATATTGCCGGTTGCAGGCAACAGCGCTGTTTTTTATCCGCTCGTCCTGTATTAACGGGTAAATTTTTTCATGCTGCATCAGTGTAATGAATAATTGCGGCACATCATAGTACGGTTCATTGAACAGGAAATAGACGGTTTTATCCGGGAGCAGTTCGCTTATTCTATTGGAAATCCGCTGTTCTGAAAGGGTGAATTTCGCCGTGAAATCATTGATTTCCTCATTGCGCGGGATAATCTGATCCACGACAGCCTGCAATTCTTCATTGTCTTGCAACGGTTCCACCCCGTGGTGCGTGCGCATCACCGCTAAAACAGCCTTTATTTGAAGTGCGTTCTCGGCATCGCTGGCAGCGTCCCTTAACCACTCTTGTTTCTTCACATCATATTTTTTGTCTGAACTGACAGGGTAATATTCCATATCCATCAAAGCCTCATTCGAGAGGAAATACATGCCGTATACCGTCTGCGTCTGGACATCAAACAGGAGCATCAAAAAACTATCATTTTCAAATTGGAGCAACGGCGTCAACATTTGCTGTTGCTCCGTTACCTCCAACGCATAATCTTGCTTCCCGACGGATAGTTGGAAATCCTTGGCTAAATAGCCTTCATCCAATATATTATCCCGATTCATCCCGATTGTGAACATTCCCGTATCGATTCTATCGCCTAAAATGAACAGCGACCGGATGATGCCATCTTTTACACCTACCTGAATATAGTCTTGGGCAGTGTCCCCAAACGTCCACCATTCGCTGCCACCATAGGCAGTCCCTTTTCTCAAGGGCTCTCCATGTTTTGCTGTATAGGCTTCAATCGGTTGCCCTATATAGAATTCATAGCCCGTCACAGGCAACGGATATCCTTTTTCGGTATCATTGGAGCTGGCTTCGGGATTCGGGAATCCCGGTTGCTGGTGTACCTTTTCTGCAGGGTTTAAGACAACCGGCAAAGAGTAGGCAACAACAATAAGGATGCAAAATGATAAGGCTATCTTCCCAAAAAACTTCATCAACCGTTCCCCTTCCCGTCACCTGACTGGTTCCCCATCGTGACGATTCCATTATACCTATTGTCTAAATTTAGGGTAATGAGCATACTGCGCATGGGTCACAAAAAGGGGGAGAAACAAGGCAAAACAGATAAGATCTTGAAAATCCTGTAATGATGCGCCTTACTTTTAGTTAAAAAAAGGGGACAAAATATTGCCTCTCCCCGCTTGTTGATCATTTTTTTATTTTTTCTTCTTTCACTACCTGATCATGGACATACATGTTGTTGACGATTCCGATTGATACGGCTGACACCAACATGCTTGAACCGCCATAACTGACAAAAGGGAAAGTCACCCCGGTCAATGGCATCAATCCAGTCGCCCCGCCGATATTGATGACTCCTTGAATCAAAAACATCGTCCCTGTCCCGATGCAGACAAGTTGCGCAAACGGATCTTTCATTTTCAGACCATTCCTGAACATCCTATAGACCATGTAGAAAAAGATCGACAAAACGATGATGATGCCGAGCAGACCCAATTCTTCGCCAAGGATGGACAAAATAAAGTCTGTATGGGCTTCCGGCAAATAGCCTGATTTTTGGATACTTTCACCGATTCCGACACCAAAAAGTCCACCCCTGCTCAATGCGTAATAAGAGTTGACCACTTGATAACCCGAATTCTGGCTATCGGCAAACGGATTGATGAAGGAAGTGATCCGCTCCATCTGGTATGACTGGAAAAGCGGAATGCTGTCCCCGAAAACCTTCACAAGTGCGATAAGCGAAAAATAGCTTGCCATAATGAGGCCGAGAGCCCCTACCCCATACTTCAATGGGATGCCGCTGTGCAAAAACAAAACCAAGCAGATGAATGTGATGATGGCGGCTCCGCCAAGATCCGGTTGGATAAAAATGAGAGCAATGGCCAAAAGCGATACGATGCCGGGTTTCTTGATCGTCTGCCAAAAATCATCTTTTATTTTGACTTGATTACCCGAAATAAAGAGCGACAAGTACATAATCAACACAACTTTAATGAATTCCGCAGGCTGAAAGCCAAAGGACGATATATATATCCACCCACGCGCACCTTTCGTCGAAGTGCCCGCCACAATCAGATAGATCATGACAACAAACAAAAGTATTAAGGCTGCATGTATTAGATTTTTCCGTTTAAAAAAACGATTCGATAGCAAAGAGATAACGAACATGCTGAACATTCCTAAGACGGCAAAAATGATTTGCCTATAGAAGAAGTACTCCGAATTATTATATTCCGTCATAGCGCGATAGCTGCTTGAACTGTAGACCATCAGAATCCCGATCCCCGAAAGGATGAAGTAGGGAATAAGCAGTTTCCAATCCATGTGAGCCAGTTTTTTCTTAATCATATGAACCCTTAAACCCCTTTGTTAGAGGAATCATTCTTTGTCTGATCAAAGAAATCATTGTACATAACATTCAAAGAGGATTCCAGGTCGCTCAGAATCTTCTGACCCGCTTCTTCGGAAATGATATCCAATTTGACTGCGAAGGCAACTTCACGTGAAAAACCATACATTTGCGTATCCACAACGTCTTCGAATGCGGGACAGCTTGCAAAGCATAGATGTTTTTTTTGACTGTTGATCAATGTATATATTTTTTCAGCATCCTTCATCAGGATTTCTAAGGCAGCCGTTTTACTAATGCTTTCCATTGTTATTCCTCCCCTAAAAAGTTATTTCATTATAACACAAAACAATCCGGTTTTAAAAGCCGCTGAAATTATCGACCTGCCCGATTAGCCAAAAAGGGCCCGGGGATATTTACCCCCGGGCCCAGTTAAGCAATGGCACCTATACTGTTAATTATTCTGCTTTTTTCTTGCGTTTTGCAAATTTTTCACGTTCATTTTTATCCAAAATTTGTTTACGTAAACGGATGCTTTTCGGCGTGATTTCGCAGTACTCATCCTCACCCATGAATTCGATTGATTCTTCAAGGGTCAACGTGCGCGGACGTTTGATTACGTTGGTTGAATCTTTGTTGGCCGAACGGATGTTGGTCATTTGTTTAGCTCTTGTAATGTTAACTGCGATGTCGCTGTCGCGGGCATTTTCACCGACAACCATACCTTCGTAGATTTCCACACCTGGTTCAATAAAGATTGTTCCACGGTCTTCAACACCCATGATACCGTAAGTTGTTGTTTTACCCGTTTCAGTAGAAACAAGCGCACCTTTACTACGGCCACCAATTTTACCAGTCAATTCAGGCAAGTAAGCTTCGAAAGTATGAGACATGATACCGTAACCGCGTGTTTGAGAAAGGAATTCTGTTGAATAGCCGATCAATCCACGAGAAGGTACTAGGAAGATCAAACGAACTTGACCATTTCCATTGTTTTGCATATCTTGCATTTCAGCTTTTCTTTGGCTGATTGATTCGATTACAGAACCCATGTATTCTTCAGGGGTGTCGATTTGAACGCGTTCAAACGGTTCGCATCTTACGCCATCAATAACTTTGATGATAACTTCTGGACGAGATACTTGCAATTCATAGCCTTCACGACGCATGTTTTCGATCAAGATCGCCAAATGCAATTCCCCACGGCCGGAAACGATCCAAGCATCAGGAGAGTCGGTAGGGTCAACACGCAAAGATACGTCCGTGTGCAATTGTTTCATCAAACGCTCTTCGATTTTACGAGAAGTAACCCATTTACCTTCGCGTCCTGCGAACGGTGAGTTATTTGTCAAGAATGTCATTTGTAAAGTAGGTTCGTCGATATGTAGGATCGGCAATGCTTCTTGATGGTCAACCGGTGTAACGGTTTCCCCAACGAAGATATCTTCCATACCTGACAAGGCGATCAGATCCCCTGCTTTAGCTTCATCGATTTCCACACGGTCTAAGCCGAAGAAACCAAATAATTTTGTTACGCGGAAGTTTTTAACTGATCCATCTAATTTAAGTAGTGATACATTGTCGCCGACTTTGATTGTTCCGCGGAACACACGGCCGATACCGATACGTCCAACGAAGTCGTTGTAATCAAGTAAAGCTACTTGGAATTGTAATGGTTCATCTGAGTTATCGACTGGAGCCGGGATATGCTCGATGATTGTGTCAAAGACGTAATCCATCGTTGCTTCTTGCTTGCTTGGATCATCTGACAAGCTGGATGTACCATTCATAGCGGAAGCGTAAACTACTGGGAATTCCAATTGTTCGTCATCGGCACCAAGTTCGATAAATAATTCCAGAACTTCATCGACTACTTCTTGTGGTCTTGCAGTGTCTTTGTCGATTTTATTAACGACTACGATTGGGATTAATTTTTGTTCCAACGCTTTTTTCAATACGAAACGCGTTTGTGGCATCGTGCCTTCGTAAGCATCGACTACAAGGACTACGCCATCAACCATACGCATGATACGCTCTACTTCTCCACCGAAGTCAGCATGGCCTGGTGTGTCCATGATGTTTACGCGTGTACCTTTGTATTGTACAGCTGTATTCTTCGCTAAAATAGTGATTCCGCGTTCTTTTTCGATATCATTGGAGTCCATTGCACGTTCCATAAGCTCAGTTCTAGCATTCAGTGTTTCTGATTGTTTCAATAATTCATCCACTAATGTTGTTTTACCATGGTCGACGTGGGCGATGATTGCAACATTACGAATATCTTTTCTAAATTCCATTTGTTGTTTTCCTCCAAAATTCTTCTTGTTATTTCAGGGCTGCTTTGATACGCCATCATATATTACTACATATTAAATCCCGATACTGTACTTGGACTTCTCATAAGTTTCGCAGCATTCATAATGAAAATACATTGAAAACTCATGAAGACAACTATCAACTTGTCCAGTCTATCACCTATCCGACAGTTTGAAAAGAAAAATGTTTTATGAAACGGCTTTCTTTCGAAAGTTTTTTATGTCTGTTCCAGACGGCGGGATGCTCGTTCTTTCCGAGGTCAAGTAAAACCCTTATCATTCCTGTCATCCCGCGAAAAAACCCGGGTTTATTCTATTCCAAAAAAAATAGCCTTTATGAATCCACAAAGGCTACCTTTTCTATCCAATTTCCCTTACATATTCTCAACGACTAAATCAGCGAATTTCGAGCAGCTGACTTTTTGCGCTTTTTCGTCATCCATTAAATAATAAAAATCACGGGTGACCGTTTTATTCGCGATCGTTTTCTCAATGCCGGCTATGATGGAAGCACTGACTTCATTCCAGCCGAGATAATCGAACATCATCGCTCCAGAGAGCAACAAGGAAGATGGATTCAATTCATCCAGTCCGGCAAATTCCGGTGCTGTTCCATGTGTCGCCTCAAAAATGGCATGACCGGTATCTGGATTGATGTTGGCTCCTGGTGCGATGCCAATACCGCCGACTTGAGCTGCCAAAGCATCCGAAATATAGTCGCCATTCAGATTCAAGGTGGCAATGACATCATAATTTTCCGGATTCATCAAAATTTCCTGAAGGAAGATGTCTGCGATGCGATCTTTGATGATCAGTTTGCCTTCGTCAACCGCTTTTTGATATAAAGCATCGGCCGCTGCTCGCCCGTTGGCTGCCTTCTCGGCATCGTATTGGTTCCAGGTGAAGACTTTGTCGCCAAACTCTTCTTCCGCCAAAGCGTAGCCCCATTTTTTAAATCCGCCTTCGGTAAACTTCATGATATTGCCTTTATGGACCAACGTCACCGAAGTCCGGTTGTTTTCTAACGCATACTCGATTGCGCTGCGGATCAAACGTTGGGATCCCTCAATGGATACCGGTTTGACGCCGATTGCGGATGTTTCAGGGAAACGAATCTTGTTCACCCCGAATTGTGTCTGCAGAATTTCGATCAAGCGGTTCGCTTCTTCGCTTTGCGCTTCGAATTCAATTCCGGCATAGCAATCTTCCGTGTTTTCTCTAAAGATGACCATATCTGTTTTTTCCGGATTCTTCAAAGGTGAAGGAACGCCGTTGAAGTAACGGACCGGACGTTGGCATACATATAGATCCAAGGTTTGTCTCAATGCAACATTCAACGAACGGATTCCCCCGCCGATTGGTGTCGTCAAAGGCCCCTTGATGGCCACTAAATATTCTCTGATCGTATCCATCGTTTCATCCGGCAACCATGAACCGGTCGTATCGAAAGCTTTCCCTCCGGCTAATACTTCTGTCCAAACCACTTTCCGTTTGTCTCCGTAAGCCTTTTCGACAGCTGCTTCAAATACTTTCTTGGATGCTTGCCAAATTTCAGGGCCGATGCCGTCCCCTTCTATGAATGGAATGACCGGGAAAGCAGGTACTTGCAATCCCATCTCACTCTGAACAATTTTTTCACCAACGGTCATTTTCTATCTCCTCCAATATGTTCTTCTTTATCCATCGGGGTATAAGAGAGATTGGTCGGTCCCACATATTTTGAACGCGGACGAATCAACGTGTCTTCGCGTTGCTGTTCAAAAACATGCCCTAACCAACCCGATACCCGGCTCATGGCGAATAGCAAAGTAAATAAATCATGTTCGATGCCGAAGCAGTGGTACACGGTGGCAGAATAGAAATCGACATTTGGAATCAAGCCTTTTTCCTTCAATAAATATTCTTCCACTTCACACGATAAGCTATATAACGCTTCTTTGCCGAAATCTTTTGATAATTGTTCCGCCATGCGCTTCAAATGTTTTTTGCGCGGATCTTCCGTTTTGTAGACACGGTGCCCGAAGCCCATGATTTTTTCTTTGTTGTCCAGTTTTCTCTTCAGATAGCCTGGAACATCGATTGGATCCGACTCGGAAATTTCCGAAAGCATATCAAAAACGCGTTCGTTGGCTCCACCGTGCAAGGGGCCTTTTAAGGCGCCGATAGCGCCTGTGATGCATGAATACACATCCGTAAGCGTGGATGCCGCAACGCGCGCAGTAAAGGTTGATGCATTCAAATCATGGTCAGCATGCAGAACCATGACATGGTTAAACCCTTCGATCAGTTCAGGATTCGCCTCTTCGCCCGTCATCATGTACAGAAAATTAGCGACAAAGGATAAATCTTTGCGTGGAGCTATCGGATCTAACCCTCTGCGCAGGCGTGCAAACGCAGCGATGATTGTCGGGATTTTCGCCTGAATCGATACGGCTTGAATATAAACCGATCGTTTATCGGTCTCTTCTGCATAGGGATCAAAAACCCCCAGCAGAGAAACCGTCGTTCTTAGCACACTCATCGGATGAAGATTTTGGCGGCATTGAATTTTTAAACAGGCAACGACGCTTTCCGAAAGGGCCATATGTTCATGTAGATCTTCACACAACTGGTCATATTCTTCGCGCGTAGGCATCCGCAAGTTCCATAACAAAAACACGATCTCTTCAAAAGCAACATTCTTTTCTACCAATTCATCGATATTATATCCTACATAAGATAAGTTACCCTCAACAATGGCACTCAGAGACGTTTCGGATACAACAACGTCCGCTAACCCTTTATGTACTTCCATAGTCTGACTCCCCTTCCAAAAAAAACTATAAGCGTCTGTTCAGGGATACATTTTAGACTGTATGACCCAATTTTTTACGAATAACCATCGGCAAAATGCCGCCGTGACGATAATACGTCATATCCACTTCAGAATCAAAGCGCGCAACGGTCTGGAAGCGAATCTCTTCCCCGTTGTCTTTCACGGCTACTACGGTAACTTCCTCATGGATCCCGATAGCATCATGTAATGCAATATTAATTTTCTCTGAACCTGTCAGACCTAGACTTTCCGCATCTTCGCCTTCTTTGAATTGCAAAGGCAAGACTCCCATCATGACCAAGTTGGAGCGGTGGATCCGTTCATAACTTTTCGCGATTACAGCTTGGACGCCCAACAGTTTCACGCCTTTGGCTGCCCAGTCGCGGGAAGAACCCATCCCGTAATCGTCCCCAGCCAAAATGACCAAGCCAGTGCCGTCATTACGGTATTTTTCTGATGCATCATAGATGCTCGTCTCTTCCATCGTCGGCCAGTAGACGGTAAATCCGCCTTCTTTTGATGGAACCAGTTGGTTGCGGATGCGGATATTCGCTAACGTCCCGCGCATCATCACTTCATGGTTCCCTCTTCTGGAGCCATATGAGTTGAAGTCGCGAACGCCCAATCCTTTAGAAGACAAATATTTGCCGGCTGGCGTGCTGCCGTCGATATATCCGGCTGGCGAAATATGGTCAGTCGTTACCGAATCACCAAATTTAGCTAAGATAGCCAGTTCTTTTAGTCCTTCTATCGGTTTAGGAGTGGGTGACAGGTTTTCAAAGAATGGCGGATTGGCAATATAGGTTGACTCCTCATCCCATTGGTACAAGGCATCGTCATTCGTTTCGATGGCATTCCATTCCGCGTTATCATCAAACACATGCAAATATTCTTCTTTAAACAATGCAGGTGTTACAAATTCTTGGATCATCTCTTCAACCGTTTTTCTTTCCGGCCATAGTTCTGAAAGATAGACAGGCTGCCCATCCTTATTGTGGCCCAACGGTTCCGTCTTCAAATCGATGTCCATCGTACCGGCCAAGGCATAGGCTACAACTAATGGCGGCGAAGCTAAATAGTTCGCTTTTACCGCTGCGTGAATACGCCCTTCAAAATTCCGGTTACCGCTTAAGACTGATGAAACCAACAGATCGTTTGCTTTGATGACCTCTTCTATTTCCGGCAATAACGGTCCGGAATTCCCGATGCAGGTCGTACAGCCATAACCGACGATATCAAATCCAAGCTTTTCCAAATAAGGCAACAAGCCCGCATTATCCAAATAGGCCGTCACTACTTTTGATCCCGGCGCTAATGATGTCTTCACAAATTTAGGGACAGTCAAGCCTAACTCGACGGCACGTTTGGCCAAAAGTCCGGCGCTTAACATGACATAAGGGTTCGAGGTGTTTGTACAGCTGGTGATGGCCGCTATGGCTATATCCCCAGTCTTCATTTGGACCTTCTCATCATTGATGGTAAATGAAACGACCTTATCGATTTCCTCTTGTTCCAAACCGAATCCTGCATTTCCTTTTGGAGCCCGCAAGACTGTTTGGAAATCTTTTTTCAATTTTGAAACCGGCACTAGATCCTGCGGACGTTTCGGACCCGCAACATTCGCTTCAATTGTACTCAAGTCAATCTCAACCACAACCGTATAAGTCGGTTCCGGATCAGCCGCACTGTAATAGAGATCGTTTGCTTTAACATATGCGTCCACAACATGGATATGTTTTTCATCTCTGCCCGTCAATCTCAAGTAATTGATCACTTCGTCATCGACCGGGAAGAAACCGCAAGTAGCTCCATATTCAGGTGCCATGTTGGCAATGGTCGCGCGATCGGCCAAGGTCAAGGAAGACAATCCCGGACCGAAGAATTCGACAAACTTTCCGACCACTTTTAATTCACGCAATGTCTGCGTTACTTTCAAAGCCAAGTCAGTAGCTGTCGCCGCTTCTTTAAGCTCGTTCACAAAACGGACGCCCACCACTTCGGGAATCGGGAAATAAGAAGGTTCCCCCAACATGCTGGCTTCTGCTTCAATTCCACCCACACCCCAACCAAGCACGCCTAAAGCATTTACCATGGTCGTGTGAGAGTCTGTACCGACCAATGTATCCGGATAAAGGACAGACTGATTTTCATTGATTTCTTTTTCTGTGACCACGGACGCCAAATATTCGACGTTCACTTGGTGGACAATCCCCGTTGCCGGAGGGACAACCCGGTAATTATCGAATGCTTTTTGAGCCCAGCTCAAGAATTGATAGCGTTCTTGATTGCGCAAAAATTCCATGCGCATATTTGCCAATAAGGCTTGCGGCGATCCGTAAGAATCCACCTGTACCGAATGGTCGATGACCAAATCAACCGGAACTTCAGGATTGATCAAGTCAGGATCCCCACCCAAGTCATAAACCGTCTTTCTTAAGGAGGCTAAATCAACCACAGCCGGAACCCCAGTAAAATCCTGCAGAATAACACGTGCCGGTTTAAAAGGGATTTCGCCTTCATTTTCTCCGCTTGCTGACCAGTTGGCTAAGCTGACGATATGTTCTGGCTTGATGCCACTTTCTCCAACTTGTCGCAGCAAAGATTCCAGCAACACACGGATGGAAAAAGGTAATTTCCCGATTTCAATATTCTCATTTATTTCTAATGTTTTTAATTTATAGTAATCATACTGATGATTATCCAAACTAAAAGAAGCCAATACATTTTGATTATGCTTTTCCACAAAATAACCTCCCGTTTTATCATCATTCAAATTCATTGAATACGAAAATTATACCCACATTTCCTTTAATTGTAAACATTTGAGCTAATATTACCAATATCCATCTAAAAGTTTTTCGTAAAAACTTCACATTCTGATGTCATGTTTATCAAAAATACAGCTCTCGATATAATTTTTTCCGCGTGTGGCACCCTCTTTTCCGGAACCGTTTAACCTCACATTTTTTTACTCATTTTTCTCATTAATTATTCATTTTGTTCACATTTTATGATTATTTACATTATTTTCCTGTGAATTCCTTTTTTTGCTTATAAAAACGACCATTGCGCAGTTGACATCAAACACAGATGTATTGTGAGAATTCATAACATCACTAGCGATAACAAAAAAAGAACGTAATGCAATATGCAACATTACGCTCTTCTGGTCCTGGATCAAAAAATGCATTTCATAATTGTCCGACAGAAAAATTGGCCATTATTTCTTGATAGGCGAAAGGAGTCGCTACAATCACCGCATTATTCTTTAAAAGATTGATTGACTGCCCGTTCAACTGTCTGTAAACAAGGCCTACCTCTTCAGCGATGATCTTCCCTGCAGCAATATCCCACGGAGCCAACGAAGGCGCGATATAGGCCACCAACTTACCGGAAGCGACCAATGCCGTCTCCAAGCCGGCTGAGCCGACCATGCGCAGACCGCTGCTCGCTTTACCGATTTTACGGGCCTCATCTTCATCAGCAGCGATCAAACGATGGCTGATCGCCACCAACCCTTCCGCTAAAGGGATATCTTCAATTTTTTTCAGGTGCTTGCCATTGCAAAAAGCGCCCTTTCCTTTGATCGCCCAAAACATTTCATCATGCATGACATCATAGATGTAGCCCAGACGGCCTACGCCGTTCTCATATACGCCGATCATGATGGCAAAATTCGCTTGCTGCTTAATAAAATTGAGCGTTCCGTCGATCGGATCGACAATCCAGACAATCCCTTTTAAATCCGTTATATCATGCCCTATGGTCTCTTCGCCCATAATCCGTTCCCCAGGAAAAGCGGCACTGATTTTTTCATACAAAAACAGCTCAATCGTCTTATCCATGTTCGTGACCAAATCTGTGCGGGAAGTTTTTTCTTGAATCTCCAATTTGTCGTGAAAAGATGCCTTCAGCAACTCTGCAGCTTCTCTCATCCACATTTTAATGAGATCATCTCTTTTTTCGATTCGATCCAATGAAACCACCCCCTTCGATATAGTCGGTCGTTAACAGGTAGCCCCGTTATTTTTTGTCTTCACCCAGGAAAATGGTGTCCTTGCCGCCGCTCTTCACTGCCTGCAGCACTCTGTAAAGCGAATAGCCGGATTCTTTTTCGAACATATTGCCGTATTTCTTCTCTTCGCCGACGGACGGGAGTACTGTTTTGAATTCGCGGTATTTCTTCATGAATTCATCCTTTTTGATCCCTTTTTCATAGGCGGCTTCGACAGCGTTCCAAAGGTTTATGACTTTGACTATTTCTTCTTGAGACCATTCCACTTCAAATGGATAATCATAGTTTTGCATATTCTTTCCTCCAATTATATCGCTCATTATCTTTTAGTATAAAAAAAAGAAGACCCGAATACAAGCTTCGGGCCCTCCTAAATTTTTCAAACGTGAGATTAGATGTGGATTGGCATACCCAATGCCAATTCAGCAGCATCCATAATCGTTTCGGATAATGATGGATGACCGTGGATCGTCAATGCGATATCTTCTGCGTTCATTCCCGCTTCAATCGCCAAACCAAGTTCAGCAATCACTTCGCTTGCGTTTACGCCGGCAATTTGCGCGCCAACCAGAACGTTGCCTTCTTTAGTTGTGACAAGACGGACGAAGCCTTCTGTTTGATTCAATGATAAAGCACGTCCATTTCCGGATAATGGGAATTTAGATGCTTTTACATCAAGCCCTTTGTCTTTTGCTTCAGCCGCAGTAAGGCCGATGGTAGCTAATTCAGGATCCGTGAATGCCACACCAGGCATCGCGCGGTAATCAACGGCAGAAGGATGCCCAGAAATCGCTTCAGCAGCAATTTTCGCTTCGTAGCTGGCTTTATGAGCCAATGCCGCACCAGGAACGATGTCTCCGATTGCGAAGATATGCTTCACGTTTGTGCGGCCTTGGTTGTCGACTTTGACCAATCCACGTTCAGTCATTTCAACGCCGACCACTTCAAGACCTAAGTCATCCGTATTCGGACGACGGCCTACAGTGACCATTACGTAATCAGCTTCGATAACTTCTTCTTTACCGTTTGCTTCATATTTAACGGTTACGCTGTCTCCGTTATCAACGGCTTCTTTAGCCATTGCTTGCGTGACAACCGTAACGCCTTTTTCTTTGAATGATTTCTCGACGAATTTAACCATATCTTTTTCGAATGTAGGCAGAATTTGTGGAGAGCCTTCCAGGATGGTAACTTCTGCGCCTAAGTTAGCGTATGCGCCACCCAGTTCAGTGCCGATGACGCCGCCACCGACGATGACCAATTTCTTAGGAACTTCTTTCAAGTTCAACCCGCCAGTCGAATCGATGACGCGTCCGCCGAATTTGAAACCTTTGATTTCGATCGGACGGCTACCTGTAGCGATGATCGCATTTTTGAAAGTATACGTTTGTGCTGCATCAGCAGTGAAAACACGCAGATGTTTCACCGTCATTGAAGAAGGCATTTCCGCGGATGATTTCCACTTTGTTTTTCTTCAACAAGTATTCAACGCCGCTCGTCAACGTTTTAACGACTTTGTTGTCTTTCCATTCTTGTGTTTTTGTGAAGTCCAGTTTCACATTTTCAGTCGTAACACCGAAAACAGATGAATCCAACGCTTCTTGGTAATGATGCCCTGCAGAAATCAAGGCTTTAGAAGGGATGCAGCCGACGTTTAAACAAACGCCTCCGATCCATTCTCTTTCGATGATCGCTACTTTTTGTCCTAATTGCGCAGCGCGGATGGCAGCCACATAGCCGCCAGGTCCTGCTCCTACAACAACTGTATCTAAATCAATCGGGAAATCTCCTACTACCATTGTTTATCCTCACCCTTCCATTAATAATAATTCTGGATCAGCCAATAATCTCTTGATATTGTTCATTGCTTTTTGGGCTGTAGCGCCATCAACGATACGGTGGTCGAAGCTTAATGATAATTTCATTACGCGGCCAACCGCTAATTCGCCTTCAGCGTTCACGATAGCTTGTTGTGCAATTGTGCCCACACCCAAGATGGCTACTTCAGGGTAATTGATGACTGGCGTAAAGAATCCGCCGCCGACAGAACCGATGTTGCTGATTGTTACGGAACCGTTTCTCATATCAGCTGCAGCTAATTTGCCTTCATGCGCTTGGGCTGCCATTGCGTTGATTTCATCAGCGATTTTGAACATGCCTTTTGTATTGGCGTTCTTCACGTTAGGGACGTACAAACCATTATCCGTATCTGTTGCGATGCCGATATTGATGTAGTTTTTAAGGACGATTTCTTGTGCAGCATCATCGATGGATGCATTCAAGATAGGGAATTCACGGACTGTAGCTGCCAATGCTTTAACAACGTACGGCAAGAATGTCAGTTTCGTTCCTTGCGCTGCAGCAACGTCTTTGAATTTCTTGCGGTGATCCCAAAGTTTGGAAACTTCAACTTCATCGAATAAAGTGACGTGTGGTGCCGTATGTTTGCTGTTTACCATTGCTTTTGCAATTGCTTTTCTTGTCGGAGACATTTTTTCACGGGTTTCCATTTCGCCCATTGTTGAAGTGAATGGTTGCGCTGGAGCTGCAGGTGCAGATGCGCTGTCGAAGTTGCTGCGACGCTGCTGTTGGTGTTGCAGCTGGACGCAGATACAGCTGTTTGGGCTTGTACCGGAGCTGCTGAACCAAAGTTATCGATGTCCTCTTTAACGACACGTCCACCTTTGCCTGTAGCAACAACCAAGCTGATGTCAACGCCTTTTTCACGCGCATATTGACGGACGGAAGGCATAGCCAATACTTGTTTGTTAGGGTTTGAAGCCGCAACTACACCGCTTGCCGCTGGAGCAGCGACGTTGGCGCTGAAACAGCTGCGGTTGTTTGAGCTGCTGGTGCGCTGTTGCAGGACCGTTATGGCCAGGTGCATCGATTTCTACCAATACATCGCCGATGACGGCTACTGTACCTACTGGCGCAACGATGCGAACAACTTTACCCGTTACCGGAGATGGAATCTCTTCCACTGATTTGTCGTTTTGCACTTCGACCAAAGTATCATCTTCGTTGATTGTGTCGCCTTCTTTGATAGGCCAAGAAACGATTTCGCCTTCCATGATGCCTTCGCCTAATGCAGGCAATTTGAATTGGAAGTAACCGCCGGTAGCAGCCGGTGCTGCTGGTGTCGCTGCTGCAGGTGTTACCGCTGGAGCAGGTGCTGCTGGAGCTGCGTCAGATTCGTAACCAGGTGCATCGATTTCCACCAATACGTCACCGATAACGGCTACCGTTCCGACTGGCGCAACGATTTTCAAGACTTTACCAGTCACTGGAGAGGGAATCTCTTCTACTGATTTGTCGTTTTGTACTTCTAATAAAGTGTCATCTTCGTTGATTGTGTCGCCTTCTTTGATTGACCAAGAAACGATTTCACCTTCCATGATACCTTCGCCTAATGCAGGCAATTTGAATTTAAAAGACATTTTACTAACTTCCCTTCATTAATATCTATTTTTGGTTTCTCCCATACAAAAGCGAACAAATACAATTCTGATTGCACGGAATTGTATTTGTCCGAACTTTCAATGATTAGAAATTATAAGTTTCTCTAACTTTAGCTTCGATATCCGATGCATTCGGCAACCAAATCGTTTCTGCTTGGCCAAACGGGAAGATAGTGTCTGGGGCAGCTACACGGCCGATAGGAGCTTCTAATGAAAGAACTGCTCTCTCAGCTATTTCAGACATCACCATAGCGCCTACGCCAGCTTGGCGTTGTGCCTCTTGAACAACAACAACACGGCCAGTTTTTTCTACAGAAGCAATGATTGTTTCGATATCTAATGGAGATACTGTACGTAAATCGACAACCTCTACGGAGATGCCTTCTTTTTCAAGCGTTTCTGCTGCTTTGATCGCTTCGCGGACCATAGCGCCATAGGTAATGACTGATACGTCAGTACCTTCTTTTGTGATGGCTGCTTTTCCTAGAGGAACAGTGTATGCTTCGGCAGGAACTTCTTCACGGAATGAACGGTACAATTTCATATGTTCCAAGAAAATAACCGGGTCATTATCACGGATAGCTGAAATCAATAGTCCTTTCGCATCATATGGATTTGAAGGGATAACGACTTTGATACCTGGTGATTGGGCCATTAAGCCTTCCAAATTATCTGAGTGCAATTCAGGAGTATGAACGCCGCCGCCAAATGGTGAACGGATTACGATCGGAATATTGCGTGTTCCAGCCATACGGTAACGCGTACGTGCAGCTTGTGCCACGATTGAATCCATTACTTCAAAGACAAAACCGAAGAATTGGATTTCCGGAACAGGACGGAAACCTTCCAAAGCTAAACCAAATGCCAATCCGCCGATACCGGATTCAGCTAAAGGAGTATCAAATACACGGTCCTCACCGAATTTTTCTTGAAGTCCTTGAGTGGCGCGGAATACGCCGCCGTTTTTACCTACGTCTTCCCCGAATATCAGGACGTTAGGATCGTTTTCAAGTTCAATTGCAAGTGCATCTGTGATGGCTTGAATCATTGTAAGTTGTGCCATGATTATTTATTCTCCTTTGCTTCAAACTGTTTGATTTGTTCTGCGATTGTTTGCGTTGGTTCTTCAAACATGCTCTTCAAGAAATCAGAAACTTTTTGTTTCGGTGCTTGGTCAGCTTCTTTGATGGCTTCTTTGATTTCTTCTTTAGTAGCTTCGATGACTTCGTTTTCTTTTTCTTCAGACCAAAGTCCTTTTGCAGTCAAGTATTTACGCATACGGATTAGAGGGTCTTTTGCTTGCCAGCCTTCTAATTCAGCGGTGTCGCGGTAACGCGTTGGATCATCACCGGATAAAGTGTGCGGTCCAAAACGGTAAGTGATTGTTTCGATCAACACAGGGCCATTTCCGGCCACAGCATAGTCTCTCGCTTTTTTCGTAACAGCATAGACAGCCAAGAAGTCCATACCGTCAACCTGAATACCAGGGATACCGGCAGCAACAGCCTTTTGAGCTAATGTTGGAGCCGCAGTTTGTACGTGACGAGGCGTCGAAATTGCCCAGCCGTTGTTTTGGATAACGAAGATGCCAGGAGCTTTGTATGCGCCGGCGAAGTTGATCCCTTCGTAGAAGTCCCCTTGAGATGTACCGCCGTCACCTGTATAAGTGATAGCAACATTTTTCTTATTGCGTTTTTTCAATCCTAAAGCTACACCAGCAGCTTGTACATATTGTGCGCCGATGATGATTTGAGGAGGCAAGGCTTGCAAGTCTGTTGCATATTTATTTCCATCAACATGGCCTCTTGACCATAGGAATGCTTGCGCTAAAGGTAAGCCGTGTTTGATTAATTGCGGAACATCACGGTAACCAGGAAGCAAAACGTCTTCCTTTTCAATGGCTGCGATACTTCCCAATTGACTAGCTTCCTGTCCTGCAGTTGGAGCATAGAACCCTAATCTACCTTGACGGTTTAAAGCAGTCGAACGTTCATGTAAAATTCTGGACCATACCATATCTGTCATGAATTGAACCAATTGTTCATCAGATAAATCTGGCATAAGGTCAGGATTTACAATATTCCCTTCTTCGTCCATGATTTGAACCATGCGAAAATCTGTGTTTGTGCTGCTTAATAATGCGTCAAGATCAATAGTTGTTTTTTTTGTAGCCATGCTAACACATTCCTCTCTTTTCCTTAAATATTTCATATCCATCGAATGATGTTTATACAGCTGAGTTGAACTGTATTAACCCTCAGCTATTACATGAACAATTTACCATGCGAAAGAAATTTATGCAAGGACAAAAGCTTCGCTTCACATTCCGCATCCCGAAAATCGATTACCGCTTATTTGTAAGCGCTTTATATGATTTTAATGCTCACTATTTAACGAACCCGAGCCCTGCATGATTATCTTATTATTTATTCGTTTCGATTATATTTATCAATTAGCATCCATCTTGCAACTTCAATTAAACTGTATCACAATCGATAAACATCTGTATTGTATATCAATTTCAAATGATTGCTAGAATAGGCTTTCAAAGCTATAACAGCTTTTTCTAAAATTCATTCCTTTTCATGCATACTTTTTTCACGTTTTCTAAATAAAGATAATCAGATTTTTTTCGTTCCCCCATAAAAATTTAATTCATTCACGAAATCACAATCTTATTAATTGTTACAAAAAAATGAAACATTGAAATAAGCCCCGAAAAAGGCAAAAAAAAGAAGCTATTCCAGAACTGGAATAGCTTCTTCTCATCAACTTTTTATACTAACCCTTGATACATCATAGCATCCGCAACCTGTACAAAAGAAGCAATGTTGGCACCAGCCAAATAATTCCCTGCCATTCCGTATGCTTCTGCTGTTTTTTCTGCTGTTTTAAAAATGTTCTCCATGATCTCTTTCAGCTTGTTATCCACTTCTTCAAATGACCAGTGGCTATGTGCGCTGTTTTGCGCCATTTCAAGAGCTGACGTTGCAACGCCGCCTGCATTGGCCGCTTTAGCCGGGCCATAGTAGATGTTGTTTTCTGCATAGATATGAACGGCTTCAAGCGTACTTGGCATATTTGCCCCTTCGCTGACACAATAAACGCCTGCCTTAACCAATCTTTCCGCTTGCTCTTTGCCAATTTCATTTTGCGTTGCACACGGCAACGCGATATCGTATGCCAAATCGAAGTCCCAAACACTGCCTGCATAGTATGTCGCTGTTTCTTTTTCAGTCGCATAAGCCGTCAGACGTTCCCGGCGAACTTCTTTGATATCTTGCAACAAGGCTACATCGATCCCGGTTTCGTCGTAGATGTACCCATTGGAATCCGAACAAGCCACGACTGTTCCGCCGAATTCATGAACTTTCTCGATCGCATAGATGGCAACATTGCCGCTTCCTGAAACAACAACTTTTTGATCTTTGAATGCTTTGCCGTTTGCTTTCAGCATTTCTTGAGTATAATACACCAGACCATATCCTGTGGCTTCGGTACGTGCCAAGCTGCCGTTCATTACAACCGGTTTACCGGTCAATACACCTGCTTCGGCGCCATTCAGACGTTTGTATTGTCCATACAAGAAACCAATTTCGCGTCCACCTACCCCGATATCGCCGGCTGGGACATCGATAGTCGGCCCGATATGTTTTTGCAGTTCCGTCATGAATGATTGGCAAAAACGCATAACCTCAGCATCCGTTTTCCCTTTAGGGATTGAAGTCGGAACCACCTTTACCGCCCCCGATAGGTAATCCGGTCAAGCTGTTTTTGAAAATTTGTTCAAAACCCAAAAATTTCAAAATGCTCTCATTGACAGTCGGATGGAAACGCAAGCCGCCTTTGTAAGGCCCGATTGCGGAGTTGAATTGAACACGGAATCCTTTATTGACTTGAACTTCGCCTTTGTCATCCATCCAAGGGATACGGAATGTGATGATGCGCTCTGGTTCAACCAGTCTTTCCAGGATATTCCACTTGATGTATTGTGGATTCTTTTCTAAAGCAGGTTCAAGGGTATCGAATAACTCTCTTACCGCTTGTAGGAATTCAGTTTGATGCGGTCCTCTGTCTTCTACCTTTTTGTAGACTTGTTCGATATATTCTTTTGCTGCTGTCATATTTTCATCTCTTCTTTCGGCATCAAATTTTTAGAAAAACACTATAATACCAATGGCAGTATAATTGTTCTTTTCATTTCCCCATTTTACACACTAATGTGAGGATTGACAAGAAATATGTGACTGGCTTTTTTTTTTCGTAACGTGTACTATTACATATGAAGTGTTTTAAGGTTTGTCTGTTTAATCATTTCGCTACTATAACGATACAAAGGAGTAATGCACGCATGATTACCATGGACGATATTATCCGTGAAGGGCATCCGACTTTAAGAAGAGTCGCTGATGAAGTTTCTTTCCCGTTGTCTGATGCTGATAAAAAGGTTGCAGAAGAAATGATGCAATTCCTGAGGAATAGCCAAGATGAAAAAATTGCTGAAGAGCTGAACTTACGCGCCGGTGTTGGATTGGCAGCACCGCAGATCGACGTTTCAAAACGCATAATCGCCTTATTGATACCCGGTGAATACGAAGATGATCCGCCGGAATTGGAAAAAGTGATGTTCAACCCCAAAATCATCAGCCACGCTATCGAAAGTGCCTGTCTAAAAGGCGGCGAAGGCTGTCTATCTGTAGACCGCGAAGTTCCTGGTTTTGTCGTAAGGCATAGCCGTATCACCGTAACTTTCCAGGATGAACAAGGCAATAGCCATAAAGCCCGCTACAAAGGTTACCATGCGATCGTAGTCCAGCATGAAATCGATCATTTGAACGGCATCATGTTTTATGACCACATCAACGCAGAGTCGCCATTCTCGGTCGATGACGACGTCATCATCATCGAATGAGCAACGATGCAAAAAAAGAAGAACGGATAGGCAACCCCTACCGTTCTTCTTTTTTATTTCGCTAAATATCTTTCCAAGAATTGCTTGGTGCGGACTTCTTTTGGATGATTGAAGATGTCATCCGGAGAACCTTGTTCCAGAATGACTCCTTGGTCCATGAAAATCACGCGGTCAGATACTTCTTTCGCAAATTCCATTTCATGGGTAACGACAATCATGGTCAGACCGCTGTTCGCCAAGTCTTTCATGACTTTCAACACTTCCCCCACCATCTCGGGATCCAACGCGGACGTCGGCTCATCAAACAGTAGCGCATCAGGCTTCATCGACAATGCTCGCGCGATTGCGACACGTTGTTTTTGTCCACCCGATAACTGATCTGGTTTGGCATTGATGAAATTCCCCATTCCGACCTGTTCGAGATAACCCATCGCGATTTTCTTCGCTTCCTCTTCAGGCTGTTTCAATATTTTGACAGGTCCCACGGTGCAATTATGCAAAACATCCATGTTGCTGAATAGATTGAATTGTTGGAAAACCATACCCAATTTGCTGCGGTACGCAAAAATGTCATGCTTTGAGTCCAAAATATTCTCGCCATTGTATATGATTTCGCCGGCTGTCGGCTTTTCCAAGAGGTTGATGCACCGCAACAAGGTCGATTTCCCGGAACCGGATGAGCCGATGATGCACACGACTTCTCCTTTGTTGACACTGAAATCGATGTCCTTCAAAACTTCATGCTGTCCGAAGTTTTTCTTTAAATGCTGTATATCAATTACTTTTTCCAACGCGCTATCCCCTCCTATCGCAATTAATTTGCTCTGTCTCTTCCAGCTTGTTTTTTGGCGACCAGTGCTTCCGGTGTCGTCAATTGATCTTGTCCAGCACCCATCATCAAGATAGTTGTCCGGTCCTTGCATTTTCCTCTCAAGGGCACGCAATATGCGCGTTACCGTAAACGTCATGACGAAATATATCAGGGAGGCTACGAAGAATGATTCAAAGTAGCGGAAATTATTCCCTGCAATGGATTTAGTCGTAAAGAACAATTCCGAAACGGAAATGACATTCAGTACCGATGTATCTTTGATGTTGATGACAAATTCATTACCGGTTGCCGGTAAAATATTGCGGATCACTTGGGGCATGACGACATTTCTCATCGTTTGCAGATGGTTCATACCGATTGCCTGTGCCGCTTCAAATTGTCCCTTATCGATCGAGATGATTCCCCCGCGCACAATTTCAGACATATATGCGCCCGTATTGATGGACACGATCAGAAGCGCAGCGAAAATGCGGTTCAAGTCGATATCGAATGCCAATGCGGCTCCGTAATAGATGACCATCGATTGGACGATCATCGGAGTCCCCCGGAAAATCTCGATGTAACAAGACAACAGAAAATTTACGATTTTATATGCAGGTTTTTTCCAACCCGATTCCGCGACCGGAATCGTCCGGATGACGCCGATCAACAGTCCGATGCCCAATCCGATGATTGTCCCTGTTAAAGCAATATATAATGTTGTCCACGAACCTGATAAAAACTGTCTCCAGTTTTCTTCGACGATCCGGATAACCCAACTAAACTCCATTTCTTAAACTCCCTCTTAACGACCTATTTTGCTTGCATTACTCAGCTGACGGCTGATTCAAAACAGCATCTTCCATCATTTGAACGCGTTCCTCTTCTGTGATACCGCTCAAGATTTCATTGATTTTGTCTTTCAACTTGCTGTCTTTGATCAATCCGATGGCGATTTCCGAATCCGCCGGTGCCAATTCAAAGGTATCCGCCTTATCCAATTCAATCATTTTAAATGTCGGATTGGCAGCTGAAGCGCTTAAGGCTTCCGGACGTTCTGATACGTATGCATCGACGGTGCCAGATTCCAAGGCTACGCGCATCGATGTGAAGCTGTCCATTGCCGGTTGTTTTTTAACATCCTTGATTTGATCGATCACATCGTAGTGCAATGTATTCAATTGAGCAGTCACTTTCGCTCCCGAGAAATCGGACAATTTTGTCGCATCGGCATAGGCGCCATCTGATTTCACAACCAGAACCAATTCAGTCGTGTAGTAAGAATCCGTGAAGTCAATGGCTTCTTTGCGTTCTTCAGTCGGAGACATGCCCGCTACGATTGCATCAATTTTCGATGAAACCAAAGCCGGAACCAATCCGTCCCATTCCGTCTTGACGATAACCAATTCTTTGCCCAATCCTTCAGCAACTTTTTTAGCCATCTGGACATCATAACCACCGGCATAGCCATCCGCGCCATCGATTTTCACCGCGCCGTTGCTGTCATCGTTTTGCGTCCAGTTGAAAGGCGGATACCCGGCTTCCATACCTACGACAAATTTGTCCGAATCAGCGGAGCTTGTACCCGTTGCGGTCGATGAGTCCTCAGTCGCTCCGTTGCCGCATCCCGCCAATACAAATAAGCCAAACAATACTGCGAACGTTTTTTTGAATGTTTTCCCTGTCATCTTTTTTCCTCCTAATAGTGTATGCATTTTTCTTTATATCTCAAAAAAAGTAACCAGCGTATTATATCGTGCGTTCTTCATCCCTCCAAGCATAGTGATCCCCGAACCAATAACAGCCTAATTTCTCCATATGCGCAAAAAAATAGACTATAAAGCAAAAGGCTCTATAATCTAGCTTCCTTCTGCCCACAACATTAAAAGTACTTCACGAACGATTTTGGGCAAACCGAACAGACAGTGCTAGGCTTATTAAACCTAGTCCCAATGCAGATTTTCTCTGTATTTCGGCGAACATTCCTTTCAAACAAATTGTTTTACTCTTAATGCACGCGACCTCTTTTAACATTGCTATTATTGCATGATTCCATTGTCTGCTATTATACTGTACCAAAATTCAATTTGCAACCCAAAGGGGCACCTGTCTCGTCCAGGAAAACGCCCGGATAGTACACTTTTATACCATATAATTCCCACAAATAGATTAAATGGATTTTAGCCACTTCATCCTCCCTTAACGAGCGCAAGTTCGCATGATCGGAGGGAGAAAGGCTTAACCGGATAGGTTTCATCTGAATAGAGCAATTTTTTCCCTTTCAAAAAAAAGGCCATAGATGCTATACTGACTTTAAAAATAAAAGGGGAATCTACTCATTCTATGCTGAACATAATATTTGACTTGGACGATACACTGTACGACACAGCAAAGCCCTTTTTCCAGGTTTTGGACCGCTACCTGCCCGAAAGAGGATGCAGCGATGCCAGGTCGTATGCGCTCTTCCGGGAACACTGCGACATCGCCTTTGAATTGTTCGCAGCCGGCAAACTGACCTTGGCTGAATCCCACGTTATGCGGACGCAAGGGACATTCGCTGAGCTGGGCCAACCATTGGATGCGGAAAATGCCTATCGATTCCAGCTGGACTACCAAAGCATGCAGGGGAAGATACAATTAAGCTCAGCTATGACCAACATGCTCGACGAATTAAAAAATCAAAACGCAAGCCTGTCCATCTTTACGAACGGCCCCGAAAAGCACCAAATGATGAAATATGAGGCATTGGGGCTTGAAAAATGGTTTCCGCGCACGCGTATGTTCATTTCGGGGAGCATCGGCTATGCAAAGCCCCATCCTGAAGCATTCGCCTTCGTGGAAAAAGCATTGCATGCCGCCAAAGAAGAAATCTTATTTATCGGCGACTCTCTTGACAATGATATCGTAGGAGGCCAAGGCGCTGGCTGGAAAACCGTATGGTTCAATCATCGCCAACAGGATGAACGCAATGGCGGGTGGGCTGATGTGACCGTCCATTCCCTGACAGAAATGCAGGCGGCCATCAACGAAATAATACAGTCCGCAAACAAAGGAGAATAAAATATGAGACAAACAAAATTAGTGGTGGTCGGCGTCGGCCATGTGGGTTCACAAGTACTGACGGACTGCAGCCATTTGAATCTTTTTTCGGATATTGCATTGATCGATATCCAAGAGAATATAGCTAAAGGGGAAGCGCTCGATCATCGCCATGCCTTAGCCGCCCGCTACCGGACCAACAGCAAAATCTATGCCGGTGATTATGCCGACTGTGCGGATGCCGATGTGATCATCATCTCGGCCGGCGTAAGCGAAAAACCGCGTCCCGGTGAAGACATGCCGCCGCGTGCCTTGATGGGCAAAGAAAATGCCGCCGAGATCCGCAAAGTCATGCGCGGCATCACGCAGTATACAAAGGATGCCGTCCTCATTTTCATCACGAATCCAGTGGATACGATCACCTACATCGCAGAGAACGAATTCCACTATCCGAAAGGCAAAATATTCGGCACGGGAACAACCTTGGACACTTTCCGTTACAGACAGATTGTGGCCGCCCATTATGGCGTCGACCCCAAAGACGTTTCCGGTTTCATCATGGGCGAACACGGAAGCACGGCCTTCCCCGCTTTCAGCAGCACGACCGTCGGCGGGTTGACGTTACCGCAATGCGAAGAGCTTTTGCCGCAGGCGGAACCGTTCGATGCGGCATTTGTGCAGCAAGAGGTTGTCCACACCGCCTCCGATGTCTTCAACTGGAAAGGTTGGACGAATTCCGGCATCGGCGAAGTTGCCGCTTCCCTCGCAAGGGCCGTCCTTTTGGATGAGAAAAGCATTTTCCCCGTTTCGGCGACTGTCGATGGCTTGTACAATTGCAACGGCGAAGCCGCATTCAGCATGCCGTGCATCATCGGAAGAAACGGTTTGGAAAAACAGATCGAACTGCCTTTGAATGCAGAAGAATACGAAAAACTGCAGCTCTCTATAAAAGATATCCAAAACACCTTGCAGTACGTACAATAGAATCAAAAAAATCTCCCGGACAGCCTTTTCAGGACTGTCCGGGAGAATTTTTTTTTGCAGGCAGCCACTTCCGGTATCGGCCTAGATCAGAATAACCCTATCCGAAAAGTTGTCATACTTTTCTTTGACAAGATCATACAGTTCAGGGTATTCCTTTCTCAGCGAAGCGATTTGATCGACAGCTACCTGCGAACTATGGAAGGTCTGTATTTTGTGGATCCTGATGTAAGAAGTCTCTTCATTTAAATTGAGATGGGGATATTCGGTTTTTTTGATGCATATATCATAGTCATCGTTTAAATATTTGCTGGCGGACACTTTCGAAATCGGAAACCCCGTAAAATCACACGGTATTTTATCATATTCTGCACCGACGACCAAAAAAGGTCTTGATTTGTATGCTATGCCATCGATTTTGAAATCATAGTATGGCAACCTCGTCTTGACGATGGTCCCGATGTATCGCTCGGCCCTTACCGCCGACTCCAGCACCTCCTCGTGGAAATCATCCATTTCGTCCAAAGCCAAGTCAAAGGAATGGTCAGTTATCCTGACTCTCGCTGCGTCAGCCCTGACATCCTCCCTGCTCAATTCTTTATCCCCATCATCATCGGGGCCAATCCCCCGTCTGCTGTTCAGCCATGATTTTTCTTTCTGCGCGACCTCTGCCAAAGCCCAAGCTTCATATTTACCATATTGCATCACAATGCTATCCAAAAGATATTGCTCCTTGATGGATAATTCCTTCCTGTCCCCTTCATTATAAGGAACATAGTCTGCATCAAAGAAATAGCTTAATTGGGCAAGCATCGGTCCCTGACGCCGCCCCTTGAAAGGCTCATCAAAGAGTTCCTTCCCCGTCAAAGCGAAACTTTCCCTCTGCGCAAAATACAGCAGAAGCTGCAATTTCCATTCGCTTCGCCCAAACTGCGCTTGCGTTTGTTTTTCATAGGAATGAATGAGGTACCGCGCAAGATTTCTTATATTCGACACTATCGCCACATCCTTTTGCATAGCTGCCACCTTCGCACAAACAAACGCTGATGCAGATGAAGATGGAAAAAGGGTCGGGAGTTGCCCCCAGACCCTCTGTTATGCTATTTTTGTTTATCCAAAATTTCGGAAATTTTTTCATCGACATAATTCAATCCCATACTGATGAAATATGCCGCCAACTCGTCATCGCTCAGATTCTTGACTTCCCAACCGCCAAGTTTTCTTTTTGTCTCATAACCTTTTCTCATCTTTGAAAGCATATCTTCGGTTAGTTCAACTTCAAATTTCTTTTTCATTTCAAGCGCCCCCTATTTCTTGTGTGACTGCTTTTGACTCAGATAGAAGAGGTGGTCATTCCTTACGCCCAATAAGAAAAACGCTTTCATTTTTATGTTCAAGCGAAGCTCCTCTTGCGCTCGGATCGACAAGACTTTTTGCCATGTCGTAACCTCTTTATGTTTACATTATATACTGCAATACTGTGAATAAGCAACAAAAAGATATAACCTGGCCCTCCTTGCCTGCACTATCCGTTTTTTTGGCTAATATTTGTCCAAGGAAATGAAAAAAGCCGTTAAAAAGTTGGAAGAGTCTCTTCTTATCAACATTTCTAAGGGCTGTAATTCAAATGTGTTGGTTAGTTAGGATGGTCTTATCCTTGGTGAATCCATTGTACCAAAACCGCTTTCAGAATGCACGTTGAAAATGTGCGCGGCTAAAGTCTATGACTTCTCATTTCGGGACGTCTTTTTGACAGCTGGACAATGCCTTATATTAAGATTTTTGTATTAGTTCCTAACTCCCAGTCTTGCTTGAGGCTCCATTCCATTCACCCTTTCCTCCAAGAGAACCTTTCTTTTTACATCCCCTAAAAAAAGATGTATTATCTAATTGATGAAGGCGCTTTATAACTGACTTTGATTACTGAAAGGATGTAACAACATGAGCAGATTATTTCCAGCGTATTTTAGAGCCCCACTTTTTAAAGAACCCCTTTTTGATGATCCTAACTTCTTTGAAGGCATTGAGTATCCTAATACAGACATCAAAGAATCGGACGACAGTTACACCGTGATTGCGGATCTGCCAGGGATGCCCAAAGAAAACATTGAAGTGACTTATCAAGACAACGTTCTTACTATCGAAGCTAAACACGAAGTATCCACGGAAGAAAAAGACGACGAAAAGAAATATATTCGTCGGGAACGTTCCAGCAAACACTATAAACGTCAATATGTTTTGAATAACGTCAAAAAAGATGCTGTTTCTGCTGCTTATGATAACGGCGTTTTGACAGTCACTTTAGAGAAAGAAACAACAGAAGCTTTGCCTACTGTTCATAAAATCGAAATCAAATAACTTGTTTGCGAGAAGGGGATGTCCGGGAACTTGGACTCTCCTTTTTCTTCTGTGTACAGGTTTTATCACTGAGCAACCTACATCCACGACCGAAAAGGCCAAAGGATACCGGACAAAATACCCATCCGCAAAGAGATGGCAGAATGCGAAATAGCACCCTTACTCCTCGCAAAGAAGAATAGGTGCTTTTCTGATTGATAGACCTCCTGAACACGCATCTGCGCATGCGCACTAAAAATAAGCCCATGACTAACAACAAACCTACTGCTTGTTTTTTTCCGTAACGGATATCGATTTTCAGCAAAACATCTGCCCACCCGCAGTCGAAGCGCTTGAGAAAGATAGGCGCGCTCGGTACGGGGTGGTTGTCGTACTCGTTTTGATACCGAATCATGCTCGGGTTATCCAATATGCCTATCCGCTCCAGTTCCGTCTTCAGTAGAGCGAATTCATAACATTCAGGGACAATAAAGTAATAAGGTTTACTTCAGTAAAATAAGGTATAATATATTTGTTGAAGAGATTCTCTTTAAGGACAAGAAAAGTAGGTGAACAAAGTGGGAAAATATCAATTGGATTACAAAGGTCAGGCAGCTGTGACGAAGTTTCATGAAAAACAGACGCCTGCCAAATTTGATAAAAAGCAGCAACTTGAAAAAATACGTGCGGAGTATTTGAAAAAGAAGCAAAAACAAACAGATAATCGAGAGATGTGAGGACTTGAAAAGAATAAGTGTACATGGCCTTCGGCATACTTGCTGTTCTTTAATGTTCGCAAGCGGGGCGACCCTCATCCAGGTACAGGCTGTTCTCGGGCACACAGATTCAAAACCCACGCTCAACATCTATACTCACGTTGCGAAGAAGGAGCAAGAAAAAACAACGTAGGCGATGGCTGATTATTTGGCTATTTAGACCCTTGGGTAGTAACGACAAAAAAACAACTCTCAGAAAGCCGTATGAATCACTTCATATCAATCTTTCTAAGAGTTGTTTTCTTTTTTTTGATGGAGACGATGGGTTGTTATTTATCAACTAACATATATTTAATAAGGCTTTGCATGGTGCTTATTATATAGTAGGAAACGAAAAATAGTTAATAGAATTAAATGCGTTTAAATAATTACATGGTCAATTACATGGTCAAAAAATCCGTAGGGTTATGGGTGAACCTATTCAGAAATGGATAGGTTATTTTTTTAATAAGGGCTAATCTCTTAAAAAACTAATTACTGAAACTCCATTTGTTGAGTTTGCTCTACTAATTCCTGGATATAAACGGCCATACAAGTATTAGCGGAATCTCTAATTTGCCCACCTATTTTTTCGAATCCTATTCTTTTGTAGAATCCAATCGATGAATGCAAGCTATATGCAGTGATTAAACATACTCCAATGTGAGGGTATATCGTGTTTTCGACTATAAAGAATACAGCGTCCATCATCATTCTTCCTAAACCCATTTTTTGGTATTTTTCATTTATTCCAAAGTGATGAATTTGAATTCCTGGCACTGATTGTTTATTTATACGCTGATTACGAATTTTAATCTTTCTAAGAATATTTGATGATTTCACTACACTTACACGATCGGCAGCCAAAGAAAAATAACCTATCAACTCGTTCTCCGAAAAAGCCAAATAAGTCCTTGTTACATTGCTTTCTTGATGATCCAACGCATCTTTTTTTAAATAGGCTTCTATGTCCTTCTCATCACAACAAAAAGCCTCAATTGAGGCCTTTTGTACATCTGTTATTTTGTCTATTGTTATGTACTCTATTTTACTAATGTCTAATGTTTCCACAAGATCTACCTACGTTCATACCATTAATTTTTACAGAGCTTATGTTACCTACTCTTTTTGCGGTCGCTACTAGGTGGCTATTCGGAGATACGTTGCTAGTTCCGTTTACACGCCTCTGAAACTCACCATAATCTTTTGCATTAAGCGATACAAAGCTTTCTTCATAAACTGATGAACTCATGCATATCCCCTCCTCTTATCGTCATTCTACTTTTTTAAAATTAATAAGTCAATGCTAAACTGCCAAATATTACTCTAAGTTCAAGAAGAAGTCAAGCCAAAAAAATAAGGCTGACTACCTTGGGGGTATTTATCTATATCAGCCTTACACCTATTATTATATATACAATAAATAGGATATGCCACTAAAAATGATACTTAAATCGCTTGTATTTGCGTTGTGTGATATTACTTAAAAACAAAAAAAGACAACCTCGAAGGCTGCCTTGTATAATATCTAAAAATCTCTGGATCTGGATAACGCCCCACCTACAAAGAAAAATTTGTCTGTAAGCTTGTCGCGCTTGATAACGGTATAACCCTCTTCAATCGAAGCGGCTACAACCAAAGGGCTGTCTGTATTTTGTTTATCAAGTATAATCTTATCGCCTGCCAGCATTTCAAATTCTGGATAATCTTTCTTTAATTCAAATACGGTTAGTTCTTTCTCTTTTGTTGTCATGGTTGTCTATCCCCTATCATTTGATTTATTAGATACTTCTAACTTGCTTGTACGTGGTAAATCGTGATAGGATAGTGCCTGTCAAAGGTATATCCTATACACTTTTATAAGTCTTAACGGGTGCAACCGTTAGGGCTTTCTTTACGTTCAAAGCTCCGCTTCTCTCTTTTGCATATACTGATACCACGCTTTTCTGTCAGCCTTAAATAATAGCTGCGATAAGGCTTCATGTATTATCATATCATCCGTGCGCGGCTTCCCCTTTAGTTCATAGGTTACTTTTAATACGGCTAGTAACGCCTTGTTGTTGTTCATTTTGAAGCATCTTCCTTCTTTAGGTCCTTCTGGATCAGATCAACAAGATAGTCTTTCAGCGTCAGGTTCTTTTCGAGAATGCGGTACTTGATAGCTTTGTGAAGTTCTTCTGGTACGCGGATTGTAATTGTTTTTTCAGCCACTTCATCTCACCTCTTTCGTTACATTCATTATACTGCAATACTGCAATAATGCAAGTGATATTAAATGTTTTTTATATTTATTTTTTCTGAGTGTGGTGTTTGTTATTGGATAGTTGTTCATGATTCAATCTGAAAATAGGCGAGATTGCTTTAAAATACAGCCTCCGGGCCTCATTGTTCATGAATACGCAAAAAAATAAGGCTGAAAGGTGCCCTTATAATAGCGACACTTTTCAGCCTTTAACTCTCGTCAAGCCTCTACACTATCCATCCACTAAAGCATTGCACGATTTCTTACGGGATATATCCTAGAAACTGACTGGCCAATTTTAATAATACCGATGCGGTGCCCTCTGGTACAAAGCTCATTTACCGCATCCATTAAGCCGGAATAATCTAGCCCGGTGGCGCTCATTACTTCCGGAACGCCTATGCCTTTATCCTGATTGTTAATTAGCGTTAATAGTTGTTGCTGCATGGCATCCATTCACATCCCCCTTTCTCTCATTATCATTTTATTCGGTTGCTACTCTGATATTTATATTCCAGTTGTGACAAGGCAACGTTTCGTTAATGCGTCACATTATCCCCTCTGCTCATGTTTTTGCGATCACTTGCGTTCTTGATTTCCTTGGAAATCTTATCAGCCATATTCTTAATGGTTTTTTGTGGTATGTCGCCATAAGCCGTAATATTGATATGGTTATGAACCTCATTCGATGTTTGATTCGAATTGCTCACGCTGTTTGAAGTGCTTCCTGCTGCTGAGTCCCTGTTTTTAAAGCTTGCTATCAGTCTTTGCGCTTCCGTGCTGCCTTGTACGCCCGTGGCAAAATGTGGAATCTTCAGTTTAAAATCCTGAATACTAGGCCATACTTGCGTTCCTCTTGGCAAGTTAGGGAAAAGCGTATCCGTAGAAGGAGATACTCCGAAAACTCCGCTAGGGGTTAAATAAGGCTCTTCTCGTCCACCGTCACCCAATACTGCAGGGCCACCGATATGTGAGTCTGTACCTGTTGCGTATCCTACACCTTGTGCTCCTGTAGGACTGGTTGCAGTATACACGCGATTCTCTGCAACGTTTATATATACCTGTTCGTCGGGGATATTCCGCAATGCTTGTTGAACTTCAGCAATCCTCTGTAAAGCCGGACTTGCATCGACATTGATTGTTTTTGCTGGTATCCCTGTCAGATTGTAGTAATCTATCGCCCACTGCAAGGCACCTACCTTTTCTTGCACGGATCCCAAAGACCCGATTTGTGAAGAGGCGCTTTCCGATATCATGCCCGCTTGCATCAAGGCATTTAAACCAACACTATCTACCATACCCTTCATATTTGCCGCTAGGAAGTCTTGTGCTCCTGCCACATTTGAGAGACTCTGACCGCTGTTTGATGCCAGTATTGCATAACTACCGATCATGTCTGCTACTTCTGCAGCAGTCAGTTCACGATTCTCATTTGCTGCAGCCGCTATAATACTATTAATATTATCGTTTGCTGTCTGCGTTGTCTGGATCATTGATGCGTAATGAATACCGTTATCCATTACACGTTTATCATACTCAGCTTTCCATGCTGGGCCGAGATTGTTTAACTGTTCGTCTAGTTCGGCTTTCTTCGCGTCTCGTTGTGCTTGAATGCCTGCAATGACTTCACCAGTAACGGAATTATTCGCTTCGATAGTTGCATTAGCCACTTCAGCAGTCACTGCTTTGCCTTCAGTGAAGGTGTTCAAGACTTCTTGCATGGTATTGTCAATAATAAGCCTGTAGTTCTCGTATCCCGCTTCTATATCAGATATCTGCGAATCATCAAGCCCCATGCCTGTTAAGGACTCTTTTACCCCGGCTACATGAGTTTTAACTGTCGTCGCCAAGTCGCCAACAACAACGCTTGTATATTCGTCGTATCCATCCCAATCATTCTTCATGGATTCGACGGCATCCGTGTTTTGTCCTTTGATTCGGTCAGCGGTTTCCTTGTAGGTTTCACCTGTATTCTTTACGGACCCCTGAATTTGTTGCTGAGATTCAACAACGGGTTTCGCTCCGTCTATTACTGCGTTATACCATTCTTCATACTTGCCTTTTGTTGCATCAATAGAAGCTTCGTGATTTGCAGAGTCTTTCGTCATTTCTTGATAGATAGCAGTTCCTACTCCGACCGCCGCTAAGGATACGGCTCCGATTGCCAAAATCCAAGGATTTGCGAATAGTGCAGCAGCGCCTCCTGTTGCACTAGCGGCTCCAGTAACACCAGCCAAAGAACCGGTAACTCCTGCAGTTCCCAAACCAGCAGTTACGCTAGGTATCAGTTTTAAGATACTACCTAGGCCTCCGGCAACTCCACCGAATATTTTAATGATAGGGCCGGCAGCACCCGCTATCAGACCCCACTTGACGATATTCTCTTGCATATCTGTGTCCATAGAGTTCCAAGAGTCCGTCAAGTTGTCGACTGCGTCCATAAGAATCGGCAGTGCCTCCTCACCCATTTCGAGTAGGATATCTCCGAGAGGCACGAGTGTATCGGCCATATCACGAAACATGGATTGGAATTTTTGTGACTGCGTTTCTTCTAAGGTATCTACTACTGTCTGAGCGGCGCCATTCACCGTATCATATTCATCCGTTACACTTCCCAGCGCTTCAACTACTTTCGCCCCTGCATCTTCCCCAAGCGAGCCCCAAATCTGAGTCAAAGCGTTCGCTTTTTCTTGTGGATCCTGAATGCTGGCCAAGTTACTAGCCATCCTTCGGAACAGTTCATCGTTGGATTCTCCGGAAGCCTCCCAGGTGTCGTATACTTCTTTCCAACTGCCGCCCATTTCTTCTACTGCAGCTTTTATCGTACCGTCACCGATTCGAATACCGAACTCCTTGACCAGGTCATTCACCTTATCCAGGTTGTAGGCCCCAGCATCAAGTCCGGCTTGTAACGTGTTAAACATCTCTTGAGCCGAATAACCATTCTGTTCCCATAATGGCGCATACTCGGCCAGATTATCTCCTAGCTCATCCGTTTTATTGAGGCCTTTTTGAGCGCCTACCACCATATAATCAAAAGCCTGTTGAGCGGTCATTCCGTAGGTCTGCATGAGAGAGTTGACCCCTCGTAAGGTTTCGCTCGTGTCCATACCGAGAGATTGCTCCAAGGCAATGGCTTCTTTTGTAATAGCCGCTAATTGGTCATCAGGGAGGCTTCCGAGCTGTTCCTTTACCTCTAACAATGAAGTGGTTACTGAGTCCAAGGAATCGCCCCAACCGTCCTTAAATACGTCATTGGCAACTCCTGCCACTTTCTCGG
This sequence comes from uncultured Carnobacteriaceae bacterium, assembly GCA_963730595.1. Classification (GTDB taxonomy): domain Bacteria; phylum Bacillota; class Bacilli; order Lactobacillales; family Aerococcaceae; genus Trichococcus. The sequence continues at coordinate 278,306 of CAVSSJ010000012.1, forward strand.
CTTCTTCAGCCGTTCCCCCAAGATTGACCTGAATTTTTGCCGCTGCATCTGCCACATTTGTAGCACTCAGGACCGCGGCCGCGCTTAAAGCAAGGACTGCAGGGGTTACTGTCTTAGTCAGTCCATCCCCTAATCGGCCCGCTTTCTCAGATATCCCGGTCAACTGATCGCCGTATTTTGTAAAAGCAGACTGTGATTTATTCATTTCTGTTGTTACGCTGCCGATATACCGTTCCAAATTGTTCAGGCTAGCAAGTTCCTTGTTGTATGCGGTAGCAGCGTTTTCTGCCTCTTTTGAGCCATCACCATGTGCTTTAGCCATCTTCTCATAAGACTGTTTTGCGCTATCGACTCTCGACTTCTGTACTTCTAATTTCTTGTTCAGGCCGTCCAATTGCGTTTGATACTTCTTTAGCGAGGCATCACCCTTGTCAAAAGCGGAAAGGTTCGCTTTCATTTCACTATTTACCAGGGCTAGTTTTTTATTTAGATCCTGAAGCCCGCTCTCGACTTTTACGCTGTCGAGGTCTAACCCTATCGATAATCCTTCTATACGTTCTGACATTGTTTTCCTCCTTCAGTTATAAAATAAGAAAGGCTATCTTGCGATAGCCCGGAACAGTTTTACAAGGCTTTGATTACGTCATAACTCAATTCACCAGGGACGGGATAGACGATTTTATCACCGATTTCGATGCGGTAATCAACACCTTCAGTAAGTGCTGCAATGCCACCTGAAACCTGGATACTCTCATGACTAAAGCCACCAATCCTTGCATTAGCCATCGACCAGATGGCATGCATTCTTGCCATTTCAATGCGCGTGCTTTCTGTCTGATTAGGATCATCATAAAAGAAAGTCAGCTTTCCGCTATAAGGATGGCAGGCCAGTTTCTCCTCTGTCACCACTTCGGCAAGCATTTTTGCCGTCACGGGTAATAGCATTCCGTTAGATGGTAGCATACGGATGTAGAAGCTGAGTTTCGCGTTCTCTGAGATAGGAACGACCTTATAAGGGTAACTGTAAAACGGGTATAACTGTTCTCTGCGGGCGATTTCGATTTCATAACTATACATATTTTATTTGTCCCCTTTCAAAAAAGATAATACAGATTTTTTCGCTGTCATCGGAACAGTAGTATTCCTCAGGTATGAAATACTGTTCTGCAGCTGATCTCGTGCTTCTTTAACGCGTCTGGAGTTTGCATCCACCTGCAAGTTATTAAAACGGCCCTGTATGCTAGTGTCGTACTTCTCTCTGAGTTGGTGGGATAGGATCACATCAATCTTAGTTGGGATTCCCTGTAGGGCTTCCATTTCTACCACAGCCTTTATCAGCGGGATGGCCTCTTTTTCGAATTTTGTTACCAGATCGAGCAGCTGCATTTTCAGTTCATTTGTCTTTTCGATGGCAGCCTGCATTTCAATCTCTAAATTCTTTCTTACTTTCTCCTGGGCATCTTCCGGCACCACTGGTTCAGTCGTATCGTGAAACTTGATTTTCATTTCGAGCTCATCTTTCAGGCGCTTCAAAGCCTGGTACTCTTTCGGGTCCTTCGTTTCCTTCAGGTAACGGGTGTAAACCTCAAGTCTTTCTTCAGGAGTGAGTTCCTTTCTGAAGCGTTCGTCTTTGGCCAAAGCAATATTTACCGCTTTTCTTGATTCCACATAATACGCATTAACATCTATTAATTTTTCCATTTTCATTATCTCCTCCTAGAACCATTGGCCATTAACATAACGGCCCAGTTTGTTTTTTGTATTTCCCTGGTTAGAACGGAACTTCTCTTCTTCCTGCACATCTTTTCCGCGGTAAGTTGCTTCATCGTTCATATCGCTGCCGGATCTGTTTTCTATTTTATCCACGCGTTCTTTTACTGCGTTTCCAAAAGTATCCAGGAACTTTAAAGCGTTCTGCATGGAGTTCCCTTTTTTAGTCCCGGGGGCCTTTGGTTTCGGCTGCATCCCCTTAGCGCTTGCTGTTTGCTTCAGTGTGCCAGGGACGTTTTTATATTTGTTCAAAATGTTGGTGTCGATACTTGCAGCAGCGGAGGACGGCGCCAGGAGATTGTCCGCAAAACCTAAAGAGATAGCTTGCTTTGCAGCGATCCAGGTCTCATCATTCATCATTTCCGTTACTTTACTTTCCGTTATGGTCAGTTTGCGGGTCATGTAAGCCGTTCTAAGGTTTTCCGTGATATTCTTTACGACCTTCGCGCTTTTTTCGAGATCGCGATAATCACCGGATGCCACTGTCCAAGCATTATGAATCATCAGGTAACTGTTCTCCGGCATGTGAATCGTTTTCCCCACCATGGCGATAACGGAAGCACCAGAAGCGGCCAGACCGTCGATGTAAACGTCAATAGTGGCCTTGTGCCGTTTTAACATGTTATAGATGGCATAGGATTCGAATACATCCCCGCCGCCTGAATTGATATGCAGGTCAATCTGTTTCACGTCGCCCAGGGCGTCCAGTTCTTTCTTGAATGATATCGCGCTGGTGTCGCTCTCTCCTCGGTACGTTTCGGAATAAATATCACCGTAAATGAAAATCTCGGCATTCGTGCTGCTGTTTTTTACCATGTTAAAATATTTGTTGTCGTTCAAATAATCCATCTCCTTTTTTATGTTGTTGTTTTTGTAAGTGTCTGCGGCATAACCGCCTGCGTGAGAAGGCCGGTGCCTCCTGAAATCCGCCTATCCTGCTATCTAAAAGCTAGGGGGGAGGGGCAAAATCTCCGTGAGTACCCATAAATCTGGAAAGTCGAGCCTATGCACCGTTCTTCCTTGAATCGGATTTTCTCTGAATCCCGACACCGGGGGGATGCTTTTCCGTTTAAAATCATGCATTTTATGCCGTTTTCCGCTTGTTTTTGGCCTTTTTTACATCATTTCCGGCTATTTACTCACCCTCTTTTAGCTCACGCTTCAGATAGATTCGGTTATAGGTTCTATCCATTCCATACTCATCAGTAAGGTTATGCCCTTTGAGTTTCGCAATGAATCTGTATTTCTTTTTGTAATCAACGTGAGTAAAGAAACTGTACGTTCTCCGTCTCGACGCGACACATTGTATTATTCCGTAGGTATCATCATAGAAATCGAATACTACAGACCCCTCACCCTTCAGGCGTATCTTCTTGATATATCCATTCAGTATTAAATCATTGTCTCTACTTGTCAGCATATCTTTTCCCACCTTCTATATATTCATTGCCTGGCTCATCTCTCGCTCGCGGTTGTATGCCCGCCTTGTCTTTGGTAAATTGGTTCATTGCATATTCTGCTGAGGCTCTTCCTTCAATGCCTCGTCTACTTCCATTAATGCGTATTGAAGCTTTGTCAGTATGTCAATCCTAGCCGCTCGATGTTCTTCCATTGGTACGCCTTTTATGTCTGCAATCTCCTGATCTGTATATCGTCTGCCCCTTGCTGTCCGATACTGTGATGCCAGGTAAAGCCGTTCATCTTGTGTCAGCTTCTGCAATCCTGAAAATAGGTACTTAGCATTCAGCACTTCCTCCGGCTGCAATGTATCAAAACTTCTTTCGTACTGGATCCAGTTGTTACACAAATACATCGCTGCTTGATTTTTCCTTTTATGTCCAAACATCAATTTTCCATCACCCCTAATTTAGCGATCATCTTCTCAAAACAATTCTCTAATGATTCTCCATAGCTTTCAGATGATACTTCCTCAATTTCTTCCAGGTGGATATAAGGCTCGTACCACATGAAGTGGTATCCGGCAGCTTCCTCAATCTCCAATACCTCATCGAAACATTCACGCTCCAGGCGTTCATTCATGCCCTCTTCTTGCCACTCGTACTTGTGTGTGAGGAAATCCCTGTCAGCGGATGTTAGTTGCTTCATATACCGCAGGAAATGCTTCTGTTTGAACTTCAGCAGATCCAGCTTCTTCTTCGCTAATGATTCGGTATCAACCAAAGTAATAACTTTCTTTTCTACCGGAAAGCCTATCGTGTACATTTTCTCATCGTCATAAGTACAATAGCTGCTCATGGTCTGCCGATAAAACTCATCGTGCATAGAATTTATCCGGCTATCCGTTTCCACGATTCGCTTGTTCAAATAAAAGTATTCTGAAATCAAATCTTCATCCACTGCACCACCCCCTGTATACACACCATTACTTCATATGTGAAAGGGGTAAAACAGTTCCTACCCCTTCATTTTCGATTTTAATAACCGTTTTTCTTACATTTCGTAATACAGGACTCTTTTTTCTGGGTAGTAGCGGACTCTTCCATTTTGATACCAGACTTCAATATCGGCGCCCATAACCCAGCGGATATTTTCCACATCACCCAGACCAGGTTCCAATAAAACTGAACCCGTTTCTTCAAAAGGATCCTTCACGCAAAGGGCAGCAAGTTCCCGCACAATCGGCACCCCAAACTTTAGGTAGTTGCTTTTTTCTTCTTCGGTAATTTTAAGGTTATTCATTTTTAACAATCTCCTTTTATTTGAATTTTGGGTCCAGGCCCAAACTTATTATCATTCGGTTTTGTATTACGATTCCCGCCTAAAAATTTGTAACCTATACCTTTTCAAAACTATATAAATATGCCGATTAGGTAGAATTAGGCTGGAAGCCCTATTACTGTATTGCCTGTTTACTACCTAATTTAATATTTTTACTTATTTAATAATTTATAGGTTACAAGTTACAAATCAGATAAAACCCTTATGTATCAAGGCATTCAAGGTGCTATTTTTGTAACCGATGGTAGGTTACACTAAGGACACAAGTTACAAGGCCATAGGTTACATTTTTTTTGGTAGGTTACACTTTTTTAATGCGCTGAAATCCTTTTACGGGCTTCTTCTCTCCGGGCATTCTGATTGTCTTTCTTTCCCAGTCTTGCAGTGCCCCAAGGATCATCCCAACCTTCTTAGCGTTCCCATTTTGTCGCATATCTGAGCTACCTATTCGGTAATCGAATAATTCAGCCATAACCTCCCTGGTCGTTACTTTTTCCCGCTGCATGAAAGCATCGTACTCGGTAGCGTAGGGGTAATTTTCTCCCGAAAGTTGCTCTTGGATATAGTTTCTTTTCTCGCTCGCTCCCAGTTCATAGAAATTAGTTGGTATCGGAAGCTCTAAGTAGTTTTCTATGTCTTCCCTCATCGGGTCCTCCGCTTGTGCATCCTGCTGTTTCGATAGGGCTGCTTCCTGGGATTCTTTTGATAGATCTAGCCAGTTCCCGTATTTATATTTTGTTTTATACAAGTTCATGGCCTCCGCCCATAACTGCGGAACAATCTGTTCCAGGCTACCATCAAAGACTGTCCTTTTCTGCGCGGCTTTGTCGCATGTCAGCATCAACCATCTACGATTGCCTGTTATGTCCTTCAGGGGTGTATATTCGTTCGTTGTAGCAACAAATACAACATGCCTCTTCTCCCTGGTATTATTCCGAGCATAGGGTTTGCGGTAAACGTCTTCTGTCCTGGATAGGAAATTCTTCTGTTTCTCGATATCTGTCCGCCTAGTGGCAGCCATTTCGGCAAGCTCCAGTATCCAGGAATCGGAAAGTAGTTGAACATCATCTTTTGAATCCATGGAAGTTAGGCTGTCATTGAAAAATTCCTCGGCCAGTTTTCTGAAGATTGTACTCTTACCGATGCCCTGAGGCCCGATAACAGTCAAAACGAAATCAAATTTGCACCCGGGTTTATAAATCCGGCTAACCGCTCCTGCAAAGAATAGTTCAGTTACTTCTCTTGTATAGGGATCATCAGGAACGCCCAGATAGTCGCAAAGCAAGGTCCCTATTCGGTTCTTCCCGTCCCAGGCTTCCTTCTCTATGAATTGCTTCACGGGGTGAAAAGGGTGCTGTTTTGCCTCGGTTACGATAGCATCATGCAGGTTTACCTGGCTTACCGTTACCTGATAAAGGTCGTCCATCATCGCGCGGATATGGCTCACATCTCCATCTGTCCAGTTCGAATCAAGGGCTTCTTCCCACAAAGGTTTTCTAAGCTTTGCCAAGTTTCCGGTAAACTCGTTGAATCCGATTAAATCCTTCAGTCTTGGGTCGTTCTCAAGAATCAGGGAAGCGTTGTAAATGTTATTGATTACTCTACGGTCTGCGCCTCTTCCTGCCATTCTTAAATTATCAATCCATAAGCTAGACTCATTCGCGTTCTCCTCCGCAAAGTCGTCATTTATCTCCGCCAAGGCCGCGCGCTTCAATTCAAAGCTAACCGCCTTATCCTTCATGGCAAGCTCGCTCATGGCCTTAAATGATGGTAGTTTATTGACGGGAGTTGAAGGCTTAGCCTCCTCGTCCAGGTCCCCGAATTTGTGCAGCCGTACCAGGTCAAAAGCGTTCGTAAGCTTCCCGCCTATAATATCTGTTGCGTGATTGCTGTAAGCGAACTTATCATCGTAGAGGACTAACCCTCCGCTTGTGCTACCGCCTGTGAAGGTGTAGCGATCAGGCTTCCTGGTCGGGTAATAGACATCACTCAAGAAGGTTTCTATTGCGGTGCTTATGTCATAGATTCTGCAGAAGGCACCAATAACCCCCGGTTTCTCAGACGGTTCGCCTTGCTTCTTCCGTTCGTTTACCTTTATCTGCGTTTCCCGCTCACTGGTTGGCCAGGTCGTTACGTCCTTCCAGTCCTCGTATTGCGCTAATACCTTATCGGGATCTAGCAAAGCTTCATCTTGGTAATAGAAAAGATATTCACCATCACGCGGACAGCTCGGCCAGTACATTAGGCGGCTCGCTTGATAGGTTGTATCATCAAAAAGGTTCATCCCGAAAGATTCCGCAATTTTACGCGCAATCGGTTCATACTCATCCGGGGTTACAACCCTTGTCAGTGGAATAATCAATCTCATTCTTGGTGCTTCTGGTGTATGGCTGTGTGTAGAATAGGCGGCTGCCGCATGTTCGAATAAAAGCTCTACGCTTGGCCACAAGTCCATTTTTAAGAAGTCAGCGTCCAGGGTTACAATAGAACGGCTTTGAACCGCATCCTTTGTTCGCCTGCCGCCCTTCAGAAAACCGCCTACATATCCGCCCACATCTTTCATTTGGTCCCTCTCGGGCTTCGACAGCTTTTTATATTCATCGGCCGTCTCTTGTGTAATGGTTGGCGCAGATAGTCTATTTATGAACTCCGCCCAGGTCATAGTCCGATTTTTCCATTCGGTACTTGTCCGACTGCTTGCGGTCGATAGGTTTATTTCCTTGTCATGCTTTAGTCCTGATACGGTACTTTCTTTTTGTTCTCCGGTTGTATTCATCAAGTACCTCCCTCCCTCCTTTATAATCACCTTTACAGTGGTTTTTGGTTGCTGTATAATGGATACAAAGAAGCATTCCGCTTCAAATATCCGTCTGCCTTGTATCGAGTTTGCCGCTCAGTGAATACAAGGCTATTTTTTTGCACATTTTTCAATAAACTTAACGAGAACTTTTAAATCGCCTGCCGCTATATGCTGCGCCATCCGGCTATCTGGAAATTCTTCCAGGCTTTCCTTGATGCGGTTGAGTGCTTCCTGCTCTTGCTTATTCATGGTAAAAATCCCCTTTCTCATTTTCAACCATTCTGTTGCGCCTTCTCGATCACCAGCAAGACCCTTTTTATTTTTTTATCCCAAGCCAGGCCCTTAGTTTCAATGTTGTTAGCTTTCAAAAAATTATCTATCGCTTTTCTGTTAAATTCGTGAAGCACCACTTCCACTCTTGTTAATTCAAAGCCTTTTTCGTTTTCCATCATGTTCATTCTCCTTTGATTGCGTATTTCCAGATGACTTTGGTAACTCCCCAAGTCAAAACCGTCAACATGATGCCGCTGAGAAACGCTTCCTCTAATCCATTCAATTTCCTCACCACCCCTCAATGTGACTGCCACAACCGCTACATACTTCCAATACTTCTTTTCCGTTGCCCTACGGATTTTTTATTGTTCTAACTGCTTCATGAAATCGTTTAACGACTTTCTTGAAATTAATTGTTTGTTCTCGATGAAAATTACTGGTAAGCCCATTTGAATAAGCTTCTGCAACGTGACGAACGAAACACCTAATACTTCAGCAGCTTGCTTCTTATTGAGATATTCTTTCGTTGCCAATGGATCATTTGCTACTTTCTGTATGACTTTCAATGCAGTTTCCGTCAGCATTACTTCAAATTCCTTCTGGAAATCATCCGATACATTAATACTTAGCTGTGCCATTTTGCTTCACCCCTCTAAATTCGTCTTATTTCGTCTTGGAATCCGTAAAAAAAATTTCATCTATCGTAATTCCCGGAAATATATCTTGTAACATTTCTTTTAGAATAATTTTTTCAGTATCCTTGAACTGATATAGCCCTCTTTCTTTGGCTGAATACGCCTGTTTTGAAATTCCAAAAATTTTAGCCATTTCTGATTGCGTCTTTCCTAACATCACACGGTAACCCTTAGCTTTCGTAACCATTACTAAACACCCCATTTCTTCTTATTTCGTCTTCCGTAATTTAATAATAAACCTACAGTTGAATAAAGTCAATATTTTTCTTCTTATTTCGTCTTTTGTGGTATATAATCATATTAAGATTGGTGGTGTAATATGGAAGCTAAAAACATTGATGTTGGTTACAGAATTAAATCGATCCGACAGAGTAAAGGAAAAACTACTAAAGAATTTGGTGAAATAATTGATGGTGCTAGCGATAGTCTTGTTTCTAGATGGGAAAGAGGGGTTAACTTACCAAACAATAAACGTTTAAAAATCATTGCTGAATATGGCGGCATAACTGTAGATGAATTGTTATACGGCAGCCTTGAATCGTATTGCTATTCTATTTTTTTGAATATCGAAAATGAAGTATCCGATAAGGGGTTACCCACCCCACCTGCTTACTATCTTTCAATGATGAAAATAAAAAACGAAGTAAGTAAGATTGAGAATGCTTTCAAACAAGGATTCGATGATGTAGAAAAAAGGAACTTATCTTATGAAGATAAGAATGAGATTGAAAGAATAATGAAAAATTCAATTGAGAGAATCACGTTTCATCAAGAATACACAAATGCTGGAGCTATTAGTTTTTCCATAGATTATTTAAAGTTTTTATACGAAAATGAAATATTAGATTATTTCTATTATGATGATACAAAGTCTGAAAATGGCATTCGCGATCAATCATCAGTAACTAGTTTGAATGTCCGAAAAAATGTTAGTCCAGGATTATACGATGAAATTCAAAAAATAGTAGATGAAGCTATTGGAAAGCTTGAAAAATTAATAGAAAAATTTCCAAACGAATAATATAATGTCGCTTGCCGGCACCTCTAAACCCGTTGCCCTACGGTGGAAAAGAGGATAACATGGCATACATTAGAAAATACACCCAAAAAGACGGATCTACCGCCTTCATGTTCAAAGCCTATTTAGGTACAGACGAACTGACCGGGAAACAGAAATACACTACCCGGAGAGGTTTCTCAAATCGCAAAGAAGCACAACTGGCCATCTCACGCATGAAATTAGATGTGGAAGAGAACGGACTGGCAAAGAAAGAGATTTACACGTTTCAGCAGGTCTATGATATGTGGCTTCCTAATTATCGCAATACAGTTAAGGAAAGCACGCTGCACAAAACAATGTCTCTATTCAGAATCCATATTCTACCCGTATTCGGCAATTTACGGATCAATAAGATAACGACTACCTACTGCCAAAAGCAGGTGAATAACTGGTTCGAGGTCAACACTAAATACAATGTGATGAAGAATTATACATCATCCGTATTGAAGTATGCCCTTCGCCTGGACCTTATCAAGAGCAATCCAATGAATAATGTAACCATGCCTAAACGGTTAGCGGAAGTTGATAAAGAGGATAATTTCAAATTCTATGACAAAGAAGAATTGAAGCTTTTCTTTTCGTGCTGCGAAGAGGATTCTGCAAATTCCGATAACGTCTTATGGATTACCCTCTTCCGCTTGCTGGCCTTCTCCGGTATGCGTAAAGGTGAAGCGTTGGCCCTCACTTGGAAGGACTTGGATTTCAATAATGAGACGGTATCTGTCAGCAGGACACTAACAAGAGGCCTTGAGAATAGGCTTATCATTCAGACTCCAAAAACGGCCACTAGCAAGCGTATAATCGTATTGGATAAGATTACCCTAGCCATGCTGAACAATTGGAGAAAACGGCAAGCAAGAGACTTTCTGAAGCTTGGGTTCAATACCATGAATGAAGAGCAACTTATCTTCCCGAACACAAAAAACGAGTTAATGACTCCGACTAAGCCGGACCAAAAACTCGATAGGATTATTAAGAAGAACGATCTAAAAAGAATCACCATTCACGGGTTCCGGCATACGCATTGCAGCTTACTCTTCGAAGCAGGTGCATCTATAAAAGAAGTGCAGGACCGTCTCGGCCATTCTGATATTCAAACAACTATGAATATTTATGCTCATGTAACCGAAAAAGCAAAAGGCGAAACGGCACATAAATTTGCCGCATACGTGAATTTTTAGCATTACATGGTCAATTACATGGTCAAGGCAAAAAAATAGCCCCTCAAAACATTTAATAACGTTGGTACGTCAATGTTTTGAAGGGTTATTATTTTTATATGATGGAGACGATGGGGCTCGAACCCACGACCTCTTGACTGCCAGTCAAGCACTCTCCCAACTGAGCTACGCCCCCGTAAAAATGGAGTATCAAAGACAAGCGACACAGCAAATGTCTTCTGTATCTATAATACCCTATTTTCATTCCTACAACAAGCCTATTTTTTTCAATCCAAAGGCAATTCCATCAGAATTGCAATCTTTTGTCACAAATTTGGCGGCTTCCTTGACTTTCGCGACCGCATTTCCCATTGCAACGCCATAACCAACGCTTGATATCAATTCAAGATCATTATTCCCATCACCGAAAGCCACTGTATCTTCATGCGCAAAGCCAAGATCCTTCGCCATCTTCAAAGCGGTCTGCGCTTTCGACCCAGACTGAGGCAATAGATCCGTGCCGGCATCATGCCAACGGACAAAACGGAATTCAGGGAATTGCCCATTTTCATAGATATGCTTCTCTTCTTCGGTATAGAACAGCAACGCCTGGTACAAAGGATTTTCCAAATAGAATGTTTTGTTGTGATCCGGAACATCGAATTCGATGCTTTTCATCGCTTCGGAAATTTTCACTTCAAGCGATTCTTGCCGGCGCGCCAAAGCCAATGCGGATTCATAGACGACCTGATGTCCCTGTTCGTCCGTCACTTTCAACAGACGTTCGAAAGCATCCAAGTCCAATTTATTTTCATAGCGCAGCTCATTCTTGAAATAGCCGGCCGCTCCGTTGCAGACGATGTAATTATCAAGATTGAATTCATCGATCACATCCTGCGCCAAGAAGAGGTTTCTCCCTGTAGCGATTGCGATTTCGTGACCATTTTCTTGCAATTTCTTTAAGGCTTGAAGCGTACTTTCCAGCGGCATTTTGTCATCATTCAGCAACGTTCCGTCAATATCAAAGAAAATAAACTTTTTATCCATAAAAAATGTATGCTCCTTTTATCCTTCTTCATTTTTAAACTGGCTGGTGTATAGATCGTAATAGAACCCTTTTTTCTCCAACAAGGCAAGATGCTTCCCTTGCTCAATGATTTCGCCTTGATTCATCACTAAAATCAGATCGGCATCGCGGATGGTGGATAAACGATGGGCAATAACAAAGCTGGTTCTGCCATGCATGATGCGCTTCATGGCTTTTTGGATCAAACCTTCCAGTCTAGTATCCACAGAACTGGTCGCCTCGTCAAGTATTAGGATTTTCGGATCCGCGATGAAGGCGCGCGCAATCGTCAACAATTGTTTTTGTCCCAGCGAGATGTTCGACGCCTCTTGGTTGATGACCGTATCATATCCTTCCCCTAAGGTTTGGATGAAATGGTTGACGTTGGCCGTCGTTGCGGCCTCGACCACCTCTTCATCGGTTGCATCCAGTTTCCCGAAACGGATATTCCCGCTGATGGAATCCTTATAGAGCCAGGCATCCTGGAGTACCATCCCGAATTGCGAACGCACATCGGCGCGGGTCAATTCCTTTGTGTCATAGCCATCAATTTTGATGGAGCCGGAATCGACATCGTAGAACCGCATCAGCAAGTTAATCAGGGTGGTTTTCCCGGCCCCCGTAGGTCCGACTATCGCCACGGTTTCGCCGCTCTTCACCTGTAGGTTGAAGTTCTTGATCAGCGGATTTTGTTTATCGTAGCTGAATGATACATTTTCGAATGCAACATCTCCGCGGATTTTTTCCGGCAATCTGAAGGTGACTTCCTGCTGCACCTCTTCCCCTTCATCGAGAAGGTCAAACACACGTTGGATGGAGGAGGCCGCCGACTGAATGATGGCGGACAACTGCGTAATGGTGGAGATCGGCTGATTGACTTGCCACACATACTGCGCCATCGCCTGGACATTACCGATTGTCATCGTCCCCGCCATCGCCTGCAGAATGCCGAATACCGCCACAAAAATATAGGAGATATTTGTTACAAGCGCAACGAAAGGAGACATCAGCCCCGAGATGAAGGTCGCTTTGAATCCGTGCTTGTTGAGTGAACGATTGATGGCGTTGAATTCCTCGAAAGAGTCTTCCTCTTTTCCGTACAGTTTGATGATGGAAAAGCCGGTCAGCGTTTCTTGGACAAATCCGTTCAATTGCCCAAGATATTTGGCTTGCCCGCGGAAATAAGGCTGTGACAGCTGTGTTATCTTTTTCGACAGGATGTATGCCGTCGGAATCATGACCACCATAATCAGCGCCAATTTCCAGCTGATCGTAAACATCATGATCAGCGCAAAGGTAATCCCTAAAACAGCATTCAGAATCTGCAACAGCGATTGTTGCAGCGCATTCGCGATGGAGTCGACATCGTTGGTGACCTTGCTCAAAATGTCCCCGAACTGATTTTTGTCGAAATAAGAAATGGGCAGACGGTTCATCTTCTCGCTCAGATCCCTGCGCAGGTCACGCATGGCTTCCTGGACGACATCCACCATAAACATTTGGGAAAACAGATTGGTCGCTTGATACAGCAGCGCACGGATAAAATAGATCAACAAAATTTTGCTCAGGTAAGCATAATTTATCCCTGCCCCCTCGACGCCCTTCAGCATATCCGAAATATTTCTGCCGATTTCCGTAATCGCCAAGCCGAGGATGAAGGGTTCCAAAACGTTAAAGATCGTCATCAGCACCGTCAAGGAAATGGATCCCAAAAACTTGCCTTTATACTTCTCCAAATAACGCCAGAGCCGGAAGAACGTACGTGTATTTATTTTTTTCATGCGAGTTCCTCCTTGCTCATTTGTGAAGATGCGATATCGTAATAGATTTGGTTCGTCTTCAACAGCTCTTTATGTGTCCCTTGGCCGACGACTTCGCCTTCGTTCAGCACGATGATTTTGTCGGCATGCATAATCGTACTGATGCGTTGCGCCACGATGATCACGGTAGCTTTTCCGGTTTCCTTCTTCAGCCTTGCGCGCAAGCTGGCGTCGGTTTTATAGTCCAATGCCGAAAAACTGTCGTCGAAAATATAAATATCCGGTTTGCGCACGACTGCGCGTGCGATGGATAGGCGTTGCTTTTGCCCGCCGGACAGATTGCTTCCGCCTTCCGCCAGATGTTCGTCGAATTTATCCGGTTTGCGTGAAATGAATTCCTTCGCTTGGGAAATTTCTGAAGCTTCTTCTATTTCTTTGTGGGAAGCATCCCCTTTCCCGTAACGAAGATTTTCCGAAATCGTCCCCGTGAACAAGAGGGCCTTTTGCGGGATAAAACCGATTTTTGCCCGCAAAGCCTTCAGATTATAATCCCGGACGTCGTGGCCATCAACAAGGATGCGCCCTTTCGTGACATCGTAGAAACGCGGTATCAATTGGATCAAGGTGGATTTCCCGCTGCCGGTGCTGCCGATAAAAGCGATCGTCTGGCCCGGTTGCGCGGTGAAGCTGATGTCCTTGATGACAGGCGTACTCGTGTTTCCGGGATAGGCAAAACTGACGTTTTCAAAAACTAAATAGCCATGCGTCTCCGTTTCGGTGATCCCCGTTTCATTAGGGGAAATGCTGCTTTCCGTTTCTAAAACCTCCCTGATGCGTTTCGCCGACACCGACGCGCGCGGGTACATCATGAAAACGACAGCGAAGTTCATAAAGGAAAATAAGGCATGGAAACTGTATTCTATGAAGGCCGTCAAGTTCCCCAACTGCAGATTTCCGCTCTCGATTTTGCCGGACCCGAACCACATGATGGCGATGATGATCAAGTTTATGATATGCGAGAACAGCGGTTGATTCCAAGCCATTAAACGGAACAATTTTTTGGAGACCGTACTATAGAGCGTATTCACCGTTTCAAACCGCTCCGCTTGGAAATCTTCCCTGACGAAAGCGCGGATGACGCGCATCCCTGATAAGGCTTCCCTGAGGTTTCCGTTGATATTATCCAAATTCTTTTGTTGCGCATCCGAGAGCGGCTGCGATTTTTTGCCGACGACAAGAATCATAATCAGCAAAACAGGGAATGCCGGCAGCAAGATCCAGGACAGGCTGGGGCTTGTGCGTGCTATCATGAAAAAACTGGCGAACATCATGATGAACGTCATCAATCCCATGCGCAACACCATCTGCGCAAACTGCATCAATACGAAGGCATCGTTCGTAACCCGCGTGACCAATGAAGAAACCCCAAACCGGTCAAACTCTTCATGGGAAAAGGTCTGGATATTTTTATACAGATCATCGCGCATGTCGGCTACCATGTTCGTCGTGACTCTGCTGGTTGTGTAAGCGACAATCACGCGTCCGACAAGGCCAACGAACGCCAAGCCAAACATGATGGCCGTTATCTGTAGGATATGCTCTCTTCCCTCGCCCGCAATCGTCCCATTGATTAGCCTTGCCAACATCGTCGGCAGACCCAGTTCAACAAAAACGAAGCCGAAAGCACCCAATACATTAAAAAATAAAACGCTGTTATATCGGCTGATATAACGCCAAATTAAAGACATCCTTCTAAACACCTACCTTAAAATATTGCTTCCAGAGGAAACCCCTCGGCAGCAGCAAGCTGCTTACGGAATATTGCTGAAAAATAAAAACAAAAAGCGCATGAACCCTTTGAAAACCCTATGTTGATGCTTCGGGCTCTCCTTTAGTCTAGCCAATTCAGTTGTTTAAGTCTACAAAAATATTGGAGAAACTCAGATAAAAAAGCAAACAAACACCCCTCCTCGATTGTAAAGGGTTTCATTGTTTATCCTTACGTTTTTACCAGTCATTTCTATACTAAATCCCCCAGTTGTGGTAAACTTGTATTAACGATTGTATGAAAAAATACAACTATTGACCAAGTTTGAAATCTAAGATTGTAATTTTCAGTACAGTACTAAAACATAATAATAAAAATGGAGTGAATGATATGATATTTAAAGTAACCTATCAACCGACAAAATTTGAGGCACCAACAAGAGAAAATACAGAATCTCTTTATTTGGAAGCTGCAGACAAAGTTGAAGCAAGAAGAATAGTTGAACAAAATACCCCCTACAATATTGAATTTATCCAACCTATGGATGGCAAACATTTAGAATATGAACAAGGCAAAGATGACTTCCATATCACGGAGTTCAATGTATGAAACCAAATATAAAAAATAATGAAGTCGGTGTTTTTGCCATCGGGGGTTTAGGAGAAATCGGCAAAAACATGTATGGCGTTCAATTCCAAGATGAAATTATCATCCTTGATTCGGGGATTATGTTCCCTGAAGATGATTTGCTTGGCATTGACTACGTTATACCGGACTATAGTTATCTCGTTCAGAACCAAGCCAAAATAAAAGGCTTGTTCATCTCACATGGCCACGAAGATCATATCGGCGGCGTACCTTATTTGTTGAAGGAAATCAATGTCCCTATCTATGCGGGTAAATTGGCCCTTGCCATGATCCGCAACAAACTGGATGAACACGGTTTGCTTCGCGATGCCATTCTTCATGAAATCAATGAAGACACTGTCATCAAATTCCGCAAAACCAGCATCAGCTTCTTCAATACTACCCACAGCATCCCTGATACTAGAGGGATTGTAGTGAAGACTCCTCCCGGGAACATCGTTTTCACGGGTGACTTCAAGTTCGATTTCACTCCTAACGGTACACCCGCCAACTTGCATAAGATGGCTAAAATCGGAGATGAAGGGGTATTGTTGCTGCTGAGTGACAGCACCAACGCTGAAATACCTACTTTTACGCAATCGGAGCAAGTTGTGGGACAATCGATCAAGAATATCATCCAAAAGGTTTCCGGCAGAATCATATTTGCTTCTTTCTCATCGAATATCTACAGATTGCAGCAAGTTGCCCAAGTCGCAATGGAGACTGGACGGAAAATCGTCATTTTCGGACGCAGCATGGAAACAAATTTCCGTACGGCAAGAGAATTGGGCTTCATCGAAGCCCCGGATGATCTTTTTATCGAACCAAGACAATTGAACACTTTGCCCGCTGATAAAGTACTGATTTTATGCACGGGATCCCAAGGAGAACCGATGGCGGCTCTGAGCCGGATCGCAAACGGGACTCATAGACAGATTTCCATCCAACCGGGAGACACTGTCATCTTCTCGAGTTCCCCTATTCCAGGAAATACGACAAGCGTCAATCGCGTCATCAATCTTCTGTTGGAAGCCGGCGCGGAAGTTGTCCATGGAAAAGTCAACAATGTCCATACATCTGGGCATGGCGGTCAGCAAGAACAGAAACTTATGTTGACTCTGATGAAGCCAAAATACTTCATGCCTGTCCACGGGGAATACCGGATGTTGAAAATCCACACCGAATTGGCTGAGGCGGTTGGCATTCCGCCAGAAAACTGTTTCATTCTTGACAATGGGGAAATTTTGGCAGTAACCGCTGACTCCGCAAGACGCGCAGGCAGTTTCCCTGCTCAAGATGTCTATGTGGACGGCAAAGGCATCGGTGATATCGGAAACATTGTTCTTCGCGATCGTCGCATCCTTTCTGAAGATGGCCTTGTTGTCATCGTCTTGACCGTCGATTTTAGGAACAAAGAATTATTGGCAGGTCCCGACATCCTATCACGCGGATTCATCTACATGCGCGAATCAGGAGATTTGATCCACGAAGCGCAAGCCATCGTGAAACAGGAAGTACTGGCCTTGTTGAAAGGCGACGAAAACATCACCGAAAAGAAATTAAAAGATACTGTCACGAACGCCATTCAACCTTACTTATACGAAAAAACAGAACGTCGTCCGATGATTGTGCCTGTCATCATGGGTGTATAAACGAATCGTCCCCGACTTTTTCAAAAATGAAATAAAATAAGCGCGACAGAGGGCCCGGATATTTGTCCGGGCCCTCTGTCGCGCTTATTATTTTTGTTCGATGAAATGATAGGCAGGTTCGTTTTGCTTCTCATCGAAAACTACTTGCAGATCATAGCCGCTGAAGAACCAATCGTCGGCATCCTCAATAAAATAAAGGATACCATTGTATTCCGCTTTTCCGATCGGCAATATCGGTTCGTCTACATCGATCCCGATCGAAAACCCTTCGTGAATCTGGCTGCTTCCATAGACTTTCCCCAAAAAGCGCACCCCTTTGCCTTCCGGAATGCCTAGTTCATCTTCAAACCATTTCTGTGCTTGCTCGCTAACTTCAATTTTCATGTTTTTAGTTTTCGGAGACCCGCGACTTCAGTCGTGGGAGGAGAAAGCGCTCGGCCCATCGGGTCGAAAGTCTTTCCTTGTTCTCCGAACTCCTTTCTTTTGTTCTTGGTTGTGTACCGTTTGGGTGTCCCACTTGAAGATATCGCTAATCAAAGGATTAGCTATCCCCCTCCCACGACTCTATAAGTGATTTCATATTACCATATTAACCAGCGATTTTATAATACTTTGCTCACAAAAGCATTGGTTGACAGCGGATTTTCCGTACAAAAAAATGAGCTGAAATCATCCTTAAGATTTCAGCTCATTTTTATCCGTGATCATTCCGCTTGACTCATTGCACCAGATCATGCTTAAACGCATAGATGGTTGCCTGGGTGCGGTCATCAACTTCCAATTTTGTTAGGATGTTTGAAACATGTGTTTTCACGGTCTTTAACGTGATGAATAACTGATCCGCAATGTCTTGGTTGGAATAGCCTTGCGCAATCAGGAGCAGGACTTCCGATTCCCTTGCAGTCAGATCTTCGTGCGGAGCGCGAACTTTTTTCTTTGTAAAACGCTCCAGCATTTTATCGGTCACTTCCGGTTCTAATACAGACTCCCCGCGGAACGTCGATCGGATAGCATCCGCGATCTCATGAGCGGAGGAGGTTTTAAGCATATAGCTTGATGCACCCGCTTCTAATGCAGGATAAACTTTTTCATCATCAATAAAGCTTGTTACAATAATGATTTTTGCTTCCGGCCACTCTTTCATTATCGCTTTCGTGGATTCGATGCCATCCATCACTTCCATGACTAGATCCATCAAGATGACATCCGGCCTGATAGCCAAAGCCATTTCATAGCCTTCCTGTCCATTCTCTGCTTCACCCACCACTTCAATATCATCTTGAATCGATAGATAAGCGGAATAACCTAATCTGACCATCTCATGATCATCAACAATTAATACACGAATCAAAAAAATCCCTCCTTTTGGACCGCTGGATACCAGGTGCTTTAATGCTGTTCAAACACCCAAAATGATGCATTTTTTATCGAGGGAGCGAGAACACCCATTATTTTTATCGTGGAATGAAGCACTCTTCATTATATCAAAAAACGCTATGCTTTCCTTCACCTTAAGACAAACAGATCCTCATTTTGTTTCTTCGTTCTTTTCATCACTTTCAGCCCACATCTTTTTCGTATCCGGTATCCGAATTTCAATGATTGTGCCTTTCTTAGGGAAACTGATTATTTTGCAGGTTCCGCCCATTCCTTTTACGCGTTCTTTTATGTTCATCAAACCATAGCTTCCCGTTTTTTCATCGGCTGGATCAAAGCCGACGCCATCATCAAATATCCGCAGGCTGATTTCCTGGGCCGTCTGTTTCAGGTAGACTTCTAAATTACTGGCTTTTGCATGCCGCAATGTATTCGAAAGCAACTCCTGGACAATCCGAAAGAGATGATCCTCGATGCCATCCATTGTTTGGACATCATCGATCTCCCACTTTATTTTGATCTGTACTTTTGATTTCAATTCCACCAGGAGCTGTTCAATCCCTTTTTTCAAGGACTTCCCTTCCAATTTTACAGGCCGCAGATGCAGGAGCAGCGCACGCATTTCCGATTGCGATTCATTGATGATTGCTTCGACAAGCTTCAATTGTTTTTGCGTATTTTCCGGCAGCGCAGCAGCTTTCTCGTTTATTGCCGAAAGCATCATCATGGCGGCGAATAACTGTTGACTGACGGAATCGTGCAATTCCCGCGCGATGCGATGCCTTTCATTCTCGAGAATTTCTTCCTTGGTCTCATCCCCGATCAGCCGAGGCAAAGCGCTCAGCTGCTGCACTTCCCGGGATAAACCGATCATTTTTTTGCGGAGAAGTTCGACTTCATCGAAAACCGATTGGCCGTAATGGTCCAAGAATACCGACTTATCCGTTTTTTCGGTTGCCGGCGCCTGCGTGTAATTCCCCAGATAAAGCCAGTGCAGCCTATCCTTGAGCAGATTTTCCTGTTTCCTCAATAAAGAATGGACCGCCCAGCTTGTGATGAGGGATACCAACAGAAGCACCATCAGAATATACAGCAACACCGGTATTGAGAAGCTCTCAACGGACAGAAAGTCACTGAAGCTTAAAACAGGACGCAACGCAAACAACACCGCAAAAACGACCAACAACAGGATACCGAAAATGCCGCTAAAAAGAAGCAGCAGTGATTTTTTCCTCACAGGAAGATCACCTCCAAATCACCGATAACTGTGTTTGAAACGATCCTTATTTTCCGGCTGGCATCATCATAATCGGGGCTGTACATCTTGACTGTTTCATTTGTCAGATCAATCTTCTCATCATTGTAAAGGATTTGACCTTTTAAAGCAGAATGATGGATGGCGACCCCTATCCCTACAGGAATGATCACCCGCGTCTTTCCGACGCCTTTCCTTATCAACACAATATTTTCTTCGTTCGGCAACAACGTATTCCCTAGATCGATGATGGTATCGCCCATCAGCACGGTGATGTTTATGTCGTCCCACTCATAGACGGTGTTCCCGATAGTGGTATTCCCGATCCATTTTTGCTTTTTCCTAACATTGCTGTGACTGTCAGGTGCTTTTGTCATGACGTTATGGAAACTTTTTTCTTCCCAAGGAACATCAAAATAAGCATCCATCTTTAAATCCGACAACATATTTTTGCCGTATATGACCACAAAAAGAAGCAGTAAAATGAGCATCAACCAGACTGAAAAGGTGGATAGGATCGTCATGATGATCATAAACCAGCCTATCCAAACTAAAAATTGGCGGCGTGTATTCCCTGCATTTCCAATTTTAACCAGAATGGAACCAAGGATCAGCACTATCAGCAGATCGATATCCTGCACCAATTGGAAAAGAACCGCCAAAGCCAATAAGCCTTCGATGATGAGAAAAAATTTAACCCCTGTTTTTTTCACGGTAAAAGGCCCCCCACACTAAATATATCCCTATTATAGCGTACCCGCTCATAATAGGAAGCGAGCTTAAGATTGATATGCATCTCATACTAAAGTCGTACGTGCGGGCATGACGCGCTGCCATCAGCCCGACGAACCGAATGGGTGCGTTGCGCTATCCGGCGCGTACAGAAAAAGCTTAGATAAAAAGGGTACCTTTTATCTAAGCTTTTATCGGCAATTATTATGCGTGTTCTACTTTTACGATCTTAACGGTCATGTTTCCGCCTGGAGTTGTGATGACAACCTCTTCACCGATGTTTTTCCCCAGCAACGCTTTTGCGATTGGAGAGTCATTGGAAATTTTCCCTTCCAATGGATCAGCTTCTGCGCTCCCTACGATGATGTAGCTTTCTTCTTCTTCGTCAGGGATTTCGGCGAAAGTGACTTTGCTTCCTAAAGACACTAGATTCGAATCGAAATTTTTATCGTCGATGATTTCAGCAAAACGGATCATTTTTTCGATGGTTGTGATGCGTCCTTCAAC
Organism: uncultured Carnobacteriaceae bacterium; assembly: GCA_963730595.1. GTDB lineage: Bacteria > Bacillota > Bacilli > Lactobacillales > Aerococcaceae > Trichococcus. Next base: position 299,547 of record CAVSSJ010000012.1, read on the forward strand.
GAAAGCTTGTTCATCTTTTGCGGATTCATATTCAGAGTTTTCTGATAAATCTCCATAGCTTCTTGCAATTTTGATGCGTTCTACGATTTCTTTTCTTTTATTCACTTTTAAATCTTCAAGTTCAGCTTCTAATTTCGCTTTACCGGCTTCAGTCATTGGAAATACTTTTTCAATCATAAGCTATACGGCTCCCTTTTTAAATAATGATTCAATATACAATACCCATACAGTGATGGCAGTTCCCGCGTATCAGCTGGTTGTCCCGAAAGATAAACTTCCCTATCAGGACAGCTCGCTCTGACCATTATGGGGGAACTGAATGGTTCCTTGATTTTTATTGTATATTGGGTTTTAAAATTATAGTGAATATAAAATACCACTTAATAAAGATAAAAGCAATTATTTTTCATCATATATTTTTATCTTTACTTATTTTTGACGATTATCTGACAAAATTGACGCAATTTTCGTAGTCATCAAATCGATGGCCACTTGGTTCTGTCCGCCTTCCGGAATGATGATGTCAGCAAATTTTTTGGTAGGTTCAATGAATTGCTGATGCATCGGTTTCACAACCGAAAGATACTGATGGATGACGGAATCCAGCGTCCTGCCGCGCTCTTCCATATCGCGCTTAATTCTGCGGATAATGCGGATATCATCGTCTGTATCGACATATACTTTGATGTCCATCAGATTGCGGAGACGCTCATCCTCCAAGATCAGGATGCCTTCCACGATGATGACATCCTTTGGTTCGCGGTGGATAACCTTATCGCTTCTCGTGTGTTTGGCATAGTCATATACCGGTTGATCGATACTCTCATAGCGAATCAGTTTCATTAAATCTTCAATAAAAAGATCGGTGTCGAATGCAAAAGGATGATCATAATTTGTTTTCAAGCGTTCCTCGAAAGGCAGCTGACTCTGGTCTTTATAATAGAAGTCTTGCTCCAAAAGCAATATGGAAACATCGGTGAATTTATCTAAGATAGCACGGCTGACACTGGTTTTCCCGCTGCCGGACCCTCCGGTTACACCGATTACGATGGGTTTTTTCAATGGTGTAAACTCTCCTTCTCTTCTTAAAAGTTCTTCATAGGCATCATTCGCTGTCTACGTATTGGCTTTGATATTCCAAATGCTGTTCGTAGGTTTCAGCAAAATAAACGATACCCGTCTTTGTATCCGCAACAAAGTAAAGATAGTTTGTTGTGGCAGGATTCAGCGTCGCTTGAATAGCCCCTTCGCTCGGGCTATCGAAAGGACCAGGCCCCATGCCGGTGTTCTTATATAGATTGTAAGGAGAATCAATTTCAAGATCTTCAAAAGTAACCAATTCTTTGTGTTCATTCAGAGCGTACAGGATGCTGATATCCGATTGGATAGGCATATCGATCGCCAGACGGTTGAAGAAGACACTGGCGATTTTCGCACGATCTTCGGGTGTCACCCCTTCTTTTTCGACCAAAGAGGCTATCGTCAAGATCTGATGGATTGTGTATCCTTTTGCAGCAATCTGATCTTTATAGGGCACAATGACGTCATTTGCTTTTTGCAGCATTTGCATCACGATTTCTTCTAAAGTAGAGCCCAGGAGATAATCATAGGTCGCCGGAAATAGGTATCCTTCCAGTTTATAACGGGTATCTGTCCTTTGGGTCGCTTCCGTCAACAGATCCGGAAATTGTGCGGTCGCGCTTGCCAGAAACTCCGGATTGTTCAGCAACTCCAGAAATTGTGCAGCGGTAAAGTCTGTTTTGGCTTCGATTTCTGTTGCGATTTCCTCGGCCGTGTCCCCTTCCTTGATCAAAATCTTTTGATCCGGCACCGAACTTCCGCCCTCCTGCAGTTTGGCGATGATATCATCCAATTTCATCGACGGGGATAGTTCATAGAAACCGGCTTGGAAATCCGAGACATTTTGCGTCTTGATGTAATAATTGAAAATGGTAGCATTTTTAATTATTTTTTCGTCTTCCAGAATTTGCGTGATTCCTTTTGTTGACGTGCCAATCGGTATTTCCACCTCAACGATTTCGGTACTCTCCGGTTCAAGAGGCTGGAGAGCTTCCGTCACATACTTATATCCTGCAAACCCAACAACCAATGCCAGTATAGTCCCTACAGAAACGATAATCCATACGATTTTCCGCACCAGAGACATTTCCTTTTTGCGGACCTTCATTTTCTCGACTGCTTCTTTTTCTAATTTGGGACGGACAAGCTTTTGTTGTTTTTGCGGTTCTTGCTGTTCATTTTGAGACAAGGATGGAACCCTCCTTACTTAGTCTGTATCTCGAATTGAAAAAGCCGTCATTCGACTCAGGTTATTATACACGAAACCCCATATAAATTGAACCTTTTTGTCATCTCTGATGATGAACAGGACGATTTGAAAGCATTTTCTTTTTTTGATACAACAGTAAATTGCAAAAAAATGGTTTAAGGCGATTTGCCCTAAACCATTCCATTTGAAAACTGAGAATAAAGCAGCGGACAGAATTATTGAAGATCTTCATCTTCCATGAATGTATTCAATACTTCTTCGATCATATCCCACTCTTCATCAGATTCGATCGGTTCCAAATCGCCTTCTCCGCCATCCTCTTTTTCAACATATGAGTAAGCTTGCAATTCGATTTCTTCTCCTTCAGGAATTCCTGCTGGATAAACTAAAACATATGATTTTCCAAAGTCTTGTGATTCGAAGGTGAATAGAATTTCATATAATTCTTCATTTCCATTTTCATCAACAATCGTAATATGTTCATGGTTGTGATCGTGGTCATGGTCGTGGTCGTGATTATGGTCGTGATCATGGTTATGTTCAGTCATGGTGTGCACCTCTTTAATTAATATTGTTTTTCTCATTCAAACAAATGATATTGTAACGCAAATCCCGGGAAAATACCACTTTCTTTAATGGCTGTCCAAATAATTTTGCAATAAAATGACCGCAGCCAATTTATCAATCACTTTTTTCCTTTTTTTCCGGGAAACATTGCCCTCGTTGATCAACATTTTCTCGGCTTGCACGGTCGTGAGCCGTTCATCAACATACTCGACAGGAATATTCAGCTCTTTTTCCAGTAGATCCCCATATGCAATGGAAGCTTCAGCCCGGAAACCGATGCTGTTATCCATGTTCTTGGGCAAACCCAGGACAAATTTTTCCACTTCATACTCTTTTGCGAGCTCAGCGATGCGGGCTAAGCCAAATTCCTTTTTCTCTTCATCGATCTTTACTATTTCGATCCCTTGCGCTGTCCATCCTAATGGATCACTTATGGCCACACCCACAGTTTTAGACCCGACATCCAAACCCATTATCCTCATTGGATATTTTTGCCTGCTGCTGAAAGATAGTTTTTCACTAATTCTTCCATTATTTCATCACGTTCATGACGGCGAATAAGATTTCTGGCATCATTATGACGCGGAATATATGCTGGATCACCAGAAAGCAAGTATCCAACGATCTGGTTGATGGGATTATATCCTTTTTCTTCCAATGCGTCATACACAAGGGCTAATGTCTCTTGTATATTCTTTTTAAGATTATCATCAAAATTAAATAACATTGTTTCATCTTTCGAACTCATAGTGACACCCCGGTTTTCTTTAGTATAGTAATCATTTTACAAGAAACCTCCCAAAACTACAACAGTGAATTAAAACGCTTCATCATTTCACGTTTCATCGCTTTCGCTTTGAAACGAATAAGAATCATCTCGTCTTCCTGACCTGAGGTTCTCCAAAGACCGGCCGAACGATTGTTATATCTATTATACGCTATTTCCAAAAAAATACTCGGAGGGGCAGCGACTTTTTTTGCCGCTGCCCCTCCCGTTCAATGCATCATTCGTTATTTTTTTTCGGAAATCCAAACGGACACATGCTTCAATGCATCCGGGATGCCGGCAGGATTTTTACCGCCTGCCTGCGCCATATCGGGGCGTCCACCACCGTTACCGCCGGCAAACGGGGCAATCGCTTTGATCAAGTCGCCTGCTTTGAATCCATCGGCAAGTTTCGCTTGCGAAACAGCCGCAAGCATATTTACTTTATCGTCTACCGCAGATGCCGCCACAAAGATATCGGAAACATCTTTGTGGCGCCATTGGTCAGCCAGTTGACGCAAAGCATTCATATCCTGGTTTTTCGTTTGGTACGTGATGAACGTAGTGCCGTTCATTTCTTCCACGTTCTCGAAGATATTTTTTGATTCATTTTTCATGATTTTCGCTTTCAGGGATTCATTTTCCCCTTGAACGTCTTTCAATTCTTGTTTCAATTGCAAAATTTTTGCTGCGACTTCTTTGGTTTGTTGTGCCTTCACGATTTGTGCAGCTTCATTCAGTTCAGCTTCTTTGGTACGGAAGTACGCATACGCTGCTTGTCCTGTCACAGCTTCGATACGTCTGACGCCGGCACCGATTCCTGATTCCGACAAGATTTTGAAGACGCCGATATCTTGGGAGTTTTGAACGTGTACCCCGCCGCAAAGTTCGACGGAATAGCCGTCAACAGTGACTACGCGTACATCGTTGCCGTATTTCTCACCGAACAGCGCCATTGCGCCCATCTCTTTGGCTTTATCGATTGTCGTTTCAATCGTCACAACCGGCAGAGCTTCCCAAATTTTTTGGTTCACGATTTCTTCCATTTTGACCAATTCTTCCGCTGTAACTTGTCCGAAGTGAGTGAAGTCGAAGCGAAGGTGGCTTGGGTTCACGAGCGATCCTGCTTGGTTGGCATGGCTGCCCAGAACGTCCTTCAGAGCTTGGTGAAGGATATGGGTAGCGGTATGGTTCTTCGTGATGTTTCTTCTGCGGGCTTCATCCACATGCAACGTGTAGACTTCATTGGCATGGATTTCGGTCAGGACACGAGCGATATGCATCGTTTGTCCGTTAGGAGCGCGTTTCACGTCTTCGATTTGGGCAACGACTTCGCCTTCAGCCGTTTCGATCGTTCCTTTATCAGCAACTTGTCCGCCCATTTCAGCGTAGAAAGGCGTTTCGCGGAAAATCAATTGCACCATCTCTTCTGCGGCTGCTTCTTCGACGATTTCATCGTTCGCAACCATCACAGCCAACTCAGAATCCACTTTTGTCTGTGTATAGCCGACGAACGCACTCGGCACGACAACATCAGCCCAGATCGCGGATTGGACAGAGAATGAATCTTCCACCTGTCTGGCGGCGCGGGCACGGTTGCGTTGTTCCTGCATTTCTGTGTTGAAGCCATCCGTATCGACCGTGAAGCCTTTTTCTTCGGCATATTCACTTGTCAATTCCAATGGGAAGCCATAGGTGTCATACAGTTTGAAGGCATTTGCGCCATTCACGACTTTTTCGCCCTTCTCTGCCATTTCAGCAAAGACAGCGTTCAGGATATCCAATCCTTCATGGATGGTTTCCTGGAAGCGTTGTTCTTCGTTTGTGATGACCTTGATGATGAAGTCTTGGTCAGCCTTGATTTCCGGATAGTAAGATTCCATGATGTCAGCAACAACCGGGACCAATTCATTCAGGAATAATTTATTGATGCCCAATTTTTGGCCGTGCATAACGGAACGGCGGATCAAACGGCGCAGGATATAGCCGCGGCCTTCGTTGGACGGCAATGCGCGGTCCCCGATGGCAAAGCTTACCGCACGTACATGGTCGGCGATAACTTTGAAGGAAACGCTCAAGGCTTTGTCTTCCCCGTACTTTTTGCCGTCGCTCAAGGTTTCGATCTTTTGGATGATCGGCAGGAATAGGTCCGTTTCAAAGTTCGTTGGCGTATTTTGGACGACGCTCGTTACACGTTCCAAGCCCATGCCGGTATCGACGTTTTTATGCGGCAGCGGCTCGTAGCTGCCATCCGGCTTATGGTTGAATTCAGAGAACACCAAGTTCCAGATTTCCAAATAGCGTTCGTTTTCTCCGCCTGGATACATTTCTGGATCTTCGTCCGGCAAGTCCTGGTATTCCGGTCCGCGGTCATAGAAAATTTCTGTATCCGGTCCGCATGGGCCTGCTCCGATATCCCAGAAGTTATCTTCGATCGGCACGATATGGTTTTCCGGCAAGCCAACTTTTTCTTGCCAAATCCGTTTTGTATCCACGTCTTCAGGATAGTAGGTGACGTACAGCAATTCCGGATCGAAAGCCAACCATTTTTCATCCGTCAGAAATTCCCATGCCCATGGGATCGCTTCTTCTTTGAAGTAGTCCCCGATCGAGAAATTGCCCAACATTTCGAATAAAGTGTGGTGTCTCGCTGTCACGCCTACGTTTTCGATATCATTTGTACGGATGCTTTTTTGAGCGTTCGTGATCCGCGGGTTTTCCGGCGTCAATGTGCCATCGAAGTATTTCTTCAATGTCGCTACGCCGGAGTTGATCCATAATAAGGTCGGATCATTTACTGGTATCAAGGAAGCGCTCGGCTCCACCTTCGATCCTTTTGATGCCCAGAAATCAAGATACATTTGGCGAATCTCGCCGCTTTTAAGATTTTTCATTTTTACCTTCCTTTTCCTGTTTTTTCTTTTTGATGGCAAACAAACAAAAAAACACTCCACTGCACACAAGGACGAAAATCGCGGTACCACCTTGTTTGCAATGAAATGTTCGTTGATATTCATTACCTCTCGAGTCCGTTAACGCTGGAAGCGATAGTATTTCTACTATGTCATTCAAAGGGAGCATAAACAGATGCGTTTTCTTTCACCGTACAAAAACTCTCTGAGGTTATCCATTTATATGGCCTTTGTTTCAGTCAAAAACTAGTATAACCAAAAATAAGCCGACAAGCAAGTGACAGTTGCAGGAAAATGGAACCTCACCCTACAATTCGATGCGGATGGAGCGTCTGGCGCAGTAATAGCCCGGCGGCAATTCTTCCTCCGTTTTGCCCACCAGACAGTCATTGTGATTTTCATAGTAGGTGGAATACGGCAAAAGTTTCTCCAACATATTTTCTGCCTGGATGGACATCCATCCGCCTTTCACAAAATAGCCGTCCTCCACCAGTTCCGGGCCCCAGCCCATATTTCCGATTTCCAGCCCGAACATATTCGGTTGATACAGATAGCTTTCTTCCGGTTCAAATAATTTGCGCTGCAGGCTGTTGCCCCAACGGAAAAGCCTTCTTGTGGATCCTCCGCAGCAATACTCCCATTCGTCGGAAGACAGCAAGCCCATACCGTCCTTCTCCAATTTTTTTCGTCTCCTGAATGTAGTTCGTTTCATAGGGAGCAAAAACAGTGTAGGTGTCCAGGTCGGGATTTTGTTTCAAAAAGAACTGCTTATCGTGAACGATATGAGCGGGGAAATCGTCAAAAAATAAGGAAGACTGTTTGCTCGGCATCAAGGCGTGGCGAACTTCCTGCTGATTGTGGATAAACCAGTCTGTTTTGCCTTCAAAATTCCCGCTGATGACATCATACAAACCCATTTTGGTCATGCCGACATACTCCGGATGCACTTCGACCAATAAGGGTGGAATGGTTTTTGTGCGCAAGGTCGAAGTTTGACTGTTGACCATTTCCTCCAAATCTTTCATCGACTCGATCGGATTGCATTTTTTGTTCATCCAATGGTTATGCTGAAGGAAATCCGCCCCCTGAACAGAAAGCTTCAAGCAATTCTCAATGGCAACATACATCTCTTTTCGATCGGAACTGATGTCCAATGGATCCAAACCGTTCGTCCCGCCGTCCCAGCCTAACACAGCCTCTTGCTGTCCGGGAATAAAAACAAAACGTTCCCCTTCGATATCCAGCGTAAATGTCTCCGTCTTTATCCCGCCCATCTGAAAATAAGCCAGTTGGACATTTGAAACAGCAAGCAGCGGGCTCACAAAATAGCGGATAACGCTCCCCGCCAACACCAGCTTATGCTCTGCCGGAATGGTCTTCCAAACAGGATTCATTAATTGATCAAAAAGTTCCATACAACCCCTCTATTCTTGAAATCGTCTTTAGCATCGGCAATTACATTTACTATTAGTATAACAGACTATGCGTTTTGCGAGTAGCGATTTCTGTTGGACCGGAAATAACTTGGGCAGACACGGTTGAGAATGCTGCACCATACAACCGGTATTCGGGGCAATCTTTTGATCTCGCGTTGGCTGAATCCGGCCATGCCCAAGTTGATGGGGAACTGGCGGAATCAAGACCCTATAGCCTCCATTTCGAGATGATGAGCTATCCTTTTTGGATCAAGTTACAGACAAAATAAAGACAGCGAGCGGTGGCAATCCACTGCTCGCTGTCTTTGTTATTTAGCCATGAACATTTCGGGCGTGATGTTTTCCATGCCGATCATGGGATCGACTTCCCCCCTGATGATCTGCTCCATCGTCAGATGGTAGATGGTTTGCGGAACGTTTTCTTCTTCCTGAACCGGGTTGTTTTGGACAACGTTTTGCGCTTGCTCTTCGGGACGGAAACTTTTCCAAGGCTGCTGCTTCCGCATCCAGAACCGGAACGGTTTCCGCTTTTTTGATTGCAGCTTCGCCTTCATCCGAAACGAAGACCTTTTCGCTTTTCAAATTGCGCTCTAGCTTCTCGTGTAACAGCGTCTTGCGGATGTCCCCCGAGCTCTCCACAGCCATCTCGAAAGCGGCGTAGTCCCCGCATAAAATCAATTTGCTCTTGCTTCGGGTGATGGCCGTATACAATAGATTCCGTCGCAGCATCCGTCCATATTGTTTTACCATCGGCAAAATAACCATCGTAAACTCGCTGCCCTGCGATTTATGGATGGAGCAGCAATAGGCCAAAACAAATCTGTTCCAATTGTTGCGGTTATAGGTCACTTCCACCGCATCGAACAGGATCGTGATCTGATCCACTTTATCTTCGGTCTCTTTCGCGAACTGGATGGCTGTGATTTCGCCCATATCGCCGTTGAAGACATTGTTTTCCGACTGATTCACCAATTGCAGCACTTTGTCGCCGACGCGATAGGTCGACTCAAAATAAACGACTTCCCGCCGTTTTTTATCGTCATTCGGGTTGAAGATTTCCTGCATCATCTTATTGATGGCATCGATCCCGGCAGGGCCTTTATACATCGGCGCCAGAACCTGGATATCCTTTGCCGTGAAGCCCCTTTGCTTCGCCTTCTCGACCACCTGCCGGATGACCTGCTCAATCTGGTGGGTTTGGCACGGCAAAAAGGAACGGTCCGGTTGGTTCTTGCGGAAATCCTGCGGCAACAAGCCGTTCTTGATTTCATGCGCCAACGGTATGATGGAGGAGTCCCCCGATTGCCGGAAGATTTCATTCAATTCCACTTGAGGCAGTGACTTGCAGTTCAACAAATCGAACAGCACCTGCCCGGGCCCGACCGATGGCAGCTGATCTTTGTCCCCGACGAACAGGACCTGCATCCCCTGAGGAACGGATTTCAGCAGACGATGCATCAGCCAGGTGTCCACCATCGACACTTCATCGATGATCAAAAGTTTCCCTTCCAGCTCCTGCGTGTAGATCTCATCCGAGTCTTTTTCCTGCCCGGTCAATCCCAGGAGCCGGTGGATGGTGCTGCTCGGCAAGCCGGTCGTTTCCTGCATCCGTTTGGCTGCACGGCCAGTCGGTGCAGCCAACAGGATAGGGAAGATATCTTTATATTCCATCGGGTCATCCGGCAGATCGTTCAATTGCGAGAACAGCTGGACGATGCCATTGAGCACCGTTGTCTTCCCCGTCCCCGGCCCGCCCGTCAAAATGAAGAACGGCGATGACAGCGCGGATTTGATGGCTTCGATCTGCGAAGCGCCATACTGGATGTGCAATTTTTTTTGCATCGCTTCGATTTCCTTGTCCAGGTTTACGCCCGGATAATCGATGACGCGCTTCTTTTTCAGGAGCCGATCGATGGAGGAGGCAATCCCTTCCTCCGCAAAGTAAAGCGAAGGGATTGCAAAACGGCTATGTTCCTCCACCACCTTCATGTCCATGACCATCTCCATCAAAGCCTCGATGATGATGTCATCTTGGATGATGAACCTTCTGCTCTGTTCCAACAGATGGATGGTTCGCTCCAATAGGACGGTCCCATCGACATAGGTGTCCCCATTGGACAGGCACAGCTCCTGCAAAGTCGCATAGAGCCCACCCTTCAAGCGGCTCTTGTGTTCTGCCGGGAAATCAAGTTCTTCCGCAAGCTGATCCGCCTTTTTAAAGCCGATCCCCTCGATGTCTTCAACCAATTTGAACGGGTTCTCGTTGATGACCGTCAAGGTTTCGGTTCTGTAAAAATTGAAGATATTGGCTGCCTGATTGTTGGAGAAGCCATAATTACCCAACGTGATCAGAATTTTTTCGGTGCCCTGCGTCTGCATCAAGACATCCCGCATCATTTCCCTTTTTTTGGGGGTCATCCCGGCAATCTTTTTCAACGCATCCGGATCATCGAGAATGATGTCTACAGCATCCTCACCGAAAGTCTCCACAATTTTTTCGGCTGTCCGTTTCCCGATTCCGGGAAAACGCTCGCCGGCCAAAAAAGAAATCAATCCATTTTTAGAGGTCGGCTTTTCTTGTTGGTAACTCGTTGCCTGAAATTGCACGCCATATTTCGGATGCTCGACAACCGTCCCGAAAAAGCGATAAACGGTGTCTTCCGTCACTTGCCCAAAGCTGCCGGTGACCACGATTTCATCTTTTTTTTGAGGAAGGTTTGATTCGATGACATCAACCAACATCACTTTGTAGAAATTACTCGCATTCTCGAAAAAGATAACTTTCATTTCCCCAACGATATATAATTGCTCCTCTTCCATCAGTTGGCTTCCCCCTCTCTCCTACGCTCTATTCGAATATTCCAATAAAAAAGATACCACAAAGACAAGCAAAATAAAAGGGAGGGAGCAAGCCAAAATCCGTTTACACCCACCATCCTTTACCCCCTATTGTCCATAAAAAATATAAAAGCCGAGACATAAGCCCCGGCTCTTATACTTCTATCGATCCATTAAATGTATTGCAATACTTTGTCTGCTTGGTAGGCTTTGTCGATCGTTCCGCCGCCGAGACATTCCATGCCATCGTAGAATACGACCGCCTGTCCGGGTGTAATGGCACGGACGGGTTCCGCAAATTCCACTCTTGCAGTTGTTTGGTCTTCGTTCAGATAAACCGTAACGGCAGTATCTTTTTGGCGATAACGGAATTTCGCCGTGCAGGTTAAGACAGCCGGCATTTTTTCATCCGAAGTGAAGTGAATATCGGTCGCATCCAAACGGTCCGAGTAGAGTTGTTCATGATGATAGCCTTGGCCGACATATAAGGTGTTTGTCGTCATATCCTTGCCGATGACAAACCACGGATCGTCCGATTCGCCGCCGCCGCCGATGCCCAACCCTTTCCTTTGACCGATTGTGTAATACATCAAACCGGCGTGATCCCCCATCACTTCGCCCGTCAATGTGACCATCTTGCCGGGGATGGCGGGGAGGAAATTCGTCAGGAATTGTTTGAAGTTCTTTTCTCCTATGAAGCAGATGCCGGTTGAATCTTTTTTCTTTGCGGTTGCCAAACCGGCTTCTTCCGCAATGCGGCGAACTTCCGGTTTTTCCATTCCGCCCAGCGGGAACATCGCTTTCGACAATTGCGCCTGTGATAATTGATTCAAGAAATACGTTTGATCCTTGTTGTTGTCGACACCTCTCAATAGGTGCGACTTGCCGTTTTCGTCGCGTATGACTTGCGCGTAGTGTCCGGTTGCCACGTAATCCGCGCCCAGATCCATCGCGTAATCCAAGAAGGCTTTAAATTTGATTTCCTTATTGCACATGACATCCGGATTTGGTGTCCGCCCTTTTTTATATTCATCCAGGAAATATTGGAAGACTTTGTCCCAATATTCCTTTTCGAAGTTCACTGAATAATAGGGGATTCCGATTTGTTGTGCAACCGCCTGAACATCCTTGTAGTCCTCTGTCGCGGTACAGAAACCAAATTCATCCGTATCATCCCAATTTTTCATAAAAATACCGATAACGTCATAACCTTGTTGTTTCAATAACAATGCTGTGACAGAAGAATCAACGCCTCCGCTCATCCCCACCACTACACGTGTTTTTGAATTGTCTTGCATATCTGGCACCATCCTTTCTGTCATTCGTGCACATCATACTCGCTTACCATTAATAAGTGTTTATTTATACAAAGTAACATATTACACCATCTGCCCGCATAATTCAAGCACGCTATCCTTAACCTTATCATTTTACTACAAATATTAATTATAGCAATCGCGCGATGATGATCAGGAGCACTTGATGTAGCGGATAATAGGCATAGCCGAGCCATTTCGGCAGAGGCTTCATCTCCACCTTCAGAGGCAGCAGCATCGGAATGATCGCCAGAAAAGCAAAGGCCTGCAGGGACGGCAGCTGCAAAAGGTTGACCAGCAGGAACAAACCGGCGCCGAGTCCCCTGTTCTTCTCGCTCATCACGTAGATGCTCCACCCCATCAGGAAACCGTAGATGCCATATTCCGTGAAATATCCCAGTGCAGCTGCGGGAAGGATCAAACGGTGATCTTTCATCGAGAGGGCGAAGAGCAGCAACGTGAACAGGATATTGAAGTAGTTGCCCGACATCGCGGTGACGGGCATGCTGACGAGTCCGGTGATAAGCATGCGCAACAAATATTTCCGGAAATCCCTTGTCACTTTCACGCCCTGCACCGTTGTGTACAAAAAGCAAGGGAATGCGATCCGCCCCACTAGCCGCAAGAGCGTAAAGGACGGAAAAAGATAATAGCCGATATGATCGATCGTCATCGTGATGATTGCAAGCCATTTGATGGCATTGGTTTTTTGAATGATTTCCAAAAGATCACCTCGCTTTTCCTTCCATTATAACCTATGACATTGCGATTCCTTCGATGGCGAAAAAAAAAGGCAGAAATGAATCTGCCTTTTCTTCCGCACCTATTACTCTTGAACGAATTGAACAGTGCCTTCGGAAAATGCCTGGATGCGCGCCAAGGAATAGACGTCCATCCCTTGTTCTTCCAAAATTTTTCTTCCTTTTTGGAAAGACTTTTCGATGACGATACCGACGCCGGCAATTTCAGCTCCCGCTTGTTTGCAGATTTCCATCAGCCCGTTTGTGGCTTGCCCATTCGCCAAAAAATCATCGATGATCAACACTTTGTCGTCTTTCCCTAAATATTGCTTTGAAATAGTTATTTCATTCGTAACATCCTTTGTGAAAGAATACACGGTTGCCGAATAAAGGTTATCCTTCATCGTCAAACTCTTTTGTTTGCGGGCAAAAACAACTGGAACGCCCATTGCCAAACCCGTGAATACCGCTGGAACGATACCGGACGTTTCTACCGTCAATATTTTCGTGATGTTCCTCCCTGCAAAATAGCGCGCAAATTCATTCCCTAATTCTTGCATCAACACTGGATCGATTTGATGGTTTAAGAAATTATCAACTTTCAATACGTCATCACCCAACACAACGCCATCTCGCAAAATGCGATCTTCAAGTAATTTCATAATTATCCCCCTAATTGGTTATCCTAATTTCACCGCCGATGAAACATGAGCGGCAATCCGTTCTTTTCTGTTGCTTTAAACAAAAAGCCATTTAAAACAATACAAATAATCTTCGACAAAGTCAATTATTTTTTAGAAATTGTCCGGTAAATGAGTAATTTATCATCTTAAAAGCGAACGATTCAAGGCGCGAATCATTTTTCATGCGAAAATCCCGCAAATACAAAAAGACTGCCGTGCATACAACAACATCGCATGCACGGCAGTCTTTATTTTCCTGCTTCGCTTATTGAAACAGGTTTAGTCCACATATTTTTGAGTGCCGTTATTCATCCATGCATATAACAGACCGATGAGCAATCCGCCACCGATGTAGTTTCCGATGAAGGCGAACAACCAGTTCCTCAAGACGCTTACGACTGTCATGCCCGTTACCGGGCCGCCGTTTGCGAAAAATGCCAAGCTGAAAGAGGCAAAATTGGCGATAACGTGTTCGAAGCCTAGGAAAGCGAAGATGAAAATGATGAAGATGGTAGAGAACAGTTTCCCTGCATCGTCCTTCATATGTCCACTTACAAAAACAGTTGTATTGACGATGACGTTGGCGAAAATCCCTTCAGCAACCATTTGCAGAGGAGTTTTTACCAATTTACCCTCGACGGCATGGAACAGGAAATGTTCAGCCGGCAAAGCTTGGAAAACATTTGTCAACGACATGATGTAAGACGCGATTACGCCACCCACCAGATTGAATAAGATACAAGAGAATAAGATCAGTAAAGCTCTTTTAGGGGCCAACACTTTGCGGTATACGGAGGCCGTCATATACATCATATTGGAAGTTCCCAATTCTGTGTTCATATAAGTAATCATAACCAATGACCAAGCAAACATGAATGAATAGAAAAATTTACCGCTGCCTGGAAGCATATGCTCGGCTTTTTCAGCGACCATTACTGCGATAGCTGTCCCCAGCGTCAAGAACATTCCTGCAAGCATACACCTGATAAAATATTTCAACTTGGAAGTCTCGATCAGATCCGACTTCTTAATGGCGCTTTTATCGATGATATCCATTACAGCACCTTGATATTTTTGTTCCACTTTTATTCATCTCCCGTGTTCTTTGTGCGATTCTGAATAAGTATATCATATTTCGCCAAAAAGGGAATGAAAAAAATGTATGTTTATATAATTATATTATAACGTTTATGACCTATTAATTATTACATTCAAAACAACTTCCCTGCCATCAACCCGTTAAGCCAAAAAATATACGATGCTTGAAGCAATCCGCCTTTTATACTGCAAGACGCACATGCAAAAAAAATGAAAAACCGGGCGGTGGAAAAACGCTTTTCCTCCGCCCGGTTTTTGGTTCGCCATCAAATTACTGATTGCACATACTTGCCTTATTCGGAAATAACCGTCAGGACGCCTCTTTCAACCAAGCCATCCAGAATGAATTCCAGCTGTTCCCTTGCGCCTGCCATCGTTTCTTTCCCATAGACATCGACCGTCTTTAAGCCATTGCTGGTCGTCGTGGAAAGCTTCAACGTCTTCAAATCATCCGAAACGACAATCTTGACCTTTAATCCTTGCTTGTTCAACGTATTTGTATCCAGATCGCGCAAAAACTGAAAATTTCCGGATTTCGTTTCTTCAAAACCATTGTCACGCAAAGTGTATCGTTTTACTTGCTCATTCATTTGGAATTTCTTCCCTGAACCTTTTAAAGTTGCAACTTTATCAAATGCCATTTCATGCCCTCCAAAGATAACGTTTTCTCTATCTTAACATATTTTTATAAGAAATGCGGGACAAGCCCGCCCTGCCTCGACAGAAATTTAGGAAATCTGGCCCTGAATGAGCATACTGCGCAATGGGTCAGATTTATCTAATTTCCGAGAGGCAGGCTTGGCCCGCTGGACATTATGTGATGGCGTGAAACAGTTTGGGAATCTGTGAAACACCTGCAATGATGCGCTTCTTATATCAAAGAATTTCAAAATTTTCTGGACGTTGCTGAGAAACTAATTGTTCCCGTATTGTTTTGCGTATATGCTTGCCAGCAAAGCGATGAATGTGTCGATTTCTTCTTTTGTATTGTCCTTGCCGAAAGAAATGCGGAGCGATTCTGCTGCGCGCGGATTTCCTTTGCCGAACATCGCTTCCAGCACATGGCTGGGTTCCAGGCTGCCGGCGGTGCAAGCAGAGCCGGCGGAAAGCATGATTCCTTTGAGGTCACATTGAATCAACAGTTTGTCGGAGCGCATACCCGGCAACCACATATTCAATATATGCGGCGTCCCATTCGGATAATCCCCATTGACCTGGAAAGGGATGTCTGCCTTTTCCAGCGAAGAAAGGAAGTAATCCTGCAATTCCCGTTTCCATTGGTTCGCTTCGCTTCGCTGCGAAAGCGTCATTTCGACCGCTTTCGCAAAACCGCGGATATAGGGTGTATTTTCGGTCCCGGCCCGGTGGTTGTTCTCTTGGCTGCCCCCATGAATATAGTTGGGGAGATGCAGGTCGTTCCTTCTGAACAGGAAACCGATTCCCTTCGGCCCATTGATTTTGTGCGCCGATACGGACAGCAAGTCGATATGCTGCGCATCCACGTCTATTTCTTCGCTTCCGAAAGCCTGAACGGCATCGGTATGGAACAGGGTATCCTTTTCAGCCAACAGCGCCCCTATCTCAGTGATCGGGTTGAGTGTCCCCGTTTCGTTGTTTGCGTACATGATGGAAACCAGAATGGTGTCTTCGCGCAGTGCGTTCTTCAAGTCCGAAATCGCAATATTCCCTTTCTCATCGACCGGCAGATAGGTCACTTCGAACCCCATCGTCTCCAGATAAGCCATCGGATGCAGAACGGAATGGTGCTCGACGGCCGTAGTGACCAGATGCTTCCCTTTCGCACGCAAGGCCAAAGCCGTAGCGATGATTGCGGTATTGTTCGATTCGGAGCCACAGCTGGTCATGATGATGTCGGCTGGGACAGCATGGATAGCGTTCGCGAAAATCCTGCGCGCGTCTTCGATGTGTCGCCGTGTTTCTCTGCCTATCGTGTAGGTGCTGGAGGGATTTCCGAAATCCGCCAGCAATGATTCTTTTATGACTGCAATAACCTCGGGGTTGACCGGCGTCGTTGCGGCATGGTCAAAATAAATCAACTTCATTCCTTCTTTCTGTATTAAGAGACAAAATAGCCTTGGAGCCACTCCGTCAACCGTTTTTCTATTTCCTTTTCGGCCGGCATCGCTAATCCATCGAGATTTTGTTTTGCCTGTTTTAACAATGCCTTGGCTCTCCTCATATCCACTTCAACGAAGAAAGCATAGGCAGCTTGGACTCGCTTGCTTGTGTTCCACTGCTGCTTCAACACCAGATTATTTTGGATTTTGGCATACTTTTCTTGTGCCGCTTGTTTTCTGCCGAAAACGGCGTCGCAGAACAAGGACTCCACGGCAAAGATTGGCCAATAGGCTGAACGGGCGACCGGGCGGTTCGCTTCAAAGGATTGCAGCAGGCGGTCTGCTTCCTCGAAGTCAAGAACCCCCAGTGCCCTTAAATAGGCGGCCATATATACAAAATCCGCCAAGTTCGTCTTCAAATAACGTCCCTCTTCCAAAGGCTGAAAGTATCGCTCCGGCAGTTCGGTGAAAGTGGCCCCCTCTTCAAACAGGGCGGCGATTTCCAACTGGTAGAACAATAATTCTTTCGCCTCGGCGGAACGGCTGGCCTGGCTGACGATCGCACCGTCATTTTGACCATAGGGCCAAATGTTCGACAAAGCCATCCATAGGGGAACCAGGCTGAAGAGCACCAGGATGATGCCCCGCTCCGGCGCCAAAAGGTAGGAACAGCCGTAAAGGGCAATCCCGGTCAGTCCGTTCACCATGACGCCGCCCAGAAGATAGAGTTTAAAAGGCTTTTCGGCATAGCTCCCCTTCGGCGGCGGAGACATCAGGCATTGTCCAGCTATGACGGTAGGCCCGGATTGAATGTAGGTAATTTTTTTGTTTTTCTCGCTGTATACGAACTTCTTCACCTGGAAACTGAGCAGCCGATAGCCGGTTAATTTCCCGAAAAGGTAGTGGCCGCCTTCATGCAGAATAAGATGGACATACCAGGAATACCTCAGAAACAAAAATAAAATGAAGAAGACATATAGTTCATATTGCGAAAGCAACGCCCCGATGGCAGTGCCGGTCAGCCGCAGATAGGATCCGACCAGCGCAACCGCAAAGATGATAGGCAGCAACGCACGTAGTATAGTCTTCATGACATCTCCTCCTACAATCTTTTACAGTAGCATTTCGGGGAATAACAAACGCAACACATCCATCGTCAGGCGACGGCTTTCCCCCTGATAAGGATAGATGTGGATCAGCATCGCAGGATTAAAGTTCGCCTCAATCACCCCGTAGCCCGGGTTTTCTTTCGTGGATGGCATGCTGTAATCGGGAATGATGAAATCCACGCCGCAAACGGCCACGCCAAGGGCGGCAGTCATGTCCACAGCCAATTTTTTGTAGCTGTCATCCATCTGATCGGTAAAGTCGATCGAATCCCCGCCGGTGCTGATGTTGGAATTATCCCTGAGCCGGACGATTTCCCCGGCTGACGGGATGCTCTCAAACGTATAGCCTTGCCCTTGGATCGTCAATTTCTCAAGTTCGCCCATTTCGATGCGCTCCAGCGGTGAACGGTGATTTTTTCCGCGCATGCTGTCTTTATTTTTTTCGTCCACCAGCTGCGCGGATTGTGCGGATGCCATCCCCTTTCACGTTGGCGGGAACACGCAGCAAGACGGCTTTCGTTTCATTCCCGATGACAAAGAAGCGGTATTCCGTCCCTTGCAGATAATCTTCGACCAAAATATCCTCATCTTCTTCGAAAGCTATGCGGACGGCTTTTTCATAATTCTCCAAGGAAGCGCCGTCTTTGAATATGGAAATACCCAGCCCGTAGTTTGTCGATTTCGGTTTGATCACGATGCCCTTGCCGGTGAACAGCGGATAATCCCTTAGAGCGGCGGAAACGGAATGATATTCGCCGCTGGCCGGGACGGCGAAGCCATTCTCGGCCAGTATCTTCTTGGTGACCACCTTATTTTCCATGATGAGCGGGCCGATATAACTGTCCTTGGAAGTCATGTTCCCGTTCTTCACGTACTCTTTGTGTTTGCGATAGGTCAGGGAGATGAACTGATCGTGACGGTCCAAAATATTAATTTTCAAGCCTTTTTGGATGGCATCGAACAGAAGGATCTGCGTGGACAATTCCATGTCATCAAAACCCCTCAAGGCGTAAGGACGGTTCCAAGCCTCCGCTTTATATTTTTTAGCCAACACGACCGCCATTTCCGTCAGATCCTGCCCTTCCTCGACTGCAGTGACCATTAATCCCGCAACCGTCTTCTCGGAATGGTGGAAAGCATCGCTCTTTTCTTTGACGATTGCAATGATTTCTTCATCGGCCTGGATACCGTCCAGCATCTCCAGCATCCCGTTAAGGAAGGCTGTCCCCTCGGCCTGATAAGCGGAAGGGGTAAGGGGATTCTCCAGGGCTGTCCGGTAATTCATCTGCTTGCCGAGAATCATCTGTTCGTCAGATGCATTTTCGTCCATCCAAAGTAAATACAACAGGAAATAATGGATAAAATGCATATCTTTTTTATGCATCCCGAATGGAGCGAAGGGATTCAAATCGAACAACCGGAATTCCAGATAAGCAATGCCATTCGTCAACAGGTCGCGCGCCCGTTTCGCTCCCCTGAAACGGACCGTGGAATAAAATTCTTTTTCCGCGGAAAGTTTTCCGCTTGCCACCATTTCTTCGATATCATTCACATAGGCCTCGATGGAGTCGAAGGAAACATGGACATCCCCTTTGTTGACATAGCCGTACTGGCTGCTGCGGATGCTTCTTGCAAAATTCTCGAGGGGCAATCCGCTCAGCTCTTCTTTCTCAAAATAAGATTCATCGGCAGCGATGGACGCACCCATCAGATACGTCAGGATCCATTGGTAACGGATAAAATTACGAGCCATTTTAAGGTAAATTTCCGATTGGAAGCTTCTGAGCGAAATAGCGGGCTTTTCGATTTGATAGAGCTCCTTGATCAAGGCCGGATCCAACTCGAAGTTGTAATGGATGCCGCTGACCATCTGTTTCTTGTTCCCGTACACAGAGACCAAGTATTCCCGGTATTGCACATCGGCCTCGCTGTCCAATACCGCAACACGCACCTCTTCGGATGTCGGCATAACCGGCGGGATGCTGAGCGGCAGAAGGTATTCATCCTGCGGCAAGGAACGCAACACGACATCATGGATGGCCGCTAACCATTCATACATTTCATCGACCGATTGTGTCGGCGGGGAAATCAATTCCGGTTGGCTTTCGGCAAAATCGGTCTGTATATAAGGATGGAAACTGCGGTTTCCGAATACTGCGGGATGATTGGTCTTCGCTATCGAGCCTTCGTCTGTTATCCGTTGGCTTTCTTTTTCGATTCCAAAAGAGGCTTTCGAAAATAAAGTTGATAAATGCTTTGATACAATGATCTCTTTGAAATCTGTCATTATTTTGGTCTCACTTTCTGTATTCCTTTTTTTCAATGTATTCATTATATCTTTTCTACTTGGAAATAGTAAAGGTGTTGCCCTTGTTTCTTGCGGACATTTTCGGGAAAGGGTTTCCATCAAAAAAAGCATGCGAATATTTGTTCTTTTTCAGAAGCTGAATTATAATGGAGAAAAAGAAAAGGAGACAATGATGAAACAACCTTTAGCATACCGTATGCGCCCTGCAAACATCGATGAAGTCGTCGGCCAAAGCCACCTGGTCGGCAAAAATAAAATCATCCGCCGCATGGTCGACGCAAAAATGCTGTCCTCCATGATTTTGTATGGACCGCCCGGCATCGGCAAGACGAGTATCGCCAGCGCCATTGCAGGATCCACGAATTCCGCTTTCCGCCAATTGAATGCTGCGACGGATACAAAAAAAGATTTGCAGATTGTTGTGGAAGAGGCAAAGTTTTCCGGGCAGGTCGTCCTGCTTTTGGATGAGGTCCACCGTTTGGATAAACCGAAGCAGGACTTCCTTTTGCCCCATCTAGAAAATGGCCAGGTCATTTTGATAGGCGCGACAACCGAAAATCCCTACATCAGCATCAATCCCGCCATCCGAAGCAGGACCCAAGTTTTCGAATTGAAGCCTCTGACGATTGCGGATATCACGATTGCCTTGAAGCGGGCGCTTGCAGATGAAAAAAGAGGCCTCGGCAAAGATAAAATCATCGTAGAAGAAGATGCCCTCCTTCACTTTGCAAGAAGCACCATGGGCGATCTGCGGGGGGCCCTGAACGCATTGGAACTGGCGGTCCTTTCAACCAAAGCCGATGATGATGGTACGATAACCATCACGATGGACATTGCCGAGGAATGCGTCCAAAAGAAGGCGCTCGTCCATGACAAAGACGGCGATGCCCATTACGATGTCATATCCGCCTTCCAAAAATCCATCCGTGGAAGTGACGTGGATGCCGCGATGCACTACTTGGCCCGCCTTTTGGAAGCCGGGGAATTGCTGATCGCCTGCAGACGGCTGATGGTTTGCGCCTATGAAGATATCGGTCTGGGCAATCCTCAGGCTGTTGCCCGTACCGTTTTGGCGGTTCAGGCCGCCGAAAAATTAGGCCTTCCGGAAGCGCGGATTCCGCTGGCGAATGCCGTTGTCGATCTTGCCTTGTCGCCCAAATCAAATTCCGCCTATTTGGCGATGGACAGCGCACTCGCGGATGTACGGGCAGGGAAATCCGGTGCCATCCCCGATAGCCTGCGTGATGCCCATTACAGTGGCGCAAGCAAATTAGGCCGGGGAATCGGTTATCAATATCCCCATGATTTTCCCGACCACTGGGTAAAACAGCAATATCTGCCGGACTCCTTGAAAAGGAAGCATTATTATGAACCTGCGCCGACCGGAAAGTATGAGCAGGCATTGGCCAGCCAAATGAACAAACGCTTCAACAAGGATGTCTAAGCAAACGTTGGCAGCGTTTAACCCGTTGGTACAATGGCCTTTCTTAAAAATAATCGTTGTATTTTACTTGCCAACCACAGATTAATATGCTACTATACGTATATAGATTTCTGAGGTGTTCGATTTATTCTCAATGTGTTGACCGAACAATTTCTTACTACCTTGGGATCCTGTTTACTCCGGTGGATAACACGCCTTATCATTTGGTAGTTAGAAACTGGGTATTGGAGCCCACCTGCTTATATGCGGGTTCAAAACTAGTAGAATATACACACCGGCACCATCGGATTTCTTATAAAGTTTTATACTTTGGAAGCTACTCTTTGAGTAGCTTTTTTCTTTATGCAGCGACGATTCCGGCACTAGGATCGACGCCCATATATGCCCTGTTAAAATCATACCCATTACCAATCAGGAGGATTTCCCATGATCGAATTATTGATTGCCTTATTTGCCGTTTTATTGTTGTCGGTCGGATTTTTTATAAGACTGAAAGGCTCCACCGCTTTTGTCCTGAACCGCGAAAGCATCAGCGCGGAACAAGCAAGCAGAAATCAACGCCTTTTCCAGCGGAGCGGCCTCCTTTACATCCTGCTCGGCGTACTTTGTTTGGTGTCGCAATCTTTTCAGAATACCTTTTTTGTACGCTCTTTTGTTGGTGCTGGCGACGGTCTTTACGGCCTTCTTCAGCATCCGGCTTGCAGCTGTTTTAAAGGAACAGAGCAATTGACCAGGATATCATTTCTTTTTATCGTCTTTGCACAATTCCTCAAACGATAGAACGCGCTTTCATTTTTATTCAAAGTGGAGTAAAATATACTTGTAAGCGATATTAGTTTGGAGGAGTGGTAAATATGTTTCAAGAATATACTAAAATTTTGATTCCGGTTGACGGATCCCGAGAATCCGAACTGTCATTCCGCAAAGCAGTAGAAGTGGCGAAACGGAACAAAGCGGCAATTATCATTACTCATATCATCGATACCCGAGCCATCCAAACCCCAACCGGTTTCGAAGGCAGCTTCACGGATGAAATCGTTCGCCAGACCAAGACATTGATGGAAGAATATAAAACCTACGCTTCCAATCAAGGACTCACCGACGTGGAAACGATCATCGAATACGGATCGCCAAAAGTGATCATCGCCAAGGATCTGCCTGCAGAATATAACGTAGACTTAATCATGATCGGCGCGACCGGGCTGAATGCGGTCGAAAGACTGTTCATCGGTTCCGTATCAGAATACGTCATCCGCAATGCGCCTTGCGATGTGTTGGTTGTCAGAACCGATCTGGAAAACAAAGCACACCCTAAAAAATAAAATGATGCAAAAACCGATGGCTTCAGCATGAGCGCGTCCACATGAAAAAAACGCAAAGAGAGGACACATCGAAAATGATGTGCCCTCTCTTTTTGTTTCAATCGCTATGGATTAGTATATGTCGCTGAAGCGAACAACGTCGCGAGCGATCATTTTTTCTTCATCGGTAGGGATCAATAATACTTTCACTTTTGAATCGTCGGTCGAAATGATTCTTTCTACTCCACGAACATTGTTCTTTTCGTCGTCGATTTCGCAACCGAACCAAGAAATGCCGTCGATGATGATCTTACGTGTCGGTGCAGAGTTTTCTCCGACACCAGCAGTGAAGACAATGGCATCCACGCCGTTCATGATAGCTACATATTGACCGATATATTTTTGGATGCGGTTATAGAAGATATCCAATGCGATTTGTGCCTTCTCATTGCCTTTTTCTGCTTCTGTTTCCACATCGCGCATGTCGCTTGAAACGCCAGAAAGACCCAACAAACCTGATTTTTTATTCAGGATGTCGACAAATTCATTGATGTCAGTGATGCCCAATTTGCCCATCAAGTAAGCAATAAGAGAGGCATCGATATCGCCTGAACGTGTTCCCATTGTGATACCGGCTAATGGCGTGAAGCCCATTGATGTATCAAGCGATTTTCCGCCTTGAACGGCAGTGATGGAACCGCCATTACCGATGTGGCAAGTAACGATTTTTAATTCTTCGATCGGTCTGCCCAACATTTCAGCTGCACGTTCGGAAACGTAACGGTGGCTTGTTCCGTGAGCGCCGTATTTTCTTGCTGCATATTTTTCGTAATAGTCCATCGGAATGCTGTACAGGTAATTCACTTTAGGCATTGTTGTATGGAATGAAGTATCGAATACGGCAACGCTTGTGATTTGCGGAAGCAATTTTTTGAATGCGCGGATTCCGGTTGCATTAGCTGGGTTGTGCAATGGCGCCAATTCAGCTAATTCTTCGATTTGTTCCAAAACTTTATCGTCTACAAGAGCTGAATCTTTGAAGATTTCTCCGCCTGCAACGACACGGTGTCCTACACCGGTAATTTCGTCAAAGCTTGCAATAATGTTCAAAGCCATTAATTGATCCAATAAATTTTGAACCGCAATTTCATGGTTTGCAATATCTTCGATTACATTATATTTTTGACCTTCACCGTATTTAATGGTAAAGATGGAATCATTTAATCCGATTCTTTCGATTATTCCAGTTGCAACCACTTCTTTTTCGGGCATCGCGTATAAGGTGAATTTCAAACTTGAGCTACCGGCATTGATAGCGATTATTTTAGACATTTTTTCCGCTCCTTTTTGTTATCTGAAGTACTTTTTTTATACTATGGTAATTATTATAGCATCTTTAAACTCCAATTGTGGAAAATATCCAGGAAATTTCGCATCTTTTGTGCATTTTTAATGTTCGGGATATCCCCTAAAAGAACTTGTTCGGCTTGGAAAGCGTTCGGACCTTTTTTTTGCACAATAATGATGGATTTTTTCATTCCATCTTTATAGAACAGATCCGATGGTAAGTTGAAAAATGCTTGTAGATAGGCGTTTTCTTTCAACCACCCTAATAACACAGAGCTTTCATCTGTTTCAAAAAGAGTGGACGGAACAACAAAGATGCCCCAACCGGATTCTTTCAAATACTTCACATTTTGTTCAATTATTAAGAAATGGGCGAAGGAATGACCTTCCGGAAATGACGTTTTGAAGTTCCTCGCGCGTTCATCGACCGGATAATAGCCGATCGGCAAATCCGAAACCATGATGTCCGCTGGTTCGATCAAAAGCTCCTGCAAACTGTCCGAATGCGTGTAATGGATTTTTTCGGATAACCCCTGCAAAAAGGCGCTGTTCGCTGCCAAACTGATCAAAAGATCATCATTTTCAACCGCATCGGCCGTAATGGTATTGCCTCTGTTGGCCAGATGTGAAATGACGATGTTCAACAGATTTCCGGTCCCGGCTGCTAAATCAGTGATATGCAGCGTCGCTTCCTTATCTTTTTTGATGTCCGATATGAAATAGGCAATCAGGTAAGCGATCGTGTCCGGTGTCATCTGGTGATTCATCTGCAATTTGTCTTCTTTGGTTGCTTTGATGAAGGCCAATTGAATGCCTTTGCGGATAACCTCTTTATCCAGCACATCCAGATCCATGTCCTTATACAAACGATTCAGTTTTTCGATTGTATCTTCTGAAGGAAGCCCCTCTACTTGCTGCGCTTTCCCACCGAAAGATAGATTTTCCAACGTTTCCGCCAATGCTTCTATATAAGAAAGTTCAGCTTCTTTTTGAAGTAATGCTATCGCTTCATCCATTAATGTGAATAGACTTTCAACATTTGTTGCTTTCAAATTGTTCACCCTGCTCTTTCCTGATATTTTGCACGGATAAATCGTATCCCTTGCAAAAAACTGCAAAAAAACCCGCGAAGGAAGTGACTGATCATTTGCCCCCGCAAGGTTTCTTTTGTGTATGTAATTGGTTAATCGGCAAAAGTACAAGAATTATTTAGCTGTAGGATATACAGAAACTTGTTTTTTGTCACGGCCTAGACGTTCGAAACGAACGACACCGTCAACTTTTGCAAATAGAGTGTCATCTCCACCGATACCGACGTTAGTACCTGGATGAATTTTAGTTCCGCGTTGACGGTATAAAATTGATCCGCCGGTTACTGTTTGTCCGTCTGCACGTTTAGCTCCTAAACGTTTAGATTGAGACTCACGTCCGTTGGTAGTGGATCCGCCCCCTTTTTTGTGGGCGAACAATTGTAGATTCAATTTCAACATGTGGTTTGCACCTCCTTATTCAGTAGTACAGTTTCATTTCATTTGTATTGATACATAATCTGGGTATGTCTCAGCGACATCCTCCAATGAATAGAATAGATGCTTCAGTAAAATCTGCGTAATGTATTGCTGCTCTGCTTCCCTTTCGGAAAGTATTTCTGCGTAGAGATACCCGCCTTCATCATCCGCTTCATCAACAAGCATTTGATAGCCGGCTAACCGTTCAACACTATTTACAGTTTCGATGGCCAGTACAGAAACAGCGGCGCAGATGATATCTTCGCCTTCCACTCCATACCCGGCATGTCCCGTTATCTCGAAAGAAAGCAGGTTGCCATGATCATCTTTTCTAAATTTTACTTCAATCATGATTATTCACACTCTTATGCGTTGATTGCGTCAATGATTACTTTTGTATAAGGTTGACGATGACCTTGTTTACGGTGTGTATCTTTTCTTCTCTTGTATTTGAAAGTAGTGACTTTCTTTTCTTTGCCCTGTTTTTCAACAGTGCCTTCTACAGAAGCACCTGTTACGAATGGAGCGCCAATTTTAGTTTCTTCTCCACCTACAAATACGATTTCATCAAAAGTTACTTTTTCACCAGCTTCAGCCTCTAATTTTTCAATGTAGATTGCTTGACCAACTTCAACTTTTAATTGTTTACCACCAGTTTTGATAATTGCGTACATATTCTCTGCACCTCCTTATTTTACTTAGACTCGCCAAACGGAGTGCCCTTGCAGGTCTCATGACTCCTATTCGTGCGGTTGTAGCTGTGGTGCGCACATTTACAACATTAATAGCTTATCAAAAATAACCCTCCGAGTCAACAAAAACATTTACGGATTTCGCTTTTGATGGCCTTTGCTTCTGCTTCGCAAAGAAGGTGCGCGTCCACCCCTACGGGCAGTTGCTGCCATTCAAAAAATAAAGGCGGGGCATAAATCAGGATAATGATTTATGCCCCGCCTGCTTGCTAGTTAAAAATAGTGCTTACAGTCTCTTTTTCGATGCCCGCATTTTGGTATTCTTCTTTTCTCAACCCCTTGATGCTTACCATCACCAAGAAGCTGGCGATATAGCAGCCCGACAAGAAAAACATGACCGTCGTGATGCTGGAATGATCCATCAACAGACCGATGATGAGTGATGAAAAACCACCGACTGCACGGCCCACGTTGATGATCAGGTTGTTGGCCAGGGAGTGGATATGGTGCGGATATAAACGGCTGACGATTGCGCCGTAGCCGGCAAACATCCCGTTAACGAAGAAGCCTACGATTGCACCGCCGATCAACATCGCGATGCTGCTTTTTGCCAGAATAAACAGGAAGACAGCGGCAGCCGAAGCCAAAAGGAAGATGCCGTAGGAAACCCTCGGCCCCACTCTATCTAGTATTCTGCCGAAGAACAGCATTCCAATCGACATCCCGATGATGGTAGAAATCATCCATAAGGATGAACCTGAGACGGATAAGCCCAAGCTTGTCTGCATGATTTGCGGCAACCAGTTCATCAAACCGAAGTAACAGCCGATTTGGACGACTGCCATGAACATAAGCGAAAGGGTCTGTCTCGCTAATTTGGCTGTGCTGAATAGTTCCTTGAAAGAAGGCTGATTATCAGAGTCCATCCTTTTGGCTGATGCCGTACCTTTGACGGAATCTTTCAGGACATCTTCGGTTACCGTGAAATGGACCCACAGAACAATCAATAATGGCAATAGTCCAAGCAGGAACAATGCATTCCAACCGAAGCGAGGCAATATCAAACTAGCCAGGAAAGCTGCGGCGATGTTGCCCACCATTCCGGCCACACCATTCAGAGAAGACATGCGCCCCATCTTATTGACCGGCGTAACGCGGGCAATAAGGCTGATGGCAATCCCGTATTCTCCACCCGTGCCGATGCCGGCAATGAAGCGTAGCGCATAAATGACCGGCAAGCTATGGGCAAAATACATGGCCGCAGTCGCCAACGAGAACAGCAACAGCGTCGTTTTGAACAGTTTCAGGCTGCCGTAACGATCCGCCAAATAACCAAAGAGCAATCCACCCACCAACATGCCAATATTCGTGATGGTTGAAATAAGGCCGGCCTGCGCTTTCGAAATAGCCAAATCGGCAATGATGGAGGCCAAAGAAAGAGACAGGAACATGTTCGTTAAATCATCTGTACCTGACCCTACAATTGCGGCTTGCAACACGCTTTTTTTGTTTTTATCCATATATTTTCTCTCCTCAAAATGAACGCTCTCAGGCATTCTTTATTTTTTACTAATGTTAATTATACGATAATCCTTATGAAAAGCAAGCGGCGTTTGCATGTATCTATATCGTTTTATTGCCAATTCCGCAAGGCTTACCCTGAACAGGATCGGCTGTACCTGGATAGATGCATAGAGAGCAATCCACACAAACAAAGGAATTTTATGCTTTTCATGCAAAAATAACCCGATAAAATAGCATTGGCGGCCTATTCCATCGGGTTATTTTTATTTATATTTTTTGCAAGAATCGGCAGCACCGTCCTTCACGTTCAAACTTCTTCGAGGAACTCGCTCGAAGAAACGATGCGGGTGCCATACTTTTGTCCAAATTCAGTATCATGCGTCACAATCAGTATGCCCGTTCCGTCGGCAGCTATTTGTTGGATCAACTCCCCGATGCTATCGGATGATTCACGGTCCAAAGCTGACGTCGGTTCATCAAAACAGAGCACACGCGGGTTCAGCATCATTGCTCTGGCGATGGCCACCCTTTGCTTTTGTCCGCCGGATAAGGTTGATGGCATGGCCTCGATCTTTTCCGCCAGCCCCATTTTTTCCAGCAACGCTTTTGCTTTTGTCGCCAGTTCTTCCCGGGTGCCTAATTTTTGTGCAAGCGGCGCTTCCAGCAAATTGTCCAGCACGGAAAGATTCGGAAACAAGGCATAATCCTGGAACACCATGCCGATTTTATTTTGATAGATACGTCTTTTTTTTCTGTCCACGTATTCCGCTCCACGCAGCCCTTGTTTGCACAGGACGGAATCTTCGATCGAAATGGTCCCTTGATCCGCCTTTTCCAGATTGTTGATCAATCGCATCAACGTTGTTTTGCCTGTACCGGATCTCCCCACCAGGACAACAATTTCCTTTTCATCGATTTCAAATGAAAAATCAACGATGACCGGTACATGGTGATACGCTTTGCTTAAATTCATTGCTTGTAATAACATGACTGCCTGTTCCTCCTTAATAATTCCCCTTTGACTCAGACCAATTCAATAGAACCGTAATGATCGCCGTCACGGCTAGGTACACGACGCCGACAGCAAGGAACGGGACTAATGACGCATAGGTGTTGGCGGCGATTTGGCCGGCACGCAGTAATTCCCCTAAACCTATGACGTAAACCAAGGAAGTGTCTTTCACTAATGCAATCACTTCATTTCCGATTGAAGGTAAAACAATTTTTATCACTTGCGGAATGATGATTTTGAAAAAGCCTCTCACTTTGCCGATACCCAACACCGAAATGGCCTCAAATTGTCCTTTCGGCACCGCAGTGATACCGCCACGGAAAATTTCCGCATAGTACGCTGCATAGTTGATGATGAATGCCAGTACTGCTGCAGTAAAACGGTCCAACGTGATGCCCGCCAACGGCAAGCCGAAGAAAACAAACATCAATTGCAGCAACAGCGGGGTTCCCCTCATGATAAAAATATAAATTTGAATCAGAAAACCCAACCATTTCGGCCCATATACCCGAATGACGGCCACTAAAAATCCTAACGGAATGCTGACCACACCGATAATGAAGAATAATGTAAGGGACATTTTTAGCCCAGCAATCAGCGAAGGCAGTATCGTTTGTATCAAGTCCATTATGTAAACCTCTTTCTAACCATTAATTTGCGTTATTCGCTGTAGAACCACTTACCGTATATTTCATCGAAGGTCCCATCATTTTTCATCTCTGTCAAGGCATCGTTCACGCGCTTCTGAAGATCGGTATTGCCCAATTTAAAGGCAACTGCCATTTCATCGGAACCGAAGTTATCATCCAGTACGCGGTAAATATCTTTGCCGGTCTGTTTCATGTAATAGCGTCCGTATACTTCGCCGACCACAATCGCATCAACCCGGCCCGCTTCCAAATCACTGAAGGAGTTGTTGTTCGAAGGGTACAGAACCAGTTCCCCGCCCAATTTTCCATAGATTCCCGAAGGATCCGCTTCTATCGCAGCAACAATGCTGGATGATTGCTGGGTGGAAACGATTTTCCCTTCCAGATCGGCTTTTGTTTCGATATCGCTGTCCTTTAAAACAACAATGATGGAGTGGTCTTCCATATAGGTATCGCTCAGCAACACCTTTTCGGCTCTTTCCGGTGTAACGGCATAGCCATTCCAGATCATATCGATGTTGCCGGTGTTCAATTCCGTTTCCTTCATCGACCAGTCGATTGGCTGGAATACCATTTCGGCGCCGATCCTTTTGCCTACTTCTTTTGCCAAGTCAACGTCAAAGCCTACGATTTCATTGTTTTCGTCGCGGAATCCCATCGGCGCGAATGTTTCGTCCAACCCGACGACCAACTTTTCCTTTTCATCCTTTGTTGAGGTGGCCGAAGAATCGCTGGTATCCCCTGCGCCACAGCCTGCCAAAAGCAACAATCCCATTACCGTATAAAAACCTTTTTTCATCCTTCTCATCGCTTTGCCCACTCCTCTTTATCTAAAAAATGCCCACCTTTTTTGTCGCTTTTCCAGCGTCAGGCCGTTTCCGCCGCGTTCTGCAAAACGCAGAACAGGCCTCCAAAAAGGAGCCTGTCCGAAACGCATTATATCCGGTTTGCTTTATTCAGCAAACCATTTGCTGTAGATTGCTTCATATGTTCCGTCAGCTTTCATTTCAGCCATTTTCTCATCGATTGCTTCTTTCAAAGCTGTGTCTTCCTTGCGGACACCGACACCGTATTCTTCTTCGCCGAAATTATCTGCCAACACTTTGTATTTATCGGCACCTTTTTGTTTCATGATGTAACGTCCCAAAACTTCATCAACGACGATCGCTTCCGTACGTCCGCTTTCCAAATCATTGAAGACGTCATTGAAGGTAGGGTACAATAGCGGTGCACCATCCTTGAACTCTGCGGCGATACCGGTTGTATCGGCATTGATGGCATCGACTGATGCCGATCCTTGTTGTGTCGCAACGACTTTACCAGCTAAATCAGCTTTTGTTTCAATCGCGCTGTCAGCCAAGGTTACGATGATTTGTCTGTTGCTCAAGTAAGGTTCGCTGAAAAGAACCTTTTCTTTGCGTTCGTCGGTGATCGTGTAACCGTTCCAAAGCAGATCGATGTTGCCGGAATTCAATTCGGTTTCTTTCATTGCCCAATCGATCGGTTGGAAGGTGATTTCAACATCCAGGCGTTTAGCGACTTCTTTCGCCAAGTCCACGTCAAAGCCTACAATCTCCCCGCTTGAATCCTTGAAGCCCATCGGCGCAAACGTGTCATCCAACCCCATGACCAGATTCTCTTTGATTCCCGTTTCAGTCACAGCCGAAGATTCTTCAGTAGACCCATTGCCGCATGCCGCCAACATAGCAGCGGTTGTCATTAATAAGAAAGCTAATTTTTTCATCTTAATTCCTCCAAATGATGTATTTTTTTATTGATGCCGACTTGTTAACGGTGGCTCCAGACTTTTTTCAGGCTACAGCCAAAAAAAAAGCCCTTCAACTTCCGTCAGGAAATTAAAGGACGATTGAAATCGTGGTTCCACCTTTTTTTGTAATACCCTCACAGATATCACCTTATAACGTTCCTTTATGAAACGCCAGTGCTGTAACGGGCACAACCGGGGCAGCCTATTCGGGACAAACTTGTCTTTTCAGCTTTCCTGCTCAGAGATGTGTGTTCGCTTTATTCCATTGTTTGCTCACACCAGCCGCAAACTCTCTAAAAATAGGCAAAAGGTACTTTTTCTCTTCTTTGCATTTTTTAATTTAAGACAATAATACCATAGCATTGCGGAAAAGCAAGCATTTTGCCGAAAAAATCCTCACTCGGTTCTAATCATGCATCCAGGCTATCAACTTGACCAACGGATAATAACCGACAATGAAAAAGGCGATGTTCAGCACGATCGTCGGCCCAAGACGGACAGCGGCAAAGGTAGAAAAATCCATCTGCGTGATCCCGACTACGGAATAAAATCCAAAAACAAAAGAGTCGACCAGGATAATCGACAGAATGAACAACAGCACCACGACGAATACATTTTCGCTCAAGTGTCTTTGGATACTTTTGATAAGGTAGACCACAACGGAAAAGGCTACGATGTAGACCCCCAAAATACCTGTGTAGTAACTGTCAAAAAGCAGTCCGAATGCGATCGCATACAGCTGCATCGGTTGCTTCGGAAAATAGAAGGAAAACAGCACGAAACCCAACAAAACCAGATGAGGAACGAGCGTGTAGGCTTCATTCAGAAATTGCTTGGCAAATACATTCAACAGAAAACCGTCCAGCATCAGCAGCAGGTAAATGACCAGCGGCAGTAGATAGGTATGATGCAGCGATCTATTTTGCACCATCACTCACCACTCCCGCTCAATCGTTTGATGACGGTGACGAATCGGATGTCATAGATTTCCCCGGCCGGTTTGATGGTCACTTCTTTAAACAGGCCGTAATTATCCATGCCGATTTTTTCAACTGTGCCGATCAATAGCGTGCTCGGAGAAACGCCGCCCAATCCCGACGTTATAACCTTGTCCCCGACTTTTATTTCAGCATCGGGAGGAATCTGAGTCATCGCAAGCATTTTCGATTCTTCATCGTAGCCGTTCACAATACCGTGCACCGATCCGCTTTCCGTTTGGATTTCAGCGGAAACGCGATTAGCGGCATCATTGGAAGTTGTCAGCAGCAGCACTTTGGAACTGGTAGGATTCACTTCCGAAACGCGCCCAATCAATCCGTTTCCAGCCATGACTGACATGTCGAGCGCCACACCATCTTCGCTGCCTTTGTCGATGACGATCTGGTTCAACCAGCTGTCCGGATTACGGGAAACCACGGACGCATTGATTTGTTCATATTCTGATATGGTGCTCTTTAAAGCTAATTCTTCCTTCATCCGTTCGTTTTCTTTCTCTAAATCATACACTTTGACTTGCAATTCATAGACGGTATCAATTTTACTTTTCAAAGCCTGATTTTCTTCATACGTATTCATCAGATTATCAACTGAATCAACAAAATTTGCTACTACTTCTGCTGGTTTGGAAAAGATTCTGGCAATGGAACCCGTCACATCATTCCCTACCTGTTGCGGAACGGATGTTTTTTCTCTTCCATTCGTCAGAGAATACGCTATTAAGCTGATAAAGGTAATCACACTGATCAATAGGACAATCAATTTTTTATTGTTAAAAAACTGATTCACATTGACACCTCATTTCGTACATCACTTTCACATTCATTCCTCTATTGTCTAAATGATTTGCGTTTGTAGACATTTATATTTTTTAATGTTTCGCCGGTTCCGATCGCAACGCAATCCAATGGGTCGTTGGCTATAAAGACCGGTACTTCCGCCTCTGCGGAAATCACTTCAGCGATGTTTTTCAGCAATGCGCCTCCGCCCGTCAAGACGATGCCGTGATCGATGACGTCCGCCGATATTTCCGGTGGCGTTTCTTCCAATACTTCCCGGACCGATAAAATGATGCTCTCCACCACATCGTGGATGGCGACGGCCACATCGACCGCATTTATTTCAATTGTCTTCGGCAGACCATTGACCATGTCCCGTCCGCGGATATCCATCGAACCATAGGCGGCAGCTTTTTCAATATCTGCACAGCCGATTTCTTTTTTGATGATTTCAGCCGTACGCTCGCCGATCAACAGACTGTATTTCTTGCGTATGTATTGGATGATTGCGTCATCCATCCTGTCTCCCCCTGCACGGTTTGACCTGCTGGTGACGATTCCGCCCAAAGAAATGGTTGCAACGTCTGTTGTTCCGCCACCGATATCGACAACCATGTTCCCTGTGGGAGCATGTACAGGCAGACCCGCACCTACCGCTGCGGCAAAAGGTTCTTCTATGATGAAGGCTTCCTTTGCGCCGGCCGTTCTGGTCGCATCAAGGACTGCCCTTTTTTCCACTTCGGTAACGCCGCTGGGTACGCAAACCATCACATAAGGTTTGACGAAGGCATTGCCTGTCGCTTTTTTGATGAAATATTTCATCATTGCGACGGTTGTATCATAGTCGGCGATGACCCCTTCTTTCATCGGGCGTGACGCTACAATGCTCCCTGGCGTTCTGCCCAGCATTTGAAAGGCCTCTTCACCGACTGCAAGCACTTCGCCGGTGTGGATATTTTTTGCTACAACAGAAGGTTCCCTGAACGCAATCCCTTTTCCGGCAATGAATACGATTGTATTAGCCGTACCCAAATCAATCCCTATGTTTTGTCCTCTTAAATTAAAACTAACCAAGTACTTCTCATCCTTCCGTCTTGCTGACTGCGGAATATCCCGTCAATCAAATTCTTTTCTATTTTACCACAAATCAGAACCAGAATAATACCTATGTAACAAAACAAAAAAAGAATTAACAATTGGAAAAACGTGTAATGGTATTGACATACAAATCGCATCTGCAATTCCCTGGATGCTAAAAAGGGCCCCGGACTTTCGTCCCGGACCCTTTGTTCATTTAAATATCAGTCGTCTCTGTTCGTTGCGGAAAATTAGATTTTTTCAACGTTAGAAGCTTGCGGTCCACGGTTGCCGTCAACGATTTCGAATGAAACTGCTTGGCCTTCTTCTAATGATTTGAATCCGTCACCTTGGATAGCTGAGAAATGTACAAATACATCTTCTCCGTTTTCGCGTTCGATGAATCCAAAACCTTTTTCTGAGTTAAACCATTTTACTGTTCCTTTTTCCATGAAAAATTCCTCCTCGTGCAAAGCACTCAAAATTGTTATTCTTGCTTATGGTACGATAGGAATGTTCATGACAATCTTTTCTTTACCTAACAAAAACAATAATATTATTATACACTATATAAGCGAATAACGCAACCTTCCGTATAAACCCTTCGATTGGATCTGCCTCAGACGATCCCGAACTCCTTCAGACTGAGATACTGATTGACCCCGATGATGAAGTGGTCCAACACCTCGATGCCCATCATTTCCCCGCATTCCACCATTCTGCGGGTGAAAACCAGATCCGCCTCCGATGGCTCCGGATTGCCGGAAGGATGATTGTGCGCCAGAATGATGCGGGCGGCCGCGAAACGCACGGCTTCACGGAAAATTTCCCGCGGATGCGCAACCGAGCTGTTCAGCGAACCGATGAAGATGGTCTTCTTCTTGATGATTTCATTCTTTGTATTCAAGTAGAGCGCGACGACATGCTCCTGCTGCAGGTCCCTCATCTCCTGTTGCAGCAACGATCCAGCGCTTTGGGTCGAGGTGATCGTCCCGCTCTTCAATTGGGTAGAGTTTGCAATCCTGATGCCCAATTCCACACAGGCCTTGATTTCGATCGCCTTGGTCCGGCCGATGCCCTTAATCCCCATCAGTTCTTCCACCGATGCCATCTTCAGAGAATGCAGATCCTCGAATTCATTCAGCACCCGTAAAGACAATTGGATGACATTACTGTCTTTCGGCCCGGTCCGCAATACGATTGCGAGCAATTCATGCGTCGCCAACGCCTTCTCTCCGTATTGATCCAGGCGTTCCCGAGGACGGGATGCCTTCGGTACTTCCATCAACAAATTGGTCTCTTGCGCCATCATTTTCCTCCCCTTCTTGTATCTACTAGGTAAATACGTGAAAAGGCGAGAAAATTTTTATCGTTATCCGTTGTCCTTCAGCCAAGCCATGACGGCATGCAGGTCCTGCAGAATCGCCACAGTCTTTCCCTTCGCTTCCTCATTCGGCGCAATCAGGTCCGGCACCATGATGACGTCGATAGCTGCATCATAGGCTGCGCGGATGCCGTTCAACGAATCTTCCAGAATCAGGCACTCTTCCTTCGCAAAGCCTAAAGGTTCCCAGGCGCGAAGAAATATTTCCGGATTCGGTTTGGCGAAGGCCACTTCATCGCCGCAGATTTGGTATTTGAAATATTGCGTCAATTCAGCCAGCTCCAAATAGAACGCGACTTCCTTGCGCTTGCTGCTTGAGGCGACGACACAGGCTATGCCTTCCTTTTCCAGGAACAACAACAATTCACGGAGCCCGGCTTTTACCGGAATCCCTTTGTCCAGCGCTATCGCAGCCTGTGTTTCTTTGGTTCTCTTCTGGAACAATAACGTCAAGGCCGGGTCGCCGATATCCGACACCAAATCATGGAAGACATCCTTATCCGATCGCCCCACCTGATTCAAATAATAGTCAAAATCAAAAGGGATAGCCAAGGATAACTCCTCCACCAACTGGCCTTGCGCTTGATAACCCAGCTTTTCTGTGTCGAACATCAATCCATCCATATCGAAGATGACGGCTTTCTTTTTCATGTAAAAACCCCTTTACTTGTTTAGTAGGTAGTGCCGTACATCCGAAAGGAAATACAGGGAGCCCGTAATCAAGAGCATGTCGCCCTCGGACTGTTTCGCCTTCAGCTCATCGACCGCTTGACGCCAATCAGCGAAGGTCATTTCTTCCGCCACGCCCATCCGCGACCGCAATTCTTCGACAGACGCCACGCGCGGAGACTCAAAAGTAGTCACATACAAGGTACTGTTCGGCACCGCTTTGATCAAAGCGCCCATCCGCTCCAGGTCTTTGTCGGCCAACGCGGCCAACAAAATCGTGATTTTTTTGTCGGCGAATTTCCTGTTCAACGCATCCGTCAGCACTTCCATTGCCGGGACGTTATGTGCGCCATCCAGCAAAATGAACGGCTTTTGTGAAATGATTTCCAAGCGGACCGGCCATGCCGTACGCAGGAAACCGGCCTTGATGGACTCTTCCGAGTATGCAAATCCGTGCTTGTCACAGAAGAGCAGAAAAGCTTGCAGGGCCGTTGCGGCATTATCGACCTGATGTCCGCCCATCAACGGGATTTCGATGCCAGCGAAAGAAACTTGCGCGGATGAAAAGTCAAAGGCTTCATGATATTGCTCCGCTTCCTGCCAGTTTGATGCCGTAAAATCTTTCCGGTATTCGAATAAAGGCGCAGCCTTTTCTTTTGCCGTTTCCCGCATGACTTGCAATGCATCCTCCGGTAATCTTCCGATCACTGCCGGTGTCCCTTTTTTGATGATGCCTGCTTTCTGATGGGCGATTTCCGGTATGGTATCCCCCAAAATATTGATGTGGTCTTTGCCGATGGTCGTGATGATCGACACGTCCGGTTCGGCAATATTGGTGCTGTCATACAGCCCGCCCAGACCGACCTCTATCAATACGACATCGCAAGGGTGCGAGCCGAAGTAAGAGAACATCATCGCCGTCACAATTTCGAATTCCGTCAACGCGCCTAATTTCGTTTCGCTGATTTCTTGGTACAGCGGATAGAGAATGTTGGTCTGCTCCAGGACCGCTTCGTCGGAAAGGTCGTTGCCGTTTATGCTGATCCGTTCATTGAAGCTCACGATATGCGGGGAAGTGAAGGTGCCCACAGAGTACCCGGCTGCCATGAACAGGCTCCGCAAATAAGCCACCGTCGAACCTTTCCCGTTTGTGCCGGCGATATGGATGGATCTGAATTTCCGTTCCGGATGATCCAGTTTCTCCATCAGCCACTTCATCCGTGCTATCCCGGGCTTCGGCCCCATCCCTTTGCGGGTATGGATCCATTCCATTGCTTCTTCATAGGTTGTAAACATCCGCTAAACTGCTCCTTTTGTTCAAGAAAACCCCATTTACATAGCGTTCTGTCTAAATGAGGTTTTCTCTTTTTCTATTCTGTTTTAATTATTTATGCCAATTGTTCCTTTAATGAAGCAATCCGTTCTTCCACGGCCGCCAATTTTTCGCTGTACTCGGCTTGCTTTTGACGTTCGCCGTCAACGACATCCTGCGGCGCTTTGCTGATGAATTTTTCGTTCTTCAGTTTGCCTTCCACGCGTTGCACTTCTTTGTTAAGCTTCTCAGCTTCTTTTTCCAAGCGGGCGATTTCATCTTCCAGCTTGATCAGACCGGCCAACGGCATGTATACTTCCCCGCCGGCGATGATCGCGGTCACGGCATCGCTTGCCGGTTCGATCGTCTGGCTGATTTCCAGCGTTTCCGGATTACAGAAACGGATAATGTAAGATTTATTGTCGTTGAAGATCGTTTCCGTTTCGGCATCGTTCACTCTGATCTGCATATTGACCTTTTTAGACAAAGGCGTATTCATTTCGCTGCGGACATTGCGCACGCTGCGGATCAGTTCGATCAGTTTATCCATCGCCTCTTCGGCTGCCTCATCGAAGTAGGCCGCGTCAGCTGTCGGGTACGCTGCAACAACGAGCGAGCTGCCTTCATGCGGTACATTCTGCCAAATTTCTTCGGTCATGAACGGCATGATTGGGTGCAATAGGCGCAACACATTGTCCAATACGTGGGCCAGGATGCTTCTTGTCGTGCGTTTCGCTTCTTCGTCATCCCCTTGCAGCACTTCTTTGGTCATTTCGATGTACCAATCGCAGTAATCATCCCAGATGAAGTGATAGAGCAGACGGCCAGCTTCACCGAATTCAAATTTCTCGAACAAGTCCGTCACTTTCGCGATCGTTTTGTTCAGATTGGATAGGATCCATTTATCGGCAGTCGTTTTTTCGCCGGTGATATCGATATCTTGGTGTTCCAGGTCGCCAAGGTTCATCAAAACATAACGGCTGGCGTTCCAGATTTTGTTGTTGAAGTTCCAGGCTGCATCCATTTTTTCGTAGCTGAAACGGACATCCTGTCCGGGCGCTGAGCCATTCGCCAAGAACCAGCGCAAAGCATCGGCGCCGTATTTTTCGACAACATCCATCGGATCGATGCCGTTGCCCAAGGACTTGCTCATCTTGCGTCCTTGTTCGTCGCGGATCAGACCGTGGATCAAGACATTTTCAAACGGACGGTGGTCGGTGAATTCCAGACTTTGGAAAATCATCCGGCTTACCCAGAAGAAAATGATGTCATAGCCCGTCACCAATGTGCTTGTCGGGAAATAACGTTTGAAATCCTCGGCGTCTTCATCCGGCCAGCCCATCGTCGAGAATGGCCATAAGGCGGAACTGAACCACGTATCCAATACGTCTTCGTCCTGTGTCCAGTTTTCGCTGTCGGCTGGCGCTTCCATGCCGACGTACATTTCGCCTGTTTCTTTATGATACCAAGCCGGGATTTGATGTCCCCACCATAATTGGCGCGAGATTACCCAGTCATGGACATTATCCATCCACGTCAGGAAGGTGTTCTCAAAACGCTCCGGATAGAAGGATACTTTTTCGTCTGTGCTTTGGTTTTGGACGGCCCGTTCCGATAAAGGCTTCATCTTGACGAACCATTGGGTGGAAATGCGCGGCTCGACAACGACATCCGTACGTTCCGAATGGCCGACACTGTGCACCATTTCTTCCACTTTCACCAAGAAGCCTTGCGCTTCCATATCTTTGACGATCGCTTTTCTGGCTTCGAAGCGGTCCATGCCTTCATATTTGCCGGCGAGCTCATTCATCGTCGCATCGTCGTTCATGACGTTGATCTGCGGCAAGTCATGGCGCAGACCGACTTCGAAGTCGTTAGGGTCGTGTGCCGGCGTGATTTTAACAACACCGGTCCCGAAATCCATTTCGACATAATCATCGGCGATGACCGGGATTTCGCGGTTCACCAACGGCAAAGTGATCGTTTTCCCGATATATTGCGCATATCTTTCGTCTTCCGGATGGACGGCAACGGCAGTATCGCCGAGCATCGTTTCCGGACGCGTCGTCGCCAACTCCAGGTAGCCGGAACCATCCGTTAAAGGATAGCGGAAATGGTAGAAAGCGCCGTTGACATCTTTATGGATGACTTCGATATCGGATAGAGCCGTTTTTGCTTTCGGGTCCCAGTTGATGATGTAGGCGCCACGGTAGATCAAGTCTTTTTCATAAAGGGTCACGAAGACTTTGCGGACCGCATCGGACAGGCCTTCATCCAAGGTGAAACGCTCACGCGAATAATCGACGGAGATGCCCATCTTGCCCCATTGTTCGCGGATGACGCTGGCGTAATCCTCTTTCCATTCCCAAACCTTATCGACGAAAGCTTCACGTCCCAAATCGTAACGGCTGATGCCGTCCTCGGCCAATTTCGCTTCCACTTTCGCTTGGGTTGCGATACCGGCATGGTCCATACCCGGCAACCATAACGTATCATAGCCCTGCATCCTCTTTTGGCGGATCAGCATATCCTGCAGGGTAACATCCCATGCGTGTCCCAAATGCAGTTTCCCCGTTACGTTCGGAGGCGGAATAACGATGGAATAAGGTTTCTTTGTTTTATCCCCACTTGGTTTAAAAAGGCCCTCTTCGACCCATTTTTGATATTTCCCAGCTTCAACAGCTTGGGGTTGGTATTTTGTCGGCATTGCATCTGCTTTAGACATTCAGCCACTCCCTCTCTTCATTATGACAAAAATAAAAAAAACGCCCTGCAACTATATGCAGGACGATTATTATCGCGGTACCACCTAAATTACAGGGACTATCCCCTGTCTCTCTTTTTGATAACGGAGTACACTCCGAGTCGCGCTACCCAGTCCGTAGACGTTCACACCACTTGCTCCCAAGCTACTTCGCTTCCCTTCCCCAAAAAAGCTCTCACCAATTGCTTTTCTCTCTTTGGTAGTTCCGGTAAAGTTACTCCTCTTGATCGTCGCTTTATTTATACTCAAACAGTTTAGCATCTTTTCACAAAAATCTCAATGAGATTAGAGTAATTTTTTGGCTGCCGCCAGTGCAGCATCGAAATCGGGTGCTGTGGAGATTTCCGGCACGATTTCCTTGTAGGCCAATACGCCATGCTGATCGACGATGAACACGCTGCGAGCCAGCTTGTTGTCCATTTTAGGTATGGCCAAACCATAGGCAAGGGCGAATTCGCCTTGGTCGTCATGCAGCATCTGCATATCGACGCCATTCGCCGCACACCAATCCAGCAATTCTTCTTTTGTATTTTTGGAAACGGAAAGCAAAGTCACGCCATCCAAATTTGCCGCCGTTTTATTGAACTCCCTTGTTTGCGCATCGCATACGCGAGTATTGATATCCGGGAACACGCTGATCAGAACAACGCTGCCCCTCAGATCATCCAATGTCACTTTTTCGTCCTGGGTATTGAACAACGAAAATCCCGGGGCTTTTTCCCCGACAATCGGTTGTACACCTACTAATTCAACTGGTTCCCCTTTTAGCGTTACTTCCATTACAAATTCCCCCTTATACGATAATAACTTCATTATACAGACAAGCAGGAAATTACGATAAGGAAACGCTCCGCAAACCGAAAGCATTTCCAAAAAAAATACGGAACAGACGATTAAAGCAAGTCAGCAAAGAACGATTCCTGTTGATGGAAACTGTCCTCTTCTCCGGTGATGTGCGTCACGATCAACCCGGCCATCGCCCGTTCGATCAACCCTTCGACATCCAGTTTCGCTTCAAATTTCCTCGCTTTGTCCAAATGCGGCTTCGTCTTCGGCGAAGGCGGGGCAAAAATGGTGCAACAGTCTTCGAACGGTTGGACAGAAAGATCGAAGGTGTCGATACGTTCCGCAAGCGCGATGATTTCCAGCTTGTCCATCGTCACAACGGGGCGGATGATCGGCGTAGTCGTCACATCGTTTATCGCAATCATGCTTTCCAATGTCTGCGAAGCCACTTGCGCCAACGATTCGCCATTGAAGATGGCCAGGCCTTTCCGTTCTTGGCGGATGGCATCCGTTATGCGCAGCATCATCCTGCGGGTGATCGTCATCAAATAATCCGCCGGCACAAGATTCTTGATCTCTTCCTGGATTTCGGTGAACGGCACCTCCACAAATTGGATGTCCCCGCCAAACTTCGTCAATTTAGCCGCCAAATCTTTGGCTTTCTGCAATGCCTGCGGGCTCGTATAAGGCGGGCTATGGAAATGCACAGCCTCCACTTTGACGCCGCGCTTCATCGCCAAATACCCGGCAACCGGAGAATCGATGCCGCCGGATAGCATCAGCATGCCGCGGCCGCTGGATCCCACCGGCAACCCACCGGCGCCTTGATACGTTTCCGTACTGAGCAAGATCCCTTTGTCTTTAACGTCCACCCGGACCAAGATATCCGGATGTTTCATCTTCACGGTGAGGGAAGGGAAAGCCGCCAATACCGTTTCGCCTAATGCCGCATTCAAAAAGTTCGTGTCGTATTCATAATCATGGTCGGAGCGGCGCGTCGCAATCTTGAACGTTTTTCCTTCAAGGTCCATTTTCCCCATCAACTCGACAAGTACACGCTTCACCTCATCCAATTCCCGGGATACCGCATAGACCGGCGAAAAGTTTTGGATGCCGAATACATGCTTTAATTTTTCCAATACAACGGATTCGTCCGCGCCGTTCAATTCCAGCGACATAGAATCATGCTCCGCATTGATCTTGATTTGCGGGTATCCCGTCATCACTATGCGGATATTTTTTGCCAATTGTTGCACAAACCGTTTTTTATTTTTTCCTTTAGTCGATAATTCGCCGAAACGAATTTGTATGCGAGTTTCCATTTGTTGTTCCCTTCTGTACCTATTGTATTTTTTTGAATTTTTTATGTAATGTCCTGAAATGTTCCATAAAGGCTTCCGCCTCCGCTTCCGTATTCTCGCCTGCAAGGCTGATCCGTACGGCGCATCTGGACCATGCCGGGCTGATGCCCATCGAACCCAATGTATACGGCACATCATTTTTTTTGCTGGAGCAGGCGC
Organism: uncultured Carnobacteriaceae bacterium; assembly: GCA_963730595.1. GTDB lineage: Bacteria > Bacillota > Bacilli > Lactobacillales > Aerococcaceae > Trichococcus. The sequence continues at coordinate 342,221 of CAVSSJ010000012.1, forward strand.
TCGTTGTGGAAATGAATATGCCTTCGCTCTCGAAGGCATGGACCATCACTTCCCCGCGTACCCCTTTCATCGCAAAACAGAGGATATGCGAAGCGCCGTCCTCAGGGGAGAACACGCGCACATCTTCATAGGCGCCCAAAAAGGCAGCCAGTTTATCGCGGAGCGACCGTTCCCGTTTGGTGTTTTCTTCGCTTGCTTCCAACGTCATGCGCAATGCCTTCGACATAGCCGCGATGCCGCCGACATTCTCGGTTGTGCTGCGTATGCCTGATTCTTGCCCGCCTCCGGTCAACAGCGGTGCGATGCGTTTGCCGTGTTTCTTATAAAGGATGCCAACGCCTTTGGGCCCATGAAATTTATGGGCGGACAAAGACAGCAGATCGATTCTGGGATGTTGGATAATCGGATTGCTCTCCCCCGCAGCTTGGACGGCATCCACATGGAAATGCACCCAAGGGTACTTTTCCAGCAATGCCCCGATTTCTTTGAGCGGCTGGATGCTCCCAACCTCATTGTTGATGGCCATGATGGAAACCAAAATCGTATCCTTGCGCAGTGCTTGCTCCAGGTCGGCGACTGAAACAATGCCTTTAGCGTCTACAGGCAGATAGGTGATTTCGAAGCCCAGCATTTCCAATTGTTCCATCGTCCTTGTCACCGCAGGATGCTCCACAGAGGAAGCGATCATGTGCTTACCGGCAGCACGCTTCTCCATCGCAGTGCCTTTGATGGCCCAATTATCGCTTTCTGTCCCACCGCTCGTAAAAAATACCTCATCCGTCTTTACGCCCAGCAGATCGGCTATTTGCTTGCGCGATTGTTTCAGCAAAGCATCCGCCATATTACCGAGTTGGTGCAGACTGGACGGATTCCCAAATATTTGTTCGTTCACTTTCAGATAAGTATCCAAGGCTTCCGGATACATCTTAGTCGTTGCACTGTTATCAAAATAAATCATCGTTACGCTACACTTCCTTATATCATTCAGACTGCCGCTAAAACATCTAACCCATTATATAGAAAACTTACCGCTATGAAAAGCAAGTCTCGCCATATTCTCATATTTCTCTTGATGCACCGGTTGGACGAACTGGGTTAACAGAAAGAGCCTGGGACATCTCTGTCCCAGACTCTTTCTTGGAGTGGATTGTTTTGTGGATGGATTAGAAAATGCGGTGCTTCTTTTCTTCGAAATAGGAATCTTCCACTTTTTTAGCGGCGCCTGGCTCAATGCGGTTCAACGGGATTTTTACCGCTGCAAGCGACTCGTCGTATTTATATTGACGATGGAACAGTTCCAGGGCCCGATTGATAGCATTCTCAATTTCAACATGGGAATGGCGGTAACGGTTCGCATATTGAATCATGTATTCCGTCAGCATGGCGTTGTCGACAATCGCTTGGGTCTGATTATCCAACATCTCGATGTCCTCTTCACACATTTGCGAAATATTTTCGATTTCTTCCATATCGATCTTCACTCGGTTCAATTTAGAAGCCAATTCTTCGATGCGGTCTGTCACGGAGAAAAACAGATCCAAGTAGACATTCGGCAAACCGGGCAAATGATATTTCTCGATTGTGCGTTTCATATTGCGCATATCCAGCTCATATACATCGATGCTGTCTTTTATTTCTTTTTCGCGGTTGCGCAAATCGCTCAGGCTGCTGACTAGCTCAGATTGTTCTTTATCGATTTCAGACAAGCGTTGGCTGATTTTTTCGTAGTAATCCCTGACGACCGAATAAGCGATTTGGTGTTCCTTCATCATTTTTTCGTAGTAGCGTAATGCTTCATTTTCTTTCAGCAGTTGTTCTTCGAATTCCTGTGCACGCCCTAATTCGTTTTTATTCAAAAAGTAATTTTGGGAGACACGGTCAATTTCCAGCAACACATAACGATTGCTTTGCAGAACGTGATCCATTTTTCTTTGTAGGTTTGCTGTATGGCGATCGACATACTCTTTGGCTCCCATTTCATTTTCCATGATGCCGTATATCGAATCGATTTCCCTTGACGCTTTATCCATTTTCTTTCTTGCTTCATTGATATCGGCAAGTCCGATCGAATCTTTCGCTTCTTGGATGATCCGTTCGACGGAAGCGATTTCCGCAGGGACATCAACCGTTTCAAAGACATACTTTTCATTCAACAGACGTTGATAGCCATCCTTCAAATCAATGATCTGCTCTTCGTACTCCGCTTTAATCTGCTCATTCAATTGAGGAATCGTTTCAACAACTTCTTCCATCACCGTCAAGTCCTGTTCAATGCGGGAGAGGACTTCTTTCGCTTCCATATGGTCGCCTTCGCTTGTCAAAGAGTTGAACTTCGTGAAGTCCAATTCCATATAGTTGAGATTCTTCTCCAATGTTTCGATGGCAGGTCCAAAATTGAAGCTATGCGCCAGCAATTGTTTGCGGATTTTGTTGTAGCGCTCTTGGATTTCTTCCAATTCTTTGCGGTTTTCCTTTGCGCTTTCCAGCAATTTCTCCAAAGCCTTATTGACTTTTTCGACACTGTTTTTGGTTTCATCAATCAATTGATCCGCATGAACGATGGCTTGTTTCGCTTTAAGGAAATTCATCCGTTGGATATGTTGTTCGGCGCTGACCAAAGCCGCTTCAATTTCAGGGTACTGAAAACGGGTGATGGTCTGCCAAGTTGCTTGCCAGCTTTCATAGGTACTTTTTGTTTGGCCAGTCAAATTCATATTTTTTAAAGTAAATAAATTATCAGCTACCGGGATGGCCATAGCCTTTTGTTTTTTGTCGTCAATTTCCTTAATTCGATTCGCTTGTTGCTTGGTTAAGTACATAACCACTCCATATCCAATCAAGACTATCATTATGATCGCAACTAACCAGTATATAAACTCCATGTAACAATCCTCCACCTATTCCAATAATTTCGTTTATTTTATTTATCAAAAAATAAAAACGCCCAATATATCATTTTTTAGTATAACATATAAAGAAGTATTCATGTACCAAAAAATTTAGCACGCTTTATATTTGGCATACCTTTCTCCCTTCCCCTGAGCAAGACACTCGGAACCGTTCGGGAATGCAAACTAATTCTTGCATTGGCTGGCTGTCTTTGGTACAATGAGCTTTGTGTAAAATAATGCAGCGAGAAAGAAGCACCCACGTCAACAGTTTATCGCCATAACATGGTTCAATTGTGTAACCTTGCGGCTGCATAAGGTGAAGATTGAAGGATAACCTGCACGTATTGCTGAATTTTCATTCTTATTTTACTCCAAAAAACATTTTATTGGAGGAATTTTAATATGTCACGTTATACAGGACCAAGTTGGAAACAATCTCGTCGTTTAGGCATTTCACTTTTAGGAACAGGTAAAGAATTAGAACGTCGTCCTTACATCCCAGGTCAACACGGCCCTAACAACCGTAAAAAATTGTCTGAATATGGTATGCAATTACAAGAAAAACAAAAATTGCGTCACATGTACGGCATGAACGAACGTCAATTCTCTACTCTATTCAAAAAAGCTGGTAAAATCAGAGAAGGCAAACACGGCGTTAACTTCATGATCTTATTGGAACAACGTTTAGATAACGTAGTTTACCGTCTAGGTTTGGCTTCTACTCGTCGTCAAGCACGTCAATTAGTAGCTCACGGACACATCACTGTTGATGGCAAACGTGTGGATATCCCTTCATACTCAGTTGCTGTTGGCCAAGTAATCGGCGTTCGCGAAAAATCTAAAGACCTAGTAATCGTTAAAGCTGCAGTTGAAGGCTTATTCGGACGTCCTGAATTCATCACTTTCGATGAAGAAAAATTAGAAGGTTCATTGAACCGTCTTCCAGTTCGCGAAGAATTGTCTGCTGAAGTTGACGAATCATTCATCGTTGAATACTACAACAAATTAGGATAATCCTTCCTGGGATTGTCTTTCCTGAAAAAACCGGCAAAGCAATTTGCCGGTTTTTTTGTTTGCTTCTAAAAAAATAATCCGCGTCGACTCTGCAGTCGATGCGGATTATTTTTCACTCGTATTCGGCAATGCATAGCCTATAGATGGGCAGCAACTGCATAAACGTATTCTTCATAAGGGTTTCTGTGCCCTTTTCACTGCTCAGGCGCAGATCATTATGCTGGATTTTCGTACCGATCATCAGCTCCGCCTTCTTGACGTCATGCAAACGATCCAGGACAAGGGGCCAATCCGTTTCCGCTATCGGCATGACGGCAGACACCGTGTGGTCAACCGAAACGACGAAGTCATCGGGCAATGTCCCCAACAGCGGGATGTTCGCCAGCAATCGTTTCGCCATCTCTTTTTCCTTCAGTGGCTGATCGATCAGACACAAATAGAAAGCGACGCCGTCCCCTGAAATCGCTATTTGGAAATGAGGGTACTTTTTGTAGCCTCTCTTATCCCCGCCAATGGCGCACCACGTGTTATCGGGCGCGTATTTTGTCCGGCGCAGATGTTTTGCGACATGGATCGGCAACGCCGTGCCCGCCAGCTCCCCTTGAAGGAAGTCGACCGCCTTGCCGGCAAAATGCCGAAACTTCGGCTGGACGTTTTCCCTGATGCCGGCCATCCGTTCATCCAAACCTTGTATCGAAAAGACTTCAAAATCCTCTTTGTTGAAATGGATATTCCCCAAAACGTGCACCTCTTTCGAATCGTCTCCTGCCATTATATAGAAAACCGGAGGAGATGGGAAACCTAAGCATCTCCCAAAAACGAGTCCAACAAGCTGCCATTACCCGGTTTTCACCTGATGAACACTGAAAAAGCCAGCATGCAGATAGTCTGCTACTGGCTTTTTCATAACAATTGTATCGGTTATTTTTTCAGGATCCCCAAGATGCCGCGGCTGATGACCCTTCCCACTTTATGTTAAAAGGCACTATACGTGCAATGTCTTTTCCCATTTGCTATAACCACTTCTAATTCGACATCATATAATTCCTTCAAAATTTCCGTCCGGATGACCTCATCCACAGTCCCCTTCATGAATACTTTTCCGTCTTTCATGGCGATGATGTTATCCGCGAATACCGATGCGAAGTTCACTTCGTGGATAACGACCAGAATCGTCTTGCCCAATTCGTCGGCCAAATTCCGGATGGTCTGCATCGTGACGATGCTTTGCTTCAGATCAAGGTTATTCAGCGGTTCATCCAACAAGATATATTCCGTATCCTGAACCAAAATCATCGCGATGGCTGCACGTTGCAGTTGCCCGCCGGACAGGGTGTCCAAATAGCGGTTTGCAAATTCTTGCAGGTTCAAGTAGCCCAAAACTTTGTCGATGATGCCTTGGTCATCCTCATTCAGCCGCCCTTTGCTATAGGGGAAACGGCCGAAGGAAACCAGTTCCCTTACCGTCATGCGCACCTGATAGGCATTCTGCTGTTTCAGGATGGACAGTTCTTTCGCCAATTCATCGGATTCCCACGCTTCGATTTCTTTGCCGTTGATGGTCAAAAAGCCTGCATCTTTCGTCAGCAAACGGCTGATGATGGAAAGGAGCGTACTTTTGCCGGCTCCATTCGGTCCGATGAAGGCAGTGACTTTGCCCTTCTCGATGGACATGGAAATATCATCCAGGACGTGCTCTTCCTCGTAAGACTTGCTGACGTTTGAAATTCTCATAACTTACCCCTTTCTTTCCATAATAACCAGAAAAAATAGACGCCCCCGAACAGCTCGACAAGAATGCTCAGATTCGTCTGCAAGTGGAATACTTCTTCCGAGAGGAACTGACCCGACACAATCATCACAAAAGCAATCAGACTCGCACCGGGAAGAAGATCATCCAGACGATATGTCCTGAACAGGCGATAGGCTATGTTCGCAGCAACGAATCCCAAGAAGATCGTCGGTCCAACCAAGGCAGCCGAAACGGTCGACAGGATGATGACATTCATGAACACCATTTTGATTTCCTTGTCCGCATCGACGCCAAGGTTTTTGGCGGTCTGCGTGCCCAAGCTCAATACCTCCATTACCTTCCTTTTTGCCCAGAGCTGCTGTATCGAAAGCAGGGCCAAAGGGATGGCAAGCAGCAACACGGAATCATTTATGTTCTGGAAACTGGCAAACAATTTCGTCTGCAGTTTGTCATATTCGTTCGGGTCCATCAGCACCTGAAAGAACGAACTGATGCTGTTGAAGAAGGTGCCCAGGACCAATCCAATCATCAAGACGACTTGCATATCGTATGCCCTTCTCCCCCAGGAAAGTCTGTATAACAAAAAGTAACTGCCCAACATCAAAAGTAACAGGGAAACAAATTGCCATTCGGCCCCCAATTGCTTATCCAACAAAGAAAAACTGAAGAACAGCAGAACCGTCTGGAGCAATTTATAAAAAGATTCGATCCCCAAGATACTGGGCGTCAGGAAGTTACTGTGCACAATCGTCTGGAAGCTGACTGTGGCAAAAGCTGTGCTGGTGCTGATGACAGCGTAGGTCAGCAGCTTCGTCCCTCTCAATTGAAGGATATAGGAGTTGCCGGCGAATTGGTGCCAAAACAGGTAGATGAGCGCGAAGACGAAACCTATCACTGCGGACTTTCTCATGACGATGCGATTCTTTTCCAGCTTTTTCACGCGGTTTCCCCTCCTCTCAATAACAGCCATAAGAACAAACCGCCGCCGAATACACCCAGTACGGTTTCCACCGGCATCTCGTAGGGCGGTATGACAGAACGCGAAAACACGTCGCATAGCAACAGGAACGCCGCTCCGAAAAACGCGGTGCGTTGATGCGTATTGCGGACATTATCCCCATAGCGCAAAGAGATGATATTGGGGATGACTACACCCAAGAACGGAAGATTCCCAACAATCGTCAAGATGACAGCCACCGTCAAGGAGACGAAAAGCGTACCCATGAACAGGACGGCTTCAAAAGGCAAACCCAGATTTTTAGCAGCATCTTTACCGAAACGTGTAATCGTAAAATGATCCGCAAAAAAATAAAGTGCAAGAAATAAAATAAAAATCAGGTACATCCCTTCATACTGTCCTTTTATGACCAATGAAAAACTGCCCTGCATCCAAGCAGAAAGATTTTGGACAATGTTGAAACGGAAAGCCAAAAAATTTGCAAAGCCACCCAGAATATTCCCATACATCAATCCCAACAAAGGGATGGTCATTTGACTCTTGAACGGCAGCTGATTAACGACAAACAGGAAAATCATGGTCCCGCCTGCCGCAAAGGCGAATGACAATGACATTTTCTCGACGACCGATAAACCGGGGAAAAACAGCATGCCGCATAGCATACCTAATTTGGCCGCTTCGATTGTCCCTACCGTGTCCGGCGCCGCGAAGCGGTTTTGCGTAAGTGCCTGCATAATCAATCCGGATAAGGATAATCCGGCACCAGCAAGCAAAACTGTTATCGTCCGTGGCAGCCGCGAAGAAAGCATAACGAGCCGATCCGTGCCATTCTCACCCATGAATTGTTGGATGGAGAAGTCAGCAGATCCCACTCCAAGCGACAGAAGGATTACACCTATTGTCAGCAATAACGTAAACCCTTTTTTCACGCTGTCTTCACCTGCCTTCTGAAAAAACACTCATTTATTATCATTCTATTTGAGAACGATTCTCATTTAGAGGTATAGGTGTTATTCTACTTGATATCGAAATAAAACACAATAGTGATAATGCGATTTTCAAGAAAAAAAGTAAGTGGAGGTGAACCGCCCCGCTCATCCAGCTAATTACAGTCCTTTCCATCCTGATTCGAAAGTCGCTGTGCAAGATGCCTGCACAGCGACTTTTTTACCATGACCATTATTCACTTTTTCAGAATGCCCAATATTCCCCGCGAAATGACCCTTCCCACTTCTCTGCCCACTTGCGACATCAAGTTCTTCGTGAAGCGTTCCATCGTTGTATCCCGATTCGATGGCTGCCTTTTTTTCTGGAGAGCCTCTTCTTTGGCCAGCTCTTTTTCCCGTTGCTTGAGCAGTTCTTCTTTTTCCTTATCCCTTGCTGCGAGTTCTTCATTTTCTTCCAATTCGACAGCTTTTATTTCAGCGAGACGTTGCAGCTGTTCATAGGAGGATTCCCTATCGATCATTTCGCCGTATTTCATATACAACAAGGAGTGATTGATCCGCTCTTCTTTGACGAGCGGATCCAAGATGCCCATTTTGCTTTCAGGAGGATAGATCATCACTTGTTGGACATAGCCTGGAATCCCTTCCGAATCCAAGAAAAGAGACCAGGGCCTCGCCCACTTTCAATTCAGTCAATTTCTTTTCCAGGTTTTCACCCTCGTGTTGGCGGAAAGTCTCAGCGACCGCTTTGACCGTTTTCTGTTCCTTCGGCGTGAAGGCACGCAAAGCATGCTGCACTTTATTCCCCAATTGGCTCAAAATGACGTTCGGCAAGTCGGTGGGGTTTTGGGTGATGAAAAAGATGCCGACACCTTTTGAGCGAATAAGACGCACGATCAGTTCGATTTTCTCTTCCAACACATCCGGTATATCTTGGAACAACACATGCGCTTCATCAAAAAAGAAAACAATTTTCGGTTTTTCCAAATCGCCTACCTCGGGCAACTGCTCATATAATTCCGACAGTAACCATAGCAGGAATGTCGAATAGAGTTTCGGCGACATGAACAATTTGCTCGCCATCAACACATTCACGATTCCCCGCCCCTGACTGTCGACACGCAGCAAATCCTTGATGTCAAACATTGGTTCGCCAAAAAATGTATCTCCGCCCTGCTCTTCGATGACCAGCACCCCCCGCAGAATGGCGCCGATCGACTGCTTGGATATATTTCCGTATTCTCTGCGCAATTCAACCGCATTATCACCTACGAAATTGAGGATCGCCTTCAGATCCTTCAAGTCGATGATCAGCAGCTGCCTCTCGTCGGCGACTTTAAAGGCGATATTCAATATGCCCTCCTGCGTTTCATTCAGCCCCAATAGACGCGACAACAAGATCGGACCCATATCGGAAACGGTCGTCCGCACCGGCACGCCGTTCATTCCGAAGATGTCCAACAGCTCCACCGGAAAGGAGTGCGGTTCAAAGCCTTCAATCTGAAGCTTGTTTACCCTTTCCATGATTTTATCGGATCGTTCGCCCGCTTCCGCTATGCTCGCCAAATCGCCCTTCACATCGGCCATGAATACCGGGATGCCTGCCTCGCTCAACTTCTCAGCCATCACCTTTAATGTTACAGTCTTTCCGGTGCCCGTTGCTCCGGCAATCAGACCGTGCCGATTCAGTTTATCCATATACAGAATTGCCGGTTCCTCGCCTCGTCCGATAACCAATTCCTGAGCCATAACGATGTCCCCCTTAGACTATAACTTCATCCCTATTTTACAATTTATATAAAGGGCTTTCAAGATTATGCACTTGTCGGCCATAAAATGTAATAAATGCCCGCAAAGCGAAGGACAGAGGAATGGTGGCTGTATGTCTTACAAAAAAATAACGGCCCCACAATTCCCGTGTAGCGAGGAACTGCAAGGCCCTTTTTCGATTATCTTGTTCATTGGGATCCCAACGGATTACCCCTTTTTTCCTAAATGCTTCAATAACTCGATGACCATCTCCGCAGATTTCTTGCCGGCTACCACGATGAATTCATCAAACGTCAGGGCTGCATCCTCGCTTGCTCCATCGGAGATGGCACGGATGACCGCGAACGGCGTCCCCAGCACATAACACACCTGAGCGATGGAAGCCCCTTCCATCTCCGTTGCGTAGGCATCCGGGAAATTCTTTTTGATGCGTGCGATCCCACTTTCCGAAGCGATGAAGGAATCGCTGGAAACGATGGTTCCCGTTACCGTGTGCAAGCCGACTGCTTCTGCCGCTTTTGTGATTTGACTGACAACGGTCGCATCTGCCGGATAATAATGCGGCATTTGCGGAACTTGGCCAAGCTCGTAACCGAATGCCGTCGCATCCACGTCATGATAGGCCAGCCTGTCGGCGATCACAACATCACCGACGTGTAAATCAGGATGCAACCCGCCGGCTGAACCCGTGTTGATGATGACATCCGGGTGATAATGCCCAATCATGAAAGCAGTCGCTAAAGCCGAATTGACCTTGCCGATGCCGGACTGCACCAAGACCACTTCTTGGTTTTCGATCGTCCCTTTGGTGAAAATCAGATGGTACTGTTTTTCCTCCGTTTTATTTTCCATATTCTCCAAAAGAATGCGGTTCTCCTCTTCCATTGCTCCAATAATCCCGATCATATCCTGTTCCTTTCCGATTCAAATTACTCAATTATTATAGTATAAACGCAATGACAAAGACCAATACAATCAGCAAGAGGACAAAGACGATGGCTTTGTTTAAGAAGCTGTCCAATTGTCGCCCTTTTTCTTTCGAAGTCAGACGAAGGTCTTTTGCCTTTTTGTCGTTCTTCTTGGGCTCTTTCTTTCCTGCGGTCTGGCTTTTTCTGGAAGAACCGTTTCCGTTACTTTGCGTTACTGGATTTTCTTTTTTCCTGCTGATTGGTTCTTTACTGGCTGGATCCAAGGGCGTCTTGATGGCTTCGATTTTCCCCTTGATTATTTCCGTACTTGCTTTGCTCGCACTGGCGCTTTTTTTCGTCTGTTCTTTTTGATACTCTCTGTACTTTTCCCTCGTAATCAACGGTTTTTTTCGGGTTGGACATCTTACTCACCTATTTTCTTTTGCAATAAACGCATTTCCCAGAATAACATAGCGTAAATTGTTTTTGAATCACAAATTTCACCGGAGTCCTGTAGGGCTTTCGCTTCTTCATATGTCAATTCCAATATTTCGATGAACTCGTCTTCATCCATCGGCAGGGAATCCTGAACTTTCGTCAATCCTTCCGCCAAGTAAAGCGTAATGCGTTCGTCCAGGTAGGCTGGCGTCGGATAAAACGTGGTCAATTCCGTCCATTTATCGGCACGGTAATCCGTTTCCTCTTCCAGTTCCCTGACTGCCGCCTGGAAGGGCTCAGTGTCCGAACTCTCCAACTTCCCGGCCGGGATTTCCACTACGGTTCGATCCAACGGTTTACGGAATTGGCGTACCATTACCATTTTGCCGTCATTTGTAAAAGGGATCATCGCAACCGCACCCGGATGCCGGATCATTTCCCTGATGGAAGTTTTGCCGTTTGGCAATAATACTTCCTCCCTCACCAAATGCAACAGCACCCCATCAAAAATTTTTTCACTCGTCAATGTTTTTTCTTCAAATTCCACTATCATAGACCTCCGCATCTCTTATTTTTCTTTATATACAATGATACCCTATCTTTTCCATCATTTACAATAGTCTGGCAAAATGACTTGGAAAACCGGCCGTTCAAGGCAAGAAAAATCATCCTTAGGGCTGATAGGTATAACAATCTCATTTGTGATAAACTATATATAGTAATGAAAAGATTGTTCTAAGGGGAGATATAACATGTGGAGCAACGTAAAAGATATCATGAGGTACACATTTTCCAGCGTAGCCTGTCTAATCGGACTGCTCGTATTCTATTTCATCTTCGGTTTTGATTTTTGGACATCCATCGGGCTGACGGTAGCGATGGGAGCGATCCTTTTCTATCTGCAATTCGCAGGCGGATTTTCTTTTCCTAAGAAATCAAAGAGCAAGCCGACCGCTATCGCAAAAGTAAGCCCTACGAAAGAAGCTTTCTACCAGTCAAAGGGCCTGACAAAAGAACAAATCGCCTATTTCCGCAACACGATGTTCCAAGCGAAAAGCAATATCCAAGACATTGAATATAATTTCGATCAGATTTCCAAATTGAAAGCCATCTCTATCCGGAACGACACCATGGACATTCTGAAAGACTTTTTCAAAAACATCGTCGTGCAGCCGCAACGCCTGCATGAGGTCGACAAATTTTTATATACTCATCTGCCTAGCTTAAAAGAATTGACCGGGAAATACATCGACATCGACGGCCATGTTTCGAAAACAAAGGGCACCTATGCAGCCCTGGAAGAGAGCGCCCGGACCATCGACGAGATGTGCCGACTGATTGCCGAGGATTACGTGAAATTCATGTCCAACGACATCAAAGATTTGGATATCGAGATGGAACTTGCCAAGCAAGTTTTGAAAAGGGATAATAGTGGCAAAGGCAACGAAAATGTGCTGGATGAGGAATTATAGGGGGAAAAATGATGGAGAGATTTGATTCAACGAACCTGACCGACAAACAAGAAACCAAAAGCGTAAACCAGGAATTGGATGACCTTTTGGCAAACCCATTCACGGATCCGTTTGCCAATCCTGTAGCTAAGGTGGATCCCAAAACGGAACTTGCAGAAACGCCGCAACCCGATAAGCTGATCGACAAATTGCCGGAAGAAAGGCAAAAACAGGCCTTAGCATTGGCCAGCCAGATAGATGAAAAAAATATGCAGGCCATCATCAGCTATGGCGCCGCCGCGCAAAAACAATTGGGCGAATTTTCCCACTCGATGCTGGACCATGTGCAGAACCAGGATACGGGCGAAATCGGGGATTCCCTCAGCGAGCTGATGTATCGCCTGAACGAAGCAAAACCGGAAGATCTGCGTGCCGAAGAAAATAATGTTTTCCGCAAAATTTTCGGAAAGGTCAAGCAATCGGCCTATGAAATGACTGCAAAATACCAAAAAATCGGCGCCCAGATCGATAAGATTGCAATCAAATTGGACAAGGAAAAGAACAGCCTGTTGAACGACAACTTGATATTGGAACAGCTGTATCAAAAAAACAAAGACTACTATGATGCATTGAATATTTACATCGCTGCCGGCGAAGTAAAAATGGAAGACATCGAGAAAAAACTGATTCCGCAATCCATCCAACAAGCTGAATCGAGCCAAAGCCAAATGGATGTCCAGATCGTCAATGACTTGAAGCAATTCCTGGATAGGCTCGATAAGAGGACGCATGACCTTCGCCTGACACGGCAAATGACCATCCAGCAAGCCCCGCAAATCCGTCTGATTCAAAACACGAACCAGGCGTTGGCTGAAAAGATCCAGTCATCCATCCATACGGCGATTCCTCTGTGGAAAAATCAAGTGGCGATCGCCCTTACCCTGCTGCGTCAGAAAGACGCCGTCACAGCGCAGCGGCAAGTTTCCCAGACAACCAACGACTTGATGCGGAAAAATTCCGAAATGCTGAAGATTTCAGCGATTGAGACTGCCAAAGAAAACGAACGGGGTGTGATTGACATCGAAACACTCAAGCAGACACAACAAGACCTGATTGAAACGTTGGAAGAAACCTTGAAGATCCAACAAGAAGGCCGCATGAAACGCAAGGAAGCAGAAAAGGAACTTGCCTTCATGGAAAATGATCTGAAAGTCAAATTGCTTTCCATCCAAAAAGAAGAAAAAGAGCTCCATTGACATTCCAGTGCGCAAAAAATCGTATCGCATGCGGAAGTCAACGGTTGAACGCATTCAGTGTAATCGGACGTGCTTGAATGCTGGCATGTTTGAAGTGCCCGCAACTTGCGGTAATCTATCAAAGGGTCTGAGCCATTTCGCTCAGGCCCTTTTCGTATTTATCTTCTGATCGGCCATCTTAATGGACACCTATGCGGAAACGGTCCATCTGTTCTCTGTTTTTGTTTGATAATTCAGCTCTCATTCTCCAAAATAAGCAACCGCTCTCAAGCGTTATCGTTTGAGTTCTGGGCGTTTTTCTTTATAATGAATGTGTAGTTATTATTAATAAATAGTAATTATGTTGTTATTGCTTTAGTTGCTTTGGAAAAGGAGGAACAAAAAATGGCTTTGATTTGGCAATTGATCGTCGGCGGTGTGTTGGGTGCTGTTGCAGGTGCTATTTTAGGCAAAGATGTCCCAGGCGGAATCATTGGCAATATTATTGCTGGTTTTATAGGCGCTTGGATCGGTGGTATGCTATTCGGAGCGTGGGGTCCTGCAGTCGGAGGTTTCTATCTTCTGCCAGCTTTAGTCGGTGCAGTCATCCTCATTTTTATCGTCTCTCTTGTATTGCGGAATATGAAAAAATAGAAAAATTTCTTTTCTTTATAATAATTTATTGAAGGGCGAGAACACCGTGAGTTTAATCACGCTGTTCTCGCCATCCTTATTTCTTCCAAAGCATACTGAATCAAACGGAAGAATGGCTCGCAACTGAAAAAAGCGCCACAGAATAGGTTCTGTGACGCTTTTGGATTCGCTAATGTCAGAAAAGAATATAAGATTATAATTTTACAACGTTAGCTGCTTGAGGTCCACGGTTGCCTTCAACGATTTCGAATTCAACTTCTTGGCCTTCTTCTAAAGTTTTGAAGCCTTCGCCTTGGATAGCTGAGAAATGTACGAATACATCGTCTTTTCCATCAACTTCGATAAATCCAAAACCTTTTTCGCCATTAAACCATTTTACTTTGCCTTGTTCCATAATAGTGTAGTACCTCCAAAATTTTCAATTGGTAAAATGCTAATATAATTATTAGTATCATATTAGTTCAAGTTACTAACACAAGTATAACGAATTTCCATTGATAATTCAAGGGTAATTTAACCGCTTTCTTGAATAATTCTCATTTTTTCATTCGTATTCTAACCTTTCGAAAAAAACAAATAAAAATATACTTGAACCGATCGGCTTCGCCAAAAAGGTTCAAGTATATTTTTTTGTGACTCTATCTATTCCGTGATGTAAGTCGCTGGTGTTCGATTATTCCGCTTCGGCAACGAGTGCTTCCGGGAAATCGGAACGGACGATATCTGCACAACGATGGCATAGCGTTGGTGCATCTTCGATTGTTCCCACTTCTTCTTTGATGGCACGGCATCTTTCGCATGTTTCGCCATGTGCATGCTCCACCAAGACTGCCCCATTTTCAAAGGCCAGCGCTTCAGCGGTTGCTTCTGCAGCATCTTTGATGGTGATTTGGGAAACGATGAATAATTGTTCCAAGTTTGCGTTCAGCTTTTCGAACAAAGCTTTTGTTTCATCGTTGACGAATAACGTCAGATGCGCTTCGAATGATTTACCGATGATTTTTTCGTTGCGCGCCACTTCCAAGGCTTTCAATACATCGTCGCGAACCTTCAGGAAGTTTGACCAATCAACAAGCAATTCTTGTTGGCCTGCATGCGATTCCGCTTCAGGAAGCTCAGCCCATTGAACGTACTCTTCGTCTTCTTTCAGGTAGCTCCAGATTTCTTCTGTTGTGTGAGGGATGATCGGCGTCAATAATTTAGCCAATTTCACCAAGACATGATAGAATACGGTCTGCATCGCGCGGCGTTCAAATTCATCTTCTTTTTCGATGTAAACGACATCTTTTGCGAAGTCCAAGTAGAATGCGGATAGATCAACGGTACAGAAGTTCATGATTGTTTGATAGATAGTCGAGAATCTGTATTCCTTATAAGCGGTCAGACAGTTATCCACGACGGCATTCAAACGAGCCATCATGTACTTATCGACATTGCGCAACTCTTCATAAGCGACGGCATGTTCTTTCGGCTGGAAATCTTCCGTGTTGCCGATCAAGAAACGCATGGTATTGCGGATTTTACGGTATGTTTCAGAAACTTGCTTCAGGATGTCATCGCTGACTCTAACGTCTGATTCATAGTCGACGCTGGATACCCAAAGGCGGATGATGTCCGCTCCCATGTTCTTCACGACTTTTTCAGGAAGGACCGTATTGCCCAAAGATTTGCTCATCTTGCGGCCTTCTCCATCCAATACGAAGCCTTGGGAAAGTACGCTCTTATATGGAGCCACTCCGTTGATGGCAACACTTGTTGTTAAGCTGGAGTTGAACCAACCACGATATTGGTCGGATCCTTCCAGATACATATCTGCCGGGAAGGTCAAGTCTTCTCTGCCGCGCAGGACAGCTTCATGTGACGAGCCTGAATCGAACCATACGTCCATGATGTCCATTTCTTTCGTGAATTCACCGTTAGGGCTGCCTGGGTGGGTAAAGCCTTCAGGAAGCAATTCTTTCGCTTCTCTTTCGAACCAAACATTTGATCCGAATTCGCCGATCAACGTCGCTGCATGGTCGATTGTTTCAGGAGTGATGATCGGTTCGCCGTTTTCTGCGTAGAAGATCGGCAATGGAACGCCCCATACACGTTGGCGGGAGATTACCCAGTCGCCGCGGTCGCGGATCATATTGAACAATCTTACCTTACCGGAAGGATGGAGCCATTCCACGTTTTCGATTTCGTCCAGGATGTTCTGACGGAATTTGTCGATTGACGCAAACCACTGCGGGGTTGCACGGTAAATGACCGGTTTTTTTGTTCTCCAGTCATGCGGATAGCTGTGGACGAAGAAATCAAGCTTCAATAGCGCCCCTTTTTCCGTCAATAAGTCCGTCACCATTTTGTTGGCTTTGTCGTAGAAGACCCCTTCGAATCCAGGCGCTTCTGCTGTATAACAGCCCTTGTTGTCGATCGGCGACAACACAGGAAGGCCGTATTTTTTGCCGACCATGTAGTCATCTTCACCGTGGCCAGGAGCAGTATGCACGAGACCGGTACCGGCTTCCAGCGTTACGTGATCCCCTACCATAACCAGCGATTCGCGGTCATAGAATGGGTGTTGTGCAGTCATGTATTCGAATTGTGAACCTTTATATTCATTCAGCACTTCCACGGATTCCCAACCGATTTCGTTTTGGACTTTTTCCAACAGTTCCTTCGCCACAACAAATTTACGGCCATCGGCATTGACCAATACATATTCATAATTTGCGTTCACGGAAATACCTAAGTTAGCCGGCAATGTCCATGGCGTCGTCGTCCAGATGATGAAGGCAGTATCTGTATCCAACAAATCTTTGCCGTCCTTCACTTGGAAGGCTACGAAAATGGAAGCGGATTTTACATCTTTGTATTCGATCTCGGCTTCCGCCAGAGAAGATTCGCTCGATGGAGACCAGTAGATCGGTTTTAAGCCTTTGTAGATATAGCCGTTTTCAGCCATTTTACCGAATACACGGATTTCCGCCTCTTCATATTTAGGCTGCAGTGTCACATACGGATTTTCCCAATCCCCTGCGACACCCAAACGTTTGAATACCGTTCTTTGTCCGTCGATTTGTTTCCAAGCATAATCTTCACACAATTTGCGGAAGTCAGCCAAGCTCAATGCTTTGCGGTTTACACCCGTATTCGTCAAAGCTTGTTCGATCGGCAAGCCATGTGTATCCCAACCCGGAACGTATGGCGAGCGGAATCCGGACATGGATTTAGAGCGGACGATGATGTCTTTGCTGATCTTGTTTAAGGCATGCCCCATGTGGATGGCGCCATTGGCGTACGGAGGGCCATCGTGCAATACGAACGTCGGTTTGTCGGCATTCATTTCTTGACGCTTTTCATAGATTTCCTTTTCTTCCCAATCTTTTTGCCATTCCAATTCACGTACCGGCAAGTTTGCTTTCATCGGAAAAGCTGTTTTCCCAAGATGCAAGGTTTCTTTCATTTTCATATTTGCCATCCCCTTTAACTGATTTTTGAGACACAAAAAAAGACCCGTCTCCTAAAGGGACGAAGTCTTCGTGGTACCACCCAAATTCAAAGCAATAACGGCCCTCTGCGGGCGGATATTCCTTCCTCATTCAAACCGTTAACGCTGTTCAGGCGACCTTTTTTACTGTTGTATATTCAAAAAGATTCTCGTGGAGGATCCTAAGAAAAGAGTGACTTGCTAGCCTTTCACCGGTCGCTAACTCGCTGGAAGTATCTTCTCCTCGGGTGTTCCATTCATCAATACCTAGATTTTACTTGTTTTCTTACGGAATTTCAATAGCTTCTATCGAACCTTCAGAAAGATCTTCTTCTTGCTCATCAGCTGTCGCCCTTCTGTCGGACATGGCGAATTCCGCTGCATCTTCAGAATCGGCGATCAATTCATCGATGACGCGCGTGCGGTTCGAAAGGACTTCATTCAATGTCGGCGTCTCGACTTCACCTTCCGGCAGGGCATTCAAAAGATTGTTCCATTCGTCATTGGTGATAAGATTCAATTGCGACTCAACCATTAGCTGCAATTTCTGTTTGAAGTTACGGCTTTCTCTGCGCACGATATCTGTTTCTTCATTGATTTTGGTAGCTTTCCCGGCTGCTTCATGTAAAAGTCTATCCGCACTCTTTTCGGCTTCAAACAAGATGATTTCAGCTTCTTTGCGCGCATTTTCTTTTAGGCGATCGGCAGCGTCTTGGGCAACAACGATCGATTTATTCAAAGCATCCTGCAGGTTGATGAAATGCTGGTTTTTCTCTTCGGAAAATTTCAATTGCTTTTGCAGATCTTTGTTTTCTCTTAAAACTTCTTCATAGCTTTTTGTGATGGTATCCAAAAAGTCGTTTACCTGCTCTTTGTCATACCCCTTCATTTTAACAGCGAATTCTTTATGTTGAATATCTAATGGAGTTAAGGTCATTTTTAACACACCTTTCGATTGTTTATTCATTATTTGTATAATACACCGAATTCGACGCGCCACTTATCTTTTTTGGATTTCCCTTCAATCGCTTTGATCTGAATGCGGCCATAGCCGCGGACCGAAACGATATCCAGTATCCCCAATTCAAAATCCGGACGCTCCATGGCTGCCCAGTTCAGCTTCACTTTACCGCTGGTGACCAAGTCTTTCGCTCTTTGTCTGGATATATTATAGATGCTTGCAATCACGGTATCCAAACGCAAGGAACTGACCGTGTCGTGCACGATTGTCCAGCTATCGATCGGTGTAATCAGATCGGTATACATTTTGGATTCGAGCCGGACACTGACATTCCCCATTTTAGACACCTGTGTTTGGACATAGCTCGCTATGTTCGCTGCCAGCAAGAACTGCCAGCGCAAGCCATCGAATAAGATATCGCCAAAAAGTTCTCTCTTCATGCCTGTCCCCGTCAGCGTCCCCAGCACTTTCCCATGGGATAGCGTTGCGAACTTGGAAGGGTAGTTGACCTCGATGAGTTCAATTTCGAAATCATCTTTTTTCGGTTCAAAGTACTCCGGACAGATGATGGCCCTTCGCCGCTCTGCCTCCTCATAGCCCCCGTAGAAAGAAGCATGCACCTCG
The DNA here is from genome assembly GCA_963730595.1 of uncultured Carnobacteriaceae bacterium. GTDB lineage: Bacteria > Bacillota > Bacilli > Lactobacillales > Aerococcaceae > Trichococcus. The sequence goes on from CAVSSJ010000012.1 coordinate 361,297, forward strand.
CCTTTTTTGCCGACAAGCATCTCCACGATGTATTGCTGTCTCGGATCTAAAAAATCGGTCAGGTAAGGTGTATAGGTTTCCTCTGTTTGGGTAATCCAGGATTGCACGTTATCAATGAAAGGCTGTTCTTCCTTGCGGAAATGTTGATACACTTCTTGCATAACTATCCCTCATTTTATCGGTTTCTTTCAAAAAATGGTTGTCAATTCAAAAGTCTGATAAGGAAAAAGATGATGACCTGCGCCCCATATTCCACCAATCGCAGAAAGAGGATGCCTGCCAACACACTAAAGCTTACCATGCCTAAAGGCGGAATCAACCTCCTGAATATATCCAGGTACGGTTCCGTTAAACGTGCAATCCAATAGCCTAATTTGGAATTACCAGCACCCGGCAGCCAACTCATTAAGGCATAAATCACCAAAACAGTAGTATAAGCCGATACAGCCCATCGGATGAGCTGTAAAAGCAAAATCAGTAATTGTGTCATGTAAATTCCTTTCTAGTAAAGTGAACGTTCCTCTTCCATTGTTTCGGATAGCATACCTTCTACATCGACTGAAGAGGGAGTACATAAAAAGATTTCATCGCCTACACGTTGGATGTCCCCGCCAATGGCATAAACAGTTCCTGTTAAAAAATCAACAATGCGTTTGGCTTGTTCTGAATCTATTCTCTTAAAATTTAAGAGGACAGACTGATTCTTCAAAAGATTGTCCGCAATCTGTTCCACCTCGGAGTACACTCTCGGCTCAATGACATGGATGCTTGCTTTTTCAGTCTTTTTCTGTGGATTCATAGGAATTACCTTTGCTTTCGTTGATCTTTTTACGTTGCTTCGATAAGAGGGAACGTCCTCTTTTGATGGCTGATCGTATCGAGTGGGGCTGACGGATACTTCTTGCTCGTAGCTATCATAGTATTCGTCAGCTTCATTCTCATCTTCCTCATCAAAACCAAAAAACTTTCGATATAAATCTTTTGGACCCATTTGAGACCCCCCGCTTCTTCTTTATCTACTCCTCTGTTTCAGCAAAAAAGGCCGATCCAATACGGACAAATGTCGAACCTTCAGCAATGGCAATCGGATAGTCTTGGCTCATCCCCATGCTTGTTTCTGTGCAGGGAGCATTCGGCAATCGTAATGCGGCAACCTTTTCCTGCAGTTGTTTCAGATCTTTAAAACATTGCTGCAATTCTTTGTCGGTTGCCTCAATAGGAGCCATCGTCATCAAGCCGACTACCTTAACATTGGGGTATTCTTCCAGTTGGTGCACGAAATCTAATAATTCGGCAGGAGAAAGGCCATGCTTTGACGCCTCTCCTGTGACGTTCACTTGCACAAAGCACGAAACAGGATGTTCCGCCCTTGCGTTTATTTCTTTTGCCAAAGAAAGACGATCCAATGCATGAAAATAATCGATGCGATTAATCACATTTTTTACTTTGCGTGTCTGCAATGTACCGATAAAGTGCCAGATAATATCATCTTGAGGGAGAGCCGCTTGCTTTTCATCCAAGCCCTCGAGACGATTTTCGGCGAAGTGCCGGTAGCCCAAGCGGTATAATTCCGCCACTTGTTCAACCGGTTTTGTTTTCGTAACCGCGACTACCGTTACATCGCTGCGATCACGGTTGGCCTTCGCCAAAGATTCACTCACGATTGCCTCTATTTTCTGACAATTACTTTCCATATTCATGTTATCTACGTCTCTTGCGGAAGAATGGAGGTGTATCCAAGGAATCGTCTCCACCATTTTTATCTTCTTTTTGTTCATGGTAACGCGGATAGTTATCCTCTGTTTGTTTCACTGGGAAGACTTCCGGTTCCGGTTGTGATTGTGCCGGAGCTTGTTCGCGCACGCTTGAGTCTCTGCGGATATCCCAGTCGCCGAATAGATCTTTCGCTGGTTTTTCTTCAGCTTTTTCAATCGGTGCTTGTTTTTCTTGATAAGAAACCGGCGTATTGCTTACTTCTTTGCGTCCTTTAAACGCGCTGCTTCCGCGATTAGCCGTTTTTTTTTCTTCTTTTCTTTTTTCGGTGTCGATCCCTGTAGCGATAACCGTAACGATTACTTCATCGCCAAGATTTTCGTTGATGGAAGTACCGAAAATGATGTTCACTTCGGAAGTTGAAGCTTGTGCCACGATATCGCTGGCATCTTGCGCTTCAAACAATGTCAAGTCCGATCCGCCTGTGATGTTCAATAGGATTTGCTCTGCGCCATCGATGGAAACTTCCAATAATGGAGAGGAGATAGCTTTCTTGGTTGCTTCTGCGGTACGGTTTTCCCCTGAAGCGATACCGATACCCATCAAAGCTGAACCTTGATCTTTCATGACCGTCTTCACATCGGCGAAGTCCAGGTTTACATATCCTGGGGCTGTAATCAAGTCAGAAATCCCTTGTACACCTTGACGCAATACATTATCCGCTTCACGGAAAGCTTCCAGCATCGGAGTCTTTTTATCGACGATTTCCAGAAGACGGTTGTTTGAGATGATGACCAATGTATCAACGTTTGCTTTTAATTCAGCAATGCCTTCTGCAGCATAGCGTCCTCTCTTCGGTCCTTCAAAACTGAATGGACGCGTTACGACACCCACTGTCAAAGCGCCTAAGTCTTTTGCGATTCTTGCTACGATCGGTGCCGCACCGGTACCAGTACCGCCGCCCATTCCGCAAGTAACGAAGATCATGTCTGCGCCAGCTAAAGCTTCAGCGATTTGTTGTTCACTTTCTTCGGCTGCTTTGCGGCCTACATCAGGAACAGAGCCTGCGCCCAAACCTTTTGTCAATTTAGGTCCCAATTGAATTTTTATTTCTGCGCTTGATGCGTTCAAGGCTTGTGTATCCGTGTTGGCAACAATGAATTCCACTCCCTTGACGCCTTCGTCGATCATACGGTTTACAGCATTGCTACCCGCTCCGCCGACCCCGATTACTTTAATTTTTGCTCCATCATGCATGCTTGAATCGAATTCCAAATCCATTTTATTTCCTCCTATTTAATTCCGTGTCATTTTCTATTTTTCGTGATTATTCAAATAAATTGTTGAATATGCGTTTCATTTTCCCGACAAAGCCCTCTTCATCGGCGTGCTCTTCGGCGTATAGTTCATTTTCGTAAACCGGTTCTTCGATTGCTGCAGGTTGTTTGACGCTTTTCGCCTGTAAAGGAATCACTTTGCCGCTTTGTTGGACTTTTCCTTTTGCGACCAAATAAATGTCATCCACCCCTGCTACATACTTGATCAATCCGATGCTGGTTGCATAAATGGGGTTGCGCATTCCCATCTGTTCAGGAATATATAGTTTTACGTTGATTTCAAAATTTTCCCGCGCCAATTCTAAAATGCCGGGCAAAGCAGCGCCGCCGCCGGTTAAAATAATGCCGCCTGGCAGTTCGCGAGCCTCCACTTTATCTAAGGCACGTTTGATATTTTCGAATATCTGAACGTTCCGAGCTTCTATAATTTCGGATAAATATTTTTCATCCACTTTTACAGGTTGTTCTTTCCCGATGGTTTCAACCGGGAAAAATTCATCTGCCGACGCTTCATCAGAAATGGCGTAGCCATATTCCCGTTTCACGCGTTCTGCATTTTCCAAGGTTGTGTTCAGGATGATGGAGATATCTTTCGTTACGAAATCCCCGCCTTCTGGGTCAACAAAAGCAAATTTCAATTGATCGTCATGAATAACCGAAGCAGTTGTTTGACCGCCACCCATATCGATCAGGATGGTGCCGAAATCCCGTTCGCCTTTATTCATGGCTACACTGGCTATCGCCAAAGGCTGAACGACCATATCTTCGATCCGCAACCCTGCTTTTTCCACACAACGTTTGATATTGTGGATGATTGTTTTTGGTCCGGTAATCATGCTCGCATACAATTCCAGACGGACACCGATCATCCCTCTTGGATCTCTGATGCCGTCAAATCCATCAACAATGAATTCTTCAGGAATGACTGATATGATTTCTCTTTCCGGTGGCACAGAACGAACTTTAGCGGCTGCAAAAACATTTTGCACATCTCTATCCGTAATTTCTTTGTTCTCGCTTGAAACAGCATACATACCGTGACAAGGTTCAATGCTGATTTGGTTACCAGGTATGCCGACAATGACATTTGATATTTGGATATTCGCTTTTCGTTCAGCTTGGCTGACTGCACGTCTGATGGATTCGACAGTTTCATCAATATCGACGATAACTCCACGGCTGAGACCTTTAGAAATTTCGTTTCCTACTCCAATAATATTCATTTGGTCTTTCACATATTCTGCTACTACAACTTTTATTGAAGTGGTTCCAATATCTAGGCTGACGTATATTCCTGAATTCTTCATGTTTTATTGAAACCTCCATTTAACATAATGGCTTTTGCAAACATCCGCACTGCTCCCAAATAGTAAGCTGTTAAAAAATGCATGATGCCAGAAAGCTATACTTTATCATTTTATCATAATAGTTCTTCATTTACGAAGATTTTTACAAATATTTCCAACATTCGGGCATGGCTCATTTCCATTCAATCCCTCAACAATTACCGGCAAGCATTGTTCAAGGATTGAACAAAACAATCCTTTTTCCCCTTACTCTTGCATTGAAGCAGCAACTTCTGTTTTTGTGGCAGCTGCGCTTTATGGATCACCTTATTCAGCCGCTTCGGCGTCGGTCCCCGTGGAAACCTCGCTATCAGCCGGCGCTGCTTCGGTGGCTGAGGTGTCCGTTTCGGTTTCGCTTTGCGAAAACGGCGTAAAATAGGCACCGACTTCCAGATCCACAATCCCTTTCGTAGCCCCCAATTGGCTGACGATATCCGGATAGTAAAGGATTTTCTCGGCAAAGGTAGGCAAAATGGCCTTTATTTCATTGCCGTCATTCATATAGACCGTTATGCTGTATGGATTTTCTTCCGTACCGGTGTATTTGATTTCTGAAATGCTATTCTGGACCGTATCCGTCAACTGCACATATTGTTTCAACAAATCATTCAAATTTTGATTCAATTCAAAGCTTGTGATGATAGGACAATTCCCAATCGGAACTTTCAGCCCATCTTTGGATATCACGCCGTTTTCCAAAACACTGTAATACGTTTTTCCCGAATAGACGTAGGCAATGGTTTTATACTCCTGGACCGTGATTGTGATGTCATTGAAATTTCCCAATGTGATACTGGCCTCTTTGATTTGGGGTAATTTTGAGGAAATGTATCCCTCGATGTCTCTGCTGTTCGTTATGACCCCCAATGCTGTCACTTTTCCCGAAATGCGGCTCGCATCAATAATCGTTTGCTCGGGCACATACGCTGCACCTTCGACAAATATTTCCTGAACCCTGCCGAACGGAGAAATAAGATAGCACATGGCGAGTCCGCCGGTTAAAAACATAAGGTACCAATACAGGTAGGAGTGTCGGTCGTTCTGCTTCCGTTCGTGGGCCGACAGCTTGTCTTGCCAGTAATCCAGTTGTTCTTTCGGCAGCCGGTGCTGCTCTGCATATCTTTCTCGCGCTTCTGCTTCTTCCTTTTCCTTCGACTTCTGTACTTTATTTTTCTCCATTTCTTCCATTGCTCGCTGCCAAGGAGTCTCTGCAGGTGAGACTTTTTTTCTAAGCATGCGTTGCTTGATACCTTTAAAATCCATCTTCACCGACTCCCGTCCCTTACTTGATTACATCCAATATCACTTGGATAATGCGGTCGGATGCATCCGTAATCCCCATTCTCTTCGCCTGAAAGGCCATTTCTTGACGTGCACTGTCATTCAACATCAGGCTATCGATTGCCTTGAATAAAGATTTCGCATGCAGCTCTTTTTCCAGGATCATTTCTGCTGCGCCATTTTTAACCAGGCTTTCGGCGTTCTTTTGTTGATGATTATTCGTCACATAGGGACTGGGGATCAGGATACTCGGCAACCCTAATGCCATCACTTCCGTCAAGGTTGTCGCTCCACTACGGGAAACAATCAACGCTGTGCTCTTAAAGAGCTTTGGCATCTCGTAAACATAAGGCAGCACGCGGATATTCGCCAAGGGCTGGCCTAAACCCGCAATTTGCTTGCTCACTTTCTCAAAATGGGTTTCCCCGGTGACCAACATCACTTGGTAGGGTTTGTCTTTAAAATAGCTATAGGCCCCAACAAAGGACTCGTTCAATTTTGCCGCTCCTCGGCTGCCGCCAAAAATCAAGACGGTCGGAATGCCATCCTTCAGCTGATAGTCGGCCAATGATGCACCTTCCGTTATCGCAGCCACTTCTTGCGCACGCGGATTGCCGGTATAGACTATTTTCTCCTCGTACTGAACAAAATCCTTGCGTGCATCTTCAAAGCAGATGCAAATCTTATCCACAAATCGGCTCAAAAATTTATTCGTGACCCCCGCAACTGAATTTTGTTCATGGATGATGGCAGGGACGCCCAGACGGGATGCGGCATACAAAACAGGCGCGCAGACATAGCCGCCTGTCCCGATCACAACATCCGGCTGGAAATGCTTGATGATTTTTTTCGAATCAGCGATGCTCTTCAGCATCAAATAGACAGTCTTCACGTTTTCTAAAGACAGGCTGCGGCGCAACCCTTGGATTTCGACCGATTCAAAGGGAACGCCCGCTTTACGGACAATCGTACTTTCCAAGCCACGTTCCGTCCCCACATACAAGAATTCGCTGTCGGGGTATTTTTCTTTGATGCGATTCATTAAGGCTAAAGCGGGATAGATGTGACCACCCGTCCCTCCGCCCGATAGTAATATTTTCATATGCTCGGATCAGTGGAACGATCCTTCCTCCTCACTTTTTGCAGTTACCAATGAATTGACTGCATCGGTAAAGAGTTGTCCGCGTATTTCATAGTTCTTGAATTGATCCCAGCTGGCGCAGGCAGGAGAAAGCAAAATCGTATCTCCTTCTTCGCTGTACTGGTAACTGATCGGAACCGCGCTGACGACGTCTTCGGTTGGGATGATTTCTTTGATTCCGGCTTTTTTGCCTGCATCGATCAATTTCTCCTGCGTTTCACCGAATACGACCAACGTTTTCACATGCTTCAAGTAAGGGACAAGCTCGTCGAAGGTGTTCCCTCGATCCAAGCCACCCGCCAATAAAATGATCGGCCCTTGAAAACTGTTCAATGCCGTTTTCGTGGCCAATATGTTCGTGGCCTTTGAGTCGTTGTAGAATTTACGGCCGTTCAATTCGGCTACGAATTGGATGCGGTGCTCAACACCATAAAAGACAGCAAAGGCTGCGATGATCGCTTCATTGCTCACGCCGCACAATTTAGCAACCGCGATGGCCGCCAAAGCATTTTCGATGTTATGCTCCCCAGGCACCTTCAGATCGGCAGCTGCCATGACCTTCTCGCCTCTGAAGCACAAATACCCGTCAGCTAGATAAGCGCCGGTAGCCACTGTTTGGCTGCGTGAAAATGGCACGATTTGGGCTTTGGATGTTTTGGACAGTTCCCGCAATTCTTCTTGATCCCAGTTCAGGACCAAGTAATCGTCGGCAGTCTGGTTCTCCGTGATGCGCCATTTTGCCTTGACGTACTCTTCGCGGTCGCCGTGGTAATCCAGATGCGCCTCAGTGATGTTTGTGATGACCGCAATGGCGGGATGCATATCCTGGATGCCCATCAATTGGAAGCTGGACAGTTCCATGACCACATCATCATCCGCGGTCGCCTTGCGTGCCACTGCGGATGCCGGGACACCGATGTTGCCGGCTTTGTAGGCTTTCCCTTGTTTCCTTCCGGAGTTCAGCAGATCCGTGATCATCGTGGTCGTGGTTGTTTTTCCGTTCGTTCCCGTGACGCCGATCAGGCGCCCTTCCAAAATTTCGGAAGCCAGTTCGACTTCCGTCAGAACCGGTATCCCCATTTCCAGTGCCCGTTTGACCATCGGGTTGTTGTAGGGGATCCCGGGATTCTTGACCATGAATGAGAAGGATTCATCCAACAGTTCCACCGGGTGTGAGCCGGCAATGACTTTGATGCCGTAGGAAATCAGTTCCTTTGCATCCGGGTTGTCAGCCAGATCCTTGGCATCATTGACGGTGACCATCGCGCCCAGTTCCAGCAACAGTTTTGCGGCATTCATTCCGCTCAGGGCAAGGCCCAATACCAACACTTTTTTATTTTCAAAACGATTATTTTTTTTCATATTCCCCTACCCCCACTAGTTAAATAATAAGGCCAATGCAGCGATTGCCGCAACCAGTCCGACTGTCCAAAAGGTGATGACGACGCGCCATTCGCTCCAACCACTCATTTCAAAATGGTGATGAATCGGACTCATCTTGAAGATGCGCTTGCCGCGCAGTTTGAAGGAGCCTACCTGCAGCATGACGCTGGCCGTTTCGATGACGAAGACCAAGCCGATCAACAGCAACGACCATTCTAAATGCAACGCCAATGAAATGACCGCAAGACCTGCACCCAATGCCAAAGAACCGACATCGCCCATGAATATTTTAGCCGGCTTTTTGTTGAAGAAGAAGAAACCGATCAATCCGCCCACGATAGCGATGCAGAACAATAGGACTTCCATTTCATTTTGGCGGTATGCCAAAATGCCGTAAGCACTGTAGGCGATCCCTGCGGTCCCCGCCACTAAGCCATCCAGTCCATCCGTCAGATTCACAGCATTCGAAAAGCCGGTGATCCAGATGATCGTGAAGACTGCAAAAACGATCCAGCTGTGTACCTGTCCGATGAACGGAAGTGTGATCAGCGGATCCAGGCCGGAAAAATAGAACAAGACGACAAAAGCGAACGAACCGAGCAGCTGTGCTATGAATTTTTGTTTAGAAGTCAGGCCTTCGTTCTGTTTTTTGAAGATTTTAAGAAAATCATCCAAAAAGCCGATGGCCGCGAAAAACAAAAGCACGAAAATGAACATCGCCATTTTTACGGTCAGAACGTCTTTCCAGATGGCTGACCCCACTGCAGTGAGTATGGCTGCAATGATAAAGACAACCCCTCCCATCGTCGGCGTTCCGCTTTTCACTTCATGCCATTTTGGACCCTCTTCCCGTGTAATTTGACCAAATTGTTTCATTTTAAAATAGCCGATAAAAATTGGCATCGTACTGATGGTGATGGCAAAGCTGATGGCTAACGGTAAAAGCATTTCTGTCCAAAGCATATTTTTTCCTCCTAAACAGGTGTTTATTTCCATTTTATTTTCATTTCGATCTACGCCTATTCCAGGACGATTTTCACTTCTGATGCAGCGTTCAATGCCGATCCGACATCCACACTTTGGAATACAACATACCCTTCGCCTTCAAATTGGAAGCTGACGCCTGCAATTTCTGCAACCTTCATGACATCGTCTTTCGACCATCCGTAGACATCCGGCATCGTCATGGCACCTTCCGTCATCAAAATAACTTTTTGATTGCTTAGCGTGTTCGTGCCGACATAGGGATATTGTTGGACAATCCTGCTGCCGCTGCCTACGACGCCGATATCCGTGTATCCATTTTCCTTCAAAACGTTCAGTGCTTCCTCTTTCGTCAGATTGGTCACTTCCGGCATAGCGGATTGATTGATGTCGCCCGTCACTTCCGAATCCAAATTATCGTATTGGATCGCTCTTGTCATGAAAGGATTGAATATTTCCGACAAATAATGTGCTCCGTCCAAACTTTCCAGATTGGCAGGTCGCTTCATCGTCAAATACAGAATGTAACTTGGGTTTTCAGCAGGCGCAAAGCCGACGACAGAATACAGATAATTTTTATAGCCGGTATAGTATTTCCCGGTTGATGAATCCACCACTTCGGCGGTACCTGTTTTCGCCGCAATCTCGGCGTTCTCGATCTTATAGCTTTGGCCTGAGCCATGTTCATTGTATACAACTTCTTTTAAATACGTCAAAACCAAATCTGCGGTTTCTTTTGTAATCGGTGAACCTAATTCTTCCGGCTCGACCACCGTTACTTTCTCCGTGTTCGGGTTTTCGATTTTATCCAGGTACTGTAACTTCATCATCTTCCCGTCATTGGCGATGGCTGTGAAAGCCTGCATCAATTGGAAGGGTGTGACGGTAACCCCTTGCCCGAAGGCCGTGTTGGCTTTTTCAAGGGGATAGGTGTAGCTGTAATTACCAGTCGCTTCATTCTCCAATCCGGAATCGGTCGATTGGCCGATGCCGAAGGCTTTCATATACGCTTCCCATTTATCGTAGCCGATGGCCTGCACCAATTTGACGAAAGCGACGTTGCTGGAACGGGCAAGCCCTTCGATATAGCTGATCGTTCCCCAGCCTTTCAAATTGTAGTCGTTGATGGTTCCGCCTTCCAATGCGATGCTTCCTGACTCATAGGTCGCGAAAGGACTAAAGACCCCTTCATTGACGGCGGCAGCCAAGGTAAGTATTTTAAAGGTGGATCCTGGCTCATACGTGTCCTCTACGAGGAGATTTTGCCATTTGTCATCAATCCCCTCTTTTGTGGTGGCATTGAATGTAGGGCGCTGTGAAGCCGCTAAGATGTCCCCCGTATTCGGATCAACCAACATGGCTGTCATCGATTCCGGGTTCGCCTCTGCATACACTTGGGTCATCAAGCTTTCCAGATAAATTTGCAGCCTGCTGTCTATGGTCAGATAGAGATTGCTCCCCTCAACCGGAGTCTGCTCTTCAACCTGTGTCCCGGGGATTACATAGCCGTTTGAATCTTCCTGATAGGTGATTTCCCCATCGGTGCCGTTCAATTGGTCATCATAAAGGGCTTCGATACCCATCATGCCGAGCAGCTTTTTGTTTTTGTTCGTTGCCTCTTCATCCTCTTCGGCTGTGCTTTGCGCATAACCGACAAGGTGGGAAGCGAAGACACCGTTCGGATAGAGACGCGAAGGCGTCTCCTCGAAGGTTATCCCCGGCAGATTTTCTGCTTCAATCTGCGCCTTTGTTGCATAATTCAAATTTGTTCCGGCGGTTCCGAACTCGACTTGTTTTAAGTCGGCTTGACTTAGGGTGGCCAATATTTCTTCCTTGCTCATGCTGATGTAATTCGCCAGCACTTCGGCGGTTTTTTCCTTATCGACTACATGGTTAGGGTTCTCTTTGTCTTCGCTCCATTCATCGGTCAAAACAGCAACCAACGAATAAGAAGTAGCATCCAAGGCAATGGGATTGCCACCTATGTCATAGATGGTACCTCTTTTTGCGGCAAGGATACTACTTCTGGTATATAAGTTATTAACATGCTCGCTTAGATTTTCTCCATTTACCTGCTTGGTGATCATAATCATGGAAAAACGAAAAACAAATACGAGGAACATGAACCCTGTTAAGCCAACCATGCAACGAGTCATATTTTTGCGGTTTTTTTGGGGACTATTATATTTTTTCATCGCGTAACATTCCTAACGTTTGCTTCATTCATTTCTAAGCCAAGTTCTTTTGCGATCGCAATGATGCGGTCATAGCGTGAAAGTTCTTGGACCTCTTGCTCTAGGTTTTGGTTGTCCAAATCAATCGCAACGCTGTCATTTTGTAAGTCCTGCAGCGCCCTGTTTTGATTGGAGAGGGTCACTTGTGTCGCAAGGGAAAGCAACAGGACAACCACTCCGACAAGCGTTGTCAGATAGAAGGCAAATTTTTCTATTTTGCTGTATTTATTTTTAGATGGCTTTACCTTCTCGGGTGTAGCCTTTGCTTTTTTAGGTTCTGTCCTGTCATCCGGCAGAGCCGGTTGAGCCATTGAGATCCTATATTCAGGTAACGCCACAGTTCCCTCTCCTTCCTGTTAAAAATGGTTACAGCTATCTTTTTGTTCTTTCGATGATGCGTAACTTGGCGCTCGAGGAACGTGAATTTTCGCTCAGTTCGTCCTCGTTGGCCGAAATCGGCTTGCGCGTGATCAGTTTGTAATCCGGTTCATACTCGCCGGGAAGTATCGGCAACATCGGAGGCAAGTCCTCGACTGTGCTGACTTCCTTGAACATCATCTTCACGATGCGGTCTTCCAATGATTGGAAGGAAATGACGCTCATCCGTCCGCCTTCATTCAGCATGGCCAAGCCTGCTTCAAGGGAATCTTCGATCGCAGATAATTCATCGTTCACCGCAATGCGCAACGCTTGGAATATCCGTTTAGCCGGATGTCCGCCTTTGCGTCTTGCAGGGGCCGGGATGCAATCTTTGATGATTTCGACCAACTCGCCGGTTGTCTCGATGGGATCCTTTTCGCGGATGCTTTCAATTCTGCGGGCAATCTGTTTGGAAAACTTCTCTTCGCCGTAGCGATAGAAGATCTTGACCAATTCGGCGTACGGCCATTCATTCACAATGATTTGGGCCGTCAATTCTTGTTCCTGGTCCATGCGCATATCCAAAGGAGCATCATGACGATAACTGAATCCGCGTTCCGCTTGATCCAACTGCGGAGATGACACGCCCAAATCGTACAGGATACCGTCGACCCCAAAGACGCCGCGGCTTTCCAGTTCCTCTTTGATATAACGGAAATTCGCCTTGATGAGCGTTACCATCCCTTTTTCGATATAGGGAGCAAGAACCTTTTGGGCATTCTCGATCGCTATGCGATCTTGGTCAAATGCGTATAGATGACCTTTTTCATTTAACTTTGATAAAATGACGCTGCTGTGTCCAGCTCCACCTAATGTACAATCGACATAAACACCATCAGGCTTGATGGCAAGGCCATCAAGCGATTCATGAAGCAATACACTATAATGTACAAATTCTTCCATTTTTCCACCTACAATCCAAAATCAATCATTTTTTCAGCAATGTCTTCGAAGTTCTCTTCAGCTTCCTCAGTGAATTCTTCCCACTTCGTATTGCTCCATATTTCGATACGGTCGGACACGCCGACAATACGACATTCTTTTTCAATTTTTGCAAAATCCAATAAATTTTTCGGTATGTTGATGCGCCCTTGTTTGTCTATCTCTGCTTCAGTTGCAGCAGAGTAAAAGAATCTGGTAAACGCGCGGGCATCTTTTTTAGCAAGGGGTAATTGCTTCATTTTTTCTTGTAGTGTCTCCCACTGGTCCATTGGATAACCGAATAAACAGCCATCCAATCCGCGGGTAATGATGAAGGTATCGCCTAATTCTTCACGAAATTTTGCGGGCATGATCAATCTGCCTTTTGCATCAATATTGTGTTTGAACTCGCCCATCAACATACAGACACCCGCCCCCACTTTCAAATATAAAATCAGTCTACCACATCCCCCCACTTTCTACCACAATTTCCCCAATATTTCACAAAAAAAACAAATTGGGGATGAATTTGTCATCCAAGCCAATTTGTTTCTGCTGATTCGTATGCAATTATCGGGATATTGGAGGCTAACAGAGCCCATATAATTAAGAAAAACGGCCTTTTCGCGTCCTCATCATCAAAAAGTGGGGCCTTTTCCCAAAGCTGTCGTTCCATCAGGAAGGCGGCAAAGGAATCCTGCCATCGTTCGCTTTGTTCAAGCGTATCGCTGTCTCATAGGCGTCCCGCAATTCGCTGCCGATATGCCGTAGATCTTTCCCTTTTACCTGTTCCTGCCCTGCGCCACCGAGAGACGGCAGGTCGCCTTCCAATATCCCCCTGATCTGCTGTTTGAATTCGGCATTCGTTTTCCCTTTGTAGACATGCACACCGGCAATCAAATCATTTTCGTAGATAGGGATATCCCGGACCAGAATATCTTGCCCCATGGCCAACGCTTCAAGCAACACGATCCCTTCCGTCTCTTCGTATGTCGGAAAGAAAAACAGATCGGCTCCGCAATAAGCATTGCGCAATTCGCTCGGCGTCACGTATCCGCCAAATTGGAGGTTAGGCAGTTGCGTTTCCACAGCTATGCGGATTTCATGGGGTACCTGACGCAAGTCCAGATAGCCGAACCAAATGAATTGATATTCCGGCATCGCTTTTGCCAACGCCACGAAATCGAGTATCCCTTTGCGTTTGATGTAGAGCCCCACCGACATGATCACTTTGTCATATTCGGTATAGCCATACTTCTTGCGGAAGGCTTTCCGCATTTCCTCATCCGGCAGATAGAAAGATAGATCAATCCCATTGGAAATGGGGATGACCGGTTTATCAAGTCCCGCATTTTGCAATAACCCCTTCGAATACGGCGTGGGCGTCAACACGACATCACCATAGCTGTAGCAATGCAGAATCCATTTATTGAAAAGCGGCGCCAACGCATTTGAAAAAATAAAGGAGTTCCGGAAATCCTCTTGTGTAGAATGCGCGTGGTAGACAATCGGCTTCCCGTCTTTTTTCACTTTATTCAGCAGACGGTAAGATTGCCAGAAGTAGGTATTGATGTGCAACAGATCAAAGTCGTCGCGGTAGTCGGTTGTGTATTCGATCCCCTCCAGCGCCAACGCCTTTTTCTGGTGTTCAATCGCTCTGCCCAAGCCAGATTTCCCGATATATTTTAGTCCTTCAGAATACAATAAAACTTTCATAAGACCCTCCATCATTTTCAGATTAAGTCGGTGTCATCCCCTGAGCAAGAGATACATCCGGAAAAACACCAACAGGTAATAAAACAGCAACCCCATCGAAAAAGCGATCTTTATAAAACCGCGCAAAAACTTTTTGAGAAGATAAGGTTTCCTGCTTGCGTCAAAGTACAACGTCTGCAGCAAACCGACGATACATACGGCCAGCAAAAAATGCGGCAACAAAGAATAAGAAAGACTGTACACACTCAGCGAATGGATGCCGACCAAAAGGAACGGCAGAACCACATCCGCAACAGACAAACGAATCTTGTCCTTATATCGCAAATAAGGCCGAAAATATTTATTTATCAGTATGGTTTCAAGAATTGGAAAAACATATAATAAGATTTCAAGATAATGGAAACTAAGCACTTGCACGACTCCTTTAAATAAGTATGTTTCTATTCTAACCTATTTTTTTGCACAAAAAAACCAGCAGAATATATTCTGCTGGCCGAAATCACTAAAGACATGGAAAATTAGTTTTGTTTTTCGATAACTGCTACTCCATCATAGTGACCGCATGATGCGCAAACGTGGTGGCTCTTTTTCAATTCGCCACAGTTAGGGCATGAGTTCAAGCCTGGAATCTCTAATTTGAAGTGAGTACGTCTTTTTGCTTTTCTTGCTTTAGATGTTCTTCTTTTAGGTACTGCCATTTCCTTACACCTCCCTGTATTAATCGCTGTTATTCGGTAAATCCAGCGTCAAAATCTCATTCTGTTTTTTCTTCGTCTTCTAATAGGGCCTTCAGACCTGCTAAACGCGGATCGATTTGATTGGTCTTTTCTTCCAGTCTCTTTGTTTCAAAAGACTCTTCCGAAACGACCTCCCAGTCAGCTCCACTCGGCATTTGATCAGACTCTAACTCTTCAGCTGTATAAACCTGCAGCGGCAAATTCAATAAGATGTTGTCCTCGATAGCGGGGATCAAATCTACTTCATCGCCTTCTAATGGTAACACAACTTCCGCAGGATTGTCCTGCTCAAGGAAAAGTGATTCATTTTCCGTGTAAAGTTCTTCGATTGCTATTTGCATAGGTACTTCCACTAATTCTAACGACCTTGACGAAGGCAGGGTTATCGTTAAATCGATTCGGAAATTGGCAAGCACAGAATGATTTTCATATAATAAGAAACCTTCCGCCTTAATTGGTGAAACAGCTTGGATTTCATTATTCCTTGTCATCAATGAACTTTGCCTATCAACTATAACAGAAAAATAGTGTGGTTCACCACGATGTTCTTGTAATTCTTTTAATGGCCACTTCATTTCCATCACCCCTAAAATAACAAATTGAATTATACTAGTGAAAAAAACCTTTGTCAATGTATTTTCCTTTACAAGCTCAAATGAGACGATTTTTTTTTACACTTTTAATTGTTTTGCCAATGCAATCGTCTCATCCAAAAGAACTTTTTCAGCGTCCACAATCGGATAATGCCCCTGTTCGTCATGACTGTTCATCAAAGAAACTTCTGTACATCCCAACAATACGATATCAGCGCCGCAGCTTTGGAAATCTTCTAAAATTTCGTAATACAGAGGGAAAAATAAATTGGAGCGTTCTTTAATATAATAATAAATCATTTTATTAATTTTGTCTTGCAACTCTCTGTCCGGCAAAATCACCTGATATCCTTTTTCGATCAACTTATTTTCATAGATCCCGCTTCGATGGGTTCCTTCCGTGGCAAATAAGCCCACCTTCTTGGCGCCTTCAAAGTGTTCAGAGATGTAATCGACGGTCAGATCAATCATATTCAGTATCGGAATATCCGTTTCTTTTTGAATCTCATCAAAGAAATAATGGATTGTATTGCACGGCATGATGATGAATTCCGGTTTCAATTGATTCAACATATGAACATCTTCTATAACAGCTTCCACCGGATTCGGCTTCGTCGGATCAAGAATGTATTCCGTGCGATCGGGAATGTCCGCATGATTGATCAAAATATAATTGAAATAATCTTGATCGTTCTCAGGAAAATGACGTTTATTCATTTCGACCAAAAAATTAGTCGTCGCTAACGTCCCCATCCCACCAAGAATGCCAAAAAATTTTTTCATAACTTTTCATCCCCCATTTCCCGTTGGCTTCTATTCAGACTACTCTTCTGGCGGATGCTGTCTGAATTTTTTGTAATAATTCAATTTCGAAGCCAAAATATAAAATTTTCTTTTTGGATTCATTTCAAATGGCGGATCCAAAGGATGCACCACGTTTCCGGATTTGTATAATTGTTTCACTTTCTTTTGCAATTCTTCGGATTCGACGAATTTCAGAAGCAAGTTTTTGGGAACCATATTGAACAACACTTCGTTCTTATTGATTGTTGTCCCTAATTTTTTCTTCGCGATGTAGTCATCGACGTAATACTTCGCAACATTGTGTCCTGCCGCGGTCACGTAATAATTGCTGACGCCAAGACGTCCATTCAATTCAAAGAATACATAGTCGTCCTTACGTTTGTCATATTTCACATCGAAATTAGAAAATCCATAAAACTCGGTTTCCGCAATCAGCTTACGGACGGATTCCACGATTTTCGGTTCCTCTCTTGCCAGAATCGTCAAGTGGTTCCCAATCGCGGATGGTGTATGATCCTCAAGCAAAATATGGCCGAAAGCGATCAATTTGATTTCTTTGTCGCGCGGAGAAGTATAGACGGTCACAACCCCCAGATAAGTATCATCTCCAGGGACGTACTCCTGAAGGATAAGGCTGTCTGTGTAGCCGTTGTCGCGCATCAGATGATAGATGCGTTTAAAATCCGCTTCGTCACGTCCGATGAATACTTTTTCTTTGTCTTCAAAGTGAAGGCCTTGGTACATGATGGCATTTGCCGGTTTTATGATGACGGGATATTCAAACGGCAACTCCAAAGTAAGCTCATTCATCACCAATGTTTTTGGATAAGGGACCCCTACCTTCTCACAGATGCCGTAGAAATGTTCCTTGTTGGTCGCCCGCAAGAAAACATCTGTATCCACATAAGGAATAATCCAATCTTCATCAAAGCGATCTTTCGTCCTGACCAACAGCTCAGCATAACGATCATCGCTTCCAAAGATTATTTTTTTCATGTTTGGATAATCCCGGCCAATTTGGTGGATCGTTTCAAAAAATTTATCCAAATCATCAATTTCTGGTTGGATATAATGCTTGGTGATTCGGGAATTCCCGATCGGTCCGACAACCATGGTGCTGATGATATTCGATTTAACTTGATATGCCTCATAAAAAGCTCTAGCCAAGCTATAAGCGCCTCTATTTCCGCCCACAATGACCGGGACGAAACTAACGGAGTTGGCTACTTCACTCATTTATTTATCCTCCTTCGCGCCTTAAACCGCGTAAAAACGGAGTTGGCTTCTATTTAACTAATACATTATATTTCTTTGGGTGTTGCCAGTCAAACGCTTATTGCAATTTCGCATTAAATTTACTAAATTTTAAACTTTTCTGTTTTCAATAAAACACGCATTGTCCTTCAGATAGATCGGCGAGCGAGAGAAATTCTGTTCCTTTAACTTGCCGAGCGACCCCAATCGGTATATTCTATCACTTCTGACTTCAATTTCCAATAAGCCAGAATCCTTTTGGTGCACCTTCGTCAAAAGCGGCAAGGCTGTATCTTTTTTGATGGCATGCAGATAGGCTCTGCCTTTTTCCGTGAAACCCAACAGCCGGACGACACCAGGCTGGTCTTGGAACTGTTCGGCCTCTTCTTTGGTTATCCCCAACAAGATATAGGTGCAGACCCGCTGCAGCCTTGCCCATGTCCATCGTTTCGTTTTTGCGTGTTCCATGAAACTCAAAAAATCCGGCGCAGCTTCCGCCATTTTTTTCAGCCGATATTCGATGCCTTCTTCTACCTGATAGATTTCGGCCAGTTCGGAAACGGATTGCACGGTCAATTGATACTGCAGCATTTGCCAGTATTGATCCCAATCGATTGCCGGTTGTTGCTCCAACGCACGCAACGACTCAGCCGGGACCCACCTGCTCAGCAGCTCCCATTTATCCGCGGGCCCGCTCGCAAGGACCCATTCCCGAATGGCCGTACCGCTGGCATATTCGTTTACGGCAGCAACCGCAGCGTGGTGGCTTGCACCTTTGCGGATAACGACCGCCGTTTCCATCGGATTGGGATACTGCTCATTTTCGCGGACATAGGCTAACCCTAATTGATTATTTGGAGTTGAGAATGAAATAGCAGAATCTTTGCCGCGCAACACTTCAGCGATTGCCGACTCCAATTGCGCCGCATAGGTTCTGCCGTCATTGCGGTAAGATTGAAAGACCTGATTTATTTCGGCTTCATGCTCTTTTAAAATCCGGTTCCGTTCAATGAAATCTGCTGCTATTCCTTCCTCAGCGCCAAATGCGAAAGCATCGCATTGCAAAGCATGCAATAGTTTGATGCCTGTTTTGGCAAATAGATCGGCTGCTTGTACACTCCCCAGTATCGGCATCTCCACAACAATGTCCGCACCGTTGTGTAAAGCAATCTCGGCACGCGCCCATTTATCCAGCAAAGAAGGAGCCCCCCTTTGCACGAAATTACCGCTCATTGCAACAACCATCACATCGCTGTTCGTCATTTTCTTGGCTTCCGCCAATTGATAACGATGGCCATTATGAAATGGATTATATTCCGCAATTACACCGCACGCTTTCATCAAAGAGGACCCCCTCACCTTGCATCCAAATATTAAAATATCAAACCCTATTTTTTACAAGCAAAAAACCAACGTTTGCTTTCTTCTGCAACTTCGGCATCGCCGAAATCCGCCGTCACGGCCACATCACGGAATCCCGCCTCCTGCAGCAATCTTCTGTAGACAGCCAAAGGATACGTTCTTTCCCGGTGGTATTCGGCATAGCGCTCAAACAGCTCGGGATTTGCTTCGGTCGCCACAAAAAACGTCAAATCATGTTCGACGCTGTTCTCGAGCTCTCCTTCGAAACTTTCCCACAGAAAGGCACCTTTTTCATCCTGGTAAATATATTGGTAGCCAGGAAAGACTTCGTTCACTTGATAAAGGGAATGGACGTCGAAAAGGAAAACGCCGGTATCGGACAAGTTTTCGCCCACACCTTTAAATGCCGACAGCACTTCTTCCTCGTTCGCGAGATAACAGAGCGAATCGGAAAAACAAGTGATGACGTCATAATCGCCCATAGGTTCCAATGCACGCATATCGGCAACCGCTAATGTAAGGGTTATCTTTTCCTCCAACATGCGATTGTACGCAATGGCTAACATCTCATCGGATAAATCGATGCCGGTCACGTGGTGGCCTTTTTTAGCCAACTGAACGGCTATCTTGCCTGTACCGCATGCAAGATCCATCAGATTCAATCCTTTTTCCCCATTTGTATACTTTTCCACATAACGAAGCCAGCTGTCGTAGACAGACTGGTCCATTATTTCGTCATAGTAATGAGCGAAGATTTGAAAACTCATTGTTCTTTTACCATACCGGAGATGTCAACCAATGGTGCGTCGCTCCATAATTTTTCGATATTGTAATAGCCGCGCTCTTCATAGTTGAAGACATGCACGATGATGTCATTCAAATCGATCAGAGTCCATCTGCCGGAATCTTTTCCTTCTACATTTTTGACTTCGCCTTTGTTTTTGGCAACGTTCTGTACGATTGATTCCACGATAGCCGCAACTTGTTTTTCATTACGACCGTTCATCACAACAAAATAGTCAGCCAATGAAGTCAAACCATGTACATCCAAGGCCAGGATGTCCTGCGCCAATTTGTCGTCTGCTGCTTTTACTACGATTTCCAATAATTCTTCACTTGTTAATTTCATTTTATTTCCCCGCTTTTCTTTGGATCCAGCTGTTGTAAACATAGATTGTGCCAGGATAGATCGGCATCTCTTTTTTCACCAGATGGATGATTGTTTTTTCTATTTTATAATATGCTGCCTCATCTAAACTTTTCCCAGCCAATTCTCTGGCTTCTTCCACGCCCTTGAAGGTGCGTCCTGCTTCAATGTAGTCCGCCACAAAAAGAATTTTGCCGATCAAGGACATCTCGATTCCGCCGATGGTATGCTGGCGGATTGCGTTTAAAATCTCTTCATCCGTTATCCCAAATTTCTTTTCCGCATAATAGGCGCCTACCGGCCCATGCATGATTTCGCTTCCGAAATGCGCCAGTTCCGGATCCATCCCTTCACGCAGGATGATCTCTTTCATTTCTGCTACATCATGTTCTTTGGCGTAATCATGCAGCAAGGCCGCCAGACTGCACGCCTCTGCTGGTGCGCCGTACTTTTCCGCCAAGCGGATGGCGCATTGTTCCACGCGCAGGACGTGTTCGAAACGGGACATTTTCATCTGTTGCTTCACTTCCGAAACGATGCCATCCCGGCTCCAGGCTGTATAGGTTCCGGCATAGGTCAACTCATTCGTCTTCATCCAAATACAAGCCTTCTTTCGAAATATACTCTTCCACATCATCCGGAACCAAGTATTGGATGGATCGCCCCGTTTTGATCATTTTGCGTATTTCCGTGGAACTGATGTCAACCAAAGGCGCATCCACCCAGATGATCGGATACAGGCTTTCTTTCGCATAGCCGTGTCTGGCGACGCCAACAAATTGCACAAGCTGCACCAATTCGTCGATCCGTTCCCATTTCGGCAAATACGCGACCATGTCGCCGCCGATGATGAAATAGTAATCCGTATCAGGATGCATCGCAACCAACAGCTTCATCGTATCGATCGTAAAGCTTTTCCCGCCCCGTTCAAGTTCTATCGTTTCGATATCGAATAACGGATTCCCCATGATGGATTGCCTTACCATCATTTCCCTGTGTTTGGCGGGGATAGATGCCTTCTCATCCACATGCGGCGGTTCAGCATCCGGCATAAAGTAGACCTTATCCAACCCAAGCTGTTCGCCCACTTGCTGAGCCATGATGAGATGGCCCAAATGAGGGGGATTGAAAGTCCCCCCGATGATGCCTATGCGTTTCCGATTCGTGAATTCAATTTGAGTCTCGGTTTCCTCTATGACCAGGTAGTCTGTTTGTGCTATCAAATTTAAAGTTGCGATCAATTTTTCTCACCTCAATTGAATAGTCAGATGTTTTCAGCCTTAGATTTTGTTGACAGTAACGGAATAACGTTGATTTTTTTCTTTCGAAGAAGGACGGAACAAGACGAGTGTACGCCCGATTTGTTGGACGACTGTCGCTTTTAATTTTTCTTCGATGACTGCTGCGACGTCTTCCGTCTCCTCATCCGTGTTTTGCAAAAGAGCGATTTTCAGCAACTCTCTTCTTTCCAACGCTTCCCCAATTTGGTAAAGCATTTCATCGTTCAAGCCGCCTTTTCCTACTTGGAAAAGTGGGTTCATGTGATGTGCTTCTTTTTTCAAATATTGTTTTTGTTTTCCTCTTAATTCCATTTCGCACCTCTGTCTTCTATATATTAAATGATTGGTTTGCGCATCACTGCGTCTACGCCTTTCGGTACCCATGCAGCGACTTTACCCGGTTTACGGACCGTGATCCAGCCCAGACCTGAAAAGACGATATCCATAGGGACTTTGACGTTGAATTCGTGTCTGACCAAAGGAGGGAAATTATCCACATCTTCAGCTGAAGGTGGTTGTAATAACCCGCCTAAATGTTTTTTATAGAATTCGTCAGCCTTTTCCAGTTTCGTGCGGTGGATCTTCATGTCATTGGCAAAATAACAAGTGAAGGACGATTTTTCGCCGCTGATGAAGTCAAATCGAGAAGCGCCGCCCAAGAACAGGGTTTGTTCCGGATTCAATTGATACGTAATCGGTTTGATTTCTGATTGTGGAGCCACCAGACGCAATTCCTTTTCGCTGAGAACATGCGCCATTTGATGATGATGGATGATACCTGGTGTATCGATGATGAAATGGCCATCGTCCAACGGTATGCGGATCTGATCCAGAGTGGTGCCCGGGAATTGGGACGTCGTGATGACATCTTCATTATTGCCGGTTGCAGCTTTTATGATTTGGTTCATGACGGTGGATTTCCCGACATTCGTTACCCCTACTACATAAACGTCTCTGCCCTTGCGGTATTTTTCGATTGTCTCCAATAATTGATCGATCGATGTAGCTTTCTTTCCGCTGACCAAAACAACGTCAACCGGACGCAAGCCGACCGCTTGGACTTGTTCTGTCAACCATTGTCTGACGCGAGACAATTTCACTGATTTCGGCAAAACATCGACCTTATTCCCGACAACAAGCACCGGGTTATTCCCTGCAAAACGGTGCAGCCCCGGTATCAAGCTGCCGTAAACATCAAATAAATCAATGACGTTTACAACTAAAGCATCCTCTGAGGAAATGGTGTTCAGCATCGCCAAAAACTCATCATCCGTTACGGATACCTTTTCCATTTGATTGTAGTGACGCAAACGGAAACAACGTTGGCATAATAATTGCCCTGATTCCATCCCTTTTTGCAGGGCGGCAACTGGCGTGTAGCCACGTTCATCCGGTTCTTCCGTCTGAATCTTCGCTCCACAGCCTATGCAATAATCATCTTCTGTAAATTTTTCTTTAGTCAAGTGATTTCCTCCATATCATTCCTGGATCATTTTTCAACAATCGTTTCAACAACTTTCTTTCAAAAAACCGGTTGATGCGTGTATTCCAAGCATCAGAGTTTATAATAGGCAGCACCCATACGTTGCGCACACCCGCGCGATTTGCGCCGAATATATCCGTTATCAACTGATCCCCTACCATAACGCACTGTTCCAAAGGGATTTGCAGTTCCTTGGAAGCTTTCACAAATCCACGGCGAGAAGGTTTCATGGACCTCGGAACATACGGCAGATGAAGATCGTCGGCAATTTTTTGGATCCGATCCCCGCTATTATTGGAAATGATCACAACCGGTATGCCATTTTTCTCCATCAATGCGATCCAATCGATCAATTCCTTTGTCCCTTGAGGATTATTCCAGGCGATCAAGGTATTGTCCAGATCCGTCAATACGGCCTTGATGTTGTGTTTGGCGAGTTGCTCCGGAGTGATGTGATAGATGGTCTCCACCATCCATGTAGGTTTAAATTTATCTAACATAACGTCTCCTCGTCATAAAAAATAAGAGGATGGGTAAAAGTAACATCGTCACTTTTCGAGCAAACTTCGAGCACAGAAACCCAAAGTCCCGCTCCAAAACCTAAAAGACTGCATGACACACCACCAAAAAGCATATTGTACCACACAAAAAGTTTTGACCCAGCCTCACTACTATCTAATTGTATATTATAACCCTATTCCAGTAACATTATAAAGCATAAACAAAAAAATACAAGAGCGCGATGTTTTACGGGAGAAGGTGAGCAATGGAACAGCAGGCAAAAAAAGAGCAAGGAATTTCTCCCTCGCTCTCCTCGCTTATCTGATCACTTGTACGCCATTTTTTTCAATCTGCAATAATTTCACTTCACTGTCCGGGATGCCGGCTTTTGCCGCTGCGACGAAAGCCGTCGCTTTTTCCGGATGGATCATGGTTAAAATGGTCGTTCCGGCTCCGCTCAGATAGGTGCCGTAAGCACCCCATTCATGGCCCAGCTTACGGACCGAAGCCAATTCGGGAACCAAAGTCCCTCTGTAGGGTTCATGGAAAACGTCCTGTTCCATCAACATCCCTGCCTGTTCGATGTTGCCTGACAACACCGCAGCCACAAGCATATTCGCAATGGCGCTGCCTTTGACGGCTTCCTTGAACGGAAGGGATGCCGGCAATACGGATCTGCTTTCTTTCGTCAGCAACTCCTTATCGGGAATGGTTACCACAAGGGCCGTTTCCGGGAAGCTTGCCTTCATCCAATAGACTTTGGAATCCAGTACCGTTCCCACCGTGAAATCGCCGGTAATGGCTGGCGTAACATTATCGGGATGCCCTTCGATGCGGGTCGCAATCTGGATTTTTTCATCGATGCTCATTTGCAGATCAGCGCATTGATTCGCCAACTCAATCCCTGCGACGATAGCCGCCGAACTGCTCCCCAAGCCTCTGGCAGCGGGAACCTCACTCACCATCGTTATTTTACGCGGCTTCATGTCTGGAGCCAGCGACAGCGCTGTCTCAATAATCAAATTTGTTTTATCAGTTGGAATCCCTTCGCCCAAATCATGGAGAATCTCCCACTCTTCAGCTTCTTCCTTCACTGTCAGCGTTAGATACAACGATACAGCCAAGCCAAGCGAATCAAATCCTGGTCCTAAATTGGCAGAAGTAGCCGGTACACGGATATCAAACATCCCTTAATCAATCCTTTCCAAAAGAACAATAATCACCTATTTTTTACTTAACGATCGCTGCTGTTCGAATGACATTGTTCAGCCTTCCAACACCTTGAAGTGCACCTTCAGTTTCATATCTTCGTTGTCTTCCATGGCTTGGAGGATTTCTATTTCCTGCGCTTTCGACATAGGATGCGTAACGATGACGATGATGGCTTTGCCGTTATCCAACGGATCTTGGATGATCTTATCGAAGCTCACTTCAGCTTGCGCAAAAATTTTCGCCAGTTCCAAGAATTGTCCGGCACGGTCCGTAACTTCCAGACGCATGAATTCCGGATTGACGACTTGTTCAGGCGTCGCAATAAGCGTTTCCACTTCATAGTCGTTGAAGTTCTTTCCGGTGATGTCCAAAAGAATATTTTTCGCAATGTTCATGACGTCGCTGACGACTGCCGTTGCGGTCGGCAATTCACCCGCTCCTGCACCGTAGAACATGGTTTCGCCAAGAGCTTCCCCTATGACATAGACAGCATTCATTTCATTGTTGACGCTAGCCAACGGATGCGATTCGGGAACAAAGACAGGTCCGACTTCCACATTCACGCTGTCGTCGATCTTTTCAGCAGTGCCGATCAATTTGATCTTGTAGCCCAGACGGTTAGCTAATTTGATGTCCTCGATGGACACATCGCGGATTCCGGCAATCGTCACATCATCAAGCGTGACGTCGTTCGTGCCGAATGCCAGGCGCGCCAAAATGACCATCTTTCTCGCTGCATCCAAGCCGTCCACATCGCTGGTCGGATTTTTTTCCGCAAATCCCAATTCTTGAGCCAACGCCAAAGCTTCCTCGTAGGAATAACCCTCTTTATCCATTTTGGTCATCATGAAATTGGTCGTACCGTTCACGATCCCCATGACTTTTTTGATATTGTCAGAAGCAAAACTTTCCGTGATGGCACGAAGAATCGGCACACCGCCGGCAACAGCCGCTTCATACAGGAAATCGGATTTGTTCTCCTTCGCTAAACCCATCAGTTCCTTGCCGTGCAGCGCAACCAGATCTTTGTTGGCTGAAACGACATGTTTCCCTGCCGCCAACGCCTTGGAGATATATTCTTTGGCCGCTGGCACATATCCTATCAACTCAACGACAACCGAAATATCATCGTCATTCAAAATATCATCAAAATTATCAGTGCAGTTCACTTTATCGCCAAAAAAGTTTTGGCATTTTTCGATATCGCGATCCAGAACGGTTTTGATTACAACCTCTTGACCGACTACTTGGGTAATTTTATTTTGGTGGTTCTCAATGATGCGAGCCACCCCTGTCCCGATTGTTCCTAATCCCAATAATCCCACGTAAATCTTGTCTGCCATCATTACACCTCATCGTTTGATTTTGTTATTATCCAGTATACTCAAACTTTCCTCATTCCTCCACTAAAAAATTAAATTTTTTTAATAATCATGAAATTATTCTGCCATCAAAAGAAAAAAGGCACGGGAAAATGATTTTACTCACTTCTCCTATGCCTTTTTTTGATGTTCGAATGAATTAATCTTGCAATAATTCGTAAATTTCAATAGCAACTAAATCAAGATCATCAAATTGGTAGCTTTGATTAGAGTCGTGTTCTTCTAATTCAAAGCTTTCAGTTTCACGGTTGTATTTTACGACGCAACGTTCTACGCCTGCTTTTTCGAAACGACGGATTTCAACTTCTCCGTTGTCTTCCATCATTACTTCAAGGCGACGAAGAATCGCTGAGAGTTGTGAAGGTTTCATGATATTTCCCCTTTCAAGACTAGCTTTCTATTTATTCTAGCATTTTTCCACTGGCTTCGCATCAATTACTTTTATTTTTATATATAAAAGTGTTATTCTGCCCACCACAACTTGATAAGTGCCTGTGTACCGTCATTTTCAAACCCTTTTTCGGCCAGCTTCTCATAAAGTTCCGCAGCTAATTTCGTCGCAGGCAAGTCGAGTTGCATTTTCTCTGCCTCATCCAAAGCGATTTTTAAATCTTTGATGAAGTGTTTCACAAAAAAGCCGGCAGAATAATCTTCTTTTAAAATCCGCGGCGCATAATTCGAAAGCGACCAGTTGCCTGCGCTGCCGGACCCAACCTGCTCAATGACCCGTTCGATATCAAGCCCTGCCGCCTTTGCATAGGCCAATAATTCCGTCATGCCCGTCATTGTTCCTGCAACCATGATTTGATTGGCCATTTTGGTGTGTTGCCCGCTGCCCGCCGGACCCTGCAGCATCACTTTATTTGAAAAAGTATCCAGAATTTCCTTCGCTGCGTCAAACGCAGCTTGGTCACCGCCGACCATCGTCGTCAACGTCCCGTTTTTCGCTCCCTTATCCCCACCGGAAACCGGAGCATCCAAAGTCTGTACGCCCTTTTCTTTACCGAAATTATAGATTTTTTTCGCTAGGCTGGGAGTACTCGTCGTCATATCGATCAAGATATGATGGCTATCCGCCTCAGAAAAGATGCCGTTGTGGCCGAAATAGATTTCTTCAACGTCTTTGGGATACCCAACGATGGTTATCACAACATCCGAATATTTCGTCACCTGCCCAGGGGTATCATACCAAACTGCTCCATCCGCAACGACAGCATCCGCCTTGTTTTTTGTCCGATTGAACACATTGACAGGGTAGCCAGCCTGCAACAAATGATTGATCATCGATGACCCCATAACACCTGTTCCAATAAAACCGATTGTTTTCATCATACTTATTATCCATCCCTTCTTCGCATTCATTGTTTACAGTATACCTTAGCCATCGCGAAGAGTGAACAAATAAGGACGGGACAAAAAGCGTTCGGGCTCGGATTACTGGAAGGTTTGCGAAAAACCCATGGGTATTTCCGCAGACATACCGGGCAGGTTGCTGAGGACCAGCGAAGTCGAAGACTTGGCCGAACAAGTCCCTACCGCCAAGTCTTCGACTTCGCGGGCACGCGACAAAAAAGGCCAGGACTCTCGCCCCGGCCATCGATTAGCGTTTGATTTTTTCCAAAAGATTCACTTTCAACTTAACTTCTTCGCGCGGTTGCAGATAATAATTTTCAATGATTTGGCGATAATAACTTAATACGCGGTTCCCGAATGTTGTTGAAGAAATTTCATTCATCAGATCGTCCCATACTTCTTGTTGGGTGACGACATCCGACGTTTTGTAAAGATTGGCATATTCTGTGATAGTTCGGCCAATTTCTGCGTCCTTGTCGAACAGATTGCCTAACCCGTCTTGGGTAATCAACCCGGATAGGTATTCATTCCGTTTCGCGATAACCGGGCAACCATTCACGATGGATTCCAGATAGGTCAATCCCTGTGTCTCGGAATCGGAAGCATTGATGTAAATATCCGCCATTTGATAGTAGGCATTGACCGCTTCATTTTTAACTTCACCGACAAAGAGAACCTTTTCGGACAAGTCCAATTCCGATACGAGTTCCTCCAACCCCATTCTGGAAGGCCCATCTCCCACAAAAACCAATCGGGCGGTCGGATACTGCTCCAAGACTTCCGGAAACGCATGGACCAGCTTGTCCAAATTTTTTTCGGACGATAACCGGCTAAGGGACAACAGCACCAACTCGGAATCAGCAATGCCCAATTCTTCCCTTTTGCTCTGCCTGATACCCGCAATCCTTTCCGGTATTTGCACACCGGTTGGAATCACGCGGATTTCTTTATAGATATTGTACGATGACAGTTTGTCTTTCATTTGTTGGCTGGGTGCGATAATGCCCATCGTTCGGTTGCAGAAATAACGGGAAGCTATTTTGACAGCTTTCGGTTTCACGACTTTCCCCTTGGCGATGTAGTGAAGATATTTCTCATACATGGTGTGGTAGGTGTGGACGGTCGGGATCCCCAACATATACCCGACAAATTTACCGGTCAACCCCAGACTGAATTCCGTATGGGTATGCACAATATCTATATTTTGTTTCTTGGCTTCTTTTAAAGCTTTATTCATGCCCTTTACGGCAATCCTGCGATCCTTGAAGGATAGGAGCGGGATGCTGGTCAGCCTGATGATGTTTTTTTCATCGTTGCCGGCTTTTGGATCAGTAGTAGTAAAAATGATAACCTCATGTCCTTGTGATTCCAATTCCTCTTTCAATGTGCGTATGGAAGTGGAAACCCCGCTTACTTGAGGAAAATACGAATCTGTAAATATGCCTATTTTCATGGTTTCACCTCAAAAGTCCAGTTACTTTCTATATTAATCATTCATTTCTTCCAGTATATAGAATTATGCGGATTTTGTCACCCAACTAAAGTCTGAAAATTGTTTATAGGTGTGCGCAAGAACAATAACTGCATTGATATTGAAATCGAATAACAACAAAAAGCCTGGACATCTTGCGACGTCCAGGCTTTTCAAGCAGATGATTAGTCTAATTTTGCTTTCATTTCTTCAACCAAAGCGATGACTTCTTCTACAGTCGTGCATTCATTGATCGCTTTATCAGCTAACGCTTCCATTTCTTTCGAATCAAGGCGTTTCATCAAGCTGCGCGTCTTCAATACGCTGGATGCGCTCATGGAGAATTCATCCAATCCCAATCCTACCAATAACGGAACAGCGGTTTGGTCTCCGGCCATTTCGCCACACATACCTGTCCATTTGCCTTCCGCATGGGAAGAATCGATGACATGTTTGATCAATGTCAAGATAGATGGATTGTATGGTTGGTATAGATAAGATACTTGTTGATTCATGCGGTCAGCCGCCATCGTGTATTGAATCAAATCATTCGTTCCAATACTGAAGAAATCGACTTCTTTTGCAAACTGGTGAGCTAAAACAGCAGCTGCAGGAATTTCAATCATGATTCCCACTTGGATATCATCCGCAACTTCCACACCGTCGGCAAGAAGATTCGCTTTTTCTTCATCCAGCATAGCTTTCGCTTGTCTGAATTCATTCAAATTGGAGATCATCGGGAACATGATACGTAATTTACCGTAGACAGATGAACGCAATAAAGCGCGCAATTGGGTACGGAACATTTCAGGTTCTGCCAAACAAATACGGATTGCACGGTATCCTAAGAATGGATTCATTTCTTTCGGCAATTCGAGATATGGTAATTCTTTATCCCCACCGATATCCATTGTTCTGACGACAACCGGTTTTCCATCCATGCCTTCCAATACTGCTTTGTAAGCTTCGAACTGCTCATCTTCAGTAGGGAAGTCAGCGGAATCCATGTATAAGAACTCTGTACGGTAAAGACCTACGCCTTCAGCACCATTGGCAATAACGCCCTCTAAATCTTTCGGAGTCCCGATGTTAGCGGCTAATTCAATATGTTTGCCGTCAGCTGTCACAGTCTCTGAATTTTTCATTTTGTGCCATTCTGCTTGCAATTCACTGAATTCTTTTGCTTTCTGTCTGTATTCAGCTAATGTCTTTTCATCAGGATTGATGTAAACGTCGCCATCTAACCCATCAAGAATAACGATGTCGCCATCTTTAACGGATTGAGTGATTTCTTTGGAGCCCACGATTGCAGGGATTTCCAATGAACGGGCCATAATCGCGGAATGCGAAGTGCGTCCTCCGATATCGGTTACAAAACCTTTGACGAATTGACGGTTCAATTGTGCAGTATCACTCGGTGTCAAATCCTTGGCAACAACAATGACTTCTTCGTCAATTGTGGATGGATTAGGGATTTTAACGCCAAGTAAATGACCCAATACACGTTCCATAACGTCGCGGATATCCGCTGCACGTTCTTGCATGTATGGATTATCTTCCATGGATTCAAACATCCCGATAAACATGCTTGCAACTTCAGATAAACTGGATTCTGCATTCACTTGATTATCTCTGATATTTGATTTGATGTTTTCCAACATTTCTGGATCGGACAGTACCATCAAATGGGCGTCAAACACTTGAGCTTCTTCTTCGCCAAGGGCAGTTGCCGCCTTTTCTCGGATAACTCTTACCTCTGATTTAGCGGTTTCAAAACTTTCCAGAAGGCGAGCAATTTCGCCTTCGGAATCAACCACTTTACGTTTCTCAAAGGAAAGGTCCGGTTCAGTCAATAAATATACTTTCGCTATTGCGATACCGTCACTTGCTGCAATTCCTTTTAAGTGGTTTTTCATGTTATTTAGCTAACCCTTCTTTTACCATAGTTTCAGTAATGCCTGCCATTGCGTCTGCTTCGTCTGGACCTTCAGCAGTGATGACAACATCAGCGCCTTGGCCAACGCCTAAAGACATAACGCCCATGATAGATTTTAAGTTAACAGATTTACCTTTGTATTCCAAGTTAATATCTGAATTAAATTTGCTTGCAGTTTGCACTAATAAAGTTGCGGGACGTGCGTGGATTCCTGTTTCTGCGATTACGTGATATTCTTTTCTTTCCATAGTCATAAACCCCTTTTGAGATATTTATTTTAAGGTATTTTTGATACGTTTCCATTATAACAGAAAAAATGGGAGAACGGTTTAAAAAAATAACCCTTTCATTTATTAGATTAACATGTTTCCCTTTGCACTACAACTGTTTTTAAACAGATTTGTTCAAATTTTTGTCATATTTGTTGAAAAGGCTATTATTTAATACTCGGATGGAGGTGCGGAGGGCAAAAAAATCCGGGCTTTTATGCACCTATGTCCGTTTTACAAACAAAACGATTTTTTTGTTCGTAAATTTTTTTGGATCACCAGCGATCGGTCCCTCACCCCTCCGCCGTTGTTTTGGCCGGAACCAGAAAAGGCGCCCGGAATCTACCGAAAGCGAATTTAAATATTTATCCCAAAAAATGATGCAAATTACTTGAAAGTCAAAATTGGTCAATGTATAATGTGCTCATAAGGTCAGTAAAGGTCAGAAGCCTTCACGAACGCCTTACCTTATGAATCGCTGAATAATCAAACCTACAATAGAAGATAGAAAGGAAGATTGCTATGATTTGTCAAAACTGCGGAAAAAACGAAGCGTCCATCCATTTATATGCAAGCGTGAATGGTCAAAGACGTCAAATCGACTTATGTCAAAGTTGCTATCAAGAATTCAAGTTGTCTCAATCGCAAAACCGAAATAACTTCAATCCAAGATCACAGGCTCCAGTAGATCCTTTCTCCTTTGGCAATTTGGATGCCTTTTTCAAACAGATGCAACAAGACCAAGAACAAAACACCCAGAGACGGCCTGCCCCAGAAACCGCACAAGGCGGAAATGGCGGGAAAAAAGGCGGCCTGTTGGATGAATTCGGCATCAACTTGACCCAAATGGCCCGCGACGGCGCCATCGACCCTGTCATCGGCAGGGACAGCGAAATTGCTCGCGTAATCGAAATCCTGAACAGACGCACGAAAAACAACCCTGTATTGACCGGTGAAGCCGGTGTCGGTAAAACGGCAGTCGTGGAGGGTTTAGCCCAAAAAATCGTGGACGGAGACGTTCCTCAAAAGCTTTTGGAAAAGGAAGTCATCCGTCTGGACGTCGTATCCTTGGTGCAAGGGACAGGTATCCGCGGCCAATTCGAAGAGCGGATGCAGCAGTTGCTCGATGAAATCCGCGCCAATAAAAACATCATCCTTTTCATCGATGAAATCCATGAAATTGTCGGGGCCGGCAGCGCCGAAGGCAGCATGGATGCAGGCAACATCTTAAAGCCTGCCCTAGCCCGCGGCGAATTCCAATTGGTCGGAGCCACAACCTTGAATGAGTACCGCAGAATCGAAAAAGATGCTGCCTTGGAAAGAAGATTCCAACCGGTCCGCGTCAATGAACCGACTCCGGAACAAACGTTGATCATTCTGCAAGGCATCCGTCCGAAATACGAAGACTACCATCATGTGAAATACTCGGATAAAGCCTTGGAAGCAGCCGTAAAATTATCCCACCGCTATATCCAAGACCGTTTCTTGCCGGATAAAGCCATCGACCTGCTCGATGAATCCGGTTCGAAGAAAAACCTTACGATCAAAGCGATTGATCCTAAGCAAATCGAAGAACGGATCGAGATGTCCGAAAAAGAAAAACAAGCCGCCCTTCACGCCGAAGATTATGAAAAAGCAGCCTATTACCGCGACCAAATCACGAACCTGCAAAAAATGAAGGAAAATCCATCGCCAGCCGATGGCGAACCGATCGTTACCGAAGAAGATATTCAAAAAATCATCGAAATCAAAACAAACATTCCGGTTGGCGAGCTGTTGGAAAAAGAACAGGCTCAATTGAAGAGCTTGGATGTCGATTTGAAGAAGCATGTCATCGGTCAGGACGAAGCCGTCGACAAGGTTTCAAAAGCAATCCGCAGAAATCGCATCGGTTTCAGCCGGAAAAATCGCCCAATCGGCTCCTTCCTGTTCGTCGGCCCTACAGGCGTAGGGAAAACAGAGCTGGCAAAACAATTGGCTATCGAAATGTTCGGTACAGACGAATCCATCATCCGTTTCGACATGAGCGAATACATGGAAAAACACGCCGTTTCCAAATTGATCGGTTCCCCTCCAGGGTACATCGGCTATGAAGAAGCCGGACAGCTTACCGAACGCGTTCGCCGCAATCCTTACAGCATTGTCCTCCTGGACGAAGTCGAAAAAGCACATCCGGATGTCATGCATCTCTTCCTGCAAATACTGGACGATGGCCGTCTGACGGACTCGCAGGGCAGAACGGTCAGCTTCAAAGACACCATCATTATCATGACCAGCAATGCCGGTACAGGTGTACAGGAAGCCAGTGTAGGATTCGGAGCCGCCATGAAAGGCAAAACGCATTCCATCCTGAACCGATTGAACGACTACTTCAAACCGGAGTTCATCAACCGTTTCGATGCGATCATCGAATTCAACCAATTGTCCAAAGAGAATTTGAGCAGCATTGTGACCTTGATGTTGGACGATGTGAACGCACTATTGAAAGACAAAGAAATCACCGTTACCGTATCGCAGAAAGCGAAAGATCGCTTGATCGATTTAGGCTATGATCCTAGCATGGGCGCCAGACCGTTGCGCCGCGTGATCCAAGATCAAATCGAAGATCAAGTAGCTGAGTTTTATCTGGACAACCCTAGAATCAAGGAGCTGTTTGTGGACGCAGACGACGATGGCCAAATCATCGTCATCAGTAAAGTCGAACAAAGCCCGACGGAACCGGATAGCGAATAAACAAGCCTCCACGCTCAGCAGACCGTGACCTGACAATAAAAGAATGGAACGCCTCAAGACGGGCTGTTCCATTCTTTTTTAACATTTATTTTTTCTAAAAGTAGAACCGGAAGCTTACACTAGTCGGGTCTGCTTTTTGGAACACGGTTACGATTAATTGCTAGGAACTAAGGAAGAGGCTAGACGGAACTGTAAAGTTTTTCGAGATAAATTTACCCATTCTATCCAACAAAATAATGGCGCTTTCTTTTTTTGTCTTTAATAAATATCAAAAGTGTTATATAATTAATATGTTAAGATAGCATTATATGTTAGGGGTGTTGGTCCATGAAATTGATCGATGTTACAAATAGCCACGCTGATCTTGTACGTGAGCAATTGGCAAACACCGATGCTCAATTTGTCAAAGTTTATTCTTTGGGACAAACCACAATCATCTTTACAGGTGCTTCAAAGCACGACGATATCATTGTTTTGAATCGAAACCGCCGTGTCAAGCAGAGTGAAATCGACTTTGTTTTAAAAAAACTCCTGCATCTCGCCATTGACGATGTAGAAGTTATGCCTGGACACAATTTTGTGGAATTATCTCATCTGAAATAACTGACAAATTATTGCAATCGAAAAACCTTCTTTTTAACGCAAAACGGGGCTGTCCAAGAACCAGATTATTTATCCTGGTTTTTGGACAGCCTCGTTTTTTCTTTTTATGTCTCCTTATAGCAAAGCGGTTAATTTCACATTCGGGTATTTGTCTTCGAACCAGCGAAGCGCAAATTGGTTTTCGAATAAGAATACCGGATTATCGAAACGGTCACGGCACAAAAGATTACGGCTGGAAGACATGTTCGGATCGAGATCTTCCGGTTCGATCCAACGGGCAATTTTTGAACCCATCGGCGTCATTTCCACTTCGGCATTATATTCATGCAACAAGCGATACTGGAATACCTCAAACTGCAACTGACCGACAGCACCCAAGATATAATCTTCTGTATGGTAGGTCTTGTACAATTGGATTGCCCCTTCTTGCACCAGTTGTTGCACGCCTTTATGGAAGGATTTTTGTTTCATGACATTTTTCGGGGTCACTTTCATGAAAAGCTCCGGCGTGAATTGAGGCAAGGCTTCAAATTGCACCGCTTTTTTACCTTCATAGATGGTGTCGCCGATCTGGAAGTTACCGGTATCATATAGCCCGATGATATCTCCGGCCACGGCTGTCTCGACTTGCTCACGGGAATCCGCCATGAATTGTGTCGTATGCGCCAATTTGATTTTTTTTCCGGTACGGTTGATGTAGACATCCATCCCCGGTTTGAATTCGCCGGAGCAGATCCGCACGAATGCGATTCTGTCGCGGTGAGCAGGATTCATGTTGGCTTGGATTTTGAAAATGAATCCGGTGAACTCTTCGGTTGTCGGTTCAATTATCTCATCGGCTTCCGTCACATGCGCGCTAGGATTTGGCGCAAAATCGACGAAAGCATCCAAAAATGTCTGTACACCGAAACCTGTCAAGGCAGAACCGAAGAACACAGGCGTCAATTCCCCTGCAGCAATCGCTTCTTCCGAAAATGCATTTCCGGCCTCTTTCAATAATTGCACATCCTCTACAGCCTGCGTGTATATGGTCGATTGTTTAATGGCGTAGTCGCCTTCGATTTCCCCGTCTTCATTCAACGGCAGGAAATCATTGTCTCCATTTTCTTCAGGATGAGTCAGTTCGACGCGGTTGTTGTAGATGTCGTATAGACCCAACAGGTTTTTCCCCATGCCCATTGGCCAGTTCATCGGATAAGCATCGATTTCCAATACCTCTTCCAATTCAGCAATCAGATCCATCGGTTCACGGCCGTCACGGTCCATTTTATTGATGAAGGTGAAGATTGGGATTCCGCGCATACGGCAAACCTTGAACAGTTTCTTTGTTTGCGGTTCGATCCCTTTCCCGCTGTCGATGACCATGACCGCGCTATCCACCGCCATCAATGTACGGTACGTATCCTCCGAGAAATCCTCATGACCCGGTGTATCCAAAATATTGATTTGGTAGCCGTCGTAATCCACCTGCATAACAGAACTGGTTACGGAGATCCCTCTTTGTTTTTCGATTTCCATCCAGTCGGATTTGGCGAATTTTCCCGGATTTCTTCCCTTTTACGGTACCCGCCTGACGGATGGCACCACCAAAAAGCAATAATTGTTCTGTAATCGTCGTTTTACCCGCATCCGGATGAGAGATGATGGCAAATGTTTTTCTTGATTTCACTTTATCTGCTAATGTTTGATTCATATTGTTCCCCTTTATTTTTTCAATATCTATATCTGAACTTGTCTCATGACCGTTGTGCAAATAGGAACAGCTGAACGGGTCCGCTCAGCCCTGACAGAAAAATAATTTTCGCAGAGCTCTGGCATTTTTCACGAAGGGCCGGCCCGCAAAGCTAGACAATTTTCTAATTTGAACATTTATAAGCAAATAGCACAAAAAAGATAGCCTGAGCGATACGCACACGCTAGCCAACGACATAACCTTAGTCATTATACAAGAAATCATGCCATTCCACAAGAAACACAATGCCCGCATATCCGATAAAACAAGAAAAAGAGAGTAGCAAAACGATTGGTTGCCGAGTCACTGCGAATAAGAGGAGGTTGGTCAGCTTTTGGAACACGTTTACGATTAAATGTTAGGAAACAAGAAACAAGAGCGCTGAATTTCCAGCTTCTGCTCTTTCATCCTTGCTTTTCCGTTTTTTCCGATTCGTCTGAATCAGCTTCCTCTTCACCGGCTTTGAATCGCTCTTTAGGCGGGCGGTTGTTCTCATTGATATAGGAAACCTTTACTTTCAACAATCTGCGGTTTTCAAATTCCAAGGTTTTGATGAGCAAACCCTCTTCCTCTATGGAAGCTTCCGTATCGGCCTCCGGGAATTCGCCCAACTCGGTCAGCAGATAACCGGCAATGGTATCCACATCCGGGGATTCAAAATGGGTCTCAAAGTAATCATTGAATCTTGAAAGTGGCGTGCTTCCATCCACTTCGTATTCATTATCACCCTTCTTCTCGATCAGGATATAACTTTCGTCATATTCGTCCTCGATATCCCCAACAATTTCCTCCAAAATATCCTCCAATGTGACGATTCCGACGAGCCCGCCGTATTCGTCATGCAATAAAGCCAATTGATTATGGCTTTTTTTCAAATAGGACATCAATTCATCGGTCAAGATGGTCTCAGGTACAAAGAGCGGTTCATTCATGATTTTGCGGAAATCGATTTTCTCGATCGGCGTATTTTTTGATTCCTTCAATAGATTCTTCAAATGCAAAACGCCGATGATGTTATCTTTGTCATCGTCATAAATCGGAATCCTGGTGTAGGGCGAATCCAACGCCGCCTGGATATTTTCCGAGACATCTTCATTGACATCCAGCATGAACGTATCTGTTCTCGGAACCATAATTTCACGCGCCATCTTGTTGTCCATCGATAGGACCCCCTTCAACATGTTGAACTCCGTCTTCTCAATGGCACCTTCATCGCTGCTGCGTTCCAATAATTCGCGCACTTCTTGGCGCGAGAACATATCGTTTCCGCTTGTGAAGTCGATCGGCGTCATTTTTTCCAAGACGCCCGTCGAAAAAGAAAGCAGCCAGACGAACGGCTTCATGAATTTTTGCATGAACGTAATGAAGCCTGCACCTGCTCGGGCCACCTCTTCCGGACGTTGCATCCCTAACTGTTTCGGGTACAACTCCCCGAAGACAAGGGATACATAGGACAGGGCTAGCGTTACGATCAAAATCGAAGCTTGCTCCGCTCCGGGAATCTTGCTCAATAACGGTTCCAGTTTGGCAGCAAAAGAACTTGCCGCAGAAGCACTGGACAGGAATCCGGCAAAAGTGATGGCAACTTGGATCGTCGCCAAAAAGTCATCTGAATTGTCCAATAAATTTAAAATCTTCCGGGCTTTTTCATCGCCTTTTATGGCCTGATTCGCCACTTTGTTCTTGTTCAATGATACAAAAGCAATTTCTGATGCTGCAAAGAACGCATTCACCAGGGTCAATACCGCAATCAGTAATAGTTTCCAGAACAATGTCTGATTACTGGGGTCTGTGGTCATATGTTTTTTCTTCTCCTTTGGCATAAAAACAACGATTTCACTTTAATGTTCCGTCTGTTACCTTCCATTATCTAATGCTATCGATAAAAAAACAAGTTTTTATTATGAATCCTCAAGCAAATAGGGCTTCCATATGCACAAAAAGGCACGCACCGAAAAGAAAACCGGTGCGTGCCCAATATACTTACGTAAGGAAGACTTATTTCTTAGCCAATTCCGCTTCTTGATCAAGCGCTTTTTGGGCAAGCAAGTTCAAGTAGTTCCAAGGACGGTCAAAATGAGGTTGGAAGAAGAAGTCGACCAAAGCCAAATCTTCGATGGTCATTTTGTTTTGGATCGCTAACGACAATGTGTTGGCAGATTGCGTCACATCATATTTGGACATGATCTGTCCGCCGACGATGCGGGTTGTCCCAACTTCATAAACCAATTTCATCAACACTTTTTCAGTTGTCGGCATGAATTCTGGACGGTAGTTATCTTCCATCGTCACGGAACGCGTTTCCAGACCGAATGCTGCAGCGCTTGCGTCGTTCACGCCCGTTGAACCGATGTTGAAGCCGTTCAAATACAAGCCTGAAGTTGATTGTGTTCCGCGGTATTTCATTTTTGGCCCGTTGATGTTCTTTCCGACCAACAAGCCCATGCGGACTGCATTCGTAGCTAGCGGAATGTATGCATGCCCCCCGTTCGGGTTATAGTTCACTGCACAGCTATCCCCTGCAGCAAACACATCCGGTACGCTAGTTTGCATGTAATCGTCCACGATGATAGCGCCATTCCCAAGCATATCGACTTGGCCTTTGACCAAATCCGTGCTGGGTCTGAAGCCGACACATAGGATGACAAGCTCTGCTTCGTATTCTCCGCCGGTAGTGATGACAGTCGTTCTGTCGCCAGCTTCGTTTTCTTTAAAGCCTTTCACCATCTCGTTCAATTGGATTTTCACGCCATGTTTGCGCAAATCGTCTTCCAGGATATCCGTGAATTCGGGATCCAAATATTTGTTCAGGATGCGATCCAAACCATCGACCAAGGTTACCTCTTTGCCGTCATTAGCGAATGCTTCCACCAACTCGATGCCGATGTAGCCTCCGCCGATGACAACGATTTTTTTCTTGTCGTCTTTGCATGAGATGATTGCCTTGGCTTGGTTATAGTTTTTGCACAGCAACACATTTTTGCTTTCGATCCCTTCGATAGGCGGGATGATGGGCCATGAACCGGTAGTCAACACCAATTTGTCGTATGTGTCCTGAAACTCTTCGCCAGTCACCAGATTTTTAACAGCAACAGTTTTTGCGGCTGTATCAATATTGGTTACGTCGTGTTGCATATTCACATTTGCGCCTAAAGATGCTAATTCTTCGGGATTCGAATAGAATAAACCTTGTGGATCTTTCACAATCCCGCCTACATATAGTGCAATCCCGCATGATAAGAATGAAACATTATCGTTCCTTTCGTATACGGTTACCTCCATACCTGGGTTCTCCTTCAAAATGGTCTTGACTGCAGATGTTCCGGCATGTGTACATCCCACTACGATTACTTTCATTGCATTTCCTCCTAAATTTTCACATTACTATATTTTACACAAGCTGATTCGCGCCCACTGACTTTTCATAATAAATAATGCACAAATCAACTGATAATGATTCTCAACACTTACCATATGATAAAGGATTCCGAAGGTGTTTTGCAACTAATAACCCTCGGAATCCTTATTATTTTTTATTTGTTGTCTGTAACACTTTTTATTTCCTGTTTTTTAAGGAAATCATGGATATACAGGACGACGGTTTTGATCACCGCATAGGTCGGTATAGCCAAAATCATCCCTACAACACCTAAGATTTTACCTGCTGCCAATAAGATGAATACAATCGTCAACGGATGCATGTCCAACGTTTTCCCCAACACATTCGGAGAAATGACGTTTGAATCGATCTGTTGTACGATGAGCACGACCACACAGACCAGCAAGGCCTTCATTGGCGAGATGGTCAATCCGATGAACACAGCCGGCACAAGACCAATGTAAGGCCCCAGATAAGGGATGATATTTGTGACGGCCGCGGTAACACCTAGCAGGAAGGCATAAGGCATCCCTATCAACAAGTAGCCGATAAAGGTGAAGGTGCCGACAAAAACACAGACAAGCGCCTGTCCGCTGATATAATTCGCGATTGTGTGGTTTATTTCCCCCAGAACCTCCACCACATCCTCTTTATATTCTTTCGGGATAAGCTTGGAAACGGCCCCCGGGAATTTGTGGCCATCTTTCAGCATATAAAAGAATATCAACGGAACGATGACGGCCAATAAGGCCGTATTGGCGACAGCCGAAAGCAACGAGCCAATGCTTCCCGTAAGATCTGACAGGAACGAACTGATTGTATTTTGGATATCCCCCGTCATTTGCGACATTTGGGATGGAATATCCAATTTTTGAACCCAATCCTGTTGGCTCAAGTCTTTATACACTCCATTCAATCCTTGGATATACTTCGGAATATTCACCAGCAGATCCCCTATTTGCGTAATCAAGTTAGGGATGATGGAAAGGAAGGAAAAAATGACCAGAGCGATCAAAAAGACGAAAACAAGCAGAATTCCCCAAACGCGTTTGATCCGCAACCTCTTTTCGAGCATTTCAATAAAAGGCGTGAAAATATAGAATAAAAATCCGGCGATGATGCCCGGTGTGAATATGGTGGAGACAAACGTGCCGATCGGCTGGAAGATAAAGCTGATTTTAGTGGAAACCAGAATCAGACAGGCGACGACAAGCAACCAGACACTCCAATAGAGCAGATTCGTTTTTTTTAATTTTTCCAACGTAGTCATCAAGCCTCCTGTTCATTTTCGATCATTTCAGAACACAGGTATGCCTCAACCAAACGCGCGCACGCCTCCAACGATTTCTCATGGGTCCTTTCGTAGGCGTGACTTGCGTCGATACCAGGACCGATCAGGCCGTGGCGGACATCCCAGCCGGCTTTCATTGCCGCTGAAGCATCGCTGCCGTAATAGGGATAAATATCCAGCTTGAACGGGATTGCATCGCGCTCACATAAAGCCGTAAGCTGTTGGCGCAATCCGAAATGATAAGGGCCGGAACCATCCTTCACGCAGATGGAGACGGTGAATTCATCGGTTTGTTGGTCATCCCCCATTGCGCCCATATCGACGGCCAGATATTCGACCGTATGCTCTGGCATATTCGAATTGCCGCCATAGCCGATTTCTTCGTTATTGGAAAAGAAGAAACAGGTCGTATAAGGCAAAATCATTTTTTCATCCACGACTCTATGCAGGAAATCCAGCAGAATCGCCGCACTTGCTTTGTCATCCAAGTGCCTTGACTTGATAAAGCCGGCCGGCGTAACTTCCGTACGCGTTTCAAAGCTGATGAAATCGCCCACGCGAATACCCAGCCCCTCTACATCTTTTGCAGAATGGACTTCCGCATCCAAGCGCACTTCCATATTGTCCTGACTGCGCTCTGCTGTCCGCGCATCCTTGTAGACATGGACGCTGGTCTGATGCAGCAAG
Organism: uncultured Carnobacteriaceae bacterium; assembly: GCA_963730595.1. Taxonomy (GTDB): domain Bacteria; phylum Bacillota; class Bacilli; order Lactobacillales; family Aerococcaceae; genus Trichococcus. The sequence goes on from CAVSSJ010000012.1 coordinate 402,982, forward strand.
ATCGTGCCGGTCACTTTTTCGCCGGTGGAAGCCACGTGGACTGTGCAATATTCGCCATCGATGGAATGGTAGGTAAAACCACCGATCAGATCGATTTTCAGACGGCCATCCGGTTTGACGGCGCGGACCATTGCCCCTAGCGTGTCGATGTGCGCGGTGACGAACCGCCTGCGCTGATCTTCGCTGCCTTTGACCGTCACCATCAAGCTGCCTTTATGATTCTTCTCGGGATTCATCCCTATTCCCCGCAGATCGGCTGCGATGAAATCGATGATTTCCGTCGTATAGCCAGTCGGCGAAGGGATATTGGTTAACTTTTGAATAGTTTCGACAATGTTATTCATGAGATTCCTCCTCTTACTTATATATCAAGTATAGCCAATCTCCTTTCAAAATTATAGAATAATCGAATATTATTATGACATTTTTACACTTTTCGGTTAAGATACAATTATCCACAACTCATTCGACACACATTACTTTGAAAGCGAGGACTGCCCTTTGTTACAGTTTCAATGGACGCAAGATTTACAATCCAAGACATACGCAGATGCATTGGCCATCCGTAAGGAGGTTTTTGTCGGCGAGCAGCATGTTCCCGAGGAAATCGAAATCGACGAACTGGAAGGCAAGACCCTCCACTTGGTCGGCTATGAAGGAACGCTTCCGGTCGCAACCGCCCGCATCTATCCTATGGAAAACGGAAAATACAAGGTTCAACGGGTCGCCATCCGCAAAGAAGCGCGCAAGAAAAATTATGGGAAATTGTTGATGGAAGAAGTCGAAAAACATGTCCAGCTGCTTAACGGCCATAAATTATTTTTGGGGTCCCAAAATCACGCCATGCCGTTTTATGAAAAATTAGGGTTTCGTGTTTGCAGCGAGGAATACGCAGAGGCGGGCATTTTGCATCATGATATGGAAAAAATATTGCATTGAGGCCCAACCGCTTCGCGCATAAAAATGAACACTTCCCCAAACAAAAAACAGGTCGGGAGCAAAAGGTAATTTCCTTTTGTCCCCGACCTGTTTTTTCATATCAGAACATTGATGAAATGTTTTGCGATATTAAAATAAATCAGCACGGATGTCAAATCACTAAAAGTCGAAATGAACGGCCCGCTGGCAACAGCAGGATCGAACCCCAACTTATCCATCAAAATCGGGATCAAGCTTCCGGCCAAATTAGCCACCGTTATGGCAACCAGCATCGAAAAGCCGATGATGCCGCTCAGGATGAAGTTCTGTTTCCAGACGCCGATGACCACAATGATCGTCACACCGGTAACCAGACCGGATATGAATCCTGTTGCGACCTCCGATAAAATCGTCCGCATCAGGTTCTTTTCCTCATTATCGGACAGCCCGATCTTACGGACGGCGACGGCCAATGATTGCGTGCCGGCATTACCCGAGGTACCGGTGATCAAGGTGACGAAGACGGACAAAATCGATGCATCCGCAATCAACCCTTCATACTGGCTGATCAAGGAAGACGTGCCCATCCCCAAAAACAACAAGGTGATGAGCCACGGCAGCCGCTTGGATGCTGCGACAAACGGATTTTCCGATTGTTCATCGACGTCGACCCCGGCCAACCCGGAGAAATCGCTGACCGCTTCTTCATCGATGACGTCGATGATATCATCGACGGTAATGATCCCCAAAAGGACATTGTTTTCATCGGTGACCGGCAAAGCCAAGAAGTCATAGTCCCGGAATTTATGGGCGACTTCTTCCTGATTCTCGTTCACATCGACGGAGACGACGCGTTCGCTCATGATGTCGGCTATCATTTTGTCCTCATCGTTTACGATCAGATCCCGTAAGGACAAAACCCCCACCAAAGCACCATTTACGTTTACTACATAAATGTAGTAGATGGTTTCCGCATCGGGGGCCTTGCTCTTCAGAATTGCCATCGCAGAACGGACAGTCTGATTCGCCACAATCGAAACAAATTCCGGCGTCATGATGGCCCCGGCGGTTTCGTCCTCATAGTTCAGCAAAGCACGGATGCCCTTTGCAGCCTCGATGGGCATCAACCGCAAATACAGGCGAACCCGGTCATCCTTCAATTGTTTCAGCATATCCACCGCATTATCGGCATACATATCCGCCAGCATATCGGCTGCATATTGATTATTCATTTCCAGCAAATAGGCTTCAACAGACTCGGCGTCTTCTTCGATTATTTCAAACATATCCGACATTTCCAACGCGGATAAATAGTTGTACATCGTGATGCGTTCCTCCGGCATCAATGCGAGGTAGATTTGGGCTTGATCGTACAAATGATAAGACAAAAATTCTTCTCGGAATTTCCCCATATCTTCTTCATGAAGGGTAAGCTTGATCTTCTCGAGCTCTTCTTCAAGTTCAAATTCATATTGTGGTTCTAACACGGATTAGCCCTCCTCGTTTTTCTGCCTCGTTTCCCATTTGATGAAATCCTCCGGCAGCGGGGCCGCTATTCTAAGCGGTTCCCCCGTTATCGGATGGGTAAACGCCAACGACTCACAGTGCAATGCTTGCCGCAGAATATCCGGATCAGCCTGCCCCCCCATATAGATCATCCCCCAGCAATGGCGCCCCGACGGAAGTGAAGTGCACCCGGATTTGATGGGTTCTGCCCGTGTGAAGCTTTATTTTCACAGTCTGGCCTTCCGTATAGGTTTTATCCAGCCAATATTCGGTCAAAGCTTGCTTGCCATCTTCCCGCACCATCCGCGTCATGATCGAGTCTTCCGTTCGCCCTATCGGCGCATCGATGAAGCCATGCTCTTCAGTCAGCAGCGGTCGGGAAAGGATGGCCCGATAGATTTTATCGATCTCTTTGTTGCGCAGCAACGTATCCATCAACGCGTGGGCATAACCGTGTTTCGCAAACAGCATGACGCCTGTGGTATCACGGTCCAAACGCGTAACGATGTGAATAACCTGATTCACATACCCTTGTTTCTGATAATAACCCTTCACCCTGTTTGCCATCGACAGTCGCGGATGGACCTTCGAAGGGATGGAAGCCGCTCCGCTGGGCTTATTGACAATCAAAAAGTGATCGTCCTCAAACAAGATATCCAACGGGATATCCACTCCGACGGTCGTCTCATGTTCCCCTTCATCGGGTATTAAGATTGTCACTTTATCCCCCCGCTCCAAGGTGGCCAAGACCGTTCTTTCTTTCCCGTTCAGCCAGATTTTGCCGCCATTAAATTTGACGATGGCCAGCAAACTTTTTGATACCCCTTTAGAACGCAGGAAGCTTTTTATTTGTATCGTCTCATCACTCTCATAAATCCAGCTAAAAATCACTTGTTTTTCTCCTAATCTCTTAAAAAATCTCATCAACAAAACTTGGCAATGCTATCTTATATAATTTCGTTTCAGACTTGAACATACAATCCTATTCTAACCAAAACCGCGACATTCCACAACTCACGACCGCAGAAAAAAGCAGGAAACAGCGACAAACCCGAAAAAAAAGACTGCACAACAGGAATCCATTGTGGCAGCCTCCATATAATCAATAGTTTTTTTCGAAATCGATGACATTACGCGATGGTTTCCCCTGCAGGAGGAAACTTTCGGCATTTTCTTGCACAATCTCAAAGAGGCTATCCTTGAAATGTTCCACCACCCCTGAAAAATGCGGTGTAATCAAGATATTCGGATGCCTCCACAACGGACTGTCTTCAGCCAACGGTTCTGCATCAAAAACATCCAAAGCCGCAAAAGCGACAGTGCCGTCTTCCAAAGCCCCCAACAAGCTTTCGTTGTCAACGGTGGTACCTCTGCCGACATTGACGAAGAGGACGCCTTTTTTCATGCCTCCGAATAAAACAGCATCAAAGACATCTTCCGTCAGATCCGTCTGCGGCAAAATGTCTACGACTACATCCGCATCGCCGATAACCGTTTGGATATCCTCCATTTTTACGGTCCTGTCCATTTCCGCTACTGCATTGCCGCTTCGGTTCACGCCGATGACGGTCATTCCGAAGGCCTTCGCCAATTGCGCCAAGCGCTTGCCGATATGGCCGGAACCGACGATCAGCATCGTTTTGCCCTTTAATTCATGCAGATCCGTCATTTGTTCCCATTTCTGCTTCTGTTGGTTCAGAATAGCGGTCCGCAAACCGCGCATATGGGTCAACAGCACGCCGATGACATATTCAGAGATGGCTTCGCTGTGCATGCCGCTGCCATTCGTCAAATAGATGCCTTTTTCTTTAAATGACTGCAACGGATAATTATTGATGCCCGCAGAGATGACCTGCACCCATTTCAGGGCAGGTAAACGCCCTGCCTCCAATTGTTCCGTCAGCTCTTTGTTCCAGCCGACAACCCATTCCACTTTCGCAAGCGCCTCTGCATTCTCCTGGCTGCATAACATTTCATAATCTGCATACATATTTTGTAATTGCTCTAAATGCTTTTCCTTTAGGCTAGTCGCCAACAACCATTTTTTTGTCATCCGATCACCATTCCCCATCTTTACGATTATGTCTTTCCTGGTTCTTCATACCAATAAAAGCATCCTCCACACGGTTCCAAAAATGAGTATGTCTGTATCTTGCAAAATGAACCCGCTCTTTCGCAATCCGATAGACAATCTTCTCGATTGCCCGCTCCGGGAAAGTCAGATGATCGACAGATAAAATCAATCTATCCGTCCGATCAGGATAGACGACAATCCATTCATCTTTTGCGATAATCATGGGTGAACTCAAGGTGCGATAGATCCGGTTGTTCACCGATGCCATTTCGGTGAGCTGAATGGCCTCCGTACGCGGGTGAATAACCGCTCCACCAAGGGATTTGCTGAAGCCGGTGGAACCGGTCGGCGTAGAAACGCAGATGCCGTCTCCCCGAAACGTCTCGAAGAGGTCTTCTTTGACGTAAATGTCACACACCATCGTGCCGTCGATTTTCTTTAGGCTTGCTTCATTCAAGGCGATATAACACGTCTCGGTCTCTTCATCCACATATTTTACACGGACTTCCAGCAAAGGATAGCTGACGCTCTCGCCCTTGTCTTTCTTCAGGCTCTCGATCAGCTCGGGCAGCTCATATGTCCGCCAATCGGTATAGAAGCCGAGATGCCCGGTGTGGATGCCTACAAAGCGGACATGATGCAACTGTTTCTGGTATTTATGAAAAGCTGACAGAAGCGTGCCATCCCCGCCGATCGAGACCACTAAATCAGGGGCGTCCGCCACTATTTCTATATCTTCTTTGAGGCACATTTCTTTAAATTTCGCTGCGACCGACAACGTCTCTGGCGTTTGGTTGTTTACCAGTGCAATCTTCATTTCAAACCCCCTAAGAGAACATTATCTTCCATCTTCCTTTTTGCCCGTAAAGTAATGCTGGGCATCTTTTATCTCTTCCCGTATTTCAGACATTTCCTCATCCAGTCGGAATGCGGCTTCAGCTGCACGGATCAACCTGTTATGCAGTTCTTCAGGATATTCACCACGGTATTTATAGTTCAACGAATGCTCGATTGTTGCCCAGAAATTCATGGCCAGTGTCCGGATCTGTATTTCAACCAATATTTTTTTTTCTTCAAATATGCGTTGGACCGGATATTCAATCACCATGTGATAAGAACGGTAGCCGCTCTCCTTCTTGTTGGTGATATAGTCACGTTCGATGATGATTTCAAAATCGTTCCTTGCCCGCAGCAATTTCACAACCTCGTGGATATCTTCCACAAACTGACACATGATCCGTAATCCTGCGATATCCTGGACATCTTCTTCCAGACGAGTCAAATCGATATCACGCACTTCCGCTTTTTCCAATATGCTTTCCCTTGTCTTCACTCGCCCAGTGATGAACTCGATGGGCGCGTGAGAATTCAGATCGCGATATTCCTTGCGAATTCCTTTTAACTTAACCTTCAATTCCTCTACCGCTTGCTCGTACGGCGCCAAAAATGAATCCCAGTTTTCCACAATATTATTTTCCATAGAACGACACCCTATCATTATTGTATGCTCCTTCATTTTAGCACACCTGAATACTTTTCCAAACTAATCCCGACCAAAATATCAGAATTCGTTTTTCATTCAAATTCACTTTCCCCCTCGAAAGCCAAGACCAAAGAACGAAATTTTTTCAACTTATGTTACAATGTGGATAGACAGTACGAATTAAGTGTATTTTGATCAGGCGAGGGGCAAAAAGCGGTCACGCGATTCATCGGCCGCGTTCGGCATTGGGTAAATCCTCCCTCAAAAAGAAAGGAAGTAATTGATATGGGCCAACAAATTGAGAAAGAATTCAAAAACTTACTGACAAAAGAAGAATATGAAGCATTGATTATTGCCTTTCAACTGGACGAGAAAGAACCTATCAAACAGACAAACATTTACTATGATACGCATGATATGAAACTAAAAGCATTGAACAGCGGCTTGCGCATCCGCATCTACAAAGATAAGGGTGAGATTACGCTAAAAACCCCCATCCAAGAAAATGAGAAATTGGAAACGACGGATGAATTGACTCTGGAAGAAGCCACTGCACTTGCGGAGGCGCATAAATTGAAGGAAAGCGGAAATGTCGCAGAGAAACTCAAAGAGTATGGCATTCGCGTTGCGGATTTGGATGTCATCGGCCACCTTTCTACCCTCCGTTACGAGTTTCCCGGGGACAATGGAACCTACTTCCTTGATAAAAGCTACTACCAAGATCAAATGGATTACGAATTGGAATTCGAATCCGAATCGCTGGAGCAGGGCTACATCGCATTCCAGGAGTTCCTGCAAAAGAACGGCATCAAAGGCAGAAAAGCGAAACAAAAAATCGAGCGTATGTTGGCTTACCCAAACTGATCGCTAAAATATTTAATTGAAAGAGGCTGGGACAAGTCCTAGCCTCTTTCCTAACAATTAATCGTAAACGTGTTCCAAAAAGCAGACCCGACGTCACTTCACGAATAATGCTCAGATGGTCCGTGACCATCCTCCGCTTATCCGCTCCAGTGATTCGGGTCTGAACGCTTTTTGTCTCACTCTCTTTGTCTTTTATTGAGGAAATAGTCGATTTATTTGCAAAAAACGGGTTTGTTCCGTAAAATACTCCATGACAAAGAAATTACTGGCATAACGACGGCAAAGTGATTGCAATGCGGCGATTTCCCGGCCTTTTCATGGCGCAGCAAACGGAACACTGCGCGCACCGATGCAAACGGTTCACGGTAGCGTTCGTTAAAAGCCGTTTTGCTACTCGTTTTTAAAATAATTTGATACACTTAATAGGAAGAAAATAAGAAAGAGGAAGGGATATAATGTATAGGCAACAACAGAATTCAGCAGATTCTCTCTCTTCTCCTCAAAAAATTTTTGAGCTCTATTTATTCGTGAACCCGATCGGATTCAAATGTTATCGCACGGAACAAGAAGTATTGAAGTTTATCCATTCGTTGGAGGGACAAAAAGTACATTTTCATTTCATTACTTTCCATAACTTCAATACAGTGAACCAATATATGAAGCGCTTGAATTTGCCGGAAAAAGACTTAAATCTGAGGAATCAAATATACAGTTCCATCTACGATGCTTCCCTTGCTTACAAAGCCGCCTTGATGCAAGGCAAAAAGAAAGGCCGCAACTTCCTGCTCTATTTGCAAAAAGCGTTGGCACACGGAACAGCGCTCTACTCCAAGGAATTGCTTGCAGAAGTCGCAGCTAAGGCCAAACTGGACGTCGATATGTTTTTTGAAGACAAAGCATCGTCTTTCGTCAAAAGCAGCTATGAAGCAGACCAACATACCGCCCAGGAGATGCACATAACGAAGAATCCTTCGCTGGTGATCTTCGATAATTCAAACTATCAATACGGCCTTTTATTGGAGGACAACATTACAGCGGATGTGCTGACTGAGATCATCCTTGAACCCTCGTCAAATGCCGAGAAAAAGGCTGAATTATTGCATGATTTAAACATAACCACCATCGGCAGAGGCTATATCCGGATCACTAATAAATGATGCGGTACATACAAATAAATAAGGGTTCGGCACAATCATCGGAAATGATTTAGGTGCCGAACCCTTATTTACATTTTAGCGCGATTCATCCTTCACCTCTGTAGGTGGGGGAGGAATCGCACTTCTACCCTCTTATTTTTTGGATTCGGCTATCAGCTGTTCCAATTCGTTCAAGCGTTCTTCGAATACCTTCATGGCATCCTCGATGTAAGCCGATTGCGTCATATCGACGCCCGCTTTTTTGATCACGTCGATCGGATAAGCGCTGTTCCCGGATTTTAAGTAAGACAAGTAACGATCCAATGCCCCTTCTTCCCCATCGACAATTTTCTTGGCCAGCGCCGTCGCTGCCGAGAAACCGGTCGCGTATTGGTAGACATAGTAGTTGTAGTAGAAATGCGGAATGCGCGTCCATTCGATTGCGATTTCCGGATCTTTTGTCACCTCGGGGCCATAATACTTGGCATTCAAATCGCCGTAATAGTTTGTCATGAAATCCTGCGTCAACGGCACACCCGCTTGCGCTTGTTGATGGACATAATGCTCAAATTCAGCGAATTGCGTTTGACGGAAAATAGTCCCTTTAAATCCGTCCAAATAATGGTTCAATACGTAGATTCTGACATTTGGATCTGTCTGCGTCTTCAACAGATGGTCAGTCAAAATATTCTCGTTTGTCGTCGAAGCGATTTCGGCCAAGAAAATGGAATAATCTCCATAAACAAACGGTTGATTTTTTCTTGTCAAATAACTGTGGACGCTGTGACCCAATTCATGGACCAGCGTGTAAAGCTCATTCAAGGAATCTTGCCAGTTCATCAGAATGTACGGATTGGTGTCGTATGCGCCTGAAGAATAGGCACCGCTGCGTTTCCCCTCGTTCTCTTTCCAATCTATCCAACGATTGCCGAACGCCTCTTTCAAGATGTTCAGATAATCCTCCCCGAGCGGTTGCAGCCCCTTCAGCGTTTCTTCTTTTGCGGCTTCGATGCCGTATTTTATGGGCGCCTCGCCGGTAAGCGGAGTATACATATCGTACATATGCAGTTCATCCACTCCCAGCAGCTCTTTGCGCAACCCAACGTAGCGATGCAACAGCGGAAGGTTTTTATTTACGACCTCCAGCAAAGTATCATAAACAGCTTCCGGAATATGGTTATTTGCCAAGGCAGCCGCGCGTGCGGAAGCATAGTTATGGACCTTCGCATTATAATTATGCGCTTTGACATGTGCGGATAAAGTAGAGGCGAAGGTGTTCTTCAACCCGTCATAGGTTTCATAAAGGGCCTTAAACGCGCCTTCACGGACAGCTCGGTTCGGGCTCTCCATCAGCTTGCCGTATAGGCCGTGCGATAATTTCACTTCCTGCCCTTCATCGTCCTTGACCTTAGGGAACTGAATATCGGCATTGTTCAAAACGGAGAAGGTTTTGCTCGGCGCAGAGAAAATTTCGCTGGCACCCGCCAAAAGTTCTTCTTCCCGGGCGGACAAAACATGTTCCCTTGACGAGGTGATGCTGTCCAGCAGATGCGCATAGGGCAGCAGTTCTTCATCCTCTGCAAGGTATTTCGCAAGGACATCTTCCGGAATTTCCATGATTTCCGGTTCAAACCAAGATACCGCTTCGCTGACACTGGTCAAGACGGAAATGGCCTTGTCATGCAGATTTTGATAGGTGCTGTTGGCCGTGTCCTGATCATTTTTCAAGTGCGAGTAGACATAGGCACTTTCCAACATGCGGTTGATCGCCAGAACGCCTTCGATGCCTTTCACCAGAGCCTTGCTGCTGGATCCGATTGTCCCTTGCAACAATTTGACGAACGGCACCGATTCCGCAATGTCGTCCAAAGCCTTTTCATATTCTTCATCTGAAGCATAAATGCTCGTCAAATCCCAAGTGAATTCCTCAGGTATTTCATTACGTTTCAATAATTGATGTGTCTCAGTCATAGATACGCCTCCATTTATATGTATGTTCCAATGTTATCATATTATCATACAAATGGTTCAACGATAATGCTTCCTTACTGAAGATTCTGGAAAAGGGAATTGGTTTTCCCCTTTTCCGGCAACTTCAGCAAGAGCCAGTCATTCTCGCCGACAGCGGCAAGATACTGCTCCCCCTCCAACCGCTTCAGGAAAGGGAGAATCGAAGGCCAGCCGCTCTCCTCTCTCATAAAAACGGATTCGCGTTTCCTTATCATTTTCGACGCAAGGCACTGCCGGATCCATTTCAGAACATCCTGCTTTGTGAAGCTGGCATTTTCTCCTAGGGCAATCATTTCCTGCAGCAAATAATATCCCCATATATAAACCGGCGTGATGAACGCCATCGAATGGAAGGGATATTCAAAAAGCAAAGCGGGCAACTGATGCAGCGCATCCCGGCTCAAATACACCCGCAACAGAAATTTTTTATGCTCCAGGTCCGTCCGATAGCGCAACAGGTTGATGTCTTTCGGCTGCATATAGGTCCTTTTCCCTCCTGCCGCTCTGCCGCTCTTTTTGAGATCAAGAGCGGGAGGGAATTCCCCCTTGTTGAACAGACGCTCCCAGACCGGAAAAGGCAATTCGCCTAAAGCAAAGACGGCTTTGTCAAAGGCTAATTGATTCGTTCCGCTCATCCTTAAGTTATGGCAGAGCTGCAGCTCCTCCCGTTCGCTGTCCAATAGGCTGAACCAACAGCCCCCTTCGTTGGAATGGTTCAGAAATTGAAAGATTTTTTGCGTCAGGTTGCGCGGCTGATAATCCATCCCGCATATCCACCAAACATGATAGCCGTTTTGCCGATAGCCTTCCGTTCGTCCTTTCAAATCGGCAAAAGCGATGGGGCTGCATTGATATTCTATCGCAATCGGTTTTCCCGAATCGGGTCTTATCAAAAGATCGGGTCGTTGCGTCAATTCGGGCAACCAGCTTTCCAACACGACCGGCAACCCTTCCCCGCAAAACTTTTCCAGCAGCATCCGTTTCCCTTTTAGATGCGCCGCCGTCTCGCCTTCGCTAAAGGCGGCGCAATTCTCAGCATGGTAATGAGCAAAATGAGCCGACATATATTCGCCGCTTTTGAACATCACCCGCCCCTTGCAACAAGGACAGTAATACGTTCCGCCGGCATTCATGCGGCTCCTTTTTTGCGCTTGTTCTGCATAAAGCGGCCTATCCTTCTCGTCCAATGCAATCAACACCGTCAAATCCCTCCCTTTCGTTCAGCCCTCATCCATATTATTCGCCACCTTCCGTATTTCCTTTTAAAATCAAAAAAAAGATCCAACCGCGTCAGCGATCAGACCTTGTATGATTATTTGAAATAGTGTCTTGCAACTTCCAATGCATTGTCTTGAATGACCAGTTTCCCGTATTCGCTAAGAACTTCGGTGGCGATGTCGGATTCTTCCGCAAATTCCAAAGCCTTGAGAATTTCATTATCCAGGTTGGTTTCCGTCATTTCATCGATGAAGTAAACGACGGCCAGATAGTAATGTTTATCGTAGTAATACAGGCTGGAGATGCCGCTTTCCAAAAACATCCGTTTCGCCAATTCCAAGAAATCATCAAACGTCTGGAATTTGAATACCACTTCGACCGGAGCCATGTCGTCTTCATCCATGTCGGAAGCCTTCTTCTCACGTTCGTTGAAGTTTTTCGTCTGTTTCTTTATATAGTCAACGACATGTTCTAATTGGCTGGAACCATTCACATTTTCATAATCCTCGTCACCGTTCATGCCTCTGCTTATGAATAGTTCTAATCCATTACCATTAGGCAGCACTTGGAATGTAATGGCGTCCGATTCATGAAACTGATTATCAACATCCACTTCCTCTAAGATACTATAAAAGAAGCTTTCAATTTGCTTTTGGTTTCCCAATAAATCAAGGAAGGTAATCCCTCTCTCTTCTAAATCAGAATTCTCAATCAAAACGCGAATTGTGTTTTCGTTAATATTTTCCATTTCCATCATGCTTCACCCCACTTTTCTTCCTTTTTTGTTATAACCATTGTAAATCAAATCGCAAAAATGTAAAGACAAAAGCATATAAACTTTCAACTTCTTCCTTAAATTATTATTAAATCCAAAAAATTCTCCACTAAAAAAGCAAGCATACCAAATTTCTTCAGTGTACTTGCAGCAATATCATTTTTCAATTGTCGATCGACTAGAAATTTGCCAATCTTTGTGCTTTTTGCAATTCCATTGCACGGACTTCTCTCGGCAGGAAACGACGGATTTCGTCTTCGTTATACCCTACTTGCAATCTCTTTTCATCCAAAATGATCGGACGACGCAACAATCCTGGATTCTCTTGGATTAAAGCGAAGAGGTTATTTAAAGGTAGCTCATCTAGGTCAATATTTAATTCTTGAAATGCTTTAGAACGAGTAGAAATAATTTCCTCAGTGCCTTCTTCGGTCATTTTCAAGATATTTTTAATTTCGATTTGTGACAAAGGTTCGGAGAATATGTTTCTTTCAGTATAAGGTATATTGTTTTCTTCTAACCATGCACGTGCCTTACGACAAGAGGTACAACTTGGGGAAGTATATAAGGTTACCATCTCTATCTCTCCTTTTTTGTAAGTTTTTTTCTGGCCACTTACAATTATTATTATAAACCATTTTTTTATGAATAGCTATCCTTTTTTTTCTTGTCTATACAATTTTCCGTCACATTTTAGACACAACTAAACTTGGGAAGAATAAGTAAAAACGAAAAAAAGACATCTATACCAACGTTTTTATGCGTTTACAATTAATAAGTTATTTTTTCAGTTTATAGTGAATCTATTTTAATAATAATTTCTCATATAATATTTCCCCAATTTATAAAACGCTTCCAATTCCGTTCGTCCGATTGCGCCTGTTCCAAAAAGAAGAAAATCGTGAAAGCATTTCGTATTTGGGTTATAATAATTAGCGACGTACTCAACCCTAGGAGGCTTTTTATGAAAAAGAAAATATTTTCCGGCGTTCAACCAAGCGGTATTCCCTCTATCGGTAATTATATCGGTGCGATGAAACAATTTGTGCAACGCCAAGATGATTATGATTGTACCTATTGCATCGTGAATCAACACGCGATCACCGTCCCGCAAGACCCTAAGACCTTGACGGAGAGAACCCGCGGATTGGCAGCCTTATATTTAGCAATAGGCATCGACCCTAAGAAATCGACCATCTTCATCCAATCGGAAGTCCCTGCCCATGCCCAGGCAGCTTGGATTGTGCAATGCAATACGTACCTTGGTGAATTGGAAAGAATGACCCAATTCAAAGACAAAGCCGCCAAGCAAGAAACCGTTTCGGCTGGCCTTTTGACCTATCCCCCATTGATGGTAGCGGACATTGTCCTATACAACACCGAATTTGTTCCGGTCGGAGAGGATCAAAAACAACATATGGAATTGACGCGCGATTTCGTGCAACGCTTCAACAACAAATACGGAAACGGGAAAGCCATCCTAACGATGCCTGAACCGATGATCCCTGAAGACGGCGGACGCATCATGAGCATCCAAGATCCGACAAGCAAGATGAGCAAATCGGACACGAATACAAAAAGCTTCATCTCCCTACTGGATGAACCGAAAGTCATCCGCAAAAAAATCAAGAGTGCCGTTACCGATTCAAGCGGCGTGATTGAGTATGACAAAGAAAATAAACCAGGCATCTCCAACCTGTTGACCATCTTCTCCGCTTTCACAGGAAAAACGATTCCTGCGCTTGTCGAAGAATTTGCGGGCTCTGGCTACGGCAACTTCAAGGAGAAATTGGCCGATGCCATCATCGCCGAATTGGAACCGATGCAAAATCGCTACTATGCATTACTGAACTCCAAAGAGTTGGATGACATCCTGGATGAAGGTGCCAAAAAAGCGAATGCCGTTGCCTCGGAAACATTGAAACGCATGGAAAACGCAATTGGATTGCACAGATAAGTGAAAGAAAGAGGCTAAGACATTAATTTTGTCTTAGCCTCTTTCCTGTTCCCTAACGATTAATCGCACTCTCTCTAAACGCTTTTTGTCTCACTCTCTTCTTAATACAGTCCTTCGACCAATTCTTCAGGCGTAACATTGCCGAAGTATTTTTTCGTGTCTATCTCGTTGAGTTTCGCTAAAATGTCTTCTTTCGCGTATTTCACGCCAATAAAGGCATCCTCCACATCTTTGATTTCGCCAAGCCCGAAGAAGTCGCCATAGATTTTCAGATGTTGGATATGGCCATCTTCCACGTTCAGGCGGACATCGATTGAACCGATCGGGAAACGATGGTGCTTTTCGATTTCGAACTTAGGCGATTTGCCGTAGTTCCAATCCCAGTTGCCGAAGTATTCTTCACGGATTTCGTAGACGCGTTTCCAGTCTTCTTCCGTCAAATGGTATTCTTTCACTTTTTCACGGCTGTCCACGTCGAAGATGTAGAGCAGCATCAAGTCGCGGAATTCTTCCGTCGTCAGGTTTTTGTAGGGTTCATCCACGAAAGGTTTGATATTGGTTACACGGCTGCGGACCGATTTTATCCCTTTTGATTCGATCTTATCTTTTCTGGGTTTTAAGGCGTTGCTTACCGCATCCAAATCAGAATCGAATAAGATGGTGCCATGGGCAGTCATCCTGCCGTTCGTCGCATACATCGCGTTCCCCGAGAATTTCTTTTCGCCGATGACCAAGTCGTTGCGGCCCTTCAGTTCGGCATCCTTCACACCGACACTATGCAGGAATGCGATGACCGGTTGTGTGAATTTTCCGAAATCCCGGAAGGAGTCCCCATCATCCTTGGTGATGAAACAGAATGAGAAGTTGCCTAGATCGTGATAGACAGCTCCACCGCCGGACATTCTGCGGACGATATGGATGCCCTGCTCTTCAACATATTCCGAATTGATCTCTTCGATAGTATTTTGGTTCCGACCGATGATGATGGACGGTTCATTGATGTAGAACAACAGGATCGGTTCATCCAAAATTTTTTCCTTCAACAGGAATGTTTCCAATGCGATATTTACGCTGGGATCTAACTGATTTTGATTATCTACAAAGTACATGCTTTTCTCTCCCATTCTAACTGCAGTTTTTAAGTGAAATCAAATTGTAATGATGCGATGCTTGGCTGCAAGGCTGACGTCAACCGATGGCGCGGCCGCTCTCGCCTGCTCCAACAGCACATTCAAATCGCCTTTTTGCGGTAGGTGCGTCAACACAAGGCTCTTTACTTCCCCTGCCGCTGCGATGCTCCCGACTTCACCCGCTGTCATATGAGCAGGATGCCCTTCATTTCCGTTGAACAGATTCGTATCCGCCAAAAATAGATCCGCTTCTTTCACAAAGGGAACGAATGCCGGCAGATCGGCCGAGTCAGCCCCAAAGACAAACACTTTCCCGGTGGTTATTTCTTCGAAGCGCATCGCGTAACACGGGACCGGATGAATTGTTTTCATGAATCGGATAAGAAATGGACCCAACTCCAACGTCTCTTCGCCTTGATAGGCGATCCCTTCACTGACATTCGGCATATCCAACAGCTTGAAGAAGTCAGATTCCGTATGTCCATAGATAGGCAAAATCTTCTTCTTTTTCCCTTCAGCGGCTTCTTTCAGTTGAAAGGTGTACTGCAGGACTCCCAGATCGGCGATGTGGTCGGCATGATAATGCGTCAGAATCACCGCATCCAAATCCAAGGGATCCAAGTGGTGCTCCAAAGTGAGCAGCGCATTACTTCCTGCATCAATCAAAAGTCTGTATTCCCCGGAAGTCAACAAGTAGGATGTTGTCCCGACATCTTTCGTCGGATAACCACCCATGTAACCCAAAATAGTCAGTTCCATTTTTTCCCCTCCAGCATTATTCAATATATATAGAAGATACAGGATTATCCGGACATTAGCAATCTGTTTGCACGCTCGAAATAAACAGGTCCCATAAAATTTAAAATAATACAGTTCACACATATTTTTAGGAACAGATTTTCACAGTTTCACTTTTTTCATTATAGCACTTATCCAATCAAAATAGAACGATATATCCAGGTACAAAAAACAGTTCTATCTGTTTGCGAAACCAACACAGATAAAACCGTTGTACTATACCATCCGCGCGCACTTTTTGCTATGCGGAAGGATTATTTTTTTCCGTGTCCAGCATATACTGGATCGCATCGGCTGCCAACTGTTTTCCTTCAGCGATGGCATTAGACATATCGTACCCTTTCAAGCCATTTCCGCCCAGAAAAATCCCTTTTTCGGCGTACCGTTGTTCCATGCTGTAGCCGTCTGCTATCATGTCTCTGCGCTGTTGCAGACTGAAATGTGGTATGGCATTGCTCCAACGATAGACTTTGGAAGAATGCGGTTCGGACGTCAGCTCCAGTATTTCTTTCAATTCTCTTTTTAGGATATCGATGATGATTTTATCCGTCAATTTTACGAGCGTCTCTTCTTGCCTGCGGCCAAATTCAACCAGCAAATAGAGCTTTGGCGCTTCCTCAAAGTCCAACCATTTTTTGTTCAAAATGGTTGCCTTCGTAATATGGTAGGCGCTTTTTCGGGGGATGACAAAGCCGCTACCGACCGGCAATTTTCCGATGGATTTTTTATCCAATTGAAATAATACCGTCCCCATGCTTGTGCTGATAGGTTCCGGAAAAGGTATATCTGTAAGGGCACGCTGCATATATTTGTGGGTATCCTGCGCGTTGGTGGCGACGATAACGCTGCCCATCCGGATGGATTCATGGCCGTTCAATTCCAATATGATATTCCCTTGTCCTCGAACTTCCATTCTCGTGACCTTTTGATTCAAATAGATATGCCCGTCCACTTTCCGGCCCAATGCATCCACCAGCGTCGACATACCTTTTTTCAACGTATATTCTTTTCCCGGACCGTCTGCATAATGTTTGATGACAGCCTCCGGTTTTTCCTTATGGCCGGTCTTGGCATATAGAGTAACCAAGTTCTTATCGTATTGCTTGACTGGTATCAATTCCATGGACCCATATATATTTTCCGGGAAATAAGGCTCGGCAATATAGTCCACAAATTCACGGCCCAGTCGAAATTCCAAGAATTTATCCGTGGAATATTTGGAATCCTCATGGATGCTTTTGCTGAAAAACATCCCGTTCAGTATCGATTTTAGTTTTGAACCAAAAGATAATGCCTCTTCATGCCAGATGTCATTTAAAAAGAGCGGCAACCCATGGTAAGTAGGAATGATGGATCCAACAAATTCATTTCCGTCAAACAGCGTCATATTACCGCCTATGTTGAATTGGATGTCATCAGATAAACCTAATTCTCCCAGAAAGCCCCTGACATCAGCGCGTCTTAAGTCAAAGGATGAGGCGCCCGTATCGACAGCAAAACCATCAACTGCGACTGTCCTGATCATTCCGCCGACATGCGCTCGCTCTTCAATGATCATGTATTCGAAGGGAAGCTGCTTGTCCCTGATAGCCTTATCGATTTCATAAGCGGCTGTCAACCCTCTCAGCCCGCCGCCGATGATGGCAATTCTCCTGTTCACTCGTTCCAACCTTGTCACCTCCTCTTGCAAAATAACCTTTTCTTCTATATTACTCTACTTTTTCATAAAAATATGTGGATACTTTTCGACAGATGGCCGCTAGGCCGATGGAACGGAAGCGATGGCAATCCCGAAAAATTCTCCTCCGAAGAAAGCAAACTACCGGATGACCAATCACGACGAGATTGGTCATCCGGTTGTCATTCTATGAAAAACAGTTGTTTTATTGATGCGTTGAGCAGAATCACGATTGAATCAGACGTTGGCTCTAATTTTTGCGAGGGCCGCGTTATCCAAACGTTTCACAACTTCAGTCACCAGTTTCACTGCGTTCAGATAATCATCTTCATGAATGACGGAAGTATGGGAATGCAGATAGCGTACAGGAACAGTGATTGCGAAGGACGGGATGCCGTCCAGGCTTTGGTGCTGTGAACCGGCATCGGTCCCGCCTCCCGTGATGACTGTGTATTGGAAAGGAATTTTGCATTCCTCCGCAACCACGACAATAAAATCGCGCAATCCGCGATGCGGTATCATCGATGCATCAAAAATCAGCAACTGCGGCCCTTTGCCCAGTTCGGAATCGGCTTCCTGGGGCGTCATGCCCGGTGTGTCACCGGCCGTACCAGTATCCAATGCGAAGGCGATGTCCGGACGGATCATGTGCGTCGCCGTTTTGGCGCCGCGCAGGCCGACCTCTTCCTGCACGTTTGCTCCCGCAAAGAGCACGTTCGGATGCCCATCTTGTGCCAGACTTTTCCAGTACTTTGATGGCAACTGCGGTCCCGATCCGATTGTCCCACGCTTTCGCCAACATGAATTTTGAACCGTTCAGGCGTTTGAAGGCAATATACGGCGTGATCATATCGCCGGGACGGATGCCCCATTCCCGAACCTGCTCTTTTGAAGAGGCGCCTATGTCAATGAACATGTCTTTGACCTCATACGGTTTTTTGCGCGCTTCGGCAGTCAGTACATGCGGCGGTTTGCAGCCGATGACGCCATGGAATCGCTCGCCTTTGGAACTGGTTATTTCGACTTGCTGCGCCAGCATAACCTGCCCCCACCAGCCGCCAAGCGTCTGGAACTTGACGAAGCCTTTATCCGTGACAGACGTCACCATGAAGCCCACCTCGTCCAGATGGCCGGCCAGCAAGACGACCGGCCCTTCGGCATCGCCCGTATGCTTCGCAAAAACACCGCCTAATCCATCCTGCACGAATGCCTCGGCAAACGGTTCGGCATAGCGTTTGAAAACATCACGCACTTCTCCTTCGTTGCCGGGAACGCCGCGCGCATCCGTCAAATCGATCAGCATCTGTAATTCTTTTTCTTCCACAAAAATCCCCCGCTTCTTAGTTATCAAAAAAATCGCCATCTCCCAGTCCAGGACTGAAGAAACGGCGATCATAAAATTATTTGTTTAAAGCGTCTTTAGCTTGGTCAGCGATCGCTGTGAAAGCTGCAGCATCTGTAACTGCTAAGTCAGCCAACATTTTGCGGTTCATTTCGATACCAGCAAGTTTTAATCCGTGGATTAATGTGCTGTAGCTTAAGCCGTTCATGCGAGCAGCCGCGTTGATACGAGTGACCCATAATCTACGGAAGTCACGTTTCTTTTGACGACGGTCTCTGTAAGCATAAGTATAAGATTTCATTACTTGTTCTTTAGCTGTTTTGAATAATGTATGTTTTGAACCGTAATAACCTTTAGATAATTTAATAATCTTTTTACGGCGTTTACGGGTTACTGTCCCACCTTTAACACGTGGCATAGTGATTTCCTCCTTATTAGAACGCTAGGTTCTATCTTCGTATTTTTAGTTAATTTGGTTTAATTGAAATTATCTCATTTGTGACAATTGTTGGCTGATACGTTTCATATCAGATGGGCTAACCATTGAAGCTTGACGCAATTGACGTCTTTGTTTCTTTGTTTTCCCATGGAATCTATGGCTTGTAAAAGCGCTCCAGCGTTTTAGTCCGCCGTTACCAGTTCTTTTAAAACGTTTTGCGGAACCACGGTGAGTTTTTTGTTTTGGCATTTGTCTTTCCTCCTAAATTAAATTAAAAATTATTTCTCTGTTGATTTCGGGGCTAACATCAAGAACATGCTTCTGCCATCCATCTTAGGATGAGATTCAATTGTGGACACATCGGTAAGTTCAGACGAAAGACGATCAAGGACTCTTTGTCCGATCTCTTTATGTGTAATCGCACGTCCTTTGAAACGGATCGATGCTTTTACTTTGTCGCCTTTTTCTAAAAACTTACGAGCGTTACGCAATTTAGTTTGAAAATCATTCTCGTCAATGGAAGGACTTAAACGGACTTCTTTGATGCTTACCACTTTTTGGTTTTTACGGGCTTCACGTTCACGTTTTTGTTGATCGAAACGGAACTTACCGTAATCCATAATACGGGCAACGGGCGGGTTTGCATTTGGCGATACCAAAACTAAATCTAAATTTGCTGCTTCTGCAATCTGCAATGCATCACTTTTCGATTTGACTCCTAGTTGCTCGCCGTCACTACCGATAATACGTAGTTCGCGGGCACGGATGCCGTCGTTAACCATCATATCTTTTGCTATGGTCGTTCACCTCCATGATATTTGAGAGAAAGGACGCAGAAAAAATCGGCGGATTATAATAACCCGCCGACCAGACTTGTTTAAAACAAGTTACTTGTACATATCTAACCCAAGGACTGATTCGTCTACTTAGGCGAGAAGCGGGCGCCTCTGCTTAATTTCTCAACTTTTAAAGTATACCCTGTCCCGGCCGGATAGTCAAGCTTATTCCGGGAGAAATTTTCTTTCGCCCTTTTTGAGCAATGACACGTTTTCCGAACTGGGGCTTATTTGCGGTAGTGCCAGATGCCTGCCAACTCTTCCGACGGCAACGCCGCGGCCAGTTCCGCAACGGTCTTCTCCAGTTTCGGTACGACCAGATCGGGAGCCAACTCCTGCAGCGGCAACAGCACGAAGGTCCGTTCCTGCATGCGCGGATGCGGCACCGTCAGTCTCTCTTCGTCGATGACTGCATCACCGAAAAGGACGATGTCGGCATCCAAGGTCCTCGGGCCGAAACGGATGGTCCGGATGCGGCCCAATTCGTTCTCCACACCTTGGCAGGCGTCCAATAAAGCCATAGGGGACAAATCGGTTTCCGCTGCGAAGACCAGATTCAAGAAATCCGGTTGGTCCAGATAGCCGACCGGTTTTGATTCATAGAGGGAGGAGATCTGTTTTACCTGTAAAGCGGGCATCGTTCGAAATAATTGGAGTGCCTTCTCCAAGTGTTCCTTGCGCGGCTCCAAATTCGTGCCCAAGGCGATGTAAACGACTGTCATCTAGCCTATCTCCCTTTCACGGTAAATTTCCACCGCAACGGAATCATAATGCCCGACAATCGGCGGATCAGGTTTGATCACTTTGACTCGGCAAGCTTGCAGGGAATCGAATTTCTGGAGCAAAGCGATGGCGATATGTTCCGCTAACGCTTCGATCAGATTGAAGTTCTCCTCCTCCACGACGGCCTTCACCGCTTTGTAAGCATGCCCGTAATGGATGGAATCCTCCATTTTATCGCTGTAGCCCGCTGTTTTTGTGTCGGTGTACAGAATGACATCCACGTTGAATCGTTGACCCAGTTTCTTTTCCTCCGGGTGTAATCCATGAAAAGCATAAAATTGCAGGTTGTTCAAAAATATTTTATCCAATGGGACTATCTCCTTTTTTTAGCATGGCATCCGTCATTTTGGCTACATCGGCATTCGCCTTTACGTTATGGACACGGAATATGTGGGCGCCGTTCATGATGCCGAGAGCGGTTGTGGCCGCCGTCCCTTCATCGCGCTCTTTGAAGGGGGCATCCCCCAGCACCGTTCCGATGAATCGTTTGCGCGAAGTCGCCAACAGTAACGGGTACCCCAAATCGGCGAAACGCCGCAAGTGATGGATCACATTCAGATTGTCTTCGAACGTCTTCGCGAATCCGCAACCGGGGTCCAGAATGATGTTGTGTCTGGGAACCCCTGCCGCCAAAGCGATCTGCATGCTCTCCGAGAGATCTTGGATCATGTCTTCGATCAGGAAATTGTAATTAGCCTCGGAGCGGTTGTGCATCAGGATGATCGGAACATCAAATTCGGCTGCGACCGCCGCGATTTCAGGGTCGTATTTGCAGCCCCAGATATCATTGATGATGTCGATGCCCGCTTCGCAGGCGGCACGGGCCACCGCCGATTTATACGTATCGACCGACAATGGAACGTCCACTGCCGCTTTCACGGCTTTGATGACCGGCACGATGCGCGCGATTTCTTCTTCATCGGAGATCTGCGTGTGTCCCGGACGGGTCGATTCCCCGCCGATATCGATGAAATCGGCCCCCTCACGCACCATCTCGACGGCATGGGCAACAGCCGCTTCGAGCGTATTCCATTCGCCGCCATCGGAAAAGGAATCCGGGGTTACGTTCAGAATGCCCATGATGTAGCTGCGCTTTGACAGATCATAGGTTTTTGCTTTTGTCACAAGTTCCAAGGAACAGCCTCCTCCACAGTTAAACTTCTCTTATAATTTGATTAATTCCAGCACTTCGCTTCTGGATTTGAACGATTGCTTGAAGGCACCGCGGACCGCCGACGTCACCGTCTTGCTGCCCGGCTTCTTCACGCCGCGCATGGTCATGCACATGTGCTCGGCTTCCAATACGACCATGACCCCTTGCGGATCCAAATGTTCCATCAATATGTCCGCCACCGTGGTCGTGATTCTTTCCTGTATCTGAGGCTTCTTGCTGACCTCGTCCAGGATGCGGGCCAGTTTGCTCAAACCGATCACTTGTCCGTTTTTCGGCATGTAGGCGATATGGCCCAACCCCGAAAAAGGGAACCAGATGATGTTCGCAAGTGGAGTAGAAAGGGATATCTTTCACCAATACGATTTCATCGGTATCTTCATGGAAAACCACCTTCGCGTGTTCAGCGGGATCCTTTTCGACCCCGGAAAAAATCTCCGCATACATGCGCGCTACCCGTTTGGGCGTATCCTGCAGCCCGGAACGATTCGGATCTTCCCCTATCGCTTCCAGAATCTGATAAACCGCAGACTCTATCTTTTCTAAATCCATTCTATTTCCTCCTCAAGCGGCTATTATTTTGCTTGCAAGGCAGCGAGTGTGATGTCCCCCACCGCTTTTGCAGCTACCAGTAAAGATTTTTCATTTATGTCGAACTTAGGATGATGGTTGTCGAAGACTTCTGCCTGTTCCGGACGTGCGCCCACATTCAGGAAAGCACCCGGTATCTTCAACAGGTATTGCCCGAAGTCTTCGGCTCCCGTATTGGCAGGCACGGCAACGACTGCATCCAGATAGTCCCCGATTCCTTCGTTTTCCAGGACAGCGATGGCCTTAGCCGTTTGTTCCGGATGATTATACAAGGGCGGATAATCGGAATTGTATTCGATGTCCACCTTCACGTCGTACATTTCCGCCACGCCGCGGCCGATGCGGTGGAAATGTTCTTCGATGACTTTGCCGACTTCCAGATCCATATAGCGGGCATCGCCGCGCAGGATAAGGTTGTCCTTGATGACATTGCTGCTGCCGACGCCTTCAAAAGAACCGATCGTCACAACCGCCATATCGTAAGGATTGATGCGGCGGGAGACGATGGTCTGCAGATTCATGACGAAGCTGGAAGCCGCCACGATCACATCATTGGCTTTATGCGGTGCCGAACCATGTCCGCCGGTTCCCTGAATATGGACGTTGATGTCGCTGCAGCCGGCATAGGCATACCCGCTTGTATAGAAGATGGTGCCCGTTTCGTAATCCGGATAGAAATGGATGCCGTAGATTTCATCGACATCATCCAGCAGACCCGAATCCACGATGCTCTTCGCTCCGGCCGGGGCTTGCTCTTCCGCATGTTGATGGACGATTTTGACGGTTCCGTCCCATTCATCCTTCAGTTGGATCAGGCAATCCGCCAAAACCAGCAGGTAGGCTGTATGCCCATCGTGCCCGCAGGCATGCATGACGCCCGGATTTTTGGATGCAAACGGCAAACCGGTTTGTTCCTCGATCATCAAGGCATCGAAGTCGGCCCGCAACGCAATCGTTTTGCCGGGGTTCTTCCCTTTGATCGTCACGACGATGCCGTAGCCGTTCCCGACATGCGTGTGCACTTCCACATCTTTGCCTTCATAGTAACGGGCGATATAAGCGGACGTCTCTTTTTCCTGGAAAGATAGTTCAGGATATTCGTGAAAATGACGGCGTAAGGAAATCATTTCTTCTTCACGCTCACTCAGCATGCTCATTAATTTATCTCTTAACATAAAAACCCCTCATTCTCTATAGTCATTGCAAGAAAAAAGCCCGGAACATATAAAGCAATGTCCCAGACCTCTTTCAAGCAAACAGGATTCAGTCTACATTACCTGAAGGTTATTGTATCATGATTCGCCTGCCTTGATGTGAATTTGATAAGATTATTTGAAGTTTTTGATTTCAGCTTGCACAGATGCGAAGAAGTCTTCAACGGTAACTGTGTTTGTTTCTTTGGATCCGTAGCGTCTGATCGTCACTGTGCCGTTTTCCAATTCTTGGTCCCCGATAACCAATTGATACGGGATTTTTTGCGTTTGTGAAGCACGGATTTTGTAACCCATTTTTTCGTTGCGGTCATCGACGTCGATGCGCATACCCATCTGTTCCATTTTGTTTTTCAATTCGTAGGCTTTATCGGCATGCATATCCAAGTTTACAGGGATGATCGTTGCTTGGACAGGGGCCAACCAAACCGGGAAAGCGCCTTTGTATTCTTCAATCAAATAAGCTACGAAACGTTCCATCGTTGAAATGACGCCGCGGTGGATAACGACCGGACGGTGGTTGTTTTCGCCGTCTTCCCCGACATAAGTCAGGTCAAAGCGTTCCGGCAACAGGAAGTCCAACTGGATGGTCGACATCGTTTCTTCGATACCCAAGGCTGTCTTGAATTGCACGTCCAATTTAGGGCCGTAGAAAGCCGCTTCGCCGACAGCTTCAAAGTATTCCAGACCAAATTCGTCCATCGCTTCCTTCAGCATCGCTTCAGCTTTGTTCCACATGTTGTCATCGTCGAAGTATTTCACTTTGTCTTCCGGATCGCGGTAGCTCAGACGGAAACGGTAATCGCTGATCTGGAAGTCTTCGTATACATCCATGACCAATTGCAGGACGCGTTTGAATTCATCTTTGATCTGGTCCGGGCGCACAAATACGTGGGCATCGTTCAATGTCATTTCGCGGACGCGCTGCAGGCCGGACAAGGCGCCGCTCTTTTCGTAACGGTGCATCATGCCCAATTCGGCGATGCGGATCGGCAATTCGCGGTAGCTGTGGATATCGTTTTTGTAGACCATCATGTGATGCGGGCAGTTCATCGGGCGCAGTACCAACATTTCGCCGTCGCCCATGTCCATCGGCGGGAACATATCATCATGGTAGTGCTCCCAGTGTCCGGATGTCTTGTACAGTTCCACATTCGCCATGATCGGCGTGTAGACGTGTTGGTAACCCAAGCTCACTTCTTTGTCGACGATATAGCGTTCCAAGGTGCGGCGGATGGTTGCGCCTTTCGGCAACCAGAACGGCAAGCCGGATCCAACTTCAGGGGCGATCATGAACAAGTCCAATTCTTTCCCTAATTTGCGGTGGTCGCGTTCTTTCGCTTCTTCGCGCATCTTGATGAATTCAGCCAGGGCTTTTTTGTCGAAGAACGCAGTTCCGTAGACGCGTTGCATCATTTTGTTGTTTGAATTCCCGCGCCAGTATGCGCCGGCAAGGGACAATAATTTGAAGACTTGGATTTTTCCGGTCGACGGCACGTGGATGCCGCGGCAGAGGTCGGTGAAATCTTCCTGCGTGTAGACGGTGATGGTTTCGTTCTCCGGCAGTGCTGTGATCAATTCGACTTTGTAAGGATCGTTTGCGAACAAGGCCAACGCTTCTTCACGGCTCACTTCACGCCTTACGATCGGGTAGTTCGCTTTGACGATGTTCATCATTTCAGCTTCGACTTTCGGAAGGTCCTCTTCGGAAAGCTGCACTTCCATGTCGGTATCATAGTAGAAGCCGGAGTCGATTGCCGGGCCGACACCGAAATGGATGCCGGGGAATAGGCGAGTCAAGGCATGTGCCATCAAATGCGCAGTCGAATGGCGCAGGATATAAAGGGCATCTTCGTGATCCGGCGTTACGATTTCAAGGAAACCGTCCATTTCCAGCGGACGGGTGAAGTCGACCAATTCACCGTTGAATTTTCCGGCCAAGGCTTTCTTGGCAAGACTGTTGCTGATGCTTTTTGCTACTTCTTCCACTGTTACGCCGGCAGCGAATGCTTTTACGGCGCCATCAGGGAAAGTGATTTTGATTTCTGACATGCTGATTCCTCCAATTTTTATATGCGGCTCCTCCACTAGGGAGTGCCGCTGGTTTTCGGCAAAAAAGATACAAAAAAAAGCCCATTTCCAGCCTTAGCCGGAAATGGGACGTGTCTACGTGGTTCCACCCAAATTCAAGAGTGCTACAACAATCCGTTAAGATCCCTGCCTCATTCTCACTTGAACGCGATAACGAGCGTACCGTTTCCCCCTACTTCAAGTTCAGGGAATCTCTCGAAAGTGGTCAATAAATAAGTGATTGAGATGTCGCACCAACCCATCCCTCGCTAAAAATCAGTTTATTTAAAGGTATCTTTCTCATCGATTTTGCTATTCTTTCATCTGTATTCCATTTAAACACTAAAACGAATTGTTTTCAAGCATTATTTCCGATACCGTCCCTTAACTTTCGAAACGGCGATTTTTCCCTTTGATCGCGACTTCCCTTGCCAGGAAACGGATGCGTTCCATCAATCGTTTCGCCTTGATCGGTTCGTCGTCGCCCCTGTTGCCCATGCGGAAATGCTCTTCGAGCTCATTCAGCGTGAAATTCGAACTGAAGAACGTCGGCAAATCCTCCTGCATGCGGTATTGCAGAATGACGCCCAATACTTCATCGCGGATCCAGGTTGAGTTCGCTTCTGCCCCGATATCATCCAGCATCAGGACTTCCGTTTTTTTGACGGCATCGATTTTTTCATTCACCGTGTTGCTTTGGATCGCTTGTTTCATTTCCATGGTGAAGGTCGGATAATGCATCAGTGTCGTCACATGGCCGGTCAACGCCAATTCATGCGCGATGGCCCCCAGGAGATAGGATTTCCCCACACCGAACGGCCCGACGAAATACAATGCCTGATGATGCGCCTTCGGGTTCTCGTTGTACTGGTCTATGAAATTCAGCGATTCCAAAATCGCGGACATCCGTTCATTCGATTGGACAAAGTCTTTGAAGGTCGCATTCCTCACGTCTTTCGGCATGGACATAGAATGGATGCGGCTCCTCAGTTCCTTCTCCTTCACTTTCGCCAAGGTTTCCGCAGTCGGTGTGTAAACAACATCGATGTAGCCGGCGTTCAAGGCCAGATGTGGTTCATAGCCGGGATTCTGCGCTTCCTTGCCCGCCTTTATTTTTTCCTTTTCCTGCACATATTCGTATAGCTTCGAATAGCTTTTATCGACGATTTCATGTGTCAGCTTGTCTTGATGTTCCTGAAAGAAATGCTGTACATCGCCGTCCTCCATGATCATGGCGATCATCGCTTTGTAGCGTTGGCTGATCTCAGGATTGTTCATGTATTTTCTGAAAGCTCTGCCGATGGGTTCCATCATTCATCCCCTGCCTTTCCGCTACTTCTCAATTTCTTGATGCGTTCATTTATTTTCTTTTGCGCTTCCTCAGACAACGGCGTTTCCAAATGGATTTTGCTGTCCGCCTGCGCCCAGTCCGGCAAAGTCTCTTTCTTGCGGATGACCGGATTGCCGTAATTCTTCGCGGTGGTGCGGTTCGCCGCACGTTTTTCGGCCTTCGCTTTTATTTCGCCGGCAAATTGCTTCGCTTTCGCCAACGCCTGCTCCGGCGTGTCGACTCCGGCCTGCAGCCAATCGCTCGCGATGGAATCCACGAAGTTCTTCGCCAAGTTGGGACGATTCTGAATGACCAATACATAGTGGATCAAAATATTCAAAACAGCCGGTGTGATTGCGGCCTGTTGCATCAAGTCGTTCAAAATCTGCTTTTCCCCGCTTGTGACGATGCCGCCTTTTTGTTTCTTGATGCTCTTCAGAAAAAAGTGCGGCGGCAACTGCTCGCTGGCTTGGATCAAGGCGATCTCATTTTTGGAATAGTGGGACTGTTGCAGATCCTTCACCCGCACATCGGCTTGGCCGCGTGCATCTTCGATCGTTTCTGCCACCTTGTCCTTGACTTGCAGACGCGTCTGGAATTTTTGTTCGTACGCGGAAGAAACAATCTTTTGCAACGCCTGTCCGTCCACCTTGCCCGTTTCGATATCGGCAGCCTGCAGGACAAATTGGGACATCTGCATTTCATCGCATCCGTACAGCGTATGCAGGACCGTGATGGTGTGCTCCAATTCTTTCGTGATCGAATCTTGGCTGACGAATTGTTTGTTCAACAATTGATGGAAAAAAGTGAAATCGAACGTCCTGCCGTCGATGGTAGGCGCCGTCCGATTGTCGTTTTCGATCAAGTCACCCGCACGTTGTTTCAGGCGACTCCGTTCCGTAAAAGAACGTTCCGAGAAGGAGTAGACATCCAGGAAGGATTTGGTGATTTCTTCCGCCTTCCCTTTGTCCACCTTCTGGCTGCTGAAGCGTTCCTGCAGGGCAAGGTATTTCCGTTCCCCTACCTTTTCGTAAAGCAACAGGCTCATCAAGTCATCATTGAAGAAGTCAAAACTGGAAAGGGGCGATTGTACTTCATAGATGTACTGCTTCTCCGGTTCATGGAGCAGATAAGTCTTCAGCAGGCCAATGCCTTCCAGTCTCACCCGTGCCTGATAAAATTCAGGGATGCCGGTATTCAATAAGGCCAGCAATTCTGAATGAAGCAGTCCGGGGCTCCAATGTTTTTCCGGATCCACTTCCGTCAAGAGCGTCATGTAGAGGCTATAGGCCGAGGAGCCGATGATCGGCTGATACAAAAAGGTCACGATTTTACGATGAATATCAGAAATCAGGCTGCTTTGGCGGACCGCAAAGGGGTCTTTCGGGCTTAAACTTTGCCAGGGATAACTCATTCACCGTCTTCCTTTCCTTCGCTCGCTTGTTCCGGAAGTTTATCCGCGGACGAACGAGCCGTTTTCCGCTCCATGTTTTCCAATTCCTCCAGGAAGGTTTTCCGGTCCGAAAATTGGCGGTATACGCTCGCAAAGCGGATGTAGGCCACATCATCGATTTTGGCGAGTTTATCCATTACATGCTCCCCGATCACGATACTGGAAACCTCATTTTCGCCGAGGGCACGAATCTCCGCTTCCACTTCATTTACGACATTCTCCAATTGCTCCAAAGCGATTGGTCTCTTCTCGCTGGATCTGATCAATCCGCGCAATAATTTCTCGCGGCTGAATTCTTCGCGGGTTCCATTTTTCTTGATGACAAGCAGCGGGGTCTGTTCGATTCTTTCGAATGTGGTGAACCGGAAATGACATCTTTCGCATTCTCTTCTGCGGCGAATGGCCTTCCCCTCATCAGCTGGACGGCTGTCCACTACGCGAGAACCATGATATTGACATTTCGGACATTGCATCTGAGTTACCCCCTTTTCAAACGGTTTTTTATTATTCATTATAGCACAACCAAAGCCCAAAAGCCTTGAAAATATGGCTTTTGGGCTTTTTTGAGACTAGACAAATTTATTTTCGATCAACCAATTTTGCAATTGTCGTTCGGTATCCTCCGGCGTCCCCGAATTGTCGATGACGAAATCCCCACGTTTCTTTTTCTCTTCGATCGAGAGCTGGCTCCTGATCCGTTGACGGGCTTCTGTTTCCGTCAAATGGTCACGTGCCATCAACCTTTGCAATTGCAGATCTTCCGGCACATAGACGACCATGACACCGTCGCATTCTTTTTCATAACCCGCTTCGAACAGCAGCGGGATGTCCAGGACAATCAAAGCATGCCCTTCTGATGCCCACTTTTCCATCTCTGAGTGGATCCACTCACGGATATGATTTTTCATCAAACGATCCAATAGCGCGCGTTTTTCCTTGTCCGCGAAGATGACTGAACCCAACTTTTTCCGGTCGAGGGAACCATCCGCCAAGAGAAATTCCGCGCCGAAATGCGCCACGATATCGGCCAATCCCAGCGTGCCGGGTTCAACCACAGCTCGCGCACCCAGATCGGCATCCACAACCGGAAACCCGGCAGCCAAGAAACTTTTCGAAACGCTGGATTTCCCGGTGGCGATGCTTCCCGTCAGGCCTAAAATATAACTCATTTGGCACTCATCACGCTTTCTTCATTTTTTGACAATGCGGGCAGTAATGCGTGCCCCTTTGCGCCACTTTGATTTTTTCAATCGGGTGGCCGCAGCGGGGGCAAGGCTTCCCGGTTTGCCCGTACACAGCAAGAGAGACCTGGAATTTCCCAGCCTCCCCCAATGTGTTTTTGTACGTCCGGATTGTCGATCCGCCCGCTTCAACCGCACGACCGATCACATCGATGATGGCATCGCGCAAACGTTCAGCCGCAGCCGGTCCGATGGTGTTTGCCGGCTGCAAAGGATTTATCTTCGCTTGGAACAGCGACTCATCGGCATAGATGTTCCCGACTCCCGCCACAATATTTTGGTCGAGGATGACCGCCTTGATGACCCGACTTGATTTGGAAAGATCTTTCCGGAACTCATTCAGTTTAAAGAAGTCGGCAATCGGCTCCGGCCCCATCTTTTTGAAAGGCTCATATTCCTCGCGTTTGTCGATCGGCAGCAAGGTGAACCGTCCGAATTTGCGGACATCCAAATAGCGCAGTTGACGGCCGTCCGCCAAATAAAAAATGACATGGGTATGCTTTTTGATCGGATCACCGGAATGATTGACTTCATATTTCCCTTCCATGCGCAGGTGGGAAACCATCGCCCAATGGTCCAGCAGGAAAATCAAATACTTCCCACGTCTTTCAACGGTGTGGATCGTTTCGCCGCGCAACACTTTCTTGAATTTTTCCGTCGAAAAAGGTGGTGTGATCATGCGGTCCCAAAAAACGGCGACATCTATGATAACAGCTCCCGTTATCAACTGATTCAGTCCTTTTCTGATTGTTTCAACTTCAGGCAATTCAGGCATAGGTTCATCCCGCTTTCCTAAAAATTTAGTTGTATTCGTTATTTCGCTTCGTACCAGCTGTCGCCGTAATTGCTGTCCACCTTCATGGGGACACTCAAGGCAACGGCGTGCTCCATCACTTCCGGCACCAATTTTGCCAAAACAGGGATCTCCTCCGCCGGGCATTCGAAGATCAGTTCATCGTGCACCT
The DNA here is from genome assembly GCA_963730595.1 of uncultured Carnobacteriaceae bacterium. GTDB lineage: Bacteria > Bacillota > Bacilli > Lactobacillales > Aerococcaceae > Trichococcus. The sequence continues at coordinate 433,961 of CAVSSJ010000012.1, forward strand.
GCAGCAGCATATTCGCCTGCAGACCCTTTTCTTCGAGGGCTTTTTCCATTTGGACCATGGCCACCTTGATGATGTCCGCGGCCGTTCCCTGGATCGGCGAATTGATGGCAGTCCGTTCCGCAAAAGAACGCAGGTTGAAGTTGCGGTTATCGATATCCGGCAAATAGCGGCGTCTATGGAACAAGGTTTCCACGTAGCCGTTTTCCTTCGCTTCCTTCACGATGTCTTCCATGAATCGCTTGACGCCCGGGTATTTGTCGAAATACTTGTCGATGAATTCCTGCGCCGCTCTACGGGTGATGTTCAGGTTTTGGGACAAGCCGTAATCGCTGATGCCGTAGACGACCCCGAAATTGACGGCTTTCGCTTGGCGGCGGAGATTGGACGTGACATCCTCCGGCTTATCGATGCCGAATACGCGCATCGCTGTCGACGTATGGATATCCTGCCCTTCGATGAATGCTTCCCGCAGATGCTCATCGCCCGAGATATGCGCCAGTACGCGCAATTCGATCTGCGAATAGTCGGACGCGAAAATCTTCCAGCCTTCTTTTTGCGGCACGAAGGCTTGGCGGATTTTGCGCCCTTCTTCCATCCGGATCGGGATGTTCTGCAGATTCGGGTCGACGGAGCTCAAGCGGCCCGTCTGCGTCAAGGTCTGCACATAGCGCGTATGGATTTTGCCGGTTTCCGGTTTGATGTATTTCAGCAAGCCCTCCACATAGGTGGATTGCAGTTTTGCCAATTGGCGGTAATTCAAGATATGCTCCACGATCGGCGCTTGCGCCTGCAATTTTTCCAGGACATCGACGGCGGTCGAATAGCCTGTCTTCGTCTTTTTGATGACCGGATATCCCATTTTTTCAAACAGGATGACACCCAGTTGTTTCGGGGAATTGATGTTGAATTCTTCCCCGGCTTCCGCATAGACGGACTTTTCGATTTCGATCAAACGGCCGGCGAATTCCTCCTTCATCTTCAAGAGACGCTCCGGGTCCACCTTGATCCCTTTGATTTCCATCCTTGCCAATACGAACGACAGAGGCAACTCGATATCGTAGTACAAGTCTTTTTGGACGTTGTCTGCCAATTCCGTATTCAGCTGTGCATACAGCGCTTGGATCGCTTTCGCTTTGCGCGCCAAATGGTCGTGCAAGACGGCATCCTCCGGCACTGCCTGCTTGGCGCCCTTGCCGTACACCGTCTCATCGTAGGAGACATCGTTATAGCCATATTCCTGAGCCACTTCAGCCAGATCCTTACTGTTGTCTTTCGTATTCAAAATGTAGGAAGCCAACAGAATATCGAAGATGACCCCTTTCAGTTCGATGCCGACGTAGTGGAGCATGACCGTCGTCCGCTTGCCGTCATAGACGACCTTTTCCATCGCCTCATCTTCCGCCCATTTTTTGAAGGCGGCGCTGGCGAGCACCGTTTCCAAGGAAGCTGTGTAGATATGTCCGTCCGCACCCCAACTGAGGGCGATGATGGTGCCTTCATGGTAGTTGTCTTCCAGCATTTCCACATAGAGGGACATGCGGTCCGAGAAGTGTTCCGGTTTGATTTCCGTCAACGTCTCGAAATGGATCTCTTCGAACGATTCGGAACGGTCTTCCGATTCCACGCCCAATTTGCTGAGGAAGCCGTTGAAATCCATCTCACGGTAAAATTCAACCAGCTGATCGATGTTCTTCCCTTCGACAGCCAGGTCATCCAATGACAGGGTGACCGGGGAATCCAGATCGATGGTCGCCAAGGTTTTGCTCAAAAAGGCGTTGTCTTTGTCGTTGATCAGATTTTCTTTCAGTTTGCTTTTTTTCATGTCTTCGACATGTTCATAAAGATTCTCGATGGAACCGTACTCCGCCAATAGTTTCAAAGCCGTCTTCTCCCCGACTTTGGTGACGCCGGGATAGTTGTCTGAAGGATCGCCCATCAAGCCCTTCATGTCGATGATCTGCAGAGGCTCTAGGCCGTACTCTTCCCGGATGGTTTCAGGCGTGTAGGATTTCAGCTCCGATACGCCTTTCACCGTGATGTCCACACGGATGTTGTCCGTCACCAACTGCGTCATATCCTTGTCGCCGGAAATGATGACCACATCATAGCCGGCCTGACCCGCCATCCTTGAATAGGTACCGATGATGTCATCGGCTTCATAGTTCACGAGTTCATACGTTTTCCCGCCGAAAGCGCGCACCAACACACTGAAGTAAGGCCACTGCTCAGCCATCTCCGAAGGCATGCTGTCGCGCCCGCCTTTGTAGCTGTCGTATAAGGCATTGCGGAACGTCGTTTTTCCGGAATCGAATGCCACCAGCATATGTGTCGGCTCTTCTGTCTGGAAAATACGCTCCAATATATTATTAAAAGCAAACAGCGCATTTGTGTGCAAGCCGTTCTTGTTGCGGAAACTGTCCAAATTCAGCAACCCGTAAAACGAGCGGAAAGCCACACTGCTTCCGTCCACCAACACTAATTTTTTCTTTTTCTCAGTCATTCCCTAACATCCTAACTCTGTTTATTCTGATCGCTCTTCTTCAGCAGCAAGAATGCTTGCGCCTTCTTCGCCGTCCGTTTCTTCCATGACGCTTTCGGACTCTTCGTCTTCGAAAGCCAGCTTGCGCGGTGTCTCCACGATCAATTCCGCATCCAGCACCCTTTCATTTTCCATATTCGTTCCGACGACGCTGATCGTCACTTGTTCACGGCGTTCGTCCACACGTTCCACTTCAAAAACAAACGTGACGGTGCTGTTATGATAAACCGGTTCAATCACATTCAAAGAAATGTCGACAATATGCGAACCCGGACCTGGCAAATGCTTGGAAACATTGCTTGTCAAAATTCCAACCAACAAAACTGTAGGCACAATCGGTCTTTTAAACCGTGTCATTTGTGAATAATCATGTTGAATGTACAAAGGATTGCCGTCATTCGTCAAGCCAAGGTACAACAAAATATCCTTGTCTTCGATAATCTCCGTAACGGACAAAGAATCCCCCTCTTGGATTTCGTCAATCGACTTTCCAACCTTAATATCTTTCAGACCCATTTTCTCTATTCCTTTCCTTGAACACGTATATCCCTATCATAACAAAAACGCGGGTTTGATAAAAGCCGTTTAGCTCCGGAATATCCGAATCGTTCTCGGCGGATTTTTCCTTGTCTGTCGGTTTTTCAAAAACTCTTCATGAAGTAGATGGCGAGAAAGAAGACACTCACCAGCAGGAAAGGGATGAGTCCCAACACAAATCCCTTGATGCGGTTTGGCCTGTCCGATGCCAAGCTCACCAATGAGCGGAAGATCCCGTAGCCTATGACGGCTCCCAAGGTATTGTCGAAGAGATCGTCAAATTCAAACAACCCTATCCGGAAAAACAGCTGGGATAGCTCGATGAAGAGACTGAACAAAAAAGCAAGCAAGCCTATCCTTTTGATTGAAGCGAATTTTGGGTGCAACAACGCCGGCAGAAACCCAAACGGAACGAACAGGATGATGTTCAGGACGATTTCCATGAATAACCCCTTTCCTTTCGGATCATGGGTCCAGGGCAAGTTCATCATCGCTTTGTACGACCAAAACAGCTCCAACTCATAATCTATCGCTGTCCCCATCTTCCGATTGAGCACCGTCAGATACAGGACAGCGGTCAGGTAGGTCGCAAGTGTCGTCGTCAGGATTATTTTGCCGGGTAATTTGTGATGTTCCGCCTCAAAAGAGAAGAACGCTACAAAAATCCAGATCAAAACAAATAAAATAATGATCAGCTCGAACGCACCTCCCCCTCTTTTCGTTCATCTTGTCATTAGACTATGCTGTCATGCCTTCTTCAATCTGATTTCATGGCAAAGCCGACCCTCTGTTTGTAAATAAACGGAGGATGGAACAGCAATCATTTCCATGATTGTTGCCCCACCCCCCTAATCCTAACTTTTCTACGGATAAAAAGTTTTGGCACTAATTTGTAGTCGGCATGCTGTGGCTCAGTAATTCTTCGTATGCTTTTTCGAATTTCTGCACATCGCCGGCGCCCATGAAAATCGCTACGGCATCGTGGTATTTCAACAGCGGGGACATATTGCTCACTTGCAATACTTCCGCTCCTTTTTTCACTTTATTCGCCAAATCCTGAATAGAAACTTGGCCGTCATGTTCGCGGGCGGATCCGAAGATATCGCACAGGTAGACAACATCCGCAAGTTCCAAGGAATCCGCAAACTCATCCAACAACGCTACCGTTCTTGTGAAGGTGTGCGGTTGGAAAATCGCAATGATTTCCTTTGAAGGGTACTTTTGTCTGGCGGCATCGAGGGTCGCTTTGATTTCGGATGGATGATGCGCATAGTCATCGATGACGACCATATCGGAAATGATCCTTTCGCTGAAGCGGCGTTTCACGCCGGAGAAAGTCTTCAATTCCGCCGCAACCTTCTCTTTGTCCAAGCCTTCCAACCAGCAGAAGGTGATGACAGCCAAAGAGTTCAAGACATTGTGCGTACCGAATGAAGGGATTGCGAAATGTCCGTAGAATTCGCCGTTGATTTCCACATCAAAGCTGCTTCCGGTCGTATCCTTCGTCAAGTTTTTCGCAACCACGTCATTGCTTTCGTCAAAACCGTAGAAGGTAACGGGATATTTCCCTTTTAACTCACGCACGTAGGCATCTTCCCCGCAGGCGATGATGCCTTTTTTGACTTGGGATGAGAAGGCATCGAAAGCGCTGAATACATCATCGATATCTTGGTAGTAATCGGGATGATCAAAATCGATGTTCGTGATGATGGCATAATCCGGGGAATAAGCCAGGAAGTGGCGTCTGTATTCGCAGGCTTCCAAAACGAAGAACTCCGCGTCCTCCCTGCCGAATCCCGTTCCGTCGCCGATCAAGTAGCTTGTCGGTTCAATGCCGCCCAGCACATGCGAAAGCAGGCCGGTCGTGCTCGTCTTGCCATGGGAGCCGGTGATCGCTACGCTTGTGTAGTTTTTGATCAATTCGCCGATGAAGGTATGATAGCGGACGACAGTGAGTCCCATCTCTTTCGCTTTGGCAATCTCTTCATGCGAGTCAGAAAACGCGTTTCCTGCAATGATCGTCAATCCTGGTTTAATGTTGGCTTCGTCGAAAGGCAGAATTAAAATGCCCGCATCATCGAGCCCTTTTTGTGTAAAGAAATACGTTTCAACGTCAGACCCCTGCACTTGATAGCCTTTCCCGTGAAGGATTAATGCTAATGCGCTCATTCCTGAACCTTTTATGCCGACAAAATGATAAATCGTTTCGGTTTCCATAATTACCTCCAAATATAATAAGGGAAGAACGCTGAACAGCCTTCCATCCCCATACAGTATGCTTTCCTTTGAACCACCTGACTTTTATTCACGAAAAACACAAAACCCACTCTTTTGCGGGTCGGTATTTCCACGGATGCCGCAGAACCGAAGACAGTATACCATCCCCAGATTAAGAAGCCGACATGAACGGGTTAAAGTTTGGTGTCAAACATTTCAAAGATTGCAGTTTCGTTAATGATGACGCATCGCTGCGCCCGAACATGTCAAAAGGGTGACTAAAAATACGATTGGCCGGCCGATTGCGATTCTCCGGCCGGTTCTTGCGTAAACTTATCGGATACATCAAAAGAACGCTCCTGCGCCATGATGCCCAATAAGGAACGGTTCATCGCCCGCTTCGTTTTCCCGTGAAGCGGATGGAGCCCATCCCCATTTTGGCTGGTTTCATCCTCATAAGCATCGTCACCTTCCGAAAAGGATACATCAAACAGAAGCAGATCCTCGTCCGGCTTCACCAAAAGATCGGCGATATGGCCATAATCGATTTTACTTGCTGTTTTGCTGGTCCATCCCTTCAACGGTTCCGGGATCTCCGTCAACTGGAACGGCCGTCTGCTTCTATAATGCGCATAAGGATGCATATCCGATTGGCTGCGGCGTTCCTTGAGCTTCTCATCCTGCAGGTGTTTCTTTTTCGCGGCAAATACATCTTCTTCCGGAACGGTTGCCTTGTCCCGATGGGAAATGAACGTCTCCATATTGTGGCGCAGGAAAGGCACCGTTTCGGCGGGTGTATGCATCAAATCATTGGAAATGTAGGGGGAAGGTTGCATAGAATGGTCTGATTCTTGCTGAATGGCTGCCCTTTTTTCCTGATTTTCCAAATAGTTCGGAAAATGTATCCTCTTGATTGAATGGTGATTTCCCTGTACAGAAGACCGGGAATCGTGTTCGGAAAAAACAGGTCCCTCATATCGGCTCATCCAATCCCCTCCTCTCATTTCTGTTTTTCATTTCGGTAAAACATAGGTTTTTAGTTTTGAAATTTCCTTTATAATAATACTTCTTTTTTGACCAAATTTCCATAGCATTATTTGAAAAATGCTGAACCCACCACATAGCTGTCATCCAATACAAGGATGCCCTTTTTAGCGGCAGCATTTTCTAGTCCCAATTCTTTTGCGGAACAGATCATGCCGTTGCTTGCGACACCGCGCAACTCGCCCGGCCAGATGATCAGACCGCTCGGCATAACCGCACCCGGCTTCGCAACGACGACGCGCTGTCCTTTTTTGATGTTCGCTGCACCGCAGACGATCTGCAATACTTCGCCGTTGTCGATTTCCGTTTGCGTAACGGATAGATGGTCAGAATCTTCGTGAGGCACGCATTCTTTCACAAAGCCCACAACGAATTTAGGCGAATGGTCGACGGCAACCAAATCGGTGAAGCCGGCTGCCTTGATCAGATCGTTCACTTTCGCAAGTTGCTCATCCGTCAAAAACACTTGGCCGTTTGCGTTCAAATCCACGCTTTCGGAAATCGCGAAGAGGTTATAGCCCATCGTTTCATTCGTTGCGCTGTTGAAGATGCGCGTAACCGTCCCTTTTGATTCGCAGGCTTGTTCCTGCCTTACAGCGATGTCCCCTTTTGTCAAAAGTAATGTATCCCCTACTGCTTTACGATTATAAAAACTTAACCACATGTCTGTTTGTGCTCCTTCTATACGTTCTCTATTATTTTTAATTATTTGATGCCTTCAAAAAAGGCTTCGATTTCTTCTTGTGTCTTGTGATCCTTTGAAACGAAACGCCCGATTTCTTGCCCTTTGTCATACACGATGAAACTCGGGATACCCAATACGTCCAGCGATTGGCACAGATCGATGAAGTCGTCGCGATCCACTTCGATAAACCGGAAATCGCCGAAATTTGCTTCCACTTCTGGCATGAACGGTTTGATGAAGTGGCAATCCGGACACCAGCTGGTCGTAAAGACGAAAGCCGTTTTTCCCGCATCGCGTAAAGCGTAAAACTGTTCTGCATGCTGCAATTTTTCCATTTTGGACACCCCTTAGCTTTTTTCGGCTCAGTTATTGGCCATGATTGTTTCGTATGTGCTCTTGTCCAACGACTTGATGACCTGCGCCACCATTTCTTTTGCGGCAGCATAATCATCGATATGGAACATCGTTTGGTGCGTATGGATGTAACGTGCGCACACGCCGATGACGGCACTCGGCACGCCGTCGTTCATCACGTGCGCCGCGCCCGCATCGGTACCGCCTTTTGATACAAAATATTGGTACGGAATATGGTGCGTTTCCGCGGTATCCAGCAGGAATTCGCGCATGCCCTTCAAGGTGATCATCCCGGGATCCTGGATGCGCAAGAGGAAGCCTTCGCCCAGATGGCCGAACGTATCCTTGGTTGTCGTCAAATCATCCGCTGCGGAACAGTCGACGGCAAAGAACAAGTCAGGTTTGAATTTGTGGACCGCGCCTTTGGTCCCCCGCAAGCCGACCTCCTCCTGCACATTGGCTCCGGCAATCAGCGTATTCGGCAATTTTTCATCCTTCAGAGCTGCCAACGTCTCCAATACGACGGTATTCCCGTAACGGTTATCCCACGCTTTTGAGATGATTTTCTTTTTGTTGGCCGTCCAGATCGTTTCCACCTGCGGAACGATGGTGTCGCCGGGACGGACACCAAAGGCAAGGGCCTCTTCCTTCGAATCGAAGCCCGCGTCAAAAAGGATGTCGGCTACCTTCACCTGCTGTGCCGCCGCTGCATCGCGCAACAAGTGCGGCGGAACCGAAGAGGAGATGACGGGGATATCCCCTTTTGCAGTCTGCAAAGTGAAACGCTGTGCCGAGACCACATAGGGATTCCAGCCGCCTAAAGGCACTACCCGGAACAAGCCCCTGTCGGTGATGCCGGTAAGCATGAATCCGACTTCATCCATATGGGCCGCAACCATGATGCGCGGCGCCGCAGTATCCGCATTTTCACGGATCCCAAAAATGCCGCCCAAACCATCCATTTCAATGCGGTCAACCAATGGCTCCATTTTTTCGCGCATGACATTGCGGACATTCCTTTCATTTCCGCTTGTTCCTTGTAATTCGGTCAATTCCTTGATTAAAGCAAATGTTTTATCTTCCATCCATGAACGGGACACGATCGACTTGCGGAAAGACTTTCCTCTCTGCATCACGGTCAACCTGCCCCCGATCCCCCTTCGCTGAAAAGCTATCCTTTCTATTATAGCGTAGCCACATTGTCAGGGCAACGTTTCAGATGCATTTCGCTGCTTTATCCACGCCGGATCATCCCCACCCGGAATGTATAGGGTTACATTTTCCTATGCTTTCAAAGTAATTATTGTTATACTTAATTGTGAATGATGAAGAAAGCGCATCAATTTGAGGAGGCTTTACGATGAACTTTTTAGAAAAGCGAAAATGCGAAAAGAACAAGGAAGAGATTTTGGGTGGCATCTTATTTGGTGCAGGTATCGTCATTGGTTCAATCATTACGGCACTGTGCTACGAGAAGAAAAGAATGGTGAACGGCGATACCATTTTAGAAAATGTCAAAAAAATGTTTTTGGCGGAAGCGCCGATCGAAGGTTCCTGGATCGAATTGCATCCCGTACCGCTCAGCCGCTACTCTTCTGAGACGGATGTCTACTACGGAGGAATTTCCCGCAAGGAAGATGGCGTATTGGTTCAATACGAATTCATCGCCGATGCCTATACCGGAACAGTGTTGGATTTATACAAATTGTGATCATATAAAAAAGAAGAATCAAAAATCACGCTGATTTTTGATTCTTCTTTTTTTAGCTAAGTAAGTATAATTTTTTATATAAGAAGCGCATCATTACAGGTGTTTCACAGATTCCTAATCTGCTTAACGCCATCACATGATGTCTAGCTGCACAAGTCAGACCTTCGGAAATTAGATAAATCGTACCCATTGCGCTCTACGATGCTCATTTGCATGGGACTCTTAGGGATTCATCCCTTAGAGCCCCAGTATAAGGTGACCGTAGGGAACGTTGCGGGGCACGATTTCCTAAATTTCTGTCAGGTCTGGGCGGACTTGTTCCGCTTTTCTTGTTTCGTTACGCTTTTTTAGGGAAGGCGGCTTCCACACGGTAAATGCGTGATCCGCGCGAAGAGAATTTCTCTTCGTATTCCGTCATGACGTTCCCCTCGAAGTCGCTGTTGTGTAAGTCCAACCATACTTCGAGCAAGGTCATGCCATATTGCGAGAAGCTCGCAAGGGAATACTCGAACAGGCCTTGGTTATCCGTCTTGAAGTGGATTTCCCCACCGGATACCAGGATTTGCTCGTAATTCTTCAAGAAATTTGCATGCGTCAGCCTGCGTTTGTCATGTTTCGATTTCGGCCATGGATCCGAAAAATTCAGATAGACACGGTCAACTTCCCCATCGGCGAAGAAATCAGCCACATTCTCCCCATCTGTATTCAGCAATTGCACATTCGGCAAATCGGCTTCCACAATTTTATCCAATGCCATCACGGCGACACTCGTTTGGCGTTCTATGCCGATATAGTTGATTTCAGGGTGCATCTTTGCCATCCCTACGATGAATTGGCCTTTTCCGGATCCGATCTCCACATGGATCGGGTGGTCATTCCCAAAACGTTCTTCCCATTTTCCCTTCCATTCGGCCGGTTCCATCACAATATAGCGGGTGCTTTCAGCCAATTTTTCAGCTGCCCAAGGTTTATTTCTAACGCGCATACTCTACCTCTTTCATAAGTTACATATTTTTTCATAAAAAGAAATCCTTTCCGTTCGCATAGGTGACGAAGAGGATTTCTATAGGTCTTGATTGATCCGATTTCGATAAAGTTCTTTCAGCAGAAGAAGCGTTTGGTTCATTTCCAGCTCGCGCCCTTGCAGATGATTTTTCTTGATCATGATCAGGCAATTCATGATGCTGTACCATTCCAGTCTGCGGGAGATGTCGTCCGTCATTTGCAGGCCGTATTCTTGCAGCCATCCGTTCCAATCTTCCAATGCCACATATTGGGTCAAAAGCATGCTGATGTCGGAAAGGGGATCGGCTATCTTGACCATTTCCCAGTCCACCAGATACAGCCGTTCGGCGTTGTCCAGCAGGAAGTTTTTGCGGTTGACGTCGCCATGGCAAACCGTCTTGGGCGCAGCGGCGATACTTGCTGCGGCGGCTTTCACATATTTAACCGCTTGCTGCAGGAGCGCATGCGACTTCAAGTCTTCCGGCAAATCCTTTATGTACAGATTGAGGAAGTTCATCGGATTGTAAACTTCACCCTTCACTTTCTGAAGCATATTGAACAGATTTTCGGATTGATGAATCCGATGCAAAATGTCAATGACCGCTTTCCCCTTCATTTCGCCCGGTTTCAGTTCCCGTCCGTTCAGCCACTCTTGAGCCGTCAAGATGTCCCCGTTTCCGACCCGTTTTGTCCAGATCAGTTTCGGCGTTATCCCTTCAACGGAGAGCGCAGCTAAAAAAGGAGAAGAATTGCGTTTCAAAAAAACCTTTTCGTCTGCCCTTGTTCCCATATAAGCTTGTCCTGTATCTCCTCCAATGGGGTATAACCGCCATCCCGAGTCCATTTTATAATCCATCGAGCTCATTCCTTACTCAGTCTCTAATTTTACTGTCCATTTATTCCTTCCCATGAAAAGAAGGAGCCGGGACGAAAGCCCCAGCTGTCTATTTATTGTTCTATTCATCATTGCGTGTTGCACATATGCACAAACCTTTTCCGATCAAAAAAAAGTTTTGAACGGAAGTTGCGTATATTCCATCCTTTATTTTAGGATGCTTTACATATCCCGTCAAGAATATTCGGCTTTTCTTCGCCAAAACATTCTCGTCTATCCCTAGGAAAAGATATTTTCTCTTTTCGCTGTGCGGCTGCCTATATAGAAGCGGATGAAGCCCCAGACGAAAGCCAGATTGGCTGCCAATGCAATCAAACCGGCCATCCAGTTGATTCCTACCGTGATGGCGACCGCAAAAGCCACTGCCTCGCATCCCAGCAAATAGGTGACGATTTTTTTGAACCCGTCGAACTTGGCGCCATTTTGAACAGGATAGAGACGGTTCATCATGTTCTCGTTATAGTGGAAATATAAGGGCATCAGCTGGAAGCCCGTCAAATAAAGAAACAACAGACTCAGTGCCAAGGATAGGCTCTGCGCCGGCGTTGCCGCCAACAAGACCACCCCAATCAGCAAAAGCCTGACGAACAGGCCGCTGTAATCCGAGCCCCTCATAAATGCCCGGGCATAGAGATATTGGAAAGTATTCCCCTTGCCTTCCACCCGGCGCAGGATGCCGTCCAAATATTTCCTTCTTTTTGCTTTGCTCTTCACCTGAGGGACATCGGTAAAAAGGTTGATGATCCGATTCGCACGTGCCGTCCGTTGTTCTTCGGCGGCGATCATGTTTTCCCATTGGTAGAGCGGATAGTTTGTCTCAAAACGTACTTGTACTTTTTTATGCAGAAGTACAGTATACAGCGTTACAAGAACAGGCGCAACCCACGGATTAAAAAATATGGAAATACTGAACAATAAAACGCCAATAACCCACAAAAGGCCATTGATTTTCCGTATGACCGCCCGTTCATTGCACTTCAGCGCCAACACCTGAAAATCCAACTGGATGGACTTCAATAAGAGCAGCGTCGCATAGATGGGCAGGAAATCGCTGATTTGGATCGTTCTCCCCGCAAATAACAGCGGCATGGCGGCGGCCGCGATAAAGAACAGCAGCACCGCCGGAAAAACTAGGCTGTAGCGTTTCGCTTTTTGGAAATACGCGCCCCATTCCTTTTCTTTCGCCAACAGGAACACTTGGTCGGCCGCTTCCACAAGCGTAGCCAGCTTGCCGATGAAAATGCTCAGGGAGAAAAGCAAGACGATCAGCACCTCTCCCCAAACAAAATCCGGTGTCAGCGTCTTCACGAATTCGGAATACCGGAATGCCAACGCACCGATCAGGAACAGGAGCACGATGACAAAGTGGTCGTTGAGGATATATTTGCTGTAGCGGCTGAATTTTTTCAGATGCAGTTGTTGTCGTCTCTTCCAGATGCTCTCCATTGTCATAACGGCAACGCTTCTTTCGTCAAGCTGATGTACAGCTCATCCAGGCTTGCCCCGGGCATATTCATTTCCTTTTGCAGATCGGCCATCGTCCCCGTGACCCTCACTTCGCCATGGTGGAGCAAAATGAAATTATCGCATTCCTTTTCAGCCGATGCCAGGACATGGGTGGACATCAAAATAGCCGCACCCTGCTGCTTCTTTTCTTTGACCATTTCCAAAAAGGAATGGATCCCCAACGGGTCCAACCCCAGAAACGGCTCATCGATCACGTACACGGGTGCATCCACCATGAAGGAACACACGATCATGACCTTTTGTTTCATCCCTTTCGAGAAGTAAGCCGGAAACCAATCCAGCTTATCCTCCAGACGGAACTCCTTGATGTAGCGCATAGCCTTTTCCATCGCTTCCGCTGCCGGAATATTGTAAGCCATTGCCGTAATTTCCAGATGTTCGCGCAAGGTCAACTCCTCATATAAAACCGGCGTTTCCGGAATGAAGGAAAAGGAGCGGCGATAGCGCTCCGTGTCCGCTCGCAGCGTCAAGCCATCGATTGAAATCTCCCCGCTGTAAGGCATCATCAACCCGATGATATGTTTGATGGTCGTGCTCTTTCCGGCACCATTCAATCCGATCATCCCGGTCAATTCGCCCGGCTTCACTTCAAAGGTGACATTTTTTATGACAGGCACTTGCGTATAGCCGCCTGTGACATTTTCTAGTTTTAGTGACATAGTAAAGTTCCTTTCCGCTTCCTTATGTGTATTATATTATAACATAGCCCGATGCCGAACCCTTGGGAATATATTTCAGCTTGCAGGAAGATTATCTTAGAAGAATATGAAAAATGCGCTAAATATGATAAAGTTAGTCTATGCAAAATAAAACGGATACGTTATTCAGAAAGAGGTCAAAACCATGACAGATTGTATTTTTTGCAAGATCGCAAACCATGAAATCCCAAGCAATATCGTTTATGAAGATGATGTAGTCATAGCCTTCCTGGACTTATCGCAAGTCACAAAAGGGCACACCCTTTTGGTTCCGAAAAAACATGTCGCCGATATTTTTGAGTATGATGAAGAGTTGGCGAAAGACGTCTTCTCGCGCATCCCCAAGATTGCCCGCGCAATCGAAAGATCGAGCGATGACATTTTGGGCCTGAACATCCTGAACAACAACCGTTCCATCGCCTACCAATCGGTCTTCCACTCCCACATCCACTTCTTGCCGCGCTACGAGGACTCCGATTCGGACGGCTTCGGTTTGAAATGGAAAACACATGAAGGCAAATATTCAACGGAAGAATTGGCGGCCGTCATTGCCGCCATCAAAGAGAACTTGGAGGATTAAAATATGCGTTCATTTACGGAAGGTATCCTGTTCGGAGCGGTAGTCGGCGGTTTGGTCGCCCTTTTGAATACCCCCAACAGCGGAAAAGAAAATCGCGAAAAAATAAAAGAATATCTGGATGACACCAGCTTGGCTGTTGCCGATCTGAATGAGAGCCTGAACGGCCTGCGCGAATCGGTGAACACCTTGACGAACCAAGGATTGGCGGTCGCCACCCAATTCACTGATGACGTCACAAAATCAGTTGAGAACTTTACCCTCAGCACACAGCCGCGCATCAATCGCATTAACGAAAGCATCAACACCCTTACGGAAGACATGGACATCGTCATTACCAATCTGGAAGCCAAGCTTCCCGAAACAGAAACAGAAGCATAGGCTACGATGAAAGATGGGCTAATATAAATTGAATTTTTTTTTCAATGAGTCAAAAAGGATTGTCCAGGCAACCTTCCCTGTCGCTTCTTTCGTTCAACTTATACAGTCATTTCGCAATGGCAGCGTTCGACCAGGCTTGTAAAGCTACGGAAAGCCGGGACCCGGCCTTTCGTAGCTTTACTGTTATATTTCAGATGCAAATATGAAGTTTCCTTGAAGAATGCTAGCGTTTTTAAGGAATCTTTTCCATTATCAAAAAGTTTATGATATAGTAAAAAAAGGTTATCTAGACGATAAATAAAAGACAAGAATAGGAAGTGCCATATTCATGAAGAAGAAATTAGCATTGACGTCCGTTGCTTTTTTGACGGCTATCACACTTGCAGGATGCGCATCAACAAGCGAAACGGTTGCCACATCATCTGCCGGCGACATCACAAAAGATGAATTATATGATGCAATGAAAAATTCAACCGGCAACACGGTTTTACAACGCCTGATCTTGATCGACGTATTGAATGAAGCAGTCGGAAAAAATGAATTAGCAGCGGAAGCGGAAGCGGAAGTCACTTCCACCATCGCTCAATACGGCGGCGAAGAAACATTCAACTACATCTTGGCGCAATCCGGCTTTGCCAATAAAGATGAGTACCAAGAAGTCCTATACTTGAATAAATTGATCGAAGCGGCTGTCAAAGACAAGACCAGCTTCACCGATGAAGAAGTACAAGCTTATTACGATACATACAAACCGCAAATCAATGTCCAACACATCCTTGTGGCTGACGAAGCGACTGCTGTCGACTTGATCAACCAAATCAATGGCGGAGCAGACTTCGCCGAATTGGCAAAAGCAAACTCGACCGATACCGGAACTGCCGAAAAAGGCGGGGAAACAGGTCTCTTCGGCGCAGGGGACATGGTCCAAGAATTCGAAGACGCTGCATACGCTTTGAATGTAGGCGAAGTGACACAGACTCCGGTTAAAACCGAATATGGTTACCACATCATCAAAATGCTCGAAAAACCAGAAAAAGGTACACTTGAAGAAGAACGCGACAACATCGAATCACTGATGATGGACGAAAAACTTGCCGATAACACGTACCTGACTTCTGTCATTTCCACAATCGTACAAGATGCCAATGTAGAAATCAAAGACGAAGATCTTTCAACCGCGATCGATACATTCTTGCCGGCTAAAGAAACTGATTCAAGTGCAGCAGCATCAGATTCCGCTGCCGCTACATCAGGATCCGCAACTTCCGATTCTGCAAAATAATTTCCGCATCAAAAAAAGAATCAGGAACCCTCTCGAGAGGGTTCCTGATTCTTTTTTTGTCCAATTTTTCAGTCTTCTGCCGGCTGGGTAAACTCCGGCTTATAGAAGGTCCGGTTTTCCAATCCAAAAATCCGTTCGCCGAACGTTCCAGGGGTTGTCCGCAACAACGCCGTATCGATCATGTTGATGGATGCATCCAAATTATCCAAATGATGGATGATTTCCGCTTCCAATAGATGTGGGACAACCGGGGAACCAAATTCCATTTTCCCGTGATGGGCCAACACGATATGCTTCAACAAGATGACCTCTTCGTTGTCTTCGTCAATGTTCAGGAGCCCGCAGGCCTTCGTGATTTCTTCGTCGATCAACACGATATGCCCGATCAAATTGCCCTTCAGCGTATACTCGGTGGACATGCTGCCGCTCAATTCTATTGTCTTGCCGATATCATGCAAAATGATGCCCCCGTACAACAGGGATTTGTTCACGGCCGGATAATTCTCCAATACCGTTTTCGCCAAGCGCAGGATGGAGACGGTATGATACCCCAATCCGCCCACAAAGGCATGATGGTGACGTTTAGCGGCCGGATATTCGAAAAAATCCACTTGGTATTTTTTCAGGATATGGCGGACAATCCGGTTGATCGGGGCACTCGTGATTTCGAATAAAACCTGACTGACCTCTTCCACCATTTCTTCTGATTTCAACGGCGCGCGCTCCATGTACAGTTCCGGGCTGTTCGGTTCGCCTTCGCGAGCCACCCGCAGTTTGGAGATGCGGAGCTGCGGATTGTTCTGATACAGCTCCCTCTTCCCGGTCACGACGACCACCTGTCCCGGAACGAATTGCTTGATGTCTTCTTCTTTCGCATCCCAATATTTCCCGTCTATTTGTCCGCTGCGGTCTTGAAAGGTGAAGGCGATGAACTTTTTCCCGTTCTTCGCCAGCCGAACATCGGCACTTTTGATCAACACATAAATTTCGAAACCATCATCTATTTCATGTTCATAAATTTTCTTAGTCATAATTCCCCGCTCCCTTCGTCCTTATTTTAACATGTATACTTGCTCCTGGGAAAAACGTTCTACACAAGAATCATCAAAAGTGAAAAAGATGACCTGCACCGTCCCGCTCAGTTCCTCCAGCAAGTCGAACATGATGTTTTTCCGTTCACTGTCGAAATTCACAAAGCCATCATCGATCAGGATGGGCATGTTGACGATATCTGCCGTATTCTTAACAAAAGCCAACCGCAGAGCGATGTACAATTGCTCCACCGTACCTTGCGATAATTCATTCGGCAGGAAGACAGTCCCGTCTTTGCGCTTCACTTTCATCCCGTTTTTCTGGAAGAGAATGCTTGTATAGGCTTCTCCCGTCAACCGCTTGAAGAAATCGGAGGTGTCCTGCAGCATGATCGGCATCCGGTCTTCTTTCCCCAGCTTCAACGCCGCTTCAATCCAGTCGCCTGCGATCAGCAGGCTCGCCCATTCGACCGCCATTTCGCGGAGCTCGGTTTCCGCCAACGCGAATTCCTGCAGCAATGCGCTGTATGTCCCGCCTTCCTCCAGTTGCTCCAACTGGTGCTTCAGCTCGACTTCGCCTCTTTGCAGCTGCGTCAGTTTGCTCCTCAATTGCTGCAGTTCCGCTTTGTTTTGTTCGTAAAGGTCTTTGCTTGCCTTTACGTCCGCATACTGCGCCAATAAGGCTTCCCGCTTGACGATTTGTTCATCCAGCAGTTCTTTGCGTTTGATATTGCTCGCTTGTTGTTCTTTCGCGACCAACAATTCATAAAAATCGGCTTCCGTCTTCGCATTGGCCTGGGTCAATAAGCGTTGCCGCGCCTGGTTTGTTTCCGTCAAATCGGACTGGATTGCTTGCAGTTCCGCTTGGCTTTCCTTGATTTGTTCGGATACATTTGCAGCCATATTTTCTTCCAGGATGACGGCTTGATGGATTTCGGTAAAGCGCTCCGCCATTTCCCTTGCGGTCAGATGGCCCAGATGGAAATGTTCCCGGATAGCAATCGTTTGCTCATTCCATTTAGCGATGGCCAGTTGCAAGGCAGCCATTTCCGTTTCCTGTTTTTCGACAGTCCTGGCCTTGTCAGCCAAAGCCTCAGCCGGATCTGCCTGCAGCAAGCCGGCAACCGTCATGCGTGCAGGGTAGCCTTTCCGCTGCAGGAAGGCTTGTTGCTCCGCATCGATCGTTTTGCCCAGCTCTTCCTGCTCTTCGCGGCTGTTCAGGAACTCCAAAAACTTTTCCTGCAGCTCTTCCATTTCTTTGTGCAGGGTCCCCAATCGCTCGCGCACGGCAGCTTGGCGGACATATTTCTCCATGGAAAAATCCGATTCATTCCTTTTTTCCGCAGCGCTCTGGTTGTCGGCTGCAGGTTTCTTCGTCAACAAAAGAAGTGCGCTGACGGCGGTGGCACCCGCAACTACCCAAGCAAACAGCTTGATGCTCGGTACGGCAAAGGAAAGGATCAGTGCGATGACGGCCAATGCCAATAAGCCCAGCCCCAGACCATTGGAACGTTTTGCAACAACCGGAGCCGGCTGCTGTGGCTGGTGGATTTCTTTTTGCCAGCTTGCATAGGTGGCATCGGCTACTTTTTCTTGCTTCAATTTGGCTTCTTCCAGCTGCAGAGCTTCCAATTTCTCTTCATGAAAGCCGATCGTCTGTTCCAAACGCAGCAAGCTTTCCGCATTGCTCTTCGCTTTTTCCGACAACTGGTGAAGGAGTTTGCGTTCTTCCTCTTCGAGAGGGGACGGGACCGGTGCGGCCAAATCCAAGCCCATCGCCAGTTTTTGTTTTGCCAATTCCGCTTTCGCGAGACTGGACTCATTCTCCAAATAGACCAATTGATTCAAATTGGTTTGCGTGGCGCTTACCTCATGGCTCAGGGCGGCAAAGGCCGCTTGGTGCTCGCGGTACCATTCCACATGGCTGTATTCCGCCAACTGTTTGCCCAATTGGAAGAGCCTTTCTTGGAGGGAGGATTGCGAAAGGATGAGCGCCGAAATTTTCTCCTGCAATCTCTCCCACTGGCGGCGGGCATCTTCCGGCACTTGGCTGTAGTCGACGGCAGTGATCTGCTTTTTCAGCCGTGACCATTCCTGATAGCTGTCGGCCAAGGTCAGGCTTTCCGTGATGTCGCCGTTTTGGCGGTCCAGCAGCAACTGCCTTGCGGCGATGTCGGCCTGCTGTTTTTGGCTGTCGGATAGCTGCAGAAGCAGTGTTTCGTATTCCGCATTTTTCACTTTTGCCTGCTGTAGTTTCCTTTGCAGTTTGTCCGCATCCCGGATTTTCTTGTTCAGCGCCGGCACGGTCCCGGTCGGTTTGAACAGCTTGGTTGCCTCCTGACGGAAATCATCGGCCAGTTGCAGCAAGCGTTCGCTACCGCTTGTCCCGATGCTGAGCAAATAGCGGTTCAAATCCTCTTTCTTTGTTTTGCTCAGAGCGAGCAGACTGTCGATTTTGAAGGTATAGAGGGTCTGATAGGTTTCCCTGTCCATCCCCAGCAAAAGCTGACTGATGTTCGCGGCAGTCTTTTGGCTGCCGTCCGACAGCGTGATGACGGCCTGCCCTTTGTTGCGGTCCTTCACCCGTTCAACGATGACATCCCCATAGGGTGTGCCCGTCAAGAACAGCCTGCCGCCATAGACCTGTCCGTTCTTGGGGTAATATAGGTTTTGGTCTTTCTTATGGGCGGTCGGGAAGCCGAAGAAAATGCTGTTTATGAAGGATGACAGCGTGCTCTTCCCCGCTTCATTTTTCCCGTAGAACACTTGCAGGTCCTGGAGCTGATCGAATGTCTGATTCAGCCATTTCCCGTAGCCGTAAATTTCAATCTTCTGAATCTTCAACGGAATCCTCCTCGAATGCGATGGCTTGCACCAATCTTGTTTTGGCGGCTTCCAGTACTTCCGCTTTGAATGTTTCATCTTTTCGAAGCTCAGCGAATTTGGTGCGGATAACGGCATGCTGGAAAAATTGATCCAGCCTTTGATAGAATACGTCATCCGCTGCCGTTTCCGTCCAACTCTTTGAAAAACTGTCCTTCATCACCTGGTCGAACGGAAAAAGTTCCTTCTCCGTGTCAACGGCCATCTTCAGGCTGTACAGATAGCAGAACGGTTTCCCGAATTGTTGCGGAACACCGTCCAGCAAATCGCCGTCTTCCATCTTCGTGATGACATCGGGGTGCAGGTCCTGCGTGTCCCGAAAAACAACCGAAAGCAGGACGCTGGCTTTCCTCTCTTTGTAATGCGCCAAAATGTCATCGATGCGTTCAAAGACATCATTCAGGCTGATGCACCCCGCCAACGACACCTCCGCCTTTTCCCAAACGATGGGCGCGGTCGGGATGAACTGCAACAGCGGCTCCATCTTCCTTTGGAGCATCACCAGATAGGCGCCCTTCGCTTCGGTTTCGTTCGGATTGCGCCCTTGCGTGTTGCCGCAATAAACCACAGGCGGAGCCAGCTGCAGCGTCTGGCGTTTATGGATGTGGCCCAAAGCCCAGTAATCATAGTTTTTCATGTTCAGTTCGCCCAAGGAAAACGGCGCATACACGCCCTCGGAAGAATGCAACCCTTCCAAGTATCCGTGCAGCATGCCGATGTGATAGTCGGCCGTCGCATCCCTTTGCGGATATTCCAGTATCATCCGTTCCTCCACCCAACGGGACGGATAGCTGAACCCGGTGATGGCGACTTTTTCGCCCTGTTTCGTGGTCAGGTAAGCCGTCGCGACTTCCTTCTCAAAAATGGTGACGTTATCCGGCAATTGCAGCTTCAATGCTTCCCTCCCCAAAAAGTCGTGGTTCCCATGGGAAAGGAACACGGGGATGCCGGCTTGACCCAAACGGCCGAGTTCTTCGCGGAGAAAGGCCTGTGCCTTTACGCTTTGGTTTTCTTCGTCATAGATATCTCCGCTTATCAGGAAAAAATCCACCGCGGCAGCAAGCGCCTGGCTGACCAATTCATGGAAAGAGTCGAAGGTGGATTGGTAAATCTCTTCAAAAAGTTGCGGATCCAGCTGTTTTATGCCTTTGAAAGGACTATCCAGATGGATATCCGCTGTATGGATAAATGTGATCACGAGCTGACCCCTTTTCTTTGCAAATAAAAAAAAGCCGCAACCTATTCCGCAACTCCCCGAAGCAAAGACACCGGACCGCATGTGATGAGCATGCAACTTGTCCTGTCCGTGCTGTCCGGCCATCGTATCGGAAATGGTTACAGCTTACAGTTTATTCACTTATTTATTTGTCTAATGAACTGTATAATTCTTGCAACGGTTTTGTGATGATGCCGTTGATTTCTTCCATCATCTTGCTTAGTTGTTGTTCTTTTTCCATCATCTTTTGGATGATTGTGTTTGTGGATGCTTTTTCTGCGATCGCTTGGGCATTGGTGATATCTTCTTCAGTGATTTCTCCGCCTGTCATCTGTTTTTGTTGCAGGTTCACTTGGATATCGCGGAATTCTTTGAATAGTGAAGAAGCTTCCCCATCAGCTGTCATTTCATTATAGGCAACCGCCAAGGATTTGAATACATCCACCTCGCGAAGACTTTTTTCAAGTTCATATGCTGCATCATAAATATTGCTCATTTTCCCATTCCTTCCATATTGAAATACTACGTTTACTATACCATTTTCCGCCCGATAATGCCATAAAAAAACGCGAAAATACGTTCGCTTTCCATCCGGATCAACAGCGCAGGCTGAATCGCGGGCGCTAAGCAAAAGGCAAATCAGCGGACACAACTTTCCGCTGCCATCAAAAGCTTGCGTTGCGCCCAAAATCCTGTTTTAATGATAATATAGATGAATTTGGAAGCGTTTCAACAACTTTGAGAGGGGGTATCCTTATGCTGAAGAACTTTACCCGCCAAGAAAAAGGCTGGATTATGTATGATTGGGCCAATTCAGCCTACTCGGTCATCATAACCACCGTCGTGTTGCCCCTTTTCTATAAATCCATCACGACCGGCAGCGGAATCGCCCCGAATCTTGCCGATTCCTACTGGGGTTATGCCACTTCGGCGGCAACGCTGCTGATTGCGACATTCGCACCCATTCTTGGGACCATCGGCGATTACGAAAATCTGAAGATGAAGCTGTTCAAAGCATTCTTCCTGATTGGGGCACTCTCGACCGCCTTGCTGAGTTTCACCGATAATTGGCAGCTGCTGCTTGCCTTCTATATGTTGACCATCGTCGGTTTTTCCGGTGCGAACATCTATTATGATGCCTTCCTCGTGGATGTGACTTCCGAGGAGCGGATGGACAAAGTGTCGACCTACGGCTTTGCCATGGGCTACATCGGCGGGAGTACCATCCCCTATATCCTTTCCATCGCGATGATCTTGTTCGGCGAAAAAATCGGGCTGACGAAAACCCTTGCCGTCAAGGCGTCCTTTCTGCTCACCGCACTATGGTGGACGGCCTTTGCGATGCCCATGATCCGAAACGTCAAGCAAACATACTTCATTCCGCGCGCCGATAGGATTGTACATCCCAGCTTCGACCGACTTTTCCGGACGTTCAAGGAGATAAGAAAAGATAGACAGATTTTCCTTTTCCTTATCGCCTATTTCTTTTACATCGACGGGGTGAATACGATCATGCATATGGCAGCCGTCTTCGGGGACAGCGTCGGACTCGTTTCCGACACGCTCATGCTGGCGCTCCTGGTGATACCGGTCGTCTCCTTCCCTTGCACTATCGGCTATGGGATGCTTGCCAAAAAATTCGGCAGCAAAAAAATGATTCTGTTTGGCATAGCCGTCTACTTGGCAGCCTGCGTACTGGCCTTCAACCTGACCTCCGCATTCGAGTTTTGGATCCTGGCGATGCTCGTCGCGACCTCGATGGGCGGCATCCAAGCGCTCTCCCGATCCTACTTCGGGAAACTGGTCCCAAAGGAAAGCGCCAACGAATATTTCGGCTTCTACAATATTTTCGGCAAATTTGCGGCAATCATGGGGCCCGCCCTCTATGGCTTTTTCAGCCAGATAACCGGGCAGGCCCGCTTCGGAATCCTCAGCATTTCGGCACTTTTCCTGATCGGTGGGCTGGTTCTGCTGAAAATGAACGAAGCTGAAGCCAAATCCTAATGGACACAGAAGACAAGGATAGGCCCGGGCAAAAGCCCCGGCCTATCCTTGTCTTCGCTTATTTCTATTGTCCGATTTTATCGTTTGCCCAATCGAAGATTTTCTTGGAGCCTTCCCCGACTTTTTGGCCAAAGGAATCCAAGCCTTGGAAGAACTCGTTCAGCCCTTCAATCAAGCCATTTCCAGCACTTGTATCGACGCTTGCTTCCTCCGCTGCGACGACCGTGAAGTCGGTTTGCGGGCTGATCGACAGCAGGCCGCCCATTTCATCGCTGAACAGGTTGGCCATCGTTCTGCCGGCATTGCTCAAATTATTGTTACCATCCGTTTTATCATAACCTAGCCAGCTCGCGACGACGATATCCGGCGTATAGCCGACCATCCATTGCGATTTTATCAGACCCGTTTCCCGGTCCAATTCGGTCGTGCCGGTCTTGCCGGCGATCACACTGCCGTTGGAAGGCTGGGCGGATGCACCGGTCCCGCCTTCAGCGTAGACACCCAACAGCATGCTCGTCATATCGTCCGCAACCTCAGTTGTCGTCACCTTCTCCGTTTCGGGCTCGGTGTTGTCCACGATGACCGCTCCGGTCGCGTCGACGATTTTTGTGATGAAGCGCGCCTCGGTGCGGACACCTTCATTCGCGAAGGTCGTGTAGGCGCTGGCCAATTGCAATGGCGATATGCCGGTGCTCATCCCGCCCAGCGCAATGGCCCCCAAATGATTGTCCTCTTCGCCTACGGTGATGCCGAAGTCTTTCAACTTGGCTATCCCTTTTTCGATGCCCAGTTTATCCAACAACCAGACTGCGGAGGTGTTCTTGCTTTCGGCAATCGCTTGGTACATCGGCAAGGTATCATACAGACTCTCTTTGTCATAGTTTTGGACGGAGTAGCCATCATCGCCATAGGTCAAGGAATCATCATCCATCAGCAACTCATCCACTTCATAGCCGGACTCGAGTGCGGGCGTATAAACGGACAGCGGCTTGATGGTGGATCCCGGAGCCATCTTCATCTGTGTTGCCCGATTGTAGTAACGGAAACCTTCATATTCTGTACCGCCAACAACCGCAAGGACATCCCCCGTTGACGGGCTCAACGCAATCGATGCGCTCTGCAGCGGATCTGCCCCCTCACCGTTAAGGTCGGGGAACACGGTATTGTCATATGCCTCATCCATCTGCGTCTGATAGTCCTGGTCCAAACCGGTATAGATTTTGTAGCCTCTGTTCAGCAGGTCTTCCTCTTTCAGCCCGTAAGTGTTGACGGCCTCGTCGATGACGGCATCGAAATAATAAGGGTAGTTGTAGCTACTTTCGGCTGCATAATTATCGTTCACGATGATTTCCTCTGCCATGGCAGCATCCGCTGTCGCCTGGTCGATGACTTCGTTATCCGCCATCAGTTGCAGCACCGTATCTCTTCTGTTCTTGCTCACTTCCTCGCCATCGATGTCCTTACCATCGATGGGATTGTAGTAACTCGGCCATTTCAGGGTACCCGCCAGGACGGCCGCTTCGGAGAGGCTCACTTCGCTTGCCGATTTCCCGAAATACTTCTGGGAGGCATCCTCGACACCCCATACCCCGGAACCGAAATAGGCATTGTTCAGATACATCTCCAGAATTTCATCTTTCGTGTATTTATTTTCGATTTCGAACGCCAGGAACAATTCTTTCGCTTTCCGGATCATCGTCTGATCCAATGACAGGTAAGCATTTTTGGCCAACTGTTGGGTAATTGTGGATCCACCGCCGACGATGTTCCCGCCATGGATGACGAAACCTACCGCGGCTCGGCCGATTCCGATCGGGTCCACCCCTTTATGCGAATAGAAGCGTTTGTCCTCCGTCGAGACGACCGCCTGCTGGATGTTGGCTGAAATTTGGTCGATTGACACAAATGTCCCTTTTTGCGAATTCAATTCCCCGGCCTCATCGCCGTAGCGGTCATAAATGACGGACGTCTGCTCCAAACCGGCCTTCAGATTCTCTACATTGGCAGTCTTTGCCAAGAAAACGAGATAGCTGCTTGCGGCGAATGTAAAAATCAACAGGATCAAAAAGACGATCTTATTCACCCGGTATTTCCGCCAGATGTTTTTCCGCTTCTCACTGAATCGCGCCCACAAGGCTTTTAATTTTTCTTTAAATGGTATCTTTTGCATATCATCATCCTTCTTAATAAGATCAAATCGTAACTGTCCAAATTTCGCTCTCTACATCATTATACAATCATTTGTGAATTTTTCATGAAAGAAATAGGAAAACGGCATTTTGCCGATAACTTGTATCATAGTAACAGGAATTTGAACAATAGGAAACCTACCCGCGTCGCACAGAGTGCAGAATATTGCAATTTCTCTAATTTGATTTATAATTTTAGCATAAGTATCGTTTTTAGTTTAGCAAATTTTGCTTAAATAATTATTAAGGAAGGTGAACCCTTGGGACAGAATGCATCAGATGCCTATCATCGGTAGACCAAAAGAATAGTTCAGAAATGTTTGTTTTCAAGGATTCTTTTGGTCGCATCCATTGTTTCAGCGTGAAGCCAAAGATCTCTTGAAGAAATTTCCTACTTTAGGATCATTATTTCACAGGAGGTGAAGCCTGTCCTTTCAGAGGAAAACAGGCAAAGATTATGTCCATTACCACAGGTTTACTTTTATTTTTCGTCATCCTCTTCATCGCATCCTTTTTTGTCATGTCGGAATATGTATTGGTGAGGATTCGCCCATCCCGTCTGGATTTTCTGGTTGAAGACGGAAACAAAACAGCAAAACTATTGAAGAATATGACCGTCAAGCTGGACAGTTACCTTTCCGCAACCCAATTGGGGGTTACCATCACTTCATTGGGGCTAGGTTGGTTGGGTGATCCGACGTTCAAGCGCCTATTCGACACGCTATTCGAAAACCTGCCCATCCCGAGGGCGGCAGCGACCGTCATGTCCTTCGTCGTTTCCTTCGCGGTCTTGACGACCATTCAAGTCATCATCGGGGAATTGGTTCCGAAAAATATCGCCTTGAGCCGCACCGAAAAATTGGGCATGCGCATCGCGAAGCCATTGGATATCTGGTACCGCGTCATGTTTCCGCTCATTTTTGTGCTGAATAAGACCGCCAATGCCATCTCGAAAGCGATCGGCATGAAGACCATCGGCGAGTCGGATGACAACGTATCGGAAGAAGAACTTCGCCTGATCATGAGCCAGAGCCTGAAGAGCGGTGAAATCAACCGCGAAGAGTATCAATTCGTGGAAAATGTCTTCAACTTCGACGAACGGATGGCACGCGAAATCATGGTGCCCCGCACGGAAATGGCCGTCATCGACTTCGATATGAACTTGAACGACATCGCCAATGTGGTGCAGCAAGAAAAATATACGCGCTACCCGGTCATGAAGGAAGACAAGGATTCCATCATCGGCATCATCAACACGAAGGAAATTTTTGCGGCCTATGTTCAGGCTGTCCAAAACAAAACGGAAAATGGTTTCACCGTCTCCGAATTCATCCGCCCGGTCATCACCGTCATCGAGACGATTCCGATCAAGGAACTGCTCGTCAAAATGCAAAAGGAGCACAATCAAGTCGCCATCCTCGTCGATGAATACGGCGGCACCAGCGGCCTGGTTTCCATGGAGGACATCGTGGAGGAGATCGTCGGCGACATCAGCGACGATTATCAAACAACCGTCCAACCCGAATTCATCAGCCTGGGCGAAAACCATTACCGCATCAGCGCACGCATGCTGATCGATGACGTGAACGACCTGTTCGGGGTCGATATCGACAACGAAAACGTCGACACGATGGGCGGTTGGATGCTGAACAAAAAATACGACATCACCGTCGGAGAAGAAATCAAGTTCCATAATTATATCTTCAAAGTCATCCAAAAAGAAAAAAATTCCATCGATGTCATCGATATCTTCACCGCCAAACCAACCAAGGTTGAAGAAGACAGCCCAGACGGCGAATAAAATCAAAAAGAAAGGCTCCCCGTACGGTATTTTCCATTTGGGGGGCCTTTCTTTTTTGTGCTACATATTTGTTGTATCCAATTCAGTCCGTGACTTGAAAAACGGCAACACCGTTTCGGCAACCAACGGCAGTTTGCCGGTCTCATCGCTTTCGATTGTCCATACCAACAAGGGTTCGTGCAGACTCAAACGCAGGATGAACCAGCCTTCCCCGTATTTGCCGCCCAGGTTGACGCGGACGCCTTCCAAATGATCCGGAACCAATGCAAAGTCCTCTGTCGCTTTGACAAAATCGGCGAATTCCTTGATGATCTGGTTTCCCGTCTCGAAGATGGGTTCCTGTACAATCGTGAAGCGGTATTCCGTCGTCTCGGCAGGCTGGCCCAAGTCAGCGATCAAATCGCCCAAGTGTTTGCCTTCCGAAGATAGTTTGGCATCGGCGATCAACAATTTTGCGATCAGGTAGGCCCCGTCATCCAGGAAATAATTTTCTTTCAATGCGGCATGTCCGCTTGTTTCGATCGCCAAGACAGCATTGATGCCCTGATTGTTCAAATCGATCCCGCGGTTGATCACATTGCGGTAACCCGTCAAATAACGGTCCTGCACGCCGCCCAACCCGGTGATGAACGTTTCCAGATGGGATGATGTCGCAGAATTGGTGACGATGGTGGCTCCTGGATTATCCGCCAATAAGACAGCCGAAATCAAGGCAATCAGATTGTTGCGGTTGAAAGCCTTGCCGTTTTTGTCGACGATCGCAGAACGGTCCACATCCGTATCAAAGATGATGCCCAAATCCGCTTTCTGTACGATGACCGCATCCTGGATGCTCTGCATCGCAGCCTTGTTATCCGGATTCGGGACATGGTTCGGGAAAGTGCCGTCCGGATCCAAAAACTGGCTGCCCTCCGTATTTGCGCCCAACGGCTGCAGCACTTTCTCCACGAAAAATCCGCCTGCGCCATTTCCGGCATCCACGATGATGTGGCGCCCGGTCAAAGGTTTTTCGGCATTCGCGGTGGAAGCGATCCCTTTGCGGATCTTATCCTGCAGATCGGTTGCATAGACGGTAAGCAAGTCTTTTTCCGTCACGACCGCCTGCGTTTCTGATTCCGTGAAGCCTTCCGGCATTTCGCCTGCAAAAGTCAGCAGCGCTTCGATGTCCTCATGCTCCGCTCCGCCAGTTTTGGTGAAGAACTTCAAGCCATTGTATTCAAACGGCAAGTGGCTTGCGGTGATCATGACGGCGGCATCCGTCAAGTAGTCTTCGTATTGCGTCGACATGAACATGGCTGGTGTCGTCGCCAAGCCGACATCGATGATTTCGACCGGATACGGCGCCAATCCCTTGATCAAAGCCGCTTTTATTTCCGCAGCGGAAAGGCGACTGTCATGCCCGATGGCAATCTTCACTTTCTTTCCTGCTTCGATTTCGATTCCCTTTGTCTGCGACAGCCATTGGCCAAAACCATAGCCGATGTGGGTCACCTTGTCTGCAGTCAAGTTGGCTTCGTGTTTCTCGGTCGTAATCGCGATGCCGCGTATATCTGATCCATTCTGTAAGGCAAGTAATGCTTTTTTATCCGTCATTCCATCCCATCCCCTTCACTTGTCTGTCTCTCCTTCCATTATACCGATTTTTGCGGCAAATAACAGATTGAAACGGAAGATTCAGCGTAAAAAGCCGACATTCATCCAATCAGTAACCCCACATGCAACGCCAAAAAGGGACCCAGGCGTTTGCCCGGGCCCCAATGAATGTTGGATCAGCCTTTTAGTTTGTCGTTGTCGTAAGTGTGGCTCAGCTCCAGATTCGGGAAGCCTTGCTGTCTCAATGCTTCATAGACGATCATGCAAGCCGTGTTGGACAGGTTCAAGGAACGCACATGTTCGTCGTTCATCGGGATGCGCAAGCAATCTTGCGCGCGTTCCTGCATGAATTCTTCCGGCAAACCGGTCGTCTCTTTGCCGAAGATGAAGAAGATGTCTTCATCCTTCGTGAAGTCGGCTTCGCTGTAGATGCGGTCCGCAAATTTTGTGATCAAGTACAATGGTTTTTCGCCCAAGTATTCCAAAAAGGCCTCCAAATTTTTGTGGTTGACGATGTTCACGTCATTCCAATAATCCAGTCCGGCACGTTTCAGATGCTTATCGTCCGTTGAAAAGCCGAGCGGTTCAATCAGATGCAAAGTCGTATTGGTAGCCGCACAAGTGCGGGCGATATTCCCTGTATTCGCAGGGATCTGTGGTTCAAAAAGTACAATATGATTGGTCATTTATTAAACTCCTCTATGCGTATGCTAATTCTGTAATGCCTTGATCTTTTGATGGGCTTTTTCCAATTCCAAGCGCGCTTCCTCATCCGTTTCCGCAGCGATGCGCTCTTCGTAGAAGGCCAGCAGCTCCGGATTGGCTTCGCGCACGATTTCGCCTATCGCCCAAGCGGCCGTGCCGCGCAGCACCGGTCTGGGGTCCTGCTCGATCAGCTGCAGCAATGCCGGGATGGCTGTCCGGTCGCGGTAATTCGCCAAGGCAATGACGGCATTGCGCTGCAACGGTTTTTTCCCGCGCCAAGAACCCGCCAAATGGCCGAACTGTTCCTTGAAATCACGGTTGGAGATCGTCAGCATCGGCTGCAGCACCGGCGTGACGTTTTCCGGATCGGGCTCCATCTCCGGATGCAGATGATAATCCATCCCTTTGTTATACGGGCAGACCTGCTGGCAAATATCGCAGCCGTAGATGACATGGCTCATTTTTTTGCGGAATGCTTCGGGCATGAACCCTTTCGTCTGCGTCTGATAGGACAGGCAGACATTCGGATTCAATTGTCCATTGCCAAGGATGGCGCCCGTGGGACAATAATCCACACAGCGCGTGCATTCCCCGCAGCCGAACACACCCGGCTCATCGGGAGGAAACGGGATATCCGTCATCACTTCCCCCAAGTAGACGTACGAACCGTATTCTCGGGTAATCAACAGGCCATTGCGGCCGATGAATCCCAATCCGGCACGTTGGGCTACAACCGTATCGATCAGCTCTCCCGTGTCCACCATCGCCTTGAAGCGGGCATCCGGAACCTTACTCTGGATGAAGGCAATCAATTGGTCCATTTTATCCCGTAGAATGACGTGGTAATCGGTCCCCCAGGAGGCGCGCGCAAAGTTGCCTCTGCGTTCCCCCTTCACCCGCTCCGTTTTTTCGGTCATCTTGCTGGGATAGGCCAAAGCGAGCGAAAGGATCGCCTGCGGCCTGTCAAAGATCAGTTCCGGATAGATCCGTTCTTCCATCACCTGATGTTCGAAACCGACCGTATGTCCTTTCCTGTGTTGTTCCTTCAAAGCTTCGAGCATATAATCAAACGGTTCAGCAGTCGTAAAGCCCAGTTTGTCGATCCCAAGCCTTTTACTCTCTTCCAGTATCTCTGCTTTCAGCGCTGTATAATCCATCTTTTCTAACCCCTGACAAATCTTAATCTATAGCCACCAGTATACCCTTTTCCGATCACTTCTATAGACCGGAAATGCGCAAAAAAAACGTATCGTTTCGGTGTCTGGCACGGCGAATTCGATACGTTGGCATAGACCATTTTGTTTGATTTTATTTACGATAATAATGGCTACAAAATGATAAGTTCATTATAGCACATTACATTGCCGTGTCAATTAATTATGTAAATAATCGACACAAATGACATGAAAAATTTACACAAAGCGTGAATGCTTTTTACAAAACGCCTTTTTGCCACGGGGAATGGGCTTTTCCGTTCGCTAAACGGGCTATTTATTTTCCGAAACAAGGAGCGTGACGGCTACCGTGACCGAAGGCAAAGGGTTTGCCATGGCCTTTTCCTTCACTTCGGGATCGGCGTTCCAGGACAACGGCGTCATTTCCATCAACCAGCGATAACTTTCCTTTGTGAGGTTTACCGTATACGCCACTTCTTCCTTGACCGCATCGGGATAGCTCTGAAGGAAACGGTCCACCACCTGCTGGTTATCGTATTCCTTCTTCGTCGCATCGGTCGCATACAATTGTTCCCGCAATTCGATCAGGTAACGGGAGCTCGGCACAACCTTGATGACCTTTCCGCCCGGTTTCAGGACGCGTTCGAATTCCTGGTAATGGGACGGCGAGAAGATGTTCAGGATGACATCAAAGGCTTCTTTACCGAAAGGTGAATGCGCCAAATCCGCCACGCACCAAAATGCGTCCTCGAAGAAATGCCCCGCCGCTAATTGGATGGCATCCTTCGAAATATCGAAGCCGACCTTCGTGCCGTTCAGCCCCTTTTGGCTCAGGTAATGCAGATGCGATCCCTCACCGCAGCCGACGTCCAATACAGTCGCATGTTCAGGCGATTCGATATGTGCGTACACCGCATCCAACAAGGGGTGGAAGAAACCGGTGTCGGCCAGATTTTTCCGGCTGCTGAGCATATCCTTATCGTATTCATTTTGGCCGCCCTTCAGCAGCAGATGCAGCGTCCCTTTTTTCGACAGATCGAACTGATGGTTGGCTGCACAGCTGACGCTATGCCCCTCGACTTTTTCAAATGGCTTTTGACAGACCGGGCATTGTAATAACCCGAGATGTTCTTTCAAGTACAGGCTGCTCGCCTCTATTTTTTTCATAAGTTTGTCCTTTCTCATTCCACAACCAAAGCATATAAACATTAACCCGTTTGGCAGTGGCTATCCTACTCTTTATATATTCATTTCCAAAGAGAATATTCCTGTTCCATTCTATCACAGAACGCTTGATAATTGCCGTATTTTCCAAGCAGTCATCATCGGTAAGCGCTGTCATTTCGTTTGTTTTTTAGCATCGGTAGGAATATACTGATGATGAACAGAACCGTTCGAAAACAAAGGAAGGAGATTTTTAAAATGCCAAATGAATTACGTAAAGTCAATGAATTTTTCGACCTGTTTCCAGATGTGGGCCCCATGTTCCAAAACCGTTTCTTCCAAGACATCAAGATGGATATCCATGAAACGGAGGATAACTATCAAGTGACTGCCGATCTCCCAGGTTATGCAAAAGAAGACATTACCGTAGACTATGACAAGGATATCCTTTCCATCTCAGCCCATCGCAAATCTGAAAAAACCGATAAAGACGAAGAAGGCCATATTATCCGGCAAGAACGCTCTTCCGGTTCCGTACACAGGGAAATCTACCTGAAGAACGTCAATGAAGCAGACATCACTGCTGCACTGACGGATGGCGTTTTGAAGCTTGTATTGCCTAAACTGGAAAAAACAGCCCCTCCGAAACGTAAAATTGAAATAGTCTGATCCGTTAACATATAAAGAAGGCATCCCCTCAGGACACTAGTGTTCTGAGGGGATGCCTTCTTTTGGCTTATTCTCTTTTACATGCTCAGGCGTCCGTGCTCTTCGTATCTGGTTACCCTTGTGATGTCATTTTTTTCATCCACAAATACGACGAGCGGCTGATGCTCTTTTGCCTCCTGTGGTTCCATCGCACAGTAGGCCATGATGATGATTTTATCGCCTACTTGAACGCAACGGGCAGCCGCCCCGTTCAGGCAGATCATGCCCGATCCGCGTTCGCCGGCGATCAAATAGGTTTGGAAGCGGGACCCGTTATCGATGTCCACAATATGGACTTGTTCATATTCGATCAGCCCTGCCGCATCCAACAAATCTTTATCGACGGTGATGCTCCCCACGTAGGAAAGTTCAGCCTGTGTAACCGTAACACGGTGGATTTTGCTCTTTAACATTGTAATGTTCATTATTTTGCCTCCTCTAATTGCTCTGGATAAGTGAAATTATCGATCAAGCGCGTTTTGCCGATGTATACAGCCAACGCTACTAATACTGGACTGTTCAAACGTTTCCACTTTTTTCAGCGAACGTGCATCGACCGCTTCGATGTAATCTATCTTCGCCAAGGGCTCTGCCTGGATGATGGCCGTCATGGCTTCAATGACCGTCTGGGCATTGCGTTCTCCCTGTTCAAGCAACTGTTGTGCCTTGCGGATTGAGCGGCTCAGGACCAGCGCAGCTTTCCGCTCCTCTTCGTTTAAATAGGTATTGCGGGAACTTTTCGCCAAACCATCCGCTTCACGGATAATGGGACAGCCCACGATTTCGACAGCCATATTCAGATCGCGCACCATCTGTTTGATGACCGCAAGCTGCTGTGCATCCTTCTGCCCAAAATAGGCCCGATCCGGCTGCACGATATTGAACAGTTTGGTGACGACGGTGCAGACACCGCGAAAATGGACTGGCCTGCTTTGGCCGCAGAGACTTTCCGTCAAACCTTCCATATCAACATAAGTGCTGAAATCAGGGAAGTACATCTCAGCCGGTTCAGGATGAAAGATCAAGGCAGCACCGTTCGCTTCACAAAGCGCAGCATCCCGCTCCAAATCACGCGGATAACTGGATAAATCTTCGGTGGGCCCAAATTGCATCGGGTTGACAAAGATACTGACGACGACACGATCATTTTCGCTGACCGCACGCGCAATCAAACTTTGATGCCCTTCATGCAGATAACCCATCGTCGGAACAAAGCCGACCGAAAATCCTTCTTTTTGCCATGACTTCACGATGCTACGCACTTCATTTACCGTCTTTACAATTTCCATTGGTTGATTCTCCTCAATATAGTTTCTCGATCACGTCATCCGAGATTGCAAAAGTATGTTTCGGATCCGGAAATTCGCCATTCTTCACTTCATCTATGTATCGAACAAAGGCAGCATTCATTTGTTCCCCTATTTCAGCGTATCGTTTCACAAATTTCGGCGTGAAATCCGAATACATGCCCAACATATCTTGGTAAACCAATACTTGACCGTCGCAGCCTTTTCCTGCGCCGATGCCGATAGTCGGAATCGAAATGCTTTGGGAGATCAACTCTGCCAGTTTGGATGGGATGCACTCCAAAACAACCGCGAAAGCACCGGCTTCCTCGACTGCTTGCGCCTGTTCGACCAGTTTGCGTGCAGTGTCTTCATCCTTCCCTTGGACTTTGAAACCGCCGAAGGCATTGACGGATTGCGGCGTCAACCCGATATGGGCCATGACCGGAATCGAAGCAGCCACGATGGCTTTGATCTGAGGGCAAATTTCCAACCCGCCTTCCAATTTGACTGAATGGGCATGCCCTTCTTTGATGAGACGGCCAGCATTGCAGACGGCATCATAGACGGACGTTTGATAGGACATGAACGGCATATCGGTTACGACCAATGCCTCTTTTGTTCCCCTTGCTACCGCCTTCGTGTGGTGAAGCATATCCTCCATCGTAACGGACAGCGTATCTTCATATCCCAAAACCACCATCCCCAATGAATCGCCTACCAGAATGGCATTGATTCCCGCTTCATCCATCAATTTAGCTGTAGAATAATCATAGGCAGTCAACATGGTCAATTTTTCATTTTTACGTTTGGCATTCTTGAAAGTTAAAACAGTATTTTTTGTTCCCAATTTCACTATTCCCCTATCTTTCACTCATTGTTAGCATTAGCTAAAAATATAATTAGCTAATTTTAATTTTTCTGCAACCAATTGTCAATAGCTTTATTTACTGCTGTTTAATTGCTGCTGATACACGAAAAATAATATCTGAAAACGAACGTTTTCCATTTAAATATCCAGATAATTCGATTTTATTTTTTTCAGTGCCCGGTAAAATATGGGAACACTGTACCTTATGATGCGCCATACTACAAAAAAAATGGCACAAAAAAACCAACGATAGACAATCGTTGGTTCTACATGATACCGGCGGCCGGGGTCGAACCGGCACGCCCTCGCGGGCACTGGATTTTGAGTCCAGCGCGTCTGCCAATTCCGCCACGCCGGCATGATAGTAAGATGCAAATTTCCATGCTTACCTACGGAAAGGCGGTAACCGGATTTGAACCGGTGATAGAGGTTTTGCAGACCTGTGCCTTACCACTTGGCTATACCGCCGAGATGTTGCTATTTAAAATTGAAACTGGGCTAGCTGGATTCGAACCAACGAATGACAGAGTCAAAGTCTGTTGCCTTACCGCTTGGCGATAGCCCAATAAAGAGGGCGACCGATGGGAATTGAACCCACGAGTGCCGGATCCACAAACCGGTGCGTTAACCACTTCGCCACGATCGCCATGATATTAATTTAAAAAACAGGGGTAGTAGGACTTGAACCCACACTGACGGTTTTGGAGACCGTAGTTCTACCTTTAAACTATACCCCTATGGAACAAATTTGAAATTTAATCCAAAAAAAATGGAGGGAGGCAGATTCGAACTGCCGAACCCGAAAGAGCGGATTTACAGTCCGCCGCGTTTAGCCACTTCGCTATCCCTCCAACATATAAAAAATGGTCCGAGACGGATTCGAACCGCCGACACCTTGAGCTTCAATCAAGTGCTCTACCAACTGAGCTATCAGACCAAAATAAAATTTAAAAACGGCTCCGACGGGATTTGAACCCGCGATCTCCTGCGTGACAGGCAGGCATGTTGACCCCTACACCACGGAACCAATGGAGGTTGACGGGATCGAACCGCCGACATTCTGCTTGTAAGGCAGACGCTCTCCCAGCTGAGCTAAACCTCCATAATGCTGGTAATAAATGATCCGTACGGGAATCGAACCCGTGTTACCGCCGTGAAAGGGCGGTGTCTTAACCGCTTGACCAACGGACCAAGATATTTATTATACTGGGAATACGGAGAGTAAGGGATTCGAACCCTTGAGACAGTTTAACCCGCCTACACGATTTCCAATCGTGCTCCTTCGGCCGCTCGGACAACTCTCCAAGTTCCGATAAAATCTTATTCATATCAAATGCATGAGACTTAACCGAAAAACTCCGCAAGTAGGACTCGAACCTACGACATCATGATTAACAGTCATGCGCTACTACCAACTGAGCTATTGCGGAAAAGCAAAAAGCGCGGCAACGTCCTACTCTCACAAAGGGAAACCCTTCACTACAATCGGCGCTAAGAAGCTTAACTTCTGTGTTCGAGATGGGAACAGGTGTGACCTTCTTGCCATCGTCACCGCACATTTTTCAAGAGAACGTTGTTCTCTCAAAACTGAATCTACAAAATTAAAGGGAACCCGAAAACACCGCTTGAGTTTTCATCTTTTAAAAATTGGTTAAGTCCTCGACCGATTAGTATTGGTCCGCTCCATACATCGCTGTACTTCCACTCCCAACCTATCTACCTGATCATCTCTCAGGGGTCTTACTCACTTAAAGTGATGGGAAATCTCATCTTGAGGGGGGCTTCACGCTTAGATGCTTTCAGCGTTTATCCCGTCCACACATAGCTACCCAGCGATGCTCTTGGCAGAACAACTGGTACACCAGCGGTGTGTCCATCCCGGTCCTCTCGTACTAAGGACAGCTCCTCTCAAATTTCCAACGCCCGCGACGGATAGGGACCGAACTGTCTCACGACGTTCTGAACCCAGCTCGCGTACCGCTTTAATGGGCGAACAGCCCAACCCTTGGGACCGACTACAGCCCCAGGATGCGATGAGCCGACATCGAGGTGCCAAACCTCCCCGTCGATGTGAACTCTTGGGGGAGATAAGCCTGTTATCCCCAGGGTAGCTTTTATCCGTTGAGCGATGGCCCTTCCATGCGGAACCACCGGATCACTAAGCCCGACTTTCGTCCCTGCTCGACTTGTAGGTCTCGCAGTCAAGCTCCCTTCTGCCTTTACACTCTACGAATGATTTCCAACCATTCTGAGGGAACCTTTGGGCGCCTCCGTTACATTTTTGGAGGCGACCGCCCCAGTCAAACTGCCCGTCTGACACTGTCTCCCTGCTCGCTAAGAGCAGCGGGTTAGAGTGGTCATATCACAAGGGTAGTATCCCACCGTTGCCTCCTCCGAGACTGGCGTCCCGGTATCATTGGCTCCTACCTATCCTGTACATGTGATACAAACACGCAATATCAAACTGCAGTAAAGCTCCATGGGGTCTTTCCGTCCTGTCGCGGGTAACCAGCATCTTCACTGGTACTATAATTTCACCGAGTCTCTCGTTGAGACAGTGCCCAAATCGTTACGCCTTTCGTGCGGGTCGGAACTTACCCGACAAGGAATTTCGCTACCTTAGGACCGTTATAGTTACGGCCGCCGTTTACTGGGGCTTCAATTCAAAGCTTCGCTTGCGCTAACCTCTCCTCTTAACCTTCCAGCACCGGGCAGGCGTCAGCCCCTATACGTCATCTTTCGATTTTGCAGAGACCTGTGTTTTTGATAAACAGTCGCTTGGGCCTATTCACTGCGGCTGACCTTGCGGTCAGCACCCCTTCTCCCGAAGTTACGGGGTCATTTTGCCGAGTTCCTTAACGAGAGTTCTCTCGCACACCTTAGGATTCTCTCCTCAACTACCTGTGTCGGTTTGCGGTACGGGCAGTTACTTTCTCACTAGAAGCTTTTCTTGGCAGTGTGACATCAGGAACTTCGCTACTAAATTTCGCTCCCCATCACAGCTTGTCCTTGAGAGAAAAAGCATTTCACTCGTTCTCAGACTTGCTGCTTGGACACACATTTCCGATCGTGTGCATTCCTTAGCCTCCTGCGTCCCTCCATCGCTCAAACAAAAGCAACTGGTACAGGAATATCAACCTGTTGTCCATCGCCTACGCCTATCGGCCTCAGCTTAGGTCCCGACTAACCCTGGGAGGACGAGCCTTCCCCAGGAAACCTTAGTTATTCGGTGGACGGGATTCTCACCCGTCTTGCGCTACTCATACCGGCATTCTCACTTCTAAGCGCTCCACCAGTCCTCACGATCTGGCTTCGATGCCCTTAGAACGCTCTCCTACCACGGAACCCGAAGGTTCCATCCACAGCTTCGGTGATCTGTTTAGCCCCGGTAAATTTTCGGCGCAGGGTCACTCGACTAGTGAGCTATTACGCACTCTTTAAATGATGGCTGCTTCTGAGCCAACATCCTAGTTGTCTGTGCAACCCCACATCCTTTTCCACTTAACAGATACTTTGGGACCTTAGCTGGTGGTCTGGGCTGTTTCCCTTTTGACTACGGATCTTATCACTCGCAGTCTGACTCCCGGATCTAAATCAATGGCATTCGGAGTTTATCTGAATTCGGTAACCCGAGAAGGGCCCCTAGTCCAAACAGTGCTCTACCTCCATGATTCGCATATCCGAGGCTAGCCCTAAAGCTATTTCGGAGAGAACCAGCTATCTCCAAGTTCGATTGGAATTTCTCCGCTACCCACACCTCATCCCCGCACTTTTCAACGTGCGTGGGTTCGGTCCTCCAGTGCGTATTACCGCACCTTCAACCTGGACATGGGTAGGTCACTTGGTTTCGGGTCTACGACCTCATACTTATTCGCCCTATTCAGACTCGCTTTCGCTGCGGCTCCGTCTTTTCAACTTAACCTCGCATGAAATCGTAACTCGCCGGTCCATTCTACAAAAGGTACGCCATCACCCATTAACGGGCTTTGACTACTTGTAGGCACACGGTTTCAGGTACTGTTTCACTCCCCTTCCGGGGTGCTTTTCACCTTTCCCTCACGGTACTGGTTCACTATCGGTCACTAGGGAGTATTTAGCCTTGGGAGATGGTCCTCCCGGATTCCGACGGAATTTCTCGTGTTCCGCCGTACTCAGGATACTGGTAGAGCTGATTTGGATTTCGCATACGGGGCTATTACCCTATGTTGCGCAACTTTCCAGTTGGCTTCTGCTATCCATTGCAGTCTCATGTCCCAGTCCTACAACCCCAAAGAGCAAGCTCTTTGGTTTGGGCTTTTCCCGTTTCGCTCGCCGCTACTAAGGGAATCGAATTTTCTTTCTCTTCCTGCAGGTAATGAGATGTTTCAGTTCCCTGCGTGTTCCTCGATACACCTATGTATTCAGTGTAACGTAATATCCTATCAAAGATATTGGGTTGCCCCATTCGGAAATCTCCGGATCAAAGCTTACTTACAGCTCCCCGGAGCATATCGGTGTTAGTCCCGTCCTTCATCGGCTCCTAGTGCCAAGGCATCCACCGTGCGCCCTTATTCACTTAACCTATGGTTAAGCTCGCTATTTCTGGCTTGCTAACTTATTTCGTTCGAAAAACTCATTTAAGTTAACTTAAAACGCGGTAAAATGTTTGGTTTCTTACTTTATATTTTGTAGTATTCAGTTTTCAAAGAACAAATGTCTTACTTGAGAGATTGATCTCTCAAAACTGAACAAAGAATGATTGAACCAAGCAAGGATTCCATTATATTCCTTAGAAAGGAGGTGATCCAGCCGCACCTTCCGATACGGCTACCTTGTTACGACTTCACCCCAATCATCTGTCCCACCTTAGGCGGCTGGCTCCAAAAAGGTTACCTCACCGACTTCGGGTGTTACAAACTCTCGTGGTGTGACGGGCGGTGTGTACAAGACCCGGGAACGTATTCACCGCGGCGTGCTGATCCGCGATTACTAGCGATTCCGGCTTCATGCAGGCGAGTTGCAGCCTACAATCCGAACTGAGAATGGCTTTAAGAGATTCGCTTGACCTCGCGGTCTTGCTGCTCGTTGTACCATCCATTGTAGCACGTGTGTAGCCCAGGTCATAAGGGGCATGATGATTTGACGTCATCCCCACCTTCCTCCGGTTTGTCACCGGCAGTCTCATTAGAGTGCCCAACTGAATGCTGGCAACTAACAATAGGGGTTGCGCTCGTTGCGGGACTTAACCCAACATCTCACGACACGAGCTGACGACAACCATGCACCACCTGTCACTTTGTCCCCGAAGGGAAAGTCCTATCTCTAGGATTGTCAAAGGATGTCAAGACCTGGTAAGGTTCTTCGCGTTGCTTCGAATTAAACCACATGCTCCACCGCTTGTGCGGGTCCCCGTCAATTCCTTTGAGTTTCAGCCTTGCGGCCGTACTCCCCAGGCGGAGTGCTTAATGCGTTAGCTGCAGCACTGAAGGGTGGAAACCCTCCAACACTTAGCACTCATCGTTTACGGCGTGGACTACCAGGGTATCTAATCCTGTTTGCTCCCCACGCTTTCGAGCCTCAGCGTCAGTTACAGACCAGAGAGTCGCCTTCGCCACTGGTGTTCCTCCATATATCTACGCATTTCACCGCTACACATGGAATTCCACTCTCCTCTTCTGCACTCAAGTTCCCCAGTTTCCAATGACCTTCCACGGTTGAGCCGTGGGCTTTCACATCAGACTTAAGGAACCGCCTGCGCTCGCTTTACGCCCAATAAATCCGGACAACGCTTGCCACCTACGTATTACCGCGGCTGCTGGCACGTAGTTAGCCGTGGCTTTCTGGTCAGATACCGTCAAGGCCGGAGCAGTTACTCTCCGACTTGTTCTTCTCTGACAACAGAGTTTTACGATCCGAAAACCTTCTTCACTCACGCGGCGTTGCTCCGTCAGACTTTCGTCCATTGCGGAAGATTCCCTACTGCTGCCTCCCGTAGGAGTTTGGGCCGTGTCTCAGTCCCAATGTGGCCGATCACCCTCTCAGGTCGGCTACGTATCATCGTCTTGGTGAGCCATTACCTCACCAACTAACTAATACGCCGCGGGTCCATCCATAAGCGACAGCACAAAGGCCGTCTTTCCTTTCTCGATCATGCGATCAAGAAAACTATGCGGTATTAGCACCCGTTTCCGGATGTTATCCCCCTCTTATGGGCAGGTTACCCACGTGTTACTCACCCGTCCGCCACTATCTTCTCAGTGGAAGCAAGCTTCCATAGAAAAGACCGTTCGACTTGCATGTATTAGGCACGCCGCCAGCGTTCGTCCTGAGCCAGGATCAAACTCTCATGTAAATGTGGACTCTTGTACAGAAATCCTACATGTTAAGTTGATAGCTCTTTATTTCTTGCTGACTTTATGTTTGCGATACTAAGTATCGTCTTCGTTTGCTTCGACCGAAGTCTAAGCTCCTTGCACATTTGGTTCGTTCATTCTTTATTCAGTTTTCAAAGGTCAATCGTTTATCACTCGTTACGTGATAGCTTATTCATATTATCACGGCTCAGCATCTTGTCAACAGTTTTTAAAATTAAATTTCAAAACTTGTTTCGTTTGAATCAGCAACTTTCATATGATAACATCGTTTTATCTTGCTGTCAACAATGATTTCTTATCTTGTCGTTGCCTTACAAAAGACAACTTCATAATACTATCATCATTTCAAATCTGTGTCAAACAGATTTCAACTTATCCATGTTTTGAAATATCCAGCGGCAGATAAAATGCATCGGATTACCGAGGAACTAAACTTTACCACAAAAATGTAAGCCTTGTCAACACAGTGCATCAGCATTACCGTTCTAGATCTGCTGATTTTTTGTATTATTGAATTATTTAGGCTTCCTGATCAGCAGCCTAACAATGAGTAGAAACGTATTTGCGCGAAAATTATTCCAACCGGGATAATCGCCAGGCTCTTATGCTAAAAAGCAATTCTCTAGCCATACTGCTGAAGCTAGCGCGAGCAAAATCAAAGAGGCAACCTCAAATGCGAGGTTGCCTCACTTCATGCTTGTAGCACTAGTTCCTGTAATTTATCTACCAACATACATCCGTTGGTACTTAAAGTTAATTGTTCTTTGACATGATCTTCGTTCATGTGAGTCTTACAAACTTCCGGACTTCTTCTTCCACTGAATGAGGAACATGGCCACAATATGAAGTTGTAGTACTGAAGATTCATCAAACATTTAAACGGGGCATCTCGCCACTCACATTTAAACACGAATCTTCTTCGAGATAACATTTTAAGTTTACTCGCCTAAAATGTTTCTCACTTCTGAACCTTTATCCATTCTATTACGGTTTTAACTTCACAGGTTAAATCAATTTTTCATAGTTTTTCAAGCTAATCTAAATCTTTTCTGCTGCTACGTTACTTTTTTCATTCAATCTGTCATGTTGAATCTTTTCTAGATTTTTCGGGTCTATACTTAAAGTCTCTACTCGATCATGAATGAAATTAAAACCATAAGATGCAAGAACTTCAATTGGTTCTATGTAAAGAATTCATTTTATACAACCCTTTCGAGTTATATATCCTTCCTTCTTTACACTGTAATAATAACATGAAAGCGCTTGCTTTGCAAGAATGTTGCCCGTTTTTTTAAATTATTTGAATTTTTTTTGTTTATTCCTCCTTATTTCGCCGCTGCCGCGCGCATAATCTCATCCAAATCAAGATCCGCCGTGCTCTCCACAAACAGATCCGCTTCTTTCATCGATTCGGCGGATCCGACCCCCACCGAGAACATCCCGGCTGCGTTGATGGCTGCAATGCCGGCTTGCGCGTCCTCGATACCGACGCATTCCTCGGCCGGCAATCCGAGCAGCTCCGCTCCCTTGGTAAATATTTCCGGGTCGGGTTTTCCGTGCTCCAACGTTGACGGATCCACTACCGCTTCAAAATAATCCGTCATGCCCAGTCGTTCCAAAATGACAGGGCCATTTTTGCTGGCCGAGGCCAATGCCAAACGCAACCCTCTGGCTTTAGCCGCTTCAATGAACGCTTTGATTCCCGGCAAGAGATCCTTCGGCGTAATTTCCAGAATGAGTTCCTTGTAATGCTCATTCTTATCTGACGCCAAGGCTTCCTTCTCTGCTTGGGTATAGTCGTTCTCTTTATGGCCCAATTCCAGGATCCTTTCCAAAGAATCCATGCGGCTGATCCCTTTCAGATTTTCGTTGAAGGCCCGATCAAACGGAATGCCGATTTTTTCTCCCAATGCTTTCCATGCCTGATAGTGGTATTCGGCGGTATCCGTCAGAACGCCATCCAAGTCGAATACGATCCCTCTCATCCCTGCACCAACTTTCTGCCTCGCTTTAAGAACACAGTTTCGCTCGTCTTTACTCCATTTCAACTAGACTCTTCACCACGGTCCCATTCACTGCGATGACTTCATCAAAAATCTTCACATCCAAAGCCGGCCCTTCAACCACTTTAAGGGTGACTTCAGTCTCCTGTGATGGCCACATCAAGCAGGCTGCCGCGGAAATTGATTTTGAAGTCATAGCCTTGCCAGTTTTTCGGAACGAATGGTTTGAAATGGAGGGTCGTCTTTCACGCGCATTCCGGCAAAGCCTTGGACGATCGCCAACCAGGCACCGCTCATCGAAGTGATATGCAAGCCCGTCATCGGTATCGTTGTTGTAGTTGTCCAAATCCAAACGGGCGGTGCGCGCATACAAGTTCGACCGCTTTTTCCTCTTTGCCGAGTTCGGCCGCCAGAATGGCATGCACGATGGCGGAAAGAGATGATTCGTGCACGGTCATCGGTTCATAGAAGTCGAAGTTGCGTCTCTTTTTCTTCCCATGTGTAGCGGTCGTTCAGGAAATAGATGCTCTGCAGCACATCGGACTGTTTGATGAACGGGGATCGTAGAATCTTGTCCCATGACCAGTGCTGATTCAACGGCCTTTCGGTGGGATCCAGCGTGTCGACGGTGACGAATGTCTTTGTCAAGGAACGTGTCATGTTGGACAAACACGCCCAGTTTCTCATC
The DNA here is from genome assembly GCA_963730595.1 of uncultured Carnobacteriaceae bacterium. Classification (GTDB taxonomy): domain Bacteria; phylum Bacillota; class Bacilli; order Lactobacillales; family Aerococcaceae; genus Trichococcus. Next base: position 477,083 of record CAVSSJ010000012.1, read on the forward strand.
GTGCGGATAATACATCTGATCGACGATATCTTGCCAGTGCTCCGTTTCTTCTTCCGAAACAGCCAGCTCGGCCAATTTGTCGTCGGACACTTTCGCCAGGCTCTCCAACGTGTACTCCAGAGTCCACGGCGCCATATTATTGGTGTGGTAATTGTTGTTCACGTTGTTTTCGTACTCATTCGGACCAGTGACGCCATGGATCATATATTTTTGTTTCCGTTTTGAAAAATGGACACGGTCGGCCCAGAAACGGGAAATCCCCGTCAAGACATCGATCCCTTTCGTCAACAGATAGGCTTTCATCGCCCGTGTAGTTCGTGTAGTTATAGATGGCATGCGCAATCGCTCCGTTGCGGTGGATTTCCTCGAAGGTTATTTCCCATTCGTTGTGGCATTCGACCCCGGTGAACGTCACCATCGGATACAAAGCGCCTTTCAGCCCCTGCTGGTGTCGCGTTGTGGAAAGCACCCGGCAATTGCTGATGACGATAGCGCAACAATTGGCGGGTCACTTTCGGTTCGGCCACGGACAGATACATCGGCACCATGTATGCTTCCGTATCCCAATAGGTGGCGCCGCCGTATTTCTCGCCGGTGAAGCCTTTCGGACCGATGTTCAAGCGTTCATCTTCCCCATAGTAGGTCGAAAACAGTTGGAAAAGATTGAAGCGGATGCCTTGCTGCGCTTCCTCATCGCCCATTATTTTCACGTCCGCTCTCGTCCATCTCGCTCCCAAGCCGCTCATGCTCCGCGATAAGTGAATCATAGCCTTTCCAGCAGCTTCATGCCAACATCTTTTTGGCGATGAACGCCTGCTCCGCATCCGGAATGTCCCGGCTGGTGATGACGCGACATACTTGTCCAAAACGACCTTTTCGCCCGCGGAAATGAGTCCCGAAAAGGTTTCTTCTACTAAAAGGCGGCTTTCGTTGCTGCTTGTTTGTCCCAATCCAGAAACACGGTTGCTCATCGCTGCAGTGACGGTGAATTGTTCGATGCCGAACGGATTCGGAATCGTTTTGGCAGTCAGGCTGACCGGTGCATCCGATTGTACGGGCCACTTCCGTCCCAGAACATTTCCTCGTAATTGGCGTCTTCGTTGGTCACGTTGCCGTCCAGACGCGGATGGAAGGTCAACGTCAGCGGTTCCGTCCAGTACCTCCGCTTAATCCGGACGAGGCCAGTTCCTTCTTCGCGATGCTGACGCCCGTTGGAATGTGAAACTTGCACAACCGCTCCCCGTTCTCGCTCTTCCAAACGAAACCGCGGTTCAATAGGCCTTGTCGCATGTCCAATTCCAGGCGGAAATCGGACATGTCGTTTTTCGCCAAATCCACCGTTTCCCCATTCACTTCGATCCCTACCGCGATGAAATTCAGCGCATTGATCACTTTGCCGAAATATTCCGGATAGCCGTTCTTCCACCAACCGACGCGGGTTTTATCAGGATACCAAACACCAGCCAGATAGGTCCCCTCATGCGTGTCCCCGGAGTAACCTTCCTCAAAATTTCCGCGCATCCCCATATAGCCGTTGCCGATTGCAGTCAAGCTTTCCTGCAGTCGCTTATTTTCCTTGTCCAACTCATTCGTCGTTATTTTCCAAGTATCGATATCGAAAAGTCTTTTCATATAGAACGCCCCCTAAAATCCAAGTGATTTTTTCTGTTACTTGCAGATGCCTTTCTTGGCTGTTTTCCTATTGGGTGTAATCCGTCTGGAAAACAATCGCTCCGTAAGGACCCAAATGCACGTTGTCGCCTTCCATCCATACGCCGCTGTTTTGCAATAAGATGTAGCGATAGTCTTGTTGTTCCAGCGGCGGCAGCACAAATTCTTTCGGCTGATCGGTCACATTGCAGATGACCAATCCGCCTTTTTTGTTCAGTACCCGCTCATAGACGTAAAAATCGTCATCGGTATCCCAAGGGAAATAAGAGCCATCAACGAACAGATCGGTTTTCTTCAGCTGAAGCATCCTGCGGTAGAAATGCAGAATGCTTTCCGGATCTTCTTCCTCCGCCCCCACATTGTATGCCGGCTCGACGTTGACACCGCTCCAAGGCTTCACCTCGGAAAAGCCTGCATATGCGGAATCGTCCCACTGCATCGCGCCACGGCTGGCATCTTTGGAACTTTCGCGCAAGTTGTGCAGAATCGATTCTTCCGTATACCCCAATGCCAATGCCTCTTCATAGAAAGTTTGTGCCTCCGGTGAATTGAAATCTCTGATATCGTCGATGTACAGGTTCTTCATGCCCAGCTCCTCGCCATTCAGGATGAACGGAATCCCTTTTTGCAGGTACATCAAGACCGCCAACATTTTGGCGCTGTCATCGCGGTAATGGACATCATCCCCGATGCGCGAAACAACGCGTGCCATATCATGATTGTTCCAATACAAGGTCGGTCCGCCGACATCATCCATGGCTCTTTGCCATTCATGCATGTTTCTCTTGAATTCCCCAAATAAAAGACTCGTCTTCTGCATGTTTGAGGATAGACGCGGATCTTTCGCCGATTCATCCATTGTGAAATAACGGAAAGTGATGACCGTATCACAGCCCCCCAACACAGGGTCCGTGTAGGCATGCGCCAAATCGACCGTCGCGGACGCCGCTTCCCCTACAATGAAGGTATCCGGATAACGCTCCCGCAAAGTCGTCGTAAAGAATTTCATGTATTCGTTTATTTTCGGCAAATTGGCATAATAGTTCTCGGCCAAGGCGATTTCGCCTTCCTTCAACCCCGGCAGATCCGGGAATCCCGCCTCTTTCTGCAGATGGATGAAGGCATCCAGACGGAACCCGTCGATCCCTTTGCCCAACCAGAAGAAGGCTATCTCAATCATCGCCTTGCGCACCTCGGGATTTTCCCAATTCAGATCGGGCATTTCCTTCGCGAACAGATGGAAATAGTATTGGTCGCCGATCGGTTCCTTTTCCCAGACCGTCCCCGTGAAGAACGATTCCCAATTATTCGGCAGATCTTTGCCGCCGTTTTTGCCATCCGCCCACAAATAATAGTCCCGATAGGGATTGTCCTTCCCTTTCAACGCTTCCTTGAACCAAGGATGCTGATTGGAAGTATGGTTCATGACGAAGTCAAAGATGACCTTGATGCCGCGCTTGTGCGCCTCCTGAATCAATTCCTCCACCTCTTCCATCGTCCCGAACAGCGGATCGACCGCCAGGAAGTCGGAGATGTCGTAACCGTTATCAATTTTCGGCGAGAGAAAAATCGGATTCAGCCAAATCATGTTGACGCCCAAACGTTGGATATAATCCAACCGGTTGATGATGCCCCGGACATCCCCAACACCATCCCCGTTCGAATCCTGAAAACTCATCGGATAAACCTGATAAACGATCAAATCATGCCACCATTTACGCACATTGCTCATAGATAAGACCTCGATTCCACAAAAATAATTTATACCCTTAGCTTATACAATTCAGGCCCCAAACACAAACATAACACCCATGCAGTATACGCTGAATTACAGAGGCGGCAACTTAGGCGTCCCCTGCAATGCAGCGTTCAAAAAAAAGAGCAGCATCCGTCACTATTCCAACGGATGCTGCTCTTATATGTACTGATAAAATGCATCACTTCGTTTGCGCGTCCTACTTGATCGCTTTCTTCAATGCTTCCAGATTGCTCTGCATCACTTGGATGTAATCGACGCCGGCATCCTGGTCTTCCTGGGCTATGCCTTCCAAAGGACTCAACACTTCCAACTGCAGTCCCGCTTCGTCCGCCAATGTTTCAGCCGTCGTGGATGACGCGTTGTCTTCGAAATAGATGTATTCCGTCCCGTGTTCCTTCACGAAGTCGGATAATTCGGCCAAAACAGCGGCACTCGGCTCGGCATCCGGCGTCAATCCGGAGACGGAAACTTGTTCCAGATCATAACGGTTTGCCAAGTACGCGAAAGCGCCATGTTGCGTCACGAATGTGCGGTTTGTCGCCCCCTCGAAGGCAGCTTGAAACGCTTCGTCCAACGCAGCCAATTTTTCTTTATAGGCTTCTGCATTCTCTTCATAGAAAGCGGCATTTTCAGCATCCGCTTCCGCTAAACCAGCCTGAATGTTGTCCACTTCCGTTTGCGCCAATACCGGATCCAACCAGACATGGGGATCAAAGGTGTGTTCATGCCCCTCATGTTCTTCTTCCGTTTCGCCTTCGTGATGCTCTTCCGCATCGAAATCCAACAATTCGATGCCTTCGCTCGCGTTGATGATGACCATGTCCGATGTGTCGATCGCATCCAAGACAGCCGGAACCCATGTCTCCATCTCGTCGCTGTTGTATACGAAAACATCCGCTTCCTGAATTACGGCGATCATCTTCGTTGACGGTTCAAATGAATGGATCTCCGTACCTGCCGGAATCAGCAGGCTAACATCCGCCTTGTCTTGGGCAACATTTTTTGTGAAATCATACATCGGATAAAAAGTCGTTACGACTTGCAGTTTATCGCCGTCTTGAACGGCAGCCGCTTCACCGCTCGCATCGCTTGCCCCGCCGTTGGTGCCGCATGCGCCCAACATCATAGCCGCTCCTCCCATCAAAGCTGCCATGCCTAAGAAATAGTTTTGTTTTTTCATGTTTTCTCCTCCAAAATTCTTGTTAAAATCCCTGAATGATTCCTCATTTAGCAAATCGTAATAATTACGTTTTACATCTTACCGAAACATTCCTTATTGCGCAAGCCTTTTTAGTAAATATCTTGCTTATCATTTTTAAGTATGTCGTGAAATGGAAGGGATCTATCTTTTTTTAACCTTTTTCCGATTTCCTTGCTATAATAGAGAAAATCAAGGTTGCAGCTAGCAACTTCATTCGACACAACAAAGGAGTCTTTATTCATGAAAAAAACAATCGGATTCATCGGCAGTGGAAATATGGGCGGCGCCATCATCGCCGGTTTGGTGGGTTCAACCCTCGTATCCCCCAACCAAGTCATCGCATCAAGCGTTCAGGAAGAAAGCCTGCAGTCCTTAAAAGACAAATACGCCATCCGCACAACTTTGGATAACAAAGCGGTTGCCGCGGAAGCGGATATCCTCTTCCTTGCGGTAAAACCCAACATCTATGCTCTGGTCATCGAAGAAATCAAAGAAATCGTGAAAGAAAATGTCGTCATCGTGACGATTGCAGCAGGCAAAAGCTTGGAAGAAATCCAAGAACGGTTCGGCCGCGAAATTAAGATTGTCCGCGCTATGCCGAATACACCGGCACTGGTCGGCGAAGGCATGACCGGCATCTGCGCAAACGAAATGGTCAGCGTTGCCGAGCTGACGGACGTGAAAACAATATTCGACAGCTTCGGCCGCACCGAATTGATATCGGAATACTTGATGGATGCCGTGACCGGCGTCAGCGGATCTTCCCCGGCGCTCGTCTTCATGTTCATCGAATCGCTTGCGGATGGCGCAGTCCGTGGCGGCATGCCGCGTCAGCAAGCCTACAAATTTGCTGCCCAAGCCGTACTCGGTTCAGCAAAAATGGTATTGGAAACCGGCAAACATCCCGGCGAACTGAAGGACATGGTCTGCTCGCCTGGCGGAACGACCATCGAAGCAGTCGCAGAATTGGAGAAACACGGCTTCCGCAACGCCGTCATCTCAGCTGTGCAGACGACAATCGACAAATCCATCGCCATGAGCAAACCTGCAGAACACTGAAAATAATTCAAAAAAAACGCGCCTCCGGAAAGAAGAATTGTTCTTCCCGGAGGCGCGTTTTGCTGTTCAGTTGTTTCTTTTTTTTTCGGATCCCCTTGACCGCTTGTTTGACGGTCGTCAGCCTAGCTATGCAATCTGATCAATGATGGGAATGATGTCCCGCCGATTCCGCTACGCTGGGTGCATTGTCCTTATGGATTCCCTTCGCTTGGCAGTCGGGGCAGATGCCATAGACTTCCATGCGGTGATGCGTCACTTGGAAGCCGGTCAGATTTTCGGCAACCATTTCCACGTCATCGAGGACGGGATAGTACAGATCCACAATCTTTCCGCAGCTCTCGCAGATGGCATGATAGTGCTGGGTGCTGCTGAAGTCAAAACGGCTTGAAGCATCTCCGTATGCCAGTTCTTTCACAAATCCGATTTTGACGAATAATCGCAAGTTATTATAGACGGTTGCCGCGCTCATGTTCGGGAAACGATCGGCCAAAGCTTTATAGATATCATCGGCAGTCGGATGAATTTTTGAGTCGACCAAATATTCAAGTATCGCATACCGTTGCGGTGTAATGCGGATGTTCGCATTCTTCATTTTTTCAATAGAGTCTTCCACTACTGAATGGTTCATCGGGTTTCACCCTCTCTTCGTCCATGCTTGTATATGATAGTCATTATAATTTACATTTTGTTACGTTCATCATATATCGATTTATCGAAAATAGCAATGATAAACTCTCGTCTGCCGGGCCAAATTGCTGATGACTTTGCCCATCGATGGCCTGTCGCCGCCCGCCTCAGGAGCTGCTGATCGAAACGGGATATTTTTGCCTTTACACCGCCGATGGATTAGTATATATTCAATTGATGGATGCAATCTGCACTTATATTTAAATACAGAAGACATGGAGCTGAATCATATGAAATTAGGTGCCCGCACCTTTAAAACGGGTCTCGCTGTTGCCTTGTCGATGCTTGTTTCGCAATTATTGGGGATTGGAGGCGGAGGCGTGATAGCCGGCATTTCAGCCATCTATTCGACGCAGCCTTCGTTGGGCAGGTCTTTCGATAACCTGAAAAGCCGCTTGATGGCCAATACCATCGGTGGCCTCGTCGCCGTCCTTGTCGTCTTGACGATCGGCAGCAATCTTTATCTTATCGGGATTGCCACCATGTTCTTGATCGCCATCCTGAACTTTTTGAAATTGGAAGACGTGATCGGTCTATCGATTGTGACCTTGATCGTCATCATGACGACCACGGACGAAAACCTGCTATTGAGCGCATCCTTGCGTGTAGTGGAAACCTTTGTCGGTGTCATCGTAGCCTTTCTGGTGAACACCTTCATTGCGCCACCCCGCTATGACGTGAAGCTTTACCATACCATCGACTATGCGACAACCGAATTTCTGGTCTGGATCCGCGCCGGTTTAAGGAAAAATACGGAATATTCCGTCATGAACAATGATCTGAAATGGGCGCGCATGCAGTTGAAAAAAATGGATAACCTCTATCAATATTTGACAGAGAGCGGCTTATTCTCCAAAAAGAAAAAATATGAGAACAAAAAAATGTTGGTCGTCTACCGCAAAATGATCCAAACCACAAGATCAGCCTACCAAGTGCTGGAGGTACTGCACGATTACGAAAATGTCTTTTATCATTTCCCTCAAGAGATGCGCATCATGATCCGCGAGCGACTGGAGACGTTGATGAGCGGACATGAACAGATCATGCTGAAATTCAGCGGGCGTGTCCCGCCCGGCCAAGTGAACTTCTTCGAAGCGGGGAAAGCGGAACGCCACAAGCTGATGGACACCTTCTTCCAAAGAGCGCAAGAAGAGAGTGACCACGGAAAATACAGCAGTTCGGAAAGCTACGGCATCATCCATCTGATGAGCGCCATCCTTGCTTACGAAGATGATCTGGTCCATTTCAACCAATTGGTGCGCAGCTACAAAGCGCATGGCTGGAACAAAACGAAAAACATATCAAACATCGACGACATCATTCATTAATTTAAGAAAAGCGGGACAAGCCCGCTCTGCCTCGACAGAAATTTAGGAAATCTGACCCTGAATGAGCATACTGCGCAATGGGTCAGATTTATCTAATTTCCGAGAGGCAGGCTTGGACCGCTAGACATCACTAGGCACAAAACAGGGCTACAGAAATCGACGTGATTTCTGTAGCCCTGTTTTAATTTTCGCTTTATTCCGCGAAAGCCCATTTTTCGATGGCATGAGCCACCCCGTCCTCTTCATTGGATAAGGTGATTTCGTTCGCGATGCTCTTCAAGTTGTCGGTCCCGTTGGACATCACGACACCCAGTCCGGCCACTTGGATCATTTCATAATCATTTTCGCCGTCGCCCAAAGCCATGACTTCTTCGATCGGAATGCCCAGCTGTTCAGCCAGTTTCGTCAACGCGATTCCCTTATTCGTATCCTTGGCCATGACTTCCATCAAATATTTTTGGCTGCGCACAACGTAATAGTTATCGCGGATGCGGTCCGGCACAGCCGAATCGATGACATCGACATCACTTTCCTCGCCGATATAAAGGATTTTCATGAAATTCATCTCTGCGGTCATATCCTTAGGGTCCAAAATATTGATTTCCATGTTGACGAGTTTGGCATCCATCAACATGGGTTCCGTGATTACATCTTCCAAACTGTAGTAATGGAATTCCGTCACCAATAAGGTCCCCGCCGCAAAGCCTTTTCCAAATTCATATAATTCCTGCACTTCAGGCAAGTTCAGTGTTTTTTTATAGACCACTTCTTTTGTGTCTGTCCGGATGATGTAGGCTCCATTTTGGGCAATAATGTAATCTTCCCCTGTTTCAAATCCCAATTCATCCGCGTAAGGCTTGATGCCAGCTGGCGGTCGGCCGGTGCAGAGAACGATTTTGATGCCGCGTCGCATCGCTTCCTTTATTGTGTCTTTCACCCGTTCCGTCATCACTTTTTCGCCGTTCACCAGTGTGCCGTCAATATCGATTGCTATCATTTTGATCATCTAAAAACCACCCATCCCATCATTTTCCGTATTCCTGTCTCCATTCTATTGTACTAAATTCCGGAAAGATATGCGACCGCAAGAAGCATCAGACTGGTTCCTTTGAGCCAGAAAAAGCAGCTGGGCATTAGCGACAGCTGCTTTCAGGGTGTTATTTTAGTTTTACGACTACGGTTGTGGAAAGTCTTTCGACATGCACTTTGGACAGATTTTCCAGGATTTGCGGGTCATCCATATAGGACTCGCAATCGTGGATGAGCTCGAAATAATCGCCGGGTTCCACATCGAAATCGATGGCGTTTCCTTGGCCGTTGAATACGACATAGTAGAGGGCAGATTCATCTTCCACTTGGTATACGACAATCTGATATTCGGCCTTCAAAATATTCATGTGCTGTTTGATTTCTGCTATCGATTTCAAACGGAACAACGGTTCTGATTTTCTTAACTGGATCAGCCCTTTTAGGTAGTCCACTGCAGCTCCTTTTTCATCGCGTCGTTTCCAGTCCATCCGGTTGATTTCATCCGGAGCGTTGTAGCTGTTTTCCACCCCATGTTTCGTCCGCATATATTCTTGGCCGGCATGGATAAAAGGCACGCCTTGACTCAACAGCACCAGGCTGCTTGCCAACAGATGGCGTCTTTCGCGGGTTTCTTCATCATCCCAAGGCATGGAGTTGAGCAGTTTATCATACAAGGTCAGGTTGTCATGTGCTTCCACATATTGCACCATCTGTGCAGGATCGGTATAGCTGGCGCGATTCGCGGGATAATAGGCTCCCCCCTGCAGATTCGTCGCAACCCAACCCTCCATAAACGGTTTCCCCGTAATGAACCCCGTGTCGTTCCCCAAGTCGAAATCCGATCCCTTTATGGCTTCCCGCAAAGCATCATTGAATTGGGCGATGCCCTGCATGCGGTCCGCATTCTGTTGGACAGCTTTTTCAGATGGAGCCAAATTCGTGTTCAGGTTCCAGCCTTCTCCTAACATGATGATGGATGGATCGATTTCATCCAAAGCAGCACGAACGATGTTCATTGTATCCACATCATGGATTCCCATCAAATCAAAACGGAAACCATCCAAGTTGAAGTTCTTGGCCCAATAGGTAATGCTGTCGACGATGTATTTGCGCATCATGTAGCGTTCCGATGCCGTGTCATTCCCGACGCCGGTCCCATTTGAAAGCGTACCGTCCGCATAACGGCGGAAGTAATAGCCGGGGACTGTTTTTTCCAACGGGTGCAATTTCGGCAAATAGACATGGTTGTACACAACATCCATGATGACACGGATTCCTGCATCGTGAAGTCCCTGAATCATCTCTTTCATTTCCAGGATGCGAACTTCCGGTTGATAGGGATCAGTCGCATAGGATCCCTCAGGCACGTTGAAGTTTTGTGGATCGTAGCCCCAATTATATGCCTTTGAAGGATTCTTTTCATCCACTGTGAAAAAATCTGCCATCGGTAAAATCTGAACATGCGTAACACCCAATTCCTTCAGATAATCCAAGCCGGTCGTCCTTCCATCCGGAGAGGCTGTCCCTGCTTCAATCACGCCGAGGAATTTGCCTTTGTTTTTGGCGCCGCTGTCTGGAGAAATCGTGAAGTCACGAATATGTAATTCATAAATAATAGCATCGACAGGAGATGTAATCGGATCCAAGCGTTTGCCCCAATTTTCCGGATTGGTTTTGGCATAATCCAAAATTACGGAGCGTTCGCCATTGACAGTTGTCGCGTAACTGTAGGGATCCACAGTCTCAACGACATTCCCATTCGGGAAGGTAATGGCGTATTTATAGGCTTTGCCCGCATAATCTCCCATTAAAAGAAGTTCGTGAGTCCCTCTTCCGCCTTTCTCCATGGCGTATCTTGCATTTCCATCATCGTAAAGGCCACTATACAAGATCACATCAACACTTACTGCTGTAGGAGCCCATACCCGCAGTATGGTCCTGGTTGGCGAATAGCTTGCTCCTAAAGTTCCATCAAAAGAATACTTCTTATCAAAAACGGATGACGCAACAAATTGTTCCAGTCTACCCTCTAAATTATCTATGTTATATTGATAAAATTTAGTCGATAGAACGTCAGTCCGTTTCCGTTCATCAACTTGTATGTACATGACACTACCTCCAAGAAATCTCTCTTTGCATTGAAACGCGTTTCCTTAAACAGTGATTGAACTCTGAATTTCAAAGTTGCCTGCCCACTTGTGAAAACACTCCTTTTACACTGCAAGTACCGCTACTGACAAAAACGCTTACAACGGATTTCTATAGTCTTATTATACTTTATTTCACTGGGATTAGCTAGTTTTTAAGAAAATGCCTCCCCGAAATGCAGCGTTATTAGTTGCGGCGTTAAACAAACTAAAGTTTGTGAAACAGACGATTTAGCATTGCACTTTCGAATAATAATTTCTCCTCATAATTGCGAAAAAACAGCCGCGCTTCGCAAGATTGGCTTGCGGAGCGCGGCTGTCCTTTTTTGACTATTCGATTTCGGATGAGGATCGCTGCCTTTCCCTGAAAAAAACGCGTCAGCTTATTCCACAATAGGGTTTTCTTGCGTTATTGCATCCTGTGTTGTTGTATCTTTGATCAGTTACGGTAGTATCGTACGTTGTCGTATCCTGTGCTGTATCAGTGCTTGTCGGTGCCTCGTACACTGACTCAGCGGCATATACCGGTTCTTCTATACTGGCGCTTCGTATACTGGTTCCACATATACAGGCTCTTGCGTAACCGTGACTTCCTCTACCGTTTCTTTAATGATGGATTCCATTGCCGGTTTTTCGCCTTCCACATACAGACCTGACGTCGTATTAACCGCTTTCGTCTTCAGGCTCGTTTCAAAAACAGCTCCGAATAACGTGGCACCGGATTCATTCAAACCAAGTTTGGTTTCATCCATGATGGACGATACTGGCGCTCCTGTGTTTTCCAATTCCTGCAATGCGTCCGCATGCAGATCATACAACGGCACATTATACGTCTGATTTGCTTCGGTCAGACTAGTGGCATATTCCCGATAATCCAGTGATCTGGAATTCAAAACATTCATTTTCGCTTCCGCCGGAGGGGGCGTCACCAGCACAATCAACGCATTCGGCAATGCCGTTTTGATTTCATCATACACTTTGAAAATATTTTCGGTGGATTGCGTCAGAGCGATATCGGCTGTCTGATCGGCCTTTGTCGGCAAGACATAAAAAATGACATCCGCATTGCTTGCAGCTAACGATTGCGAATAGTTGCTGTTCAGATAGACCGAACTGCTTTCCTCGGGATGGCTGAAGTAAGAGAGGTTCATGGTCAGAGCGTACTCCGATTGGATATCCGTCATTGCCGTTTTGGCCCATGCAGCCTCTTCGGCTACATCGCCAAAAAAGGCAACGTTGATTTGTTTGTTGTGGTACTGGATATATTGCAGATAATCGACTACTGAAGCGGCGCCTCTGTTCTCAGCAAAGGTCTGCAACGTTTTTTCCAGCGCTGCGGCTTTATCCGCTGCCGATGTGTCCGTCTCGGCGGAGCTTTGTGCTGCCGATTGTTCGGTTTTTTGTGCGCCCTCAAGCAATAGCTGCTCTTTTCTCTCTGCAGAATATTTATACCCAAAGAGGATGATGGCAATCGTCACGATCCCCATCAGGGAAACAATCAAAACTTCCTTTTTTTTCAAAGAATCTCCTCCATATCGTCTAAAAATGTTTGATATATTTACTTTCCAATAATTTAACTATATTTATCTTAATATAATCGTTGTCCGATTGCACGATTTTTTTAGGGAATTTAACAAATTGTTCCACAATTCCAACAAAAAAAATCAGTCACTTTTAAAGTTAACTGATTTTATTTTTGTAAAATTCATCACGAGTTTTGCTGATTGTGCGACAGCTGACAGTATCTTTCATACCATAAGTCAACGTACTCCTTGGAAAAGGGACCTTTTTCTTCGTTGATCCAGCTCACCAGAATCTTGACGTTTTCTTTTAAAATATGGTCGATATCTTTTGGGTAATTCATGCGATTGCGATGCAATTCATACTCATCTACATCTAGCAAACGTTTTTCACCATCCGGAAAAACTTTTATGTCCAAGTCATAATCGATGTACTTCAAAGCCTCTTGGTCAATCGCATAAGGCGAGGCCAAATTGCAATAATAAGATACACCTTTTTGTCGGATCATCGTGACAATGTTAAACCAATAATGCTTATGATAGTATAACAACGCCGGTTCCCTAGTAACCCAGCGACGTCCGTCAGCTTCCGTTACTAAAGTGTGATCGTTACAACCGATTATGGATTGGTCACTTGTTTTTAATACCATGGTGTCACGCCAGGTTCGATGCAGGCTGCCGTCATGCTTATAACTCTTTATGGTGATGAATTCTCCCTCACGAGGATTATGCATCACGGTGCCCAACTTTCTACATCTATTTGAGTCGCTATTAAGGACTTTGCCTTGTTGCGACTCTCAACTTTCAGTTCACTGAATAGTATAGCATAGAATGGAAAAAGAAAGCGATACTTTAGACCGCTACAGGTTAAATTCTTTTCGGGTATTCTGTTGGAATTGTTGCCACATTTTTTGCTGCGGGACCGGAAAGGCGTAAGCCGGAAAATCATGTTCGCTTACCCATTTGCAGTTCTCCGGCAAAGCACCGGTTCCTTCGTCCAACACCCTGCCGTAATAGCCGGTTATGTGCCACTTGATATGACTGAAGACATGATTGACCGAACCGGTCTCAGCCTTCAGCCAAATCGGATGCAGCTGATACTTCGCTGCGATGGCATCCGTCAATGCTTCCTCGATTTGTGAAAAGTTGATTTCCGGATTCTGCTCGGGGACTTTCTCTGTCCGGGTAGGTTTCCGCCACCAGCAATTCCGTTTGGACGGCTTTCTTGTTTTCTCTGTCCGTTACGACCGGCTCCACCTGAAGCAGCGGAAAGGTCCAGAAATCCGCCAGCAGACCAGTGTTGGGCCGCTTTTCCAAAAGGAATTCCTTGTTCTTGTTCTGCAGGATGACCCCCTGAAGATTCATCGGCACGGGTTTCTTGGCCTTGCTTTTGACCGGATACAGGTGCATCGTGCCATGCTCGTAAGCGGCATTGAATGCTTTGATTGGGCTGATTTCCGGCCTTGGGTTAAGCGGTGTGCAGATGCTGGAGCCCAAATCCATCAAAGCCTGATTGAAATCGCCCGGGCGGTCCGGATCGATCAGCTCGCGCACGATTTCTTCAAATATTTTTCGGCTGGCTGGTTTCGCGATGTCCGCATCGATTTCGAACAGCCGGCTCATGACCCGCATGACGTTGCCGTCGACGGCCGGTTCCGGCAGCTGGAAGGCGATGCTGGAAACCGCCCCCGCAGTGTACGGCCCGATGCCCTTCAATTTCGCGATCTCTTTCGGATCCTCCGGGAAGACGCCGTTGTAGTCCGCCACTATTTGTTGGGCCGCCTTCTGCATGTTTTTGACGCGGGAATAGTAGCCCAGCCCTTCCCAGGCTTTCAGGAGCACATCCTCATGCGCAGCTGCCAGGCTGGCGATGTCCGGGAATTTGTTCAGGAAGTTATAGTAATACGGGATGACCGTATCCACCCGCGTTTGCTGCAGCATAATTTCAGAGACCCAGATGCAATAGGGATCGTTCGTCCTGCGCCACGGCAAATCGCGTTTTTCTTTATCGTACCAATCCAGGAGCGCTTTCCGGAAAGCCTTGATTTTTTCTCTCGGCCACATCTCGATGCCGTATATCGTTTTTGTTTCGTTTGCGTTCGTAGTCATTGTTATTCCATTTCCTGTTCTTTTTCTTGTATATAGGCGGAAATCATGTCCCCGGAATAGCCTTTTTGGAACAATCCGGCTTTCACCTTCTGGATCAGATCTTTGCCTTTGTGTTTTCTTTCTTGTTTATGCCACAGTTTATCCCCCTGCAGACGCAAAGCGGCCATTTCGTCGTCCTCTTCCTTTACCGTCTCGATTTCCTCCAGGATGGTGGGGATCGTATCGGCAAGATAGCCTTTCTGCTGCAGGTGGGCACGCAGTTTGTTGCTCGCTTCGCGGGAAGAGACGCGGCTCTGTTTGCGCATCATCTTTTCCGCAATCGCTATGCCGTTTTCGATTTGCTGCTCCAGTGGGTACTCCTTCAAAACAAGGCTGATCGTCTCGGGCGACAGCCCTTTTGTCTTCAGTTCATTGGCGATGAGCTGCGGCCCTTTCCGGTTCAGATTCGCTGCTGTGCGGGTATAGCTTTCGCCATAGATCCGGTCGTTGACGTAATTCTGTTCCTTAAGCCGCGTGAGGGCGCGTTCGATGGCATCCTCGGAAATTTCTTCGTCGATCAGCTTCTTGCGTACCTCCGCCTCGCTGCGCAGACTGTAGGATAAATAGTTGACGGCCGTCGTATAGGCCATGTAGTCATAGTTTTCTTTTTCGATTTCAAGGGCACGTTCTTTCGTCAGCTGCATACCTTTGTACAATCCGACTTTAATCAGAACAGCCTCTGAGATGGGAAACGAATATTCCCCATCCACGTATATATTAAAACGGTCTTTCCGTTTCTTCTGAACGACTATCTTTGTCACAACCGGAATTTTTTCTGTATCCTGTTCCATTTCACTCATCTTTCACCTCCGGCATTATTCTGCCTCTCCATTATACAATAATCCGGAAAAGAAACAAAACGTACGTTCGAAAATAAAAGAGTGCGACAAAAAGCGTTCAGACCCGAATCACTGGAGCGAATAAGCGGAGGATGGTTGCAAACCATCTGAGCATTATTCGTGAAGTGACTCCGGGTCTGCTTTTCGGAACACGTTTAAAGAGAGTGCGATGAAAGTCGCTTAACTCCGGTTCGTTGGAACCTTTTTTGAGGATTGCTCGCAGAGCAACCACAGAAAAAGGCGAAACGCACGCCGGAGTTGACTTTCAGAACACGTTTAAAGAGAGTGCGATGAAAGTCGCTTAACTCCGGTTCGTTGGAACCTTTTTTGAGGATTGCTCGCAAAGCAACCACAGAAAAAGGCGAAACGCACGCCGGAGTTGACTTTCAGAACACGTTTAAAGAGAGTGCGATGAATCCCGTTTAGAAATCGAGCACTAAGAGGACTAACACAAAGCGGACGTTTTTTGTCCGCGTGTGGTAGTCAACTTAGGCACTCAAACGTCACAGTGCGACGTTTGAGGTCTTTCTACTAAATAGTTGTTGAAACCAATGATGCAGTTTCTTCTGGGATTCAGAACACGTTTACGATTAATTCTTAGGAAAGCGGAGATGCTCATTCCATCGGGATTCTCCAAACAAATGATACCGGAATACCTGGCGAAGCCTCGCTCACCGGTAATATGCCTTTAAGCTGCTGTTAGCTCCCAACCTTATTTAACTTAACCCAAAAAAGAGCAGCGGATTGTCGTTCCGCTGCTCTGCCATTTATTCGATTCAAGCTTTTTCTATAGCGCCGGTCTCTTTTTGTCCGGATTCTCATACACCGGTGGGATATCATCGGCGTCTTCGCCTTCTTCCGCAACAACGGTATCGCCGCCGAACGGATCTTTGGAGTATTGTTCTTCCGCCTCTTCAAGCTCGGGAAGGGAATCTTCTTTATCAAACTGCATATCAGCCATCTCATGGTTGTCCTCGGCCATCGTCGGGTCGCCTGCAACAGCTTCCGCTTCAATCGGCTGATCCGTGACGATGTCTTTCAGATCGGGTTGCTTTTCAATTTTTCCGGAAACGGATGTCGTTTTTACTTTGTGGATTTCGGCAACTTCGTACTCTTCTCGCACAACCATTTCATTCATTTCCCCATGAGTAACCGGCTCAGCCTCTTCCGGAAGGACAGTTTCTTTCACATCAGCCCGGCTTTCCATCACGCCTGCAGCAACTGCTTGGGATTCTTTTTCTGCCTCGATGGCATGCGGCGGCATATCGCCTTTGGCCGTATCGTCTTCGGCGGCCCAATCCGGTTGGGTTGCCTTCGCTTTCTTTTCATCGGCATGTTCATCAGGAATAATGCCGTCCCGCACCAAAAAGTCGGCATGTTCATCGTTCACTGGCGCTGCGTCGTCGATCAAAAGCAGCAGTTCCCCGTCTTCCAAGGCGTCTTCGAAGCGTTCATACGTATCTTCGTCGATCCCGTAACTTTCAAAAATCTTCTCTTCCTCTTCTTCGTCCATGTCGACCGTAAAGAAATTTACGATTTTATCCCAGAGCGAATCATCGTCATGGTCTTCCCCAGTCAAGATCACCTGTACACCTGTTTCCGTTGTGATGAAATCATTCTTGGCTTTCCGGGTGAGGACCAACAATTGCTCCGGTGCGTACCCTTCTTCTTTTATCAAGTGATTGATTTCCTCAATGACCAATTCCTGATTAACAAATGTCCCATCGATTCTTTTATCCACGAATAACCCCTCCTAATAAAAACCGCTTAACTGTACTCGCTTTCATTTTAATGCAGTTGCCAACAAATGACAAACAAAAGCCATTCCTTTTCAAAAAGAGGTTTCTTTTTGTTATTTGAAAAACTAAATTTCAGTTGACTGTTCCAGAATGTAGAATTTAATTCTGCCTGCTCTTCCTCATTCACAATGTAGCCATGGATTATCCCAAATCAATTGATTCTTACGTATTCACGCTTGAAAGGTCAGATGCGGAAGCTCTTTATACAGGGTTTCTTTCAACAGTAGCATGGCTTCATCCGCCACCGGGTTATCCTTAAAGGAGGGATGCCGCAAAGCCGCTTCCGCGAAGGACACCTGAAAAATACGGATATAATCCTGCAACGACAGCTTTTGATGATGCCCCAGCTGCAAATGGAAACCATTTTCCAGCACTCCCCTTTCATTATTCGATTTCTTTGTCGCACCAATGTAATTGAATTGCCGCATAAAATGCCGGATGAGATAGTCCTGCCGGTAATAGATTTGGCAAGACTGCATGATTTTATCGTTGAAGTAGGAATAACGCACCGGAATCTTGATTGTATGTTGCCTGCAGCAATGCACCTCCACACCCTTTTCGCCTTTCAACGGCTCATAACTGACGATGGCCGACAGATTTATCCAGGAAACATTCTTTCGCGTCGGACCGCTTAACGGCAAATAGCAATGTTTCCCTAATATGTAAGGCACACAATGCGTTTCCTTACCGCTGACCAAGATCGATGTATTCCGGACGAAATCATAGCTGAAGCCAACCACCTTAAACAAGGCATACATCACTTTATTGCTGCTTTCACGTGTTTTGATGATCCGTCCATCCGTAAAAAAGACCAGTGTGCGGAAGTGCGTCCGTACCGTTTCCTTTTCCAGGCAAAGGACATACAAAATGGTCTCATCCACAATGAATTTGTCCATCTCCAGCGCGTTATCCAGATACAGCTGCAGACAGTCCCGCTGGTGTTCTATCTGAAATATCACAACCTTTTTATGTCCATGCGGCCTTCCTTGTCCTACCTCCTGCAACGTCTGACGCAGCGTTTCAAGAAAAATTTCGATGGTTGCGCAATCAGCTTGCCCATTTGCGTTTGCAGGGAAGCCGCGCTCCTCATCCCCACTGGCCAGCAAATCCCAAAGGCCTGCCTGTCCAATCCTATCGTTTTGCGGCCATTCTTCCGCCTTTCTGTTTCCCCCCATAAAATACCTCTTCCTCCATTTTATATTTCTACAAAAAATATACACTATTTTACAAACAATTTCATCTAAAAACAGCACATAATTAACAATATTTATTCATTTACTAAAACAATCGTTACTTCTATCATTATTTGACCTTTTTTAGTCATATTTGTCATTTTGACGATTTTCCTATATTTCATCTAACATAGCATTCAGCAAGCTTGCCAAGCCGTGATGAGCATGCACAGGGTCACCCGACCTTGCATCCGGCTACCCACTAACCTAGCGGAGGCAACACGAAATGAAAAAGAGAGAATGTACGGATGAAATTGCGGAGCTGCTTATCGGACAATACGCCGGCGTCGTCAAGCATTGCCTGAACAAAATAAACCTTTACCCTGCCCGCAGCGACTATGATGATTTTTTCCAGCTGGGGCTGCTGACCTTGATCGATACGTACGAAACTTGCGCGAAAGATCCGTTGCTGGAGGATAATCGGTATAGCTATGTCAATTATGCCGGCCGGAAAATACTATGGGTATATCTGGACGAAATCAGAAAAGCCGGCAAAAAAGAGGAAAACGAAGCGTTCGTCACGGATGAGTTCATCCTGAACCTGCCGGGAGGGGAAACCTTCGAGGCTATCCTTGAAACAGAAGATCTTTACCGGAAACTATCGGAACGCCTGAGCCCACAGGAAAACATCTATCTGCACGACGCCTATATTTACGGTCTGAACGTCACGGAAATCGCGAAAAAACACGGTTTCTCCAGAAAAACCGTATCCAAATGGCGCAGCCAAATCCAAGCAAAGGCCAACGGATTTTGGGGGTTAAACAAAAAATAAGGTTACACTTTTTCGATTCTATCCGTTGTTATAGGTGTAAGCAGTCATGACACTTACAAAAAAAGAAAACGGAGGAATGCCAAATGGTTAAGCAATACGAAGAAGGAAACATCGAGTTATATTTCAATGATTTTGAGAACGAAAAGGAAGTCAAACAATCGTTCTCGAATCTGAAGCCGGACATCACCCCTGAACAAGTGCAAACATTCCAGACAGCGGTGGCCGCTTTGGTCGATATGCCTGCAGCCTATGCCGTCGTGGTCGAAAAGAACCGCTACAGCATCGCCTAATCCCTTTAGCCAATCGCACAACAGCCCAGCAATGAACTAACCATCAGGAACAATAGGAGGAAAAACAATGAATACGACAGTGACTTTAGAATTGAAATTCGGTACAGCCGACGGGAAAACACGCAGCCTTTCCGTTAAAAATCCAAAGAGCGGTTTGACGTCCGCAGAGCTTCAGCCCGCGATGGCATCCATCATCGGCTTGAATGTTTTTGAAGTGAAAGGCGTGAATCCTTATGCAACAGTCAGCAGCGCCCGCTATGTAGAACGCACGATCACAGACGTCATCACAGACGCCGAATAACCGACCCAAACGATTAAGGTTTCATCAACGAACAACAGCCGCCCTGGCGTAATCCCGGGCGGCATTTTTTTACACATAGGAGGAACAATATGGCCTACACAATCGAACAAAGAATCTTCGCCATCCACCAAAATCAGCTGAGCGCCGGCAATCTGATTATCGCCCATGAATCCGGCAACCCGAATAACGTCGGGGCTAACAGCCTGGAAAATGAAATCAGCTACATGCAACGGAACTGGCAAAATGCCTTCGTCTCCCATTGGGTCGGCGGAGGCGGCCGGATTGTCCAAGTCGCCCAGACCGGGAAAGTCCAATGGGGAGTCGGACCGAAGGCGAACGGCTATGCCTACGCACAAGTGGAGCTGGCCCGCACAAACAAGAAAGAGACCTTCGCGAAGGATTACCTGGCCTATGTCTGGCTGTTGCAGAAATTGGCCAATGAGGCAGGCATCCCCTGCACATTGAATACCGGTGCTTCCGTCTATGACAGAGGCATCAAAACCCATTCGTGGGTGTCCAAAAACATCGGCGGCACCACCCACACCGATCCGGATGGCTACCTTTCCAGCTGGGGCATCTCGCTTGCCCAATTCAAGAAAGATGTGGAAGAGGGCCTTTCAGCCCTCGTTGCTCCCGCCTCCCGCCAGACCGGAACCTACCTCCTGCACCGTGTCGTCAGGGGCGACACCCTCTGGTCGTTGGCGCGCAAGCACGGCACAACTGTCGCCGCCCTGAAGCAATGGAACCAGACACAGTCGGATGTCATCGTGATCGGGCAACTGTTGAAAGTGAAGAAATTATAAAATGAGCAAAACGGACAGGGAATACAGCATCATCTGCGCTCCCTGTCCGTTTTGCTGTTTCTTGCCGTAATGATTCTGGTATAATGGAAATGATTTCAAATGTGAAAGGAAGTTCCCATGCAAAAAATAAAACCACTGACATACTATCTGCTTTTCTTTGCGGTCCTGCACTTGGTTGTGCCGGCTATTCCTTTTTTGATGGAAGACGGTTCAGCCGCAACCTTAACCCTTTGGACGATGGTCTTCCCGTTGGCTGCCATCGTGGTGACAGCGTTCTACACCTACCGCAACGGTTTTTCCGGCTACTATCTGTTGCTCCAGCCTGTCCTGTTCCTGTTGAGCAGCGTGGTCTACCCATTGCCGATGCGCATGGACGATGCCACCGGCGGAATAATTACCCTGTCGCCCTTCATGTATGCACTCTTCTATCTGATCTGCAGCATTTTCGCCGCCACTTCCGGCACCTATTTCCATAAAACGTTCCGCAAAAAAAACTGAACGGGTTCGTTCAGCCCTTTTCCGAAGGGCTAACCCGTGAAGCTAGTGTAGCGTATCGCTGATATTTAGAATAATATCAGGCTCATATTAATCTTATATGGAAACTCATTTGCCAACGGTACACCACACTAGATTATATTCTGTCGGGCGATTGAAGAGGAAAGAGTGCCAATCGACCGACAGTATTTGAACCCTGTCGGTTGTTGCGCGGGAAAAGGATGCCTAACGCCCGACTAGTGTATCGCTGCTAGTCAGAACCATCCCAGGGCTCATAGTAATCTGATACGGATTTTATAAACATATTTTTAGGATCCCATAACGACTTATACATGAACTCATTTGCCAACAATACACTACACTAGCCAATTTTTTTAATCCGTGAAACATTTCGAAAAGCCCGTTATGCAGCCAAATGCATGACGGGCTTTTTCAACAGCGGTGTGTTGATCGGTTATTCACAGCTCTCGCGGATCAATAGAATCTGCGGTTGTAATGGAATTCCCCGATATTCAGATCCAGGAATTCTTGGAAAATGGCTGTCTGCGTTTCGACTGGCTCCTCTTTCAGCTCTTCGCAAAGTCTTTGGCAGGCTGAATAGAATGCCGTTGCCTCTTCCTCAGTCCGGAAAAAATAATCCTCTGCAATCCCCTCTCCTTCAACAAAATGAAGGACAACCCCTCTTCCGTCTTCCGTGAAATCCATACCTAAAAATGATGTCGTAAACATACTATCAGCCCTCTTCCATCCAATGATGTCTTTTCTATAAGTCTGCCCTGCTTGAATAGAACTTACATGGGTAATATACGCACACCATTTTAGAAAATTTTTTTATTTTAAATTATTTTCGCAAATGTTTATTGAGTTCTTCCACCAGCATAAAAACGGTCGTCGAAGGGTTATCCCGGGCGGGCGACGGGGATCGTCCCTTGTATAGTTGCTTAGCATTCGCGATTGCAGTAGGCTGGCGCGGTTTCAAGATTTCGTACATATGCGGATTATTCTTTTTGTAGAAGAATCCCAGCCGCCTCGAAAGCATATCCGGAAAATGGAAGCGGGAAACAGCTTTCCGGACTAGCTCGAAATGCAGCAAATACCAGATTTCGAACGACTCATTGCTGTAGGCGGCACGGTAGCCTTCGCGATGATGCGTTTCGCAGAAATAGACCGCCTCGTTGAAGATTTCCCGGGAAAAGGAATCCTTGTCGAACACCAGCCAAATTTCGTCGTATTCATCCGGCCGGTCCTCCACGATATCCCGCGCATAGTTGATCAGGGACATCGTATTCATGCCCTGTTCCCCCGACTATCTCCACTTGAGCGGAAATGACGTGGAAACTGCGGAAATAATTCGGTTCCGTCTTCGTCCCTTCGCACAGAATAAGGAAGGTTTTCTCCGGGCGCCTCGTTCCGATCGGCCGCCGGAAATCCATTTTGCGCTTATGTTCTCTTCGCCTATTGTCCATCGTCGACCCACCAATCTACCGGCCGAACAAAGGGGATCGCCCCGTATTTTCCGTTCAAATAGTTGCGGAAAAATTCGAAGCTATTCTTCCGTTCTTCATCATCGAAACGATATTCGACCAACGACGTCAGATGGCTCTGCCTGAGGATCTTTTCCACGAACCAGACTTGGTCGCGCCGGAACAGGCTGCTGGACAAGTTGGTGATGTCGTGAGTCGAATAGACAAGCTGCGCCCCTTTGTCATTGTATTGGCCAGAAAACAGTTCCAGGACATATCTTGTCATCAATGTATGGAATTGCGTGTCCATTTCGTCCACCATCAATAGCCCGCCCTGTTCCAGCGCCTCGATGATGGGTCCGGCCAGGGACAATAATTTCACCGTCCCGGCGGATTCAGTGTCCTGGAACCGGAACCTTTCGCAGTATGCTTCCGCTTCGCCTTCTTCATTCCGTCTCATTTTAACCACAAAGAAAGCCGATTCCCTTTTCCCCGTACTCTGATGGTTGATTTCATGCACGACGATATCCTGTATCGTAGGGTCTGCCACCTGAATCAACGTCAACAGATTGTGTCTGATTTTTCCAAATGCATCCTCGCTATCGATGGCGACAGGCCGATTTTGGAAGTATCCAAAATGATGCGCATTTCCGTGAACCATTCCAAAAACGATTGCAATACCGGATGCACAGCCCCGTATCGGGCTGTGCAGGAGCGAGGACAAGGCCAAACGGTCGGGTTCCAGAGGGATGTCCTTGAACAGAGATGCCCACTCTCCGCCGATGATTTCGCCAACTTTGTTACGGATGAAAAGGTCCTGGGCATCATCACCTTCCAGGTAAAGGAACTCCTCTGTAACCTGTTCGCGATTGACAAAAAAACCGTATCGATAGAGTTTTTCTGCCAACAGAAAACTCACCTCCAGCAGGGTGTCTGCCTTTTCTTTGCGGGCATCCAAATGGAAGGGCTCGATTTTGCCGATCCACTCCTTTGCCGTAAAATTCTGAAGCAGGATGCCATCCTGGATCATCTTCATGGCTTTCAACAAATTACTTTTGCCGCTGGCGTTCGCTCCGTAGATCGTCGCCAATTTAGTGACCGCAATATTGTCCCTCCCGAAAACAGATTCCGGATGTTCGGCAATCGGACTGGCCACCATCGAAAATGTGGCTTCATCCAGGAAGGAAAAAAAATTTTCCACAACAATTTCTACGAGCATATTTAACGCCTCCTATACCGGAATTATAGCACCATCGCGGCCTTTCTTCTAAAAATAGACGTCAAGCAAACAAAGATTCCAAAAGTTTATCCAAATGTAGCCCAGCATCCACATTTGGCATTAAAACCGTAAACTTTGCGCAAAAAAGACGCCCTGCCAAAGGGCGCCATCCTATAGATCGATGAAGTGATACAGGCCGAACCAATAGCCCAATATTTTGAATATTTCACGGACTGCCAAATAACGGCCTGTTTCTGTTTCTATCCAGGGTTTCCCGTCAGGACCGCCGGCGGAAACGTAGATGAAGGTGATGTCCTTTCCGGCGGCCGCCTTATCATAGCTGAATTTCACCCGGTTCATATGGTAGTCGCTGGAGACGACGATGGCGGTTTTATAGCCGTATTCCTCCATCATTTCCACCGAATGGACAGCATTTGTCCAGGTGCTGGTTGCCCGGTATTCTGGCAGAATGTCCTCATCCTGCAAGATCGGCTTACCGGAAGTTGCAGCTCTTCAGGATCAAACGGAGTGATCAGGACTTTCCCCGACGCGGAATAGCCTTCGTCCAACAATTCCGCCGCTTTCAGAATACGCTCCGACCCACCTTCCGGCAAAATAATGATGTCGGAAACGGCCGGGGACTGGTTGACCTCCAGGTGCAACAGGATAAAAAAGATGACGGTCAAAAACAGCAGCATCGTCACCAAGATGCTATTCAGCAGTTTCATCGTGCTCCTGGTAGAAGCATCCGTTTTGAAATAGCTGATTTCCTTGTCGAACGTAAATTTTGCCACTTCCGCTCCTCCTAGCACATAAGTTTCTTTTCTCGTATTTTTTCTATTTTAACCGAAAATGGGATACATTCATTCCCCTCAAACTGCTCCTGTTTATTATACAACAAAAGGCATCTTCCACAACCTTCCCTTGCAAGCGCATACATGATATACTGTACCTATCAATTCTACTAAAGATGGAGGAATTAAAATGAGACTAGAAAATAAAGTTGCAGTTGTTACTGGTGGCGCATCCGGCATGGGTGAAGCGATCTGTCACCTTTTTGCGAAGGAAGGAGCTAAAGTGGTCGTCGCCGATTACAATCTTGATGGCGCGGAAAAAGTCGCCAACGATATCAATGTGCTATTCCCGAATGCGGCGATTTTCCTGAAAGTCGATGTTTCCGTGGAATCAGACAACAATGCAATGATTGATACGACCGTGGATATGTTCGGTCATCTGGATATCCTCGTGAACAACGCGGGCATCATGGATGGATTCGAACCGGTAGGCGACATCAAGAACGCCCGTTGGGAACACGTCTTTGCCGTGAACGTCAACGGACCAATGTACGCTTCCCGCAAAGCCATTAACATTTTCTTGGAACAAGGCTTCGGCAACATCATCAATATTGCTTCCATCGGAGGAATGAACGGCGGCCGTGCCGGCGTAGCCTATACGGCATCCAAGCATGCCGTCATCGGTTTGACGAAAAATACGGCCTTCATGTATGCGAAAAAAGGCATCCGCTGCAACGCCATCGCGCCAGGAGCCGTTGCAACCAACATCGGCCAATCGATGACGGATTTGAATAAATTTGGGCAAGAAACGACCGGCGTCGGCATGCCACTCGTTCCGAGCTACGGTTCCTCCAAACAAATTGCGGGCGCAGCCCTCTTCCTGGCATCCGATGATGCCAGCTATGTGAATGGAGCCATCCTCACCGTCGATGGCGGTTGGACAAGCTATTAAACGATAATACTAAAACAAAAAAAGGAAGGCGCGAGCATCTGATTCGCGCCTTCCTTTTCGTTTATCCTTTAAACCGACTATTCCTTCGATTGAAGCTTAGCTCTGGTATCCTCATCCGTTTCCTTCAGGATCTTAGAGGGGTCTGCGTTTCGTTTCCATGAACGTCTTGCTCAAATACTTGCCCAGTATCCCCAGGCACAGCAGCTGCAGACCGCCCATCCCCAGAATGATGACGATCAAAGAGGTCCAGCCGGAAGTCGCATTGCCGAATACCAACGTCCGGATGGCGAAGAAAACAGCTGCCAGAACCGCCAGGAGAAAGGTGCCGAATCCGATGAAGGAAGCAATCCCCAACGGCGCATCGGAAAAAGCGACGATGCCATCCAACGAGTACTTGAACAGCCCCCAGAAGGACCGGGTTGTCTTTCCGGCGATACGTTCTTTGTTTTCGAATTCCAAATATTTCGTATGGAAACCTACCCAGCTGAAAATGCCTTTCGAGAAGCGGTTGTATTCCGTTATTTCGAGGACAGCATCCACCATCTGACGGGTCATCAAACGGAAATCCCGGGCGCCATCCACTATCTCCGTATCCGAGATATGATTAATCAACTTATAGAACTGCCTTGCGAAAAAGGAGCGGATAGGTCGTTCCCCCATTGCGGTCCACCCGTTTGGTGCCGATGCAATCGTCCTCTTCCGTCCGGATCAGGCCATACATTTCGGGAAGCAATGCCGGTGGATCCTGCAAGTCCGCATCCATCACGGCGATATCGTTTCCCCTTTGCGTGCTGCAGGCCCGCATATAAGGCCGCCTCTTTCCCGAAATTGCGGGAGAAGGACAAAAACCGCACACGTTCATCCTGATTGGACAATTCTTTCACTATTGTTAACGTATCATCTTTCGATCCGTCGTTCACAAAAAGCCATTCAAATCCGACAGACGGCATCTGCTGGCTGATCGCTGAGATTCCCCTATAAAAAATCGGAAGCATGTCTTCCTCGTTGTAGCAAGGGATGATGATTGAAATGAGATCATTTGCCATGCGCGTCCACCTCTACGTATCATATTTCTAATAACACTGCTTTCTTTATCCTAACATATCTCGCCGCCACAATTCAGCCTAATTCTTCAAATGCTTCACCAAATCGAGGCATTTCCTTTCGATAAAATGCTGCCAGATCGTCGCCATCAGGATCGCAAACGCCGGGGAAAGAAACAACGCGATTTCCGCCGGGATGACTTGTCCGGCCAGCGTCACGAACAGAACGATCATCGTCGTATGCGTCAGGTAAAGGCTGAAGGACAATTTGCCGAAAAAGAGCATCGTTCTGGACTTGAAAAAGGCGGTCAGGCGCGGCGACTCCATGCACAGCAGCAGGAACAGGACGATGCCCAAACCCGTCAAAAGCAGTTCATTCCTCACTTTGAAGGTGAACCCACTCGCCGCCAATAGCCACGAGCTGGGCAGCAGGAACGGGATGGCCAGTGCCGAAGCCATCCGAAAGGCCCGATGCTTCCTGACAAATGCCCTCACGGCATCGATGTGCTTCGCCAATACCGCTCCGATGATGAAATAGATGACATAATAATTCGTTCGATTGAAGGACTCCGAAAGGTGCGCCAGCCAACCGGCCTCGCTTTCCATCCCCCACTCGCTCAACGCATTCAAGCCGACTTGCAGGGCAACAAGGGTGCCCAATACCCACTTCGTCTTGTAGCGATGAAGGGCTACGCCCACGAACGGGATGACAAAAGAGACCCGCCATTCCTGCACCATGCTCCAAAAAGCACCCGCAACGATGTTGAGGTGGTAATCATACCCCAGATGATCAGGAGCATTTCCAACGGATTCGGCAACCTGCTCCATTTCACATGGAACGAGCCGCTCAAAGCGATGTCCGCCTTCAGATTGCCGAACAGATAAACAAGCAGATAGCTCACCGTCAAAATGATGATGTAAGGCAGCATCACGCGGATCCACCTCCGGATGATGAACGGAAGGAACGCCAATTTCCTGCCCTTCAAGTAAGGTTTCGCCAAAACGAAACCGCCGATGATGTAGAACACGAGCACCGCTTCGTTACCGCCCCAGAATATCTTCAATGGCGTATTTGTCATCACTTTCCAATAAGGGGAAACGAATTCCCTGTACGTGTTCGCCTTGTAGCCGTTGACCGACCAAACGCAGAGATGGAAAAACATGACGATCAGCGATGCCAATCCTCTGATGCCATCAAAGACTTCGATTCGTTGCCCTTCCTTTTTTATTTCCGGTTTCATAGTCTATTCGACCTCCATATATATTCATCTCCATCTTATTGGAAATGCAGCCAAAATTCAACCTGTCTTCGGTGACGAACCAAGCTTCTGCCCAACCGGAAATCCACTCCCACCAATTCAAATTACTCGGATTCAAAATATTTTGCTTAAAACGAGCTTTTTTTAGTACGGATTCAAGATAATGTGCTATAATAAAGTAAGTTGAGGGGCAAAACCTTGTACCATCAGCATAAAATCGAACTTATCGGAGGAACGACAAATGAACGTATTAGTAGTTAAAGGAAACAACAGACCCGCAGAAGAAGCTATTTCAACAAAAATGTTTGAAACATTCGTTGCTGCTGCGAAAGAAAATACAGCATTAAACGTAACAACTTACAACGTCTTCTCAGAAGATATGCCTTACTTAGGGCAAGACTTATTCGGCGCTTACGGAAAAATGGCTGCCGGCGAAGAATTGACGGACATCGAAAACCGTCTATTGGCTGCTAAACAAAAAGCAATGGATGCTGTCACTGCAGCTGACGTCATCGTGTTCGCATTCCCATTATGGAACTTGACGATTCCTGCTAAATTGCAAACATTCATCGACTACATCTTTGCAGCAGGCTTTGCTTTCAAATATGACGAAAACGGCACAATGGTTGCTTTGATGCCTGAAAAGAAAGTCATCCTATTGAACGCTCGCGGCGGATACTACTCAACTCCTGAAATGTCCGCAATGGATATGGGCGTTAACTACATGCGCAACGTATTTGCTGGCGTGTTCGGCATGGAAATCATCGGCGAAGTCATCATCGAAGGCCACGCTGCTGCTCCAGATCAAGCAGCAACCATCATCGAAGAAGGTCTTGCAAAAGTTACCGAATTGGCAAAATCTCTATAATTTGCTCTGAACAATAAAAAAACCAGGAAACGCGTTTCGACGCTCTTCCTGGTTTTTTTTGTCTTTATTTGCTGAAGCTCCGCTTATCCACCCAGCCGATTGTTTTGCCGTCGACCGCAATCAATGCATAGGCACCGTTTGCGGTTTCACGGATCACCTGAACCGGCTTATTCAAGTAATAACTGGTCATTGAGACGAGCGTGAACCCTGTCGTGCCCCAAGGCAAACTGTCGATCGAATACCCGCTCGACTGGATAGTTGCCGTATAGTTCGTAGCAACGGTGCCGAATGACGTCAAGGCCCGTTTGTCGATCCAGCCCAGCGTCTGGCCGTTCTTTTGCACGAGCTTATAGAGCCCATCACTCGTCTCCGCGATTACCTTCACGCAATTCCCGAGCTGTTCATTGCTGCTGCCGACCTGTTTGAACCCAGCCGTTCCCCATGGCAGACTGTCGATCGAGTAGCCCTGTCCGGAGATGCCGGCGTAATAGTCCACTTGCTTCACATTATTGAAGACCCGCTTGTCGATCCAGCCGAGGCGTTGCCCGTCGATGGTTATTTCCGCATAGGCTCCGTTCGCCGTTTCCCGCAGGACGGTCGCAACTTTCCCCAAGCAGGCGGAGGCATCTGCAACCTTGACGAATCCTGGTTCGCCCCATGGCAGGCTGTCGATCGAATAGTTGCCGGCCATGATCGGCAGACTGTAGCTTACCGTCTTGGTCGTAAACGTCTGCAGACCTCTGTTGTCGATCCAGCCCAAACCTTTGCCGTTGATGGAAATGTAGGCGTATTGGCCATTTGCTGTTTTCCGGGTGACCAACACTTCTTTCCCATAATAGTCTGCGGACGTATCCAGGTACGCATAGCCGACTTCCCCCCAAGGCTGGCTGTCGATCGAATAGTTAGTTCCCGAAACGATGGCATAATAATAGGCATTCACAGAGTCAAAGCTCTCGAAGGCTTTGTAGTCTATCCACCCCAAGGCAGCACCGTTATACGCAATGCAAAGATAGGCTCCATCGGCTGATTTCCCGATGACCGATACGGTTTTCCCCACATAGGTACTGCTCCAGCCGAGTGTGCGGTAGCCGCTCGTCCCCCATGGCAGGCTGTCGATCGAATAATTCCCTTTTTGGATGGTTGCCGCATAGCTCTCAAAATCGGCATTGAAGGCCTTTTTATCGATCCAGCCTTTCAGCACCCCATCAATGGCTATTTCGGCATAGGCTCCGTTCGCTGTTTCGCGGACGACGGTCGCCACTTTCCCGTAGTAGGCGGTTGAGTCCCCAAGCTTTATAAAACCGGGTTCGCCCCATGGTAGGCTGTCGATCGAATAGCCTATATTCATGATCGGCAGGCTGTAGTTCGTGGAAACCGTAGCGAACTTTTTCAAGGCATCGCTGTCGATCCATCCCAATTCCTTTCCGTCGATGGAAATGTAGGAGTATTGGCAATCCGCAGTCTGCCGCGACACATGGACTTCCATCCCGTAATAGGCTGTGGAAGAAGTGACATATTCATAGCCGGTCGTCCCCCACGGCAGGCTGTCAATTGAATAGCCATTCCCGGATACGATGGCGCTGAAGTCCACAGCCACGGTTCTGGGCCCGTCGAACTTCGTCAAGCCGTAGGCACTGATGATACTGTTCAATTTTAGGTAATAGGAGGAATCGGTCGCATAACGGCCGGTCAGATAGAGGGTGGCGTCCTTATAGCTGGTCGTATTCTCGATCCAGACCCCCTTGTAGTAATTCGGGTCCCAGCTCACGCCAGTGCGCAATTTCTCAGCGTAGTCCACCATCGATTCAAAGTAGGAAGGATAGAGCCGGAAGAAAGCGTCGATCCAGATGATGGAGCCGTCGCTCTCCTCTTCCCATGTCCTCATCACGATGGCATTCCCTTCGTAGGAACCCTTAACCCCAAAAAGGTTGTTGCCGACGGTTCCCAGTTTGCTGGTACCGTAAGCCGATTCCAAAGAAGCTTGCGCAACCATGACGGATGCGTATAAGTTATAATCAAGCCCGATTTCGGTGGCATATTGCCCGAGATAGTTGACGAATTCAGCATTGTTAGCAAAGGTGCGCGTTTCCTTGTCGATATCCGCATAGACATTCATCCCGTTCACGCTCAGGAGCTGTCCGACAAAAATTTTATTGGCATCGCCAAGCCAGTTCCATCTCACCAAACTGGCCACATCGGTCGCATAGTGGGTGGCGATGGATTGCAGGCTGTCGCCGGACTGGACGTAATAATACCAAGATCCTTTCGCCTCCTGGACGGCAACTGCCTCGACACTCATGGTCGCATCGGAAACGCTCAGCAAGGGTGTTTCCGTTACTGTATTTCCTGCCGGCAGCTCCGTGCCAGCGTTGACCGTTTCTTCCGCTGAAGGATCGAGAATTGCCTTTTCTGCAGTATCGGACGCTTCCGGTGCTGTAGGTGTCACATCCGTTGTTGTGTCCGGCATGGTATCATCAGCTGCAGGCTCAGCCGTTGCCGTGACGATCCAGTCCGTCTGCTCCAGGACAGTTGTCTTGTCCTTATCGCTGTAGACGACCGCTTTTATCTTCATATTCGCAACGATTCCTGTTACCGGCAGTTTGAACAGGCCGGTTTCATCGACGGCCGTTTCCGCCAGGATGATATCCTCATTATAAAAAACGAGATAGACATTCGGTAACGTGGAGCCGCTGATTTCTGTCGCTCCCGGTAACAGCGGATCCAAAACGGTCTGTTTGATGCCGTCTTCCTCCGTTGCCGTATCGGTGCCGTCAACCGGCATTCCTGCCGCTGCGATGGGTTCGTCCACCGCGCTGGATGCAGGCTCTGCGACAGTTGCCTCGTCCAGCGTGTCAGCCACGATGGGAGCGTCCGTTGCGACGGGCACAGCTGCCGCTCCCGTCGCCGTACTTTGCGTTTCCATTGTGTTGGTGTTTACTTCATCGGCAAATGCGTATTTATTTCCAAAAAGCAGGCTGGAAACAGCCATGCTTGATAAGGCGATGCACGCCCTTAAATATTTTTTTTGCACATTCATAAATCCTCCCTCCATCATCGATCAGATAAGACTATTTCCATTGCAAACCAACTTAATATTGCCACAGCATCGCCGGGCTGGGCCAGTGCGCCAGCCCATAATTATCGCGCTGCGTTTATATAGTAAACGTTACCATTATCGCAAAAAAAAATCAATCCCATTACAGAAAGAAAACCCGGCCGGCGGATGAATGCATGCAAAAAAAGACGGGATCTTGGATTTACAGACCCCGTCTTTGCTATTATTTTTTTACTTCCTGTTATTTGAAGTAGCTGACGATGCCGTTCGTGATGGCTTTCGCCAAAACGGTTTGATAGCTGTCATTCGTCAATTTCTGCAATTCAGTCGGTGAACTCATGTAGCCCAGTTCCAGCAACACGGCCGGTATATCCGTTTCACGCAGCACCGAGAAGGTTTCGCTTCTGATGCCGCGGTCGACAGCACCGGTATTGCCGACCACAGACTCATGGATGGCGGCGGCCAATTGTGCGCTCTCCAGAATTCGCGTAGGATCATTGTGCATCGCGGCATTGATCAACGATGGATAATTCGGATCATACTCATAATAATAGGTTTCGACGCCGGTTACCGTTGTATTCGATGGCATCGCATTGTGGTGGATGCTGACGAATATCTCCGCCGCGGAGGCATTCGCCGCGATAGACCGACTCAACAGGCTGACGGTTTGATCCGTTGTGCGCGTCATGATGACCGTGTAACCCAAAGCTTCCAGATAGGCTTTCACTTCATTCGAAACTTCCAGGTTGATGGTCTTTTCCAGTACCCCGCTGTAGGCTGCACCCGACTCGGTGCCGCCATGTCCTGGATCCAAATACACGACATGGTGGACTTCAAACGCACGTTTGTCGATCCAGCCCAGTGCTTTTCCGCCAATCGTGATGAAGACATAGGAGCCGTCCACCGAAATTTTCGATACGGTCGCCGTCTGGCCGACGTAATTGCTGGAGCTTGCGACCGAGTAGAATCCTTGGGTTCCCCAAGGCAACGAGTCGATGCTGTATCCGCCGTAGCCGATCGTCGTCGTATAGGATGTCGTCGTGCTGTAGAGTATCCTGCCGGCACGCGCGTCGACCCAACCGATTGGCTGGCCGTTGACTGCTATCCAGCGTTGGGCGCCGTCCTGCGTCTGGCCGATCACTTCCAGCTCCTTGCCTGCATAGGCACTGGCCGCTGCCAGATAGGCGGAGCCTTGCGTTCCTGTCGGCAGATTGGTGATGCTGTAGGTACCGTCCGTTATATACCAAGAATAGGACGGCGCATCGAATCCGAAGGCGCGCTTGTCGATCCAGCCCAATGCCTGACCATTCAGGGAGGCATAGAGATAGTTCCCGTCAGCCGTCTTCTTGGAGATATCGGCCTTCACACCGACCAATGACGCAGTCGAGCCGATTGCCTTGAAACCATACTCGCCCCATGGCAAGGTGTCGATTTCGAATTGTCCGCCGGAAATATAGGCGGAATAGGATACGGCTTGGACGTTCAGGGGTTTGATGGCCCGATTGTCGACCCAGCCCAATGCCTGACCATTTTTGAAGACCAAGGCGTAGAGGCCATTCTTAGTTGTGCCTTTGACCGTCAGTTCTGCCCCGACATAATCGCCCGAAGCGCCAACATAGGCAAAGCCTGGTGTGCCCCACGGCAAAGTGTCGATCGAGTAGGAACCCGATTGGATCATGGCACTGTATTCCGTTCCGCTTAGCCCAAACGCACGCTTATCGATCCAACCAATGGCTTTGCCGTTTGAACTTGCATATTTATAGTTCCCGTCCAGTGATTCATAGAGGACGTCCACTTTCTTGCCCAGTTGGCTGGATGTGTAGCCGATCAAGGTGAAGCCCGGTTCGCCCCATGGCAAGCTGTCGATTTCATAGCCGCCGCTTGTTATGTAGTCCGAATAGGAGACCGGTGTGACTTTCATGGTTTTGACGGCCCGGTTATCGATCCATCCCAAGTCCTTTCCGTCTTTGGAAATCAAGGCGTAGAGGCCGTTCTGAGTCGTCCCTTTGACCGTCACTTCGATGCCGGCATAATCACCCGCTGCACCGACATAGGCATAACCCGGCGTGCCCCATGGCAAGGTGTCGATCGAATAGGGTCCCTGCAGGAAGCTGGTTTTCTCTGTTCCCGTCAAACCGAATGCGCGTTTGTCGACCCAGCCGATTGCTTTGCCGCCTGAGCTGACGTACTTGTAGCTTCCGTCAAGTCGATTCGTAAAGGACGTCCACTTGCTTGCCGAGATGGCTGGATGTATAGCCGATTAAGGTGAAGCCCGGTTCCCCCCACGGCAGGCTATCGATTTCGTAGCCTCCGCTCGTGATGTAGGCCGAATAGCTGACCGGCGTCACCTTCATATTCGTGATGGCGCGGTTATCGATCCATCCCAGATCCTTTCCGTCTTTGGAAACCAAGGCATAGAGCCCGTTCTGGGTCGTCCCTTTGACCGTCACTTGGATGCCGGCGTAATCACCCGCTGCGCCGACGTAGGCGTAACCCGGCGTGCCCCATGGCAAGGTATCGATCGAATAGGGTCCCTGCAGGAAGCTGACCTTTTCTGTTCCCGTCAGGCCGAATGCGCGCTTGTCGACCCAACCGATGGCTTTGCCGTTTGAGCTGGCATATTTATAGTTGCCATCCGCGGATTCAAAAGTGATGTCCACTTGCTTGCCGAGATGTGCGGATGTATAGCCGATCAAGGCATAACCTGGTTCGCCCCACGGCAGACTGTCGATTTCGTAGCCGCCGCTCGTGATGTAAGCCGAATAAGCAACCACTTTTCGTTCCGCAGTCTTAAGCGCCTTCAAATCGACCCAGCCTAAGCCGTTCCCGTTGTTCACGATGTAGCCGTAGGCATGGTCAAGCGTTTCTTTGGTCACCTGGACCACGCTTCCGATGTAATCATTCGATGTCGCCACCAACTGATAGCCGGGAACTCCCCATGGCAAGGTATCGATGCTGTAACCCACTTTATAGATTGTAGCCGTGTAATTCACCGGAACGGATGCCGGCTCCACAACGGTGCTGCTTAAAGCCAACGTCGTCAGCGCTTCTGCCGGTTTCGTTTCGGCAATCACTGCTTCAGTAGCTGCAGCCGTCAGATCATAGGTTTGAAGATTATACTGTGCAGAAAGTGCCGTTATCTGTTGGGCAATCCCCGAAACTTGGACATAATTTTCCAGCAAGGCTGATTGGGTTGCCTGATCTGTCGCTGCATCCAGTGAATCTTTGGATGCGGAGTAGAACGTTTCAGCGAAAATCCGGAAATCGTCAGCCATCGTTTGTGTCGCGCTCTGACCAACAGCCGGCAGATAATTGCCCGCCTGTCCGCCCAATGTGGTTCCCCAGTCCGTATAGAGGATCGAGTACCCCATCAAAAGGGAAGCATCTATCGGGTTGTTCTCCGTTGCCTTCTGGGCAGCATCCGCAATCAGTCCGATATACGCCACTGCTGCTGTCTGATCCACGGCAGTCGGTTCGGTCCCCGTCGTCAGCGTACTGCTTCCCGCCGTTTCAGCCGCATACGCCACCGAATCCAGGGGTTGCATGGCACTTGCCAATTGCAAGATTGATGCCGAGCAAGCCAAAAATAATGCCAGTTTTTTCTTTTTCTCCATCTATTCCCCTCCAATCTTAATGCTTACTTAATAAGTATACAACAACCCGCCAACCTCCTCTACAAAAAAATATATCTTTATTGCAAAAATCGCGTTTGAGCCCTCACACCATCTATGCCAGATTGGGCTTTGTCCTCTGTCGGGTTGCCCATGGAAAAAGCCTACACATCGCTGTGCAGGCTTCCTTTTAAGCTATTTCCCTGATCAGTTCAAGAGGGTTTCGTACGGGATGAAGTGCACGTAATCCCCTGAAATGACGAAGATCAGCAGGAAGATGACGACCGTGAAACCCAGATAGAAGACCAAATTGACCAATTTATTTTTGGTGAAATTCAGTATGAAATAAGGCGCAACGAACATCTCATAGGTTGCAAAAGGCGAACTCAACCTCCCGCCGACGGTCGAAAGATTACCAAAGGCGATCAGACTGAGCGACGCCAGAAAATAAAGATTGTGGTAGGTGCGATAAGTGCTGTCCTTCTTGATGCCGGTGAAAAGCAGTGTCCCGAAAAAGACGAGCAGCTGCATCCACAGGACCGGATTCATCAACCATTTTCCGCTTGTATAGGCGGGATTGGTGAAATACGGCGCATATCTTTGCGGAATGGCCCATAGGTACAGGCTCGGGGTCTGGATGATGAGCCCGATTGCGAGCGCAAGCAGGATCAAAAAGATCATCTGCTTCCAGCTGCCATCATAGAGATAGTTCTCGTAAATATAGCCGACTACGAAGATGAGCGCCGTGATATGGAAAAGGGAAGCGATGAAGACAACCACCAAAAATTTGAACAGCTGCTTTTCTTTCATATACTTCACGGAGTACAACAGGATGATGCTGGCAATCGATCCCCTGATCTGCCCCATATCCCTGGCCAGGAAAAACCGGGAGAAATAATAGAAAAGGATCAAGGAAGGATACGGTGCATTGCGATACAGAAAATTGATCAACAGTCCCATGCTCAAAAATGAGAAAAACAGGATGAAGGCGTAAAAATTCAAGCCCAGCTTAAGGAACAGATAGTTCAGCAGCAGATAGCCGGATTCTGCATCGATGTTTCCATTGAACACATCCTGGATGCCGGTCAAATCATGGAAGAAGGAATAATAAGGCGCAAAGTCATATCCTGAATAATAACGCAGGCCAGCCAGCAGGGACAGCAGCCCCCCGCCGATCAGGACTA
This sequence comes from uncultured Carnobacteriaceae bacterium, assembly GCA_963730595.1. GTDB lineage: Bacteria > Bacillota > Bacilli > Lactobacillales > Aerococcaceae > Trichococcus. The sequence continues at coordinate 513,611 of CAVSSJ010000012.1, forward strand.
CCTTTTTATTGCCGTAGATGACCTCCCCCACGGAAAGCAATAATAATGTGATGAACATAAAAACATAAAGTGTCATACGTTCTGCTCCTCCAATGCTATAGTAAGATGATTTTGATTGGAGTCGGATAATTTTCCAATTGGATCCGTTGACTATTATACCAGCTCTTTGCTGTTATATTCTTTTGCGAAACGATGATGATTTCATCAAAGTTCAGTTGCGGATCTACCGCTGTGATGTCCCGCGCGAACACATATTTGGTCTCTGATGCGTCTTCGCCAATCTCTTCGCCAATCAGAACGGACTGCAGGTCCGAAGGCAAGGCTTGTTCGGACAGGATCAATTTGCTTCCGACGGCAGGATATTGGATACTGTGTGCCAGCTCCTCTTTGTTGTCTTCCGCTGCAAGATGCGTCAGATCGATGAGGGTATCATCATCCGATTTTCTGTAGTTGAACACATCGGTGATCTCTCTTTTGAAGAACAATCTGGCGAAGGCGATCAGGATGCCGGCAACGACGGCCCCGATGAAGACACCGATGCCCAATACAGCATAGGTCAGCGCGCCTGTACCGGTTTTTTCCTCCGTGGCTTCTGGACCGTGCTCGATTTCAACCTTATGCGGTTCGGACAGCATGTAGACATTTTTGTTGTCAAAAAGCGGCAACGTCTTTTCGCTGACTGTCGCATACAGGATATTGGCGATGGCCAGGTTCTTTTTGTAGTCCCCTGTCCCGACCGTGATGTGCATCGAATTGTCACTGCCATCGGCGCTGGCGTCGAGCATATATTTCAAAGGGATATCCCCCTTGATTGCCGGCACAATCTTTTCTTGCGCATCAAGTTCAGAAAAGACTTCCGGTGACAGCAGCACCGATTCCAATAGGTTAGAATTTGTAAAAGCATTGCCGTCGCTGTTCTCGACATAAAAGTCAAAGCGGACAGCTTTATCCAATAATTTCGTGTATTCTTTCGAAGTGATGGTTTCCACTTCCAAGCCGGTAGCCGGATCGATTTTTTTGATTTCCTCGACTTTTCCATTGCTGAAAAGCGTATAGGCAATCCCCAATACATACAGGATAACGATGGCGATAGCGGTTGTCAGGATCATTTTTTTGTTATCTTTTAAAAAGCCTTTCGTCTGTTTTGCGGTCGGCAAATTTATCACGCGGATTCCCCCTTGTCATCATAGATTTTTTCGAGCGCATGCGCCGTCTTCACCATGTCGAATGCTTCCAGTTCACGCTTCGGCGTATTGCCGGACGGTCCGCCCATGATGGCCGTTTCCCAAGCAGCCAGCGGGGCATCCAAGGCTACGAAGATGACGTTTTCGGAAAGGACCGTATCGTGCGAGACTTCCGTGGAAAGCACCATTTTGACATTGGCGGCCTGCGCTTCGACAGCGACGATCGGCAATCCTTCATATATGGAAGGAAGCAGGAAAACATCCATCGTCTTCAGCAGCTCCGGAATGTCGTTGCGTTCGCCCAAGAACAGGACATGATCGGCAATGCCCAACTGCTCGGCGCGTTCGTGGATCTCCTGCTCCAGGCTGCCGGCTCCGACGGACAACAAGTATACATTTTTGTGCGTCTGCAGGATGTGGGCAATGATTTCCAGCAACAGTTTATGGTTCTTTTGTTCCTCGAAGCGTCCGATATGTCCGATGACAAAAGCATCCTGCGGCAAACCGAACGTTTCCAGCATCTCCGCCTTGGTGATGCCGACATTGCGGTAGCGCTCCAGATCGATGCCGTTCGGGATCATATGGAAAGCCTGTTTATCCCCGAAAAGACCGATGCCCGCTTCATTGGAGCAGGCCAGAAAATCCGTCGCATATTTCATCATCAAGTTGTTGAAGACCGGCCGGACGATGCTGTACGGGAATTTGTTGCCCTTCCCGTCCGATGTGGCGTGGCTGTGTGCAATCCGCTTCGTGATGCCGGCTTTAGCCGCAAGCCAAAGGTTCAGGCCGCCGCCGAAAAAGATTTCATTGTGGACGATATCCACTTGATTCTCTTTCAGAAGTTCGCTGACGCGGTTGATGTATTTCAACGGGTGTTTATTCGGGTTCGGCACAACGAAAATCTTACCGCCCAATTGTGCTATCTCATCATGGTAAGGCCGTTCATCCGCAAATTCTTCGTAGATCACAAAATCGAATTGATATTTTGTGCGATCGATATTGCGGTAGGCGTTCATCATGAAGGTTTCAGCCCCGCCTCTTCCCATTCTGCCCTGGAAATGCAGGACTCTTTTTGGCTGACTCATTCGTTACATTCTCCCATCTGCTTAAAAATTCCCTTTTAATTTTTCGATCAGCTTCGGTGATGCGTTGCTGATCAGGTACATCATGTATGATGCGGCATAGTTCAGGTTGACCGATTTCGTCTGGAACAAAAACTTCATGACTTTCCGGATGCTTGTATCCGTCATGCTGTTCGCCACCGCAAACTGCACCCGCGGATGATCCAGGATGGTCTTGATGTACTGGCGTTTCTGTTTGAAATCAAGCGGACAGCTGTCGCTGTGCAATGGGATGATGCAGGACATCGTCCCCTTCAAAAACAGCGCGCTGAAGCCTTGCACGTCTTTATCCGTCAAATCCAGCAGCACATTGTAGAACTCCAAAAAGGTTTCGAACTTGTTGTCGAAGTATTTGTTCGTCAGGCTGCTCTTTCCCTCGAATGAATAGTGATAGAGGATTTTGCTTGTCGTGACGACCTTGTTTGCATGGCGGTAATAAGCCAGATTGAACAGGCGGTCCTCGCAGCTGCTGTACGGCGGGAAAGCGACCTGATTGGCGTGGATGATATCCAGCCGATAGATTTTATTCCAGATGACATACATCAACTGCTTGTTCATCAACGGGTACAGGTTGTCCAAGAACGCTTCGTTCGTAGGATAAACGGCATCATCCGCGATGACCTGCTTTTCGGAAACGGTCTGTTGGTTGTCCAAAACCTTCAATTTATAGGAGGACACGATCAGATCAGGGTCCTGCTCCGTGATGATTTGTTGGTATTGCTCCAAGGTGTGTGCCTCGATCGCATCATCCGCGTCCATCAAGAACAGGTATTGCCCCGTTGCCAGGCGAATGCCTTGGTTGCGCGCGTTCCCCGGTCCGTTGTTCGGGATGGTGAGGAACGAAAAGCGGCTTTCTTTCTCCACAAATTCCCGCAACACGTCTGTGGTGTTGTCTTTCGAACCATCGTTCACGATGATGACTTCATAATCGGCAAACGATTGCGCCACGATGCTCATCAGCGTCGTGCCGATTGTATTGGCACAGTTATACGCAGGTATAACGATGCTGAAAAAAGGTCTGGTTTCCATTCTCTATCCTTCCTTGGCTTGAAAGCACGTTTTTTGTTTGTTCTAACGAGTTTCTGAAACGCAGTGGAACCTGCATCATTGTTTTCAGCAACTATTTTGCAGAAAGACCCCTACCGCAATTCATCACACTCTCTTTTAAACGACTTTCATCACACTCTTTTTTAAACGTGTTCTGAAACGCAGGCACTGGGCAATTTAGATGCCCTTTGCCCTTGCGCGGGACGCTCAGGGTCAAAGGGCCCTAAAATTGCTGTGTGCCTAAACGCGTTTCATCACACTCTTTTCTTAAACGTGTTCTGAAAGTCAACTCCGGCGTGCGTTTCGCCTTTTTCTGTGGTTGCTCTGCGAGCAATCCTCAAAAAAGGTTCCAACGGACCGGAGTTAAACGACTTTCATCACACTCTTTTGAGTTCTTTGCCCAATGCGATGATGTAGTCATGCATATGTTCTTTGGTGTCTTTATTTTCCAGGCCGAACTCGATGTTCGCAACCAATAAACCGTATTTATCCCCTACATCATAGCGTTTACCGGTGTATTCATAGGCCACTAAAGGATGGATCTTATTCAGCGATTCGATGGCATCGGTCAATTGGACTTCATTGCCCTCATCCGGTTCCTGGTTGCGCAGGATGTCAAAAATTTCCGGCGTCAGCAAGTATCTGCCGATGATGGCCAGATTGCTTGGCGCCGTTTCCGGACTCGGTTTTTCGATGAAATGGTTCACGCTGTAAGTATGCTCCGACACTTGATCTTTGATGTCGATGATGCCGTATCGGTTCGTCTCTTCTTTCTGGATGCGCATGCTGGCCACGACGCCGCAATCCGTTTGATTATAGGTATCCATCAAGGATTTTGTCAAAGGAACCTCATTCGGCATGATGTCGTCCCCCAATAGGACAACAAATGGCTCGTTGCCGATGAAAGTCTCCGCTTGCAGAATCGCATCACCCAAACCGCGAGGATAAGCTTGGCGGACATAATGGATATGCGGCAAATTCGTTTTTTGGACCATCTCCAACATCTTGTCTTTGCCTTTTTCTTTTAAATTTTCTTCCAGGGCAAAGTTCACATCGAAGTGATCTTCAATGGGGCTCTTCCCTTTCCCGGAAATGATGATGATCTCTTCAATTCCGGAAGCGATGGCCTCCTCCACGACATATTGAATACTGGGTGTATCGACAATCGGCATCATTTCTTTTGCCATAGCTTTTGTTGCTGGTAAAAAACGTGTGCCTAAACCTGCTGCCGGAATGACAGCTTTGCGTACTTTGCTCATTTGTCTACCTCTTTCATCTATAATAGTCCGTTCCATTATAACAAATAAAGCGATAAAAAAAAACGAAGGGGAGACAAAAGTCATTTTGCACCCGATCACTGGAGCCATTGACGATCAATAACGCGGTTTCCGCTAGTTCCGTTAATGGCGAAGAGGCTTCAAGACAGACCTTTGGAACCCGATTGAGAATGGCTGCCGCTATGCAAAAAAGGTGGAACATAATCATGCTGAATGATTACATCCCACCCTCGTTTATATTCAGAGCAACTTATGCTTCTTCGTATCCGTTCGGATTGTTTTTTTGCCAGTTCCAGGAATCGCGGCACATGTCAGCCAACGTCTTTTTGGCCGTCCAGCCCAATTCTTCGCGTGCCTTGGTTGCGTCCGCATAACAGGTCCCAACGTCACCGGGGCGTCTGTCGACGATGACGTAAGGGATTTCCACGCCGTTCGCATCCTGGAAGTTGTGCACCAAGTCCAAGACGCTGTAGCCTGTGCCGGTTCCCAAGTTGTAGATGCCGACGCCGGTCGTATCTTGGATTTTTTCCAATGCCTTGATATGGCCCAATGCCAAATCGACGACATGGATATAGTCGCGCACACCTGTGCCGTCCGGCGTGTTATAGTCGTTGCCGAAGACGCTCAAGCGTGGCAGTTTGCCGACAGCCACTTGCGTGATGTACGGCATCAGATTGTTCGGGATGCCGGTAGGGTCTTCGCCGATCAAACCGGATGCATGCGCCCCAATCGGATTGAAGTAACGCAGCAAAGCGATGCTCCAATCCGCATCGGAAACAGCCACGTCCTGAAGGATCTGTTCGATCATCACTTTCGTGTAGCCGTAAGGATTCGTTGCGCTGGTAGGCAGATCTTCCGTCAAAGGCGATACGTTGTTCATGCCATAGACGGTCGCCGAAGAGCTGAAGACGATCTTCTTCACGCCGTGGTTGCGCATAACGTCGCACAGGACCAGCGAGCTGGTGATGTTGTTGTGGTAATATTCGATCGGTTTCGCAACCGACTCGCCTACCGCCTTGAATCCCGCGAAATGGATGACCGAATCGATGGCTTCCTTCGCGAAGACGGCATCCAATGCTTCTTTATCCAATACATCGACTTCATAAAAAGTCGGTATTTTCCCGGTGATGGTCTGGATGCGGTTCAACACTTCCGGCTTGCTGTTCGAGTAGTTGTCCACGATGACCACTTCATAATTTGCGTTCAATAATTCCACAACTGTATGGCTGCCGATATAGCCGGCTCCGCCTGTAACTAAAACTGACATAAAATCCCTCTTTCCGATTGACTGTAATTTGTATTCCTTAAAATTAACCTTGTTGCCTGATCGTCTTAATACGCATTGCTGTCTGTGCTATCGGTCGCAGCGTAGTCGTCATAAGCGGAATCGGTCGTCCCGGTATCCGCCGCATTGCTGTAGCCATAGCCATACATCGCATCAGCATCCGACAAATTCATATCTTCTTCCGTAACATGCTCCAGTTCCAATTGATCGCGCAGCAGGTTGGAAACGCGCAATCTTTCTTCCGGATTCACATAATAATAGTAGATTTCCTCAAAGTACATATCTTCACCGGCAATGGAAAGCTGCGTGTAATCCTGGATGGCATCACTGTAGCCCTGTTGGATATCGATCAGGTCATTCAAGGAAAGATTGGTTTTCATATTTGTTTCCACTGATTTCAGGATAGCTTTGTAGTTTGAAATGCCTTCAAGACTAAGCAATTTATCCACGATTGCTTTTATGACCATCTGCTGCCTTTTTTCACGGCCAATGTCACCTTCGGGATCATCATAACGCATCCTTGCAAAAGCGAGGGCATCCCAGCCTTGCAGGGTAACTTTCTTCCCTTTGGTAAAGTACGCATCGTTATAGTCAAAAGTCAACGGGCTCGTGATTTCGATGCCGCCAAGGGCATCCACCAAATCGGCCAAGCCATACATGTTGATATCGACATAATAATCGATCGGAATGTTCAGGAATTCCTGAATGGAATTCAGCGACATTTCGGTTCCGCCATAAGCGAAGGCATGCGTGATCTTGTCGTTGTATTCACCGTATACATCCGTTTCATAGCCTACCATCTCGGTATAGGAGTCGCGGGGGATGCTCACCAATGTGGTTTCCTTTGTTATGGGATTGATGGTGACGACGATGATCGTGTCCGACCTGCCGCCCATTTCCTCCAGATCATCTCCATAACTGTCGATTCCCAATAAGGCAATGGTTATGGGCTCTGTTGCAGCAACGGAAACTTTTCCATCCCGTTTATTCTGCGTTTCGACGCTATCATAGACCGTCTGAAGCGTGTTGCCCACCTCACTATACGCCTTCCAAAAAAATCCTAATCCAATTAGAAGTATGCCGAACAACGAAAATAAAATGATCCAAATTCTTTTCTTACTTTTTTTAGCTGAACTTCTGGTTTCATTCATTATGGTGGTATCCTCTTTCTGCGCAATTGGACCGAATCGACCCCTATACCAACCGCACTTTTTCATCATTGTTCTAGTATAAATCAATATATGCAAATTAAAAAGACTAAACGCAAAACGTAACAAAAAAGTAAAACTTCCTGAATCTCAATAACGTGCTAATTTATTGGAAAAAATCCAAAGCGAACAGCTCTGACCTCTGCTGTTCCCTCCCCTCTTACGGGCATCTGCCGCTCCCCCGGAGATCCCCTCCATTCACAAGGTGATTTCAGCGTCATATATAGGATTCATTTAATCATTTCACAATGGGGTCACCTTGTTTGTAAAACGTTTTCATTTGGATTATAATTAGTTCAGATATAGTTGTTACTGCAGTCAAGCAAACCGAAAGGGGATGAATAGCGTGTAGCACCGAATCGGAAATAGACACCGCATCACTTTATTACCCATGGCCAGGATTAAAATTTTTTTCCTTTATTCAGGTTTAGCGTCTAAAGGAGGGCTAGATATGAAACGAAGGTTAATGTTGCTGGCCCCTCTCTTTTTGATGGTTACTATATATGGTAATCCAATGGAAACTGTGGCAGCAACAGATGAGTCTGTGGATATTTCTCAAACAATCGACACCAACACCACTCTCAATCAAGAAACCGCGGTCATAACAGCTGAAACTGTTGCACCAGTCAGTACAACTCCTTTAACAGCAGCACCCTCAACAACTAGCTTAGAAACTGCAACGACAGAAACAACTCCACCTACTACCGATGTGACGGCGCCAGCTACATCAGCTACCGAACCAGCGGCTCCAACTGCAACGGCTAACGATACAATTACTCCAACTATTACTGAAGAACCCGACAGCTCCAACTACTACGACTGCCGATACGACAGTCCCAACTACTGCGACTGTTGATCCGACAGCCCCAACACCTGTGACTGTTGATCCGACAGCCCCAACACCTGCGACTGCCGATCCGACTGTTCCAGCCACTGCGACTGCCGATCCGACTGCTCCAACTACTGTGACTGTTGATCCGACAGTTCCAGACTACTACGACTGTCGATCCGACTGCTCCAGCCACTGCGACTGTTGATCCGACTGTTCCGACTACTACGACTGTCGATCCGACTGCTCCAACTACTGTGACTGTTGATCCGACAGTCCCAGCAACTACGACTACCGATCCGACAGCCCCAACTACTACAACTGAGCCAACAACGCCTACTACCGAATCGACAGCTCCAGCAGAAACGGTTATCGAACCCGTCCCACCAACCGAAACGGTTACTGAAGTCACTCCAGCTGAGGAACCTGTCGTGGAGGAAGAAATATTCGAAACTTCTGCCATAGAAGAAGCAAGCTTTGCAATAATGGCATTGGCAGAAGACTTCTCAACCGATCCTTCAACGTTGATCAACTATGTTGATACATATGAAAACGTCATTGCTTTGACTTTTGATGACGGGCATTCGTACGAGAACCTTTCCGCTATCCTCAGTATTCTGGCTGAATTTGGAATCAAAGCAACCTTCTTCATGAACGGGGATGCCTCCGCTGACTTGCTTCAACAAATCGTTGACGCTGGTCATGAACTGGGAAACCACGGCTATTCCCATCTTGATTCCACGACCATTTCTTCAGATGCTCTTGCTAATGACGTCAATCTGATGGAAGATTACATCCAAGCAAGCACGGGAACGACATCCCGGCCGTTGTTCCGGGCTCCATATGGCGCCTATAATGACTCCGTATTGGAGACGGTCGGCAACTTGGGGTACGAATATACCATTGGTTGGTCGATTGATACCCTTGACTGGACAGGGATTTCAGCAACAGAAATAAGCAATGCCATCACAAATTATGTCACTCCAGGATCCATCGTCCTGATGCATGCAAGCGTCGGGGCAGCCAACACACCTGAATCATTGTGGTATTCGCTCTCTGCTTTACAAAATGCAGGGTACAGCTTCGCCACAATCAGCGAATTGTTGGGTCTGGATGCTGTTGAAACACCAGTTGAAGAAGAACCGGTTGTGGAAGAACCTGCTGCAGGCGAAGAAGAATTCGGAACGGAGCCTTCGAGATGGGTCGATGATGTCGACACAAATCAACAATACATCTCCTTGACCTTCGACGATCTGGAAGAAACCGATGTCGTCATGGAAATTCTCGAAATCCTTGCAGATCAAAACGTCAAAGCCACCTTCTTCCCAAGCGGCAATGCCGATCCGGCTCTGCTGGCTTTGATTGTTGCACAAGGGCATGACATCGGGAACCATACCTACTCACACCCTTATTCCTCGCAAATAACAGCCGATGTACTCGCCTCCGAACTCGAAACAATGGAAGACATCATTGTGGGAGCTACCGGTGTTACATCCAGACCTTTCTTCCGCCCACCATACGGGGATTATGATGATTCCGTGTTGGAGACAGCCGGCAGCTTGGGTTATGAATACACCATCGGTTGGACAACCGACACTTACGACTGGGACGGCTACACAGCCACCGCTATTTCCGATCAAGTGGTGAATAACCTGTTCCCTGGTTCAATTTATTTGCTCCATGATGACAATGACACCCCAGAAGCTTTGTGGTATATGATAGCTGCCGTTCGGGCAGCAGGCTTCGACTTTATGACAATCACTGATTTGTTGGCATTGGATGGCGTCTTCACAGAAGAGGACATCGTTGAAGTACCGACAGATCCAGTAGATCCAATAATCCCTACTGCCCCAATAACCGATCCTGTGACCGGCGTAACCAATCCAATCATCACAAAAGAAATGGTGAACGACAGAACCGGCGTTACCGGTGTGGCTGAGCCATTCATCGTCTATGCAGATGGTGTCTACAACATGTTCTTCGACGTCATTGCGGGCTACAATCCGAACACGCAAACAACCGCGGACGAAATCGGACATGCCTGGAGCACCGACATGATTGACTGGACCTACACACAAATCGTTTTGGGACAAGAAACAAACGGCACCAGAGCAGCCTCCCCTTACGTATTCGAATATGAAAACGAATACTACATGGTTCCTGATCTTGTCGGCAACGTCAATGTCTACAAAGCCTCCTCCTTCCCGCTGCAATGGGAACTTTACGGTACTTTGATGACTGGTACCTTTGTTGATCCACTCGTCTTTGAAATGGGCAATGTCTGGTATATGACTGCTTCCGAAACGCCGTTCAGCAGCCTTTCCCTTTACTACAACAATTCCGGCGATTGGCGCAACAGCGATTGGACTTTGCATTCTACAATCGTACCAGAGTCCACTACAGAAGGAGATTTGCGTAATGCAGGGAATCCTTTCATCTACGCTGACCATGTCATCCTGCCGGTTGAAGTCACGCCAAAGGACACCCGCATCTACGGGGAATACACGGATTGGTATCAACTTTCCAACCTTTCCACAACAAATGTTTCCGTAACTAAATTAGGGACAGCCGTAACGTCAGCATTGAATGATGAATGGAACGGCGATGCGATGCACCACATCTCCTATGTGCCTTACGGAACGGGCGTGATGTATGCGGTCGACGGCTACAACTGGAACAGGGCCGAATATTCCATCGGCTTGATGACGGGTACCGCTCCGACAAGCGGCACAATCCCAACAGTGCCAACTGACCCCACTGACCCTACAGATCCAACTGATCCTACCGTTCCTGTCACCAGCATCACCAATCCGATGATCACGAAAGAAATGGTGACGGACAGAACCGGTGTTACCGGCGTGGCTGAACCATTCATCGTCTATGAAAATGGCGTCTACAACATGTTCTTCGACGTCATTGCGGGCTACAATCCGAACACGCAAACAACCGCGGACGAAATCGGACATGCCTGGAGCACGGACATGCTGAATTGGAACTATACCCAAATCGTACTCGGACAAGAAACAAATGGCACACGGGCAGCCTCCCCTTATGTATTCGAATATGAAAATGAATACTACATGGTTCCTGATCTTGTCGGCAATGTCAATGTCTACAAAGCCTCCTCCTTCCCGCTACAATGGGAACTTTACGGTACTTTGATGACGGGTACATTTGTTGATCCGCTCGTCTTTGAAATGGGCAATGTCTGGTACATGACCGCTTCCGAAACGCCGTTCAGCAGCCTTTCCCTTTACTACAACAATTCCGGCGATTGGCGCAACAGCAATTGGACCTTCCAGTCTACAATCGTGCCAGAGTCCACTACGGAGGGAGACTTGCGTAATGCAGGGAATGCTTTCATCTACGCTGATCATGTCATCCTGCCGGTTGAAGTCACGCCAAAGGACACCCGCATCTACGGGGAATACACGGATTGGTATCAACTTTCCAATCTGACTCCGACAACCGTCTCCGTCACCAAACTGGGGACAGCCGTAACATCAGCAATGAATGATGAATGGAACGGCGATGCGATGCACCACATCTCCTATGTGCCTTATGGAACGGGCGTGATGTATGCGGTCGATGGCTACAACTGGAACAGGGCCGAATATTCAATCGGCTTGATGACGGGTACCGCTCCAACAAGCGGTACAATCCCACCAGTTGTTACTCCTGGTGATCCAACCGTTCCGCCACTTGGACATCAATCTCTCGGCTGTGACCAATTTCTTCAGCGTCAAGAATCCTGTTCTTTCAGTCGAAAGCGTAACGGACCGAGTCGCATCCAACGGCATCGCCAATCCTTATATCATCATGGCTGACGGTACCTACCATGTCTTCTTCAACATCGTCCAAGGCTACAATCCGGATACGGGTGTAACCGCAGACGAAATCGCGCATGCGTGGAGCGACCGACCTGATCCAATGGAACTACACGCAAGTTGTCCTCGGCGAAGACAGTCACCGGAACAAATGCAGCTTCCCCTTATGTGTTCGAATACGAGAGCGAATACTATATGATTCCGGACCTAACGGGAAATGTGAATGTCTACAAAGCTTCCTCTTTCCCGCTACAATGGGAATTCTACAGCACCTTGTTGACCGGTAATTTCGTCGATCCGTTGGTCTTTGAACTGAATAACACTTGGTATATGACCACTTCTGAACAACCGTACAACAGCCTATCGCTGTACCAAAACACCTCTGGCGATTGGCGCAACAGCAATTGGAGCTTGCATCCGGAAGGCCAAATCATCACCGCAACGACAAGCGAATCCGGACTGCGGACAGCAGGGAATCCGTTCATCTACGATGATTATGTAATCCTGCCCGTTCAGGTAACACCAGCCGGTGGCGTCTACGGACAATACACGAACTGGTACCAAATCTCCAACATTACCGCAACGAGCGTCACCGTCACCAATCGCGGAACGGCCACATCCGGGCAAAACAATTTGATGTGGAACAGCGATGCGATGCACCATATCTCTCATGCCGACTATGACGGCGGCAACATCTACGCAGTCGACGGCCTCTACGAGGGCGTCTATACGATCGGTTTGTACACGGATGTCCCACAAACCATCGTCGGACCTTCCGTTGTGCCATTCCCAGGCGTAGGCAATCCAATCCTCATGAGCGACATCCTGTCAGACAGGGTGGGCGGTGCAGAAGGGGTAGCGGATCCATTCATCGTCTACGAAGATGGTGTCTATTATCTATTCTTCGAATCAATCGGTGGCTACAGTTCGACAACTGGACAAACAGCTGATGAAGTCGGCTACGCTTGGAGTACCGACCTCATCGATTGGAACTACAGTGAAATCGTCCTCGGCCCAGAAACGGATGGCGTACGCGCAGCCTATCCGAACATCTTCAAGTATGATGGCAGCTACTATATGATACCGGATCTCACCGGAAACGTGGAAGCCTTTGTTGCTACCGATTTCCCGCTCGAATGGGAATATTCCTCCACCTTGCTGGAAGGCAGCTACGTCGACACGAACATCTTCTCGGTGAACGATGTCTGGTATATGACAACTTCCGAAACACCGTACATGTCCCTTTCCCTTTACCATAACACTTCCGGCGATTGGCGCAACGGCGAATGGGAATGGCAGGAAGACATCCTTCCCGCAAATGGGGATGAATACGGCTTCCGCGGTGCCGGTAATCCGTTCGTATACGACGATCTTGTCATCCTGCCGGTTCAGGTTCATCCGGACGGCGGTATCTACGGACAATATGTCTACTGGTATCTTCTTTCCAGCCTGTCGACTGAGAGCGTCGAGGTCACCCTTTTGGGAACGGCAGTAGATGCGCAGAACAACGGCATGTGGAACGACGAAGGGATGCATCAAATCGCGCATGCCGACTACTTGGATGGTTACATCTACGCAGTCGATGGCATCAACAATGGAGAATATTCCATCGGCCTGTATGTGGATGCGAAGCTAGCTTAGCCTTTCCCACCGCAGCAATTGCACAGCCACTTGCCAATTTATAACGCAAACGAAACAAGCCATCATCTTTGGATAGGCACTCCCGCAAAAGGAGGCTGTTCCCATCGATGAGGGCTTGTTTTTTTATTTTTTTATTTTTTTGAACATTTTATAGGCACCGATCACGATGCCGGGGAAAAGCAACGTGCAATCATACATGAGCTTGATTTTCCATTTGCCGCTGCCGCGCAGATCATTCCGTCCCGCTTCCAGCTTCTCCAATACGGCTTGTCTGCCTGCCGTATCCTTCAGCTCATCCAAGGTCAAGATCGTCGCCAATGATTCCGTGAACAAGGAACGATAGGATTTGTCGCTGAAGGCTTCCTTCCCTTCCGCATGGAAAAAGGCTGCCCTTTCCCTCCATGCTTCCAGATGATCCAATTTGTTCTTCAGCTTGAAGCCTGTCCCCATGATGCTGTCTTCCCTTTGCCAATAATAGAGCAACGCTTTCGTCGTGAAGCTGATTTTTTTGGCACGGTAAATCAGCTTGTAGGTCGTGAATTCATCCTCGTGGATCCTGCCTACCGGGTAACGGATGCCTTCAAACAATTCCGCCTTGTACAGTTTCCCCCAGGCCACGACCATCTGTTCATGGAATTCTCCGAAGGCGATGATCTGTTCCAGAGCTTCCTCGTTGGAAAATTCAAAAATGCGTTCCTTGGCTGCAGGCAAGGACACATTTTCGGATGAAGTCCGCAAAAAGTTGCATGCAGCGATGTCCGCGTCGGTGCTCTTCAACAAATTGTACAGCGTTTCGATGTACGTCTCATGCACCCAATCGTCGCTGTCCAGGAAGGTGATGTAGCTTCCCGTCGCATGGGGCATGCCGGCATTGCGGGCATCGGACAAGCCTCCGTTGGCTTTATGGACCACTTTGACTCGGCCGTCACGCTTCGCATACTCCTCGCAGATTTCCCCGCTGTTGTCGGGCGAACCGTCATCCACCAGTATGATCTCCAACTCTTTATAGGTCTGTGCCAGGAGGGACTCGACGCAACGCGCAAGCAGATCCTCCACTTTGTATACAGGAACGATGATGCTGATCAATGTATTCATTTTATTTCCCTTTCTTTACCGATTTACGCCGGATAACAGGCGTTATTCTTCTCTGTAATAGTATAATCCAATATCTGGAAATTAAAAAGACCAAATGGCAATCTTGGTATAAAAAGCAAAGATGAGCTAAAAAGTTTTTGGGTCCAACACAAATCAAGACAGCTTTTCAGGACGCAGCTACAACACGTATTCGTGAAAAGAAAAAAAGACGCTCCGAATCTCCTCCCGAGTCGGGAACAGATTCGGCTACGCCTTTCGTTTACCTTATATCTTGTAGCGCTTGGCTGCCTTGTAGATGCGCTGGCAGAACAGCAATCTTCTCTTGATGTAGTACAGATCGAGTTTGATTTTGCCGAGGAAGGAGCGCTTCTCTTCGACTTTCGGCCGCATCGTCAGATGAGGTCCGCCGTACTCTTTGATCGGCATGAACCAATCCGAGATGTGGATGTTGAAGGCTTCCGGCTCTTCCTTGTACGCCATCATCAGCAGTTGCTGGTCATCGTCGATGCAGTCGAGCATCAGCAAGGCTTCCATGGCTTTTTTCGTCAACAGCCAAAGCTTTTCGGCCATTGTATCCGGCACGATGACCGGAGCGCCCATCAGGCATTCCGACAGCAGCTGCAGCTGGAAGCCGGCATGAATGGCGTCCGGGCTGCTCAGGCTGAACACATGGATTTTGTCCTCCAGATCCGTCTGCCAAAGATAATCGAAATCAGCCGTTTCGGTGAAGCTTTTCCCACCGTGGTTGAAGCCGAAGTCCAGCCAAGCCAACAGGCCCGTCGCCAAATTCTTGGAGACGGCATCCTGCAGACACCAGTACTTCATCAACATGATGTAGTTGTAGTTCGCCTTGTTGTCCGGCCATTCGGGATCCGCATTCGCGCGGAATTGATAGAAATCGGGATTGCTTTCGACCGCCTTCATGCGTTCAAAAAGTTTGCCTTCCACTTCGAAGATATCGGGCACTGCAATGACCACGGTCTTGTCGGCCAAGCCGAATTCCCCACGGATTTCCATTACCTTATCCACCAATTCCGGCGCGGTGTAGACCACCAGCTTGTTTTGGATCCGGGCCCAAAAGCGGAAATAATCCAAATACTTTTCCACGCTCCGGGTATAAAAAGCATATTTGTCTCTGCCGATGTCAAAAAAAGCAGTGACGATCGTTATCTCTCTCATCAGCCATTTCCTCTTTTCAATAATTTATTCTGTACAAGCGACTGCACTTTTTGCCGTTCCGGTTTTCCGAGCAGCAAGAAATAGTTGTAGAACAGACCGATGATGCCGCTGCCGACTGCAACGAGACCCAAGCTCATCCAACTGTCGATGGCCGGAACCACGAAGCGGATGCCGGCGAACGTCACCGCCATCAAAATGGTCACGAACAGATAACGGAGAATGATCGGATAAAAGATGGTTTTTTTCTGTTTCAGGCAGGTCGCCGCGTACATCGGCATAAAGGTCAGGTTGGCGATGAAGCCCACCGACGTGCTCACGCCTGCAATGGCAAGGATGCCCAACGACGTCGTATTCAACAGAAGGAAGACCAGTCCGACGTCGAACAGGCTGATGCAGAACCAAAACAAGGAATTCATCTTCAGACGGTTCGTGATCAGGAAAACATTATACATCCCCGTAATCGGCGGGGAATCAAAGAACGGAAAGATCGTCAATAATAGCAAAACATAGATCATGTCGGCATCCTGCGTCGGCACCCATAATTGGATCAGGTCATGACCGAAAGCGATCAGGATGCAGGCCGGGATATTGGCGAAGGCGGACGTCAGCAGCATATTCTGCCTCAGTTCAGACAGCAGGCTTTTGATGTCGCCTTTCGCATAATGGTACGTCAGCTGCGGCGCAAACAGATTGGAGATGCTCGCGACCACCTGGTTCAGGATATTGCTCAAGGTTTTCGCGACAGACAGTTGCCCCATCGCTATCGAGCTGATCCACAGGTTGCTGATCAACAAGTCCAGTCCATCCGCCAAAGTTTGGCTCAGGCTGCTGATACTGCTCCAAACGCCGGAAGAAAACAACTTTTTCACTTTCGCCATCGAAAAATCCATCGGCCGGATCTGGATGTCCGGGACCAATTTGCGTGTGTAATACAGATTGGAAACCAACACAAAAGCCGTACAGATGAGCGTAACCAATCCGACGATGGCCACCGATGTCGGCAACACCGAGAACAGCACCACAAACAGGACAGCCTTCAGCGTAATCGAGATGGCGTTGATGAGACTGCTGATGTAGAGACGGTTCGTGATGAAGGTCGCGACCGTAAAGACGGTGCTGATGATGGAAAGCATAAAGTTCAGGAACACGAAAGCGTACAATTGTTTGACGCTGACGAGCAACTCAGGCGGGATGTTGATTATCTTTTCGAGATTCCCGACCACAAATATTCCGAGCACCGCAAACATCAAGGCCATGACGATATTGGCCGTCAGCACCGAATTGAAGTACTGGTTCGCTTCCTTCTTGTCGCCTTTGTGGTAGCTGATCGTGATGAAACGGCCCGCCACCGAGTTCAAGGCCACGGTGATGATGACGGCATAGTTGGCCATCGAATTCGCCAGATTGACAAACCCATAGGCCTCCACCCCGATCGTGTTGACGATATAATCCGAAAGGAAGAAGTTGATGCCCAGGTTCAGAACCAAGGTAACCAGGCTGGCAATCATATTTATCGATAATGTTTTTTCTTTATTCATTTTTTTCGTGTATTCCTCCTTTTGTGGGAAATGTCACCCAAGATGGGCACTTACTTGTTTCCCGATTCGGGGCTATTTATCGAATAGACCGACAAAATCCGTATAGAATATGTTTTTGGTATACAGCTTGGAGCGTTCTTTGGAACCCTCGGAAAGGGATTCCCGCAAGGCGGCGTCATCCTTGATGGCCGTAATGCTGGCCGCCAGGTTGTCGACCAATGCTTCATCGCGTTTCAGAATGATGGCGCACGCTTCGGTCGCATATTCGGGGATACCGCCGGAATCGGTCACGATCAGCGGTCTGCCGACCGACATCGCCTCCAGCACAACCAACGGAGCGGCTTCTTCGATCAAGGTCGGAACAACGACCACATCCGCAATGCCGTAATACTGATACGTTTCATTGTTGGCCACATAGCCGGTGAAAACCATCCGGTCGCCATTCTGTTTCACCAAGTCCTCGATTTCGTCCAGATAGGTCGATTTCGTGTTCAACGCGAAATTCGGGCTGCCCAGAATCAGCAGCTTCACATTCTTGTCGGACACCTTTTCCAGCGCCAAGATCAGCTCCTTGACCCCTTTTTCCGGAATGACCCGCCCGCAGAAGAGGACGACAAAATCGTTTTCCGACATCCCCAGTTTTTCCCGCAACGCCTTTTTATCGGAGATGGTCAGGCTATCCTTGAACCGGTCTTCATCGATCGCATTCCGCAATACCGTCACCTGATTTTCTGACAGAGCTGAGTTAGGCAGCAATTCCTTCTTCACGAAGGCACTGACCGAAATGACCTCGGTGAAGATGTCGGCCAATTTTTCGCTCGCCGTCAGATGATGGTGCACATGCAAATACAGTTTTTCTTTCCCCATTTTTTTCGTGAGGCCACTGAATGCTTCGTAGTAGCCATCCTCCGCCACTACGACATCCGGATGGGCGTCGAGCACTTTCTGGAACCCTTGATAGTAATACAGATTGGGTGCATCGAACCGGATACGGAACAGTTTCCTGGCCAATACTTTTACGCCCTTATACAGGTTGTCCAACTGCTTATTCTTTTTGATGAAAATAAATTCGGTTTGTTTATACTGCTTGCTCGCCCGTTCGGCCTCTTCGTCATAGACCGATACGACCACGAATTTCGCCTTTTTTTCCACTTCGTTCTGCTCTATCAACATATGCAGCAATGTCTCGATCGCTCCCCCTCTGACGGCGGGTACAGGCAGGTTGCCTGGAGAAAATAAACAGATTGTCTTCACTTGCACATCATCCCAATCACAATAATTTTTTTGAATCGCTCTTTCCCGTCGGCGCAGGCACTCAGCCCTTGCCCAGTATGCTCTTTATTTTGTTGAACGTCTCGTAGTACAGATAGAGGCGCACTTTCGCTTTCCTCTTCATCATTTGCAGTTCCACTTTTTTGCGTGGTTCGACATCGCTCATATCCATCTTTTCCAAGATGCCTGTCAGCCTCTCATCGCTGCAGATGCGGTCGATGTTCGCCAATTTCTGGCCCAAGGTTTGGGGATTGTCCTTATGCGCCTCGTTCGCAAGCGCGAGCAACGCGATGATGATATAGCGGTTATCCATGCGTGACCGCAAAGCCTTCGCTTGTTTTTCCCTCACCAACAGTGCCTGCAGTTTGTCGAAGGCTTTCTTCTGCTTCTCGTAAAAATTTGCCTTGTACGCATTCACGGCAGAGCTATCATGCACCAGATAATGGTAATAGGCACCTTCGTCGATCACGATGCGTCCACACTTCAGGAAGGCCTCGATGCAGACAAGCAGGTCCTCCATGAAGGCGACATCCTTATCGAACCAGATATTTTCCTTTTCCAGGAAATCGCGTCTGATCAACAGGCGGCAGACGCTGCCCATGATGTCGGTCTCGCCGCTCCGGAAACTCGGCTTGGCGATGACGTTGGCCGCGATTTCGGTGAGGATGCGGTCGCCTTCGATGACGCCGCTTTGCTTCACCAGCACAGGCACGGTGCTGTCCTTGTTTTCCTTCACGTAGTTGCACAGGCAGATTTCCGCATTCGCGTTTGCGGCGGCAGCAGACATGCTTTCGTACATATCCAGGTCCACCCAGTCATCGGGATCGACGAACCCCACATAGACCCCTTTTGCGGCACGCAAGCCGTCATTCCGCGCTTCCGATACGCCGTTGTTCTTTTTATCGATCAGGATGATCCGTTCATCCCGTTTGGCGAAGGCTTCGCAGACGGACAGGCTGTCGTCCGTCGAGCCGTCGTTCACGAGGATGATCTCGATGTTTCTTATGGTTTGGTTAATTAAACTTTCGATGCACCTTTCCAGATAAGGTCCAGCATTATAAATCGGTACGACGATACTGACTATTGGATCCAACGATAAATCCCCTCTCCATCGGTTCGAATCAAGCCAGTGGGCAAGGCCCAAGCTTGTCGAATCCCATGTTCATTTTCTGTTCTCTATTTTTGGCGCCACGAAGGCACAAATCACCCATGGCCGATACGTTTTTCACATTCATCCTCTAGTATAAAACAAACGTTGGAAATGAAAAAGGTTAAAAAGGAAACTTAACGAAAAAGAAAAGGGTTTTCCGGCACAACTCCTTACCATCAGAACCTTGTCCACACCGAGAAGCAGCCCTTCCAAAAGCAGGAAAGGGCCGGGACACCTGTCCCGACCCTTCCTGCTGTGTATCATTTTTTCAGTTTTAGTAGCTCGAATCGGTGTAAGCATCCGAGTATGTGGTGTCCACTTCGAATAGCGGTGTCCTCTTCCGATAATAGGTATCTTCTGAATAGGTGGACGTCTCCGCGGTTGGATCATAGTAGTCCCCTTGATAATCGGATGACGAATCAACATAGGAGTCTGTCGTATAGGCATCAACCGTAGTACTGCTGTTTGAGTAAACATCGGGATTATAATACGGTTCATTCGTCGAAGTCTCCAACTCATCCAAGGTGATTTCCGGCAATTCCAACTGATCACGCAGCATATTGGATACGCGCAATCTTTCTTCCGGATCCACATAATAATAGTAGATTTCATCGATGTATATTTCTTCGCCGGTTATGTAGTTTTGTTCAAAATTCTTCAACCCGTTCCGGTAACCGCTGGCAATCGAAATGATTTCATCCAAAGTCAGACTTGTCTGCACATTATCTTCCACGGATTTCAAAAGGTCCTGGTAATTCACCAAGCTGCCCATGCTCAAGACTTTATCCAGAATAGCCTTGATCACCATCTGTTGTCTCCTTTGTCTGCCCAGGTCGCCTTCCGGATCCTGTTTCCGCATCCGCGAGAACTGCAACGCTTCGAAACCGTTCAATACCCTTGTTTCCCCTTCGATGAATTGCGGGCCGTAAAAATCAAACGTCAAGGGACTGGTGATTTCGATGCCGCCAATGGCATCCACCACATCAACCAAGCCATCAAAGTTTACTTCGACATAATAATCGATCGGAATATCCAGGAAATTCTGAACGGAATTGATGGACATCTCCGTTCCGCCGTAGGCAAAAGCATGATTGATCTTGTCGTAATACTCACCGGTATAATCGTACGAATCTTCATAGCCGACGATTTCCGCATAGGTATCCCGCGGTATGCTTGTCAAAGTCGTCGTGTGCGTATTCGGATTGATCGTGCAGACCATGATCGTGTCCGACCGCCCCACTTCCGTACGTTCTTCTTCGGCCGTCCCGGTATCCGCACCGAGCAGCAAGAACGATATCGGTTGGGTCGCTTCCGCAACATCCACCGATTCTTCGCGCATTTTTTCAACGCTCACGTCGTTGTATATGGAATCAACTGTACTTCCGACATCGGTGTAGGCTTTGCCCAGATAGGCCGCTACACCTACAACAGACAGCAATAAAACAGACAATCCTATTCTGATTGCCCTCTTTTTCCTTTTATTCTTTTTTCTTGATTCATTCATCATCCGCATTTCCTCTTTCTTTTTTGAAAGTTCTGCTGTTGCAAAGGGCTTTTCACCGAAACCTACGAGATTCTTTTCCTTTTCGCCTTTTACCCAAAGATCATCTGTACATGAACATTTCCGGAATTGTCCTAACGTCCCTGAACTAAAAACTTCATTTGCACAGTAAATCATGTGAATACTAAAACAAGCCCTGATAAAAGGAGGCCGTCTGATCTTGTTCCGTGCATGCACATCGCCGGGGCGTAATCCCCATTATCCTACCAATAAACGGATAAATATTCAATATGAACCGGCAATCTGTAACACAATATCAATATTTGGGACAGTGCATTTTATTTGCTGACAAAAAAAGAAAGACACAAGAATCAAATTTCTGATTTTTGTGTCTTTCCATCATCTTCTCTTAAAAAAATTGAATCGTTTCTTTTTCTGCACTTCCATTGGCGCTTCCGTCTGTACGACATCCCCATTGAGCAAATCTTTTGCCGTCTGCTGGAATAAAGCTACCTTTTCCAAGCCGAATTCCGCTTCCAGCTTGGCGAAGGCTTCCTGCATATGGAAGGAACGTCCCCTTGTATTGTGCGCATCCGACGCCATAACATGAACCAGATTCGCTTCAATCAAACGGCTGCTCAGTTCCGCTATCTCTTTCCCGAAGACGCCGACATAGCTGCTGGCGGTCACTTGGGCAATTGCGCCCTTTTCGATATAAGAAAGCAGCACATTCGGATCAGCGATGATGTCTTGGTTGCGTTCCGGATGGACGATGACCGGGGTGATGCCTTTTTGCTGCATTTGAAAAAAAAGCGATTCCGCATAAAGGGGAATCGCCAGCGTCGGGAATTCGATCAAAACATACTGATTCTCTTCGTCGGTAAAGAGGATGTCATCGTTTTCCACATCCGCAAGTAATTCACCGTAGATGCGCACTTCCTGCCCCGGAAACAACGTCAGTCCAATCTTCCGTCTGTCGAACTCTTCCTGCAGCTCAGCCGTATACTTTACGATGTCCGCTTTTACATTTTCATATTTGCCATTTTTGTGGTGCGGTGTCACAAGAATATGAGTGATGCCCTCAGCAACGGCCGCTTCGGCCATTGCCAAGGAATCCTCCAAGGTACGAGCGCCATCATCGATGCCTGGCAGCAAGTGACAATGCAGATCGATCATCAGGCTTCACCTTCACTCGTATGTCCATAAGCATAGCCATAACCGTAGCCGTAGTAATCATAGGCACTGTTGGTCTTTTTATCGACGCCGTTGAAGACAACACCCAAGACGTTGGCATTCACCATATCCAATAATCCTTTTGCGTGGCTGACGGCATCCTTTTGCGAAACGCCGTGGCGAATGACGAAGATGACGCCATCCGTTTTCGTCGCCATGATCTGCGCATCCGTCACGGAAGTGATCGGCGGCATATCATAGATGATGATATCGAAGGCCTCTTCCAGCTTTCCGATAAGGACAGTCATTCGATTCGAGTTCAACAATTCGGAAGGGTTCGGAGGGATCGGGCCGCTTGACAAAGCGAATAAAGCCGTCCCTTCGATTTTGTTGATTACTTCGGCTAGCTCTTTATCCGGTGAAGTCAACAGCGTGGTCAAACCTTCAAGGTTGTTCAAGCCGAAGGTGCGCTGCAGCGTCGGTTTGCGCAAGTCGGCATCGACCAACAGGACGCGTTTCCCCTGATCCGCAAAAACGGAAGCCAGGTTGGCGGAAGTCGTCGATTTGCCTTCCCATGGACCGGAAGAAGTCACCACCAATGATTTCAGGTTTTTGTCCACCATCGAGAATTGGATATTGGTGCGGATCGTCCGGTATTGTTCCGCAATCACTGATTTTGGTCGCATCATGGAAATCAGACTCAATCCTTTGCGTTGTTGACTATCCAGTTTTTTGATCTTTCTTCTGCTAGATCCAAACATACTCTATCCCCTCCTATACTCTTCTTGTCGTTTTGCGTGTCGTCGTTTCTTCTTTTACGGGCGAGAATCTTGTCGAGGTGACTTCATCTTCGCTCATCTGTAGAACGGTACCCAGGTTCGTCCAACCCATCTGTTCGATGAATTTGCCGTCCTTTACGGTCTTATCCATGAATTCAGCCAAGAATGCCAAGCCTACACCGATCATCATGCCGACCAATAGTCCCAGCACCAGAGTTCATAGGCGTATTTGGTGAAACGGCAGCCGTATTTGCGACTGCCTCGGAAAGGATGGTCACACTGTTGACGTCCAAAATGCCGCCGATTTTTTGTTCGAAGGAACTAGCCGTCGCATTTGCCAGTTCTGCGGCCGTATAAGGATTTTCATCGGTAACGGTCACACCGAACACCAGGGAATCGGCTTCGGTTTGAACCGTAAGTTTACTGCGCAATTGATCAACCGATAATTTTGAACCAGTATTTGCGATGACGTCCTGCAAAATGATCGGTTCCTTGATGATTCCTTGATACGTGTTGATCAGACTCAGGTTAGTCTGGATATCCGTGTTTGTGATCGCCTGTTCCGCATTTTGCGTTTGGTTCACCACGATTTTAGAAGTGGATTGGTAAGTCGGTGTAACGAAAAAGAATGTATAAAGACCAGCAAGCAGCAACCCCGACAGGCTCCAGATGATGATCTGAACCAACCGTTGCTTCAGTATCGCAAATATTTCGCTTAATGAAATTTCTTCTTCCATGATTTCCTCCTTGTATCTAACTGTTGATTAATAATTACCGCATGAAAATAAGAAGCCTGGATGCGGCATCTCAGGCTTCACAACTATAGTTCAATTGTACTATATCATTTTTGAAATAACTATAAGTATTTTACGGAAGACTAAAGTAAAACAGTCTCTTTCAGAAGATTCCCTTGATTGCCGTCTCAAGATGCCGGAATGCCCCCAAACTCACCAATGCAGCGCAAGACAGCCTATAGGTTTGTTTGAATATTGACCCAACCATATCCCATTGCCCGTAACCGGTTTCCTGTTCATTCCACTATATACCGTTCCGTTAATCTGCTTCAACGGATCAACGGAACAGCAACTTTCATTATTTTTGTTGCGTCAGCACTTTTGCGCCGTCTTTGGTGATGGCGATGGTGTGCTCGAATTGACAGCTCAAGCCGCCGTCTTTCGTGCGGGCTGTCCAGCCGTTGTCATCCATTTTCGATTTCCAGGTTCCCGTGTTCACCATCGGTTCGATTGTGATGGTCATACCCTCTTT
Organism: uncultured Carnobacteriaceae bacterium; assembly: GCA_963730595.1. Classification (GTDB taxonomy): domain Bacteria; phylum Bacillota; class Bacilli; order Lactobacillales; family Aerococcaceae; genus Trichococcus. Next base: position 537,983 of record CAVSSJ010000012.1, read on the forward strand.
CAGACGCAAGCCTTTGCCTGCTTCACCATAGTGGGGAACAGATGGGCTTTCATGCATCGTTGGCCCGATACCGTGGCCGATGAATTCACGGACAACGGAAAAGCCTTCGCTTTCCACGTACGTTTGGATGGCATGGCCGATGTCGCCGATGCGATTGCCCGCTTTGGCTTGTTCGATGCCTAGATACAATGCTTTTTCGGTGACTGCCATCAAATGCTTCACTTGCGGCGTCGCAATGCCCACCACGTAGCTCCAGCAAGAGTCTGACATCGCGCCGTTGTAGTTCACGACTGTATCCACTTTGATTAGGTCGCCGTCTTTCAAGACGAATTTGTCGCTCGGGAAACCGTGGCAGATTTCGTCATTGACGCTTGTGCAGGTCGCAAATTCGTAGCCTTCGAAACCGATCTGTTCACAGATGGCGCCTGCGGCTTCGATGCGCGTTTGCACGAACTGGTCGATGTCTTTCGTCGTCAAGCCCGGTTTGATGTAACCGCGCAGCTCCTCATGGATGCCTGCCAAAATAGCTCCGGATTCTTCCATTGCTTGAATTTCACGTGCTGATTTTAAAGTTATCATATGTATTCTATCCTCTTCCTGTATATTATTCTTTCTCATTATACATGAAATAGGGAGGATGGCTAAATAATTTTCATCGACAGCCTGCAAATCCTTCCGCAAAAGTGTTCCGCCCACAAAAAAAGGCAATTTCCAATGAAATCACCTTTTTTCGCTGAAGGCTTCCCCATCAGTCTTCTTCATGATAGCCATAATAGTAGCTGTAGTCTTTAGAACTACCGGGCGCACGATTATAGACAACCCCCAAAACATTTGCATTCACCATTTTTAGCGATTCCGATGCTTTAAAGACATCTTCTTTTGTATCCACGCCCTGACGGACCACGAAAATGGTGCCATCCTCACGGCTAGCCAAAATCTGTGCATCCGCAAATCCCAACAATGGCGGGGTATCATAGATGACAAGATCAAATATTTCCGCTATTTCTTTTTCCAATTCCCGCATGCGGTTACTGGATAGCAGTTCCGCAGGGTTTGGCGGAACGGGTCCGCCCGTCAATACGGATAAGCCCTCCACACCGACGTCATGCAGATAATCTTCGATGGTTCCAGATTGGTCGGTCAATAACGTCGTCAACCCCTTGCCGTTCGTCAATTTAAAATTGCGATGGACAGTCGGCCTTCTCAAGTCGCAGTCCACTATCAATACACGGTTTCCTTGCAGGGCAAAGGTTACGGCCAAATTTGCGGCAACCGTCGATTTACCCGCAGAAGGTGTAGCAGAAAGAATTGCCAGGGATTTGAGCTTTTTATCCACCATCGAAAACTGGATGTTTGTCCGCAACGTGCGGAACTGTTCCGAAACGGGGGAGTTCGGCAAAGCCAACGTGATCAAGCCGTGTTGGCGACGTGGTTGTTTCGCTTTCTTTTTAGCCATCCCTATTTCCCCCTCTCATTTCTGATATCTGCTGATTGACCGACATCACTCTGCAAAATAGCGCCGATTTTCTCCCTGGTCATCTCAGAAACGGTTATAAGCCTTTCTCTCTGAATACCCGAAGCGGATTCAATCTTCTTCTTGCGCTTTTCTCCGATGTCGACAGGCGCCTCTCTCTTCGTTTCCCGAATGGCAACCGTCATCTGTTTTGCGCATTTCTGGCTCGCTGGTCCTCTCTGTTTTGTGTATTTCCGGATCGCCGATCCGCTCTCTTTTACGGACTCCCGGAACGGTGGTGACCTCTCCTTTACGCATTTCCGAAATGGCCGTAAGCTCTTCCTTGTTCAATTCCGAAACGATGCCCAGATTTGGCCAACCGATAGTTTGTGTAATGAACTGATAATCATCGATGGTTCTGACCATCGCGTATCGCAGAAAAGTCACGCCTAATCCAAGCAGAAGGCCCAATACCAGCCCTATCAACAAGTTATTCACTATCACTGGAGAGATGGGATTTGAATGGATGGCTGCGGCGGAAATGATGCTGACATTTTCGACATTCATGATGTCGACAATTTCACTCTGAAAGGTTACTGCAATTTCATTGGCTATCTCAGCTGCTTCGCCTGCATTCGGTCCTCTGACGGTCAGCGAGAACACCTGCGAATCTTGGTTTGCACCGATTGCCACCATATCAGCCAATTGCTCGACTGTGTAGTCAAGTTCCAGCTTTTCTTTCACTCCCCCCAATATGACCGGACCTTTGATAATATCTTTATAGGTATTGATCATCTGCACATTTGAATTGATATCATTTAGCTGGATGCCGTTACTGCCATCGCTTGCGCGATTGACCAGTAATTGCGTAGTGGATTCATACATCGGTGTGACAATAAAAAATGTATAGCCCGCTGTGAGTAAAAGCCCCAGGATACCAAAGCTGATGATCATCACAAGTCTTTGCTTTATTATTGCCAGTAAGCCTTTTAAAGAATCTTCTTCCTTCATTGCGTTCCCTCCTCGTTCGGCATTTGACTACATCAGTCCAATGAAAGCAGATAATTACAAAATGTATGACTTTCCCATTTATCACATCATCTTCCTGTATCCGCTTTCATTATATCACATATTCCAAGCTACTAGAAAGGAATCGCCCCTATCAATTCAATGCAAGAATATCATGAATATCAGCCTATCTACGCGCGGCCTCTGCCCCAAAAAACCAGCTGATCCGCGTCACGACCCTTTCCAGATCTTCATCCGTCATCTTCGTATCCGACGGCAGGCACAATCCTCTGGCGAAAATATCTTCCGACACACTCATCCCTTCCGGGTTGTGGCTGAAGAAATCCCCCCCTTTAAAGACAGGCTGCAGATGCATCGGTTTCCAGATCTGGCCTTCCTTCAATATTTTTGGATGCCAGATAATCCAACAAAGCTTTCGGGCGCACCTCATATTCGGGCCTGATCGTCGCGCAACTGAGCCAATAATTCGGTTCGCCATATGCCGCAATCGGCATCATCTTCAACTCCTCCATGTCCTGGAAGGCATCCGCATAATAATCGAAGATATATTTTTTCTTGGCGATCCGTTCATCCAATATCCTCAACTGTCCCCTGCCGATTCCGGCGACGACATTGCTCATCCGGTAATTGTAGCCGACTTCCTTATGCTGGTAATAGGGCGCGTTTTCCTTTGCCTGCGTTGCCCAAAACTCCACCTTCTCGATTATTTTCTTCTCGCGAGCCACCAGCATTCCGCCGCCCGATGTCGTGATGATTTTGTTTCCGTTAAATGAGTAGATTCCGATTTCCCCTATAGTGCCCGTCTTCACCCCTTTGTAGGTGGCGCCGAGACTTTCAGCGGCATCCTCCAGTATCGGAACATGGTGTTCGTCCACGATTGCCTTCAGTTTGTCGTAATCAGCGGATTGTCCGTATAGATTCACGACGACGATCGCTTTGGGATGGGGATATTTCTCGAAGGCTTTCGCCAAAGCTACCGGTGACATATTCCATGATTCCCTTTCGGAATCGATGAATACCGGTGTGGCCCCCAGATAGATGATGGGATTGGCGGATGCAGAGAAGGTCAGGGATGGGCAAAAGACGATGTCGCCTTTGCCTACACCCAGATACATCAGCCCCATGTGTATGGCTGCCGTACCGGAAGACAGGGCATCCGCATAGTTTGCGCCCGTATAGGCACACACTTCCTTTTCGAATCCGGTGACATTCGGTCCGAGCGGTGCAATCCAGTTCGTATCGAATGCCTCCTGAATGTAGCCCATTTCGTATCCCGACATATGAGGGGAAGCCAACAATATTTTCTTATCTTTTTTTTCCGTCATTAAAACCGTCTCCCTTCCGTGGGTAGCAAAATGAGGAATAGCCTGTCCGTTCAAAATAAACGAAGCTATTTTTAGGGGTTATTCGAATGATTTTTTGAGGTTTTATCTTATGAGGTTTTATTTTCCGTTTCGTTCTGTTTTTTTGTTGAGGTTTTCTTCCGAAGATTTTGCTGGGGTTTCTTTAGGGTGTTTTGGTGTTTTCTAAAATAAACAATCATTGATGCTCGCAGGCATAGTCAATCAGGTTTTGCCGGAGCTCGCCGACAGGCTGCTGAACGAGCTCGTCCGCAAAGGCGAGGGTGTCTTCCAATTTGTAGGTGGATGCTTTTCCGACGAATATCTTTTCATAGGCTTGGCTGTCCAGCATGCTCTCGTCTGCCAGCAGCTCTTCGTAGAGTTTTTCGCCGGGGCGTATCCCTGTTTCGACAATCGGGATGTCCCCCTCCGTGTAGCCGGACAGTTTGATCATCTTTTTGGCCAAATCGACGATTTTCACGGGTTCCCCCATATCAAGGATGAAGATCTCTCCCCCGTTTGCCAGCACACCGGCCTGGATGACCAAGCGGCTTGCTTCCGGGATGGTCATGAAGTAACGGACCATGCGGAAATCGGTCACAGTCACGGGACCACCTTTCGCTATCTGTTCCTTGAAGACGGGGATGACGCTGCCACGGCTCCCCAAGACATTGCCGAACCGCACCGCCGCAAATTTCGTTTGGCCGGGTTCGTTCAGCGCCGTCACGATCATTTCCGCAAGCCGCTTAGTCGAACCCATCACGTTGGTCGGCCGAACCGCCTTGTCGCTCGAAATCATCACGAAGCTTTTCACACCGGCTGTTTTAGCCGCTTCCGCCATGTTCTTGGTTCCGTAGATATTGTTCTTCACCGCTTCCCGCGGGTTCCATTCCATCATCGGGATATGTTTGTGGGCGGCGGCATGGAAAACATATTCCGGTTGATAACGCGCCATAACTTCGAAAATCAGCTTGCGGTCCTGCACATCCGCAATCACGGGGATGATGTCTATCGTTTTGCCATAGAGCAGGTTCAGTTCCCGGTGGATCAGGTAGATCGAATTTTCCCCATGCCCCAACAGAATGATGCTCCTGGGTTCAAACTTAGCAACTTGCCGGCAAATTTCGGAGCCGATGGAACCGCCCGCACCGCTGATGAGAATATCTTTGCCCTTCAGATTCTCGGAAATCAACTCTCTGTTCAATTCGACCTCTTCCCTGCTCAACAAATCGACCACATCAATGTCGCGCAGACGGTTGACGGCCAATTTCCCTGTCATGACATCCTCTATCTTCGGCATCTGGTTCACCGTCACACCTACTTGGTTGCAGTAATCCAAAATGCGTTCCATTTCCTTTGGCTTCAGCGAAGGGATGGCGATCGTCACCTGATCGATATCGTTTTCGGCCACCAGAAGCGGGATGTCTTCTTCCCTCCCCAGCACGGGGATGCCCATCAACCGGTAATTGCGCTTCTTCTCATCCCTATCGACGATCCCGATGATCTCAATCTCATTCGGCCGATGCATCAGGCTCGAGATGAAGAGGCGTCCGCCTTCCCCAGCGCCGACCAACAGCGTCCTGACCTTTCCTCTATCGTCGGAACGTTCCCTGCTGGAAAGCTCCTCATTATGTTCGTGAAAAATACGCCAGGCCACACGGATCCCTGGTATAAAGACCAAACAGAGCATGTAGGTCAGCAAGATGTAGCGCCGGCTCACCAAGTCAAAGATTCCGTTTGAAACGAATGCTGACAGCAAAAAGGCAATCGACAAAATCTGGACATTTACGATCACATCTGGAATGCTCGTATAATAAGGCATATTCGAAAACATATGGCGGAATGTGCCCAAAAAGATATAGATGACGCAGGTGATGCCGACCATCACATAGTAGTAGACGCCAGGCAGAGCAATGTAATTTTCCAGAAGCCAGTATGCCAACAACGCTGCCAATGTGATGCACAGGGTGTCGGCAAACATCAAAACAACCATTTTCCCTTTAAAGGATAACGCTCTCATTTTCCACACCGCCTTATCTCTAAACCGTTTTTCCTCGCGCTACAAGAAGATGCCCATTGATGGGGTTATTGAGCTGAATCATCTTTTTCCCCTTATGTTCTTTTGATAATAGTACATGATCTTATCCGGGATTAAAGCAGATATAATGGGCCTAGCCAGATACGGATAATCCCGCAATGGAAAATGCAACAGACGGTACCCATACAGCCTTGTTTGCACCCCTTGCCATGCCGACTTTACATTCCGTTTTTTATAATCCGACAAGCTCTCATGGTATTTTAGCAAAGGTTCCTGAATATTATAGCCGCAGAATCCTTCAGAAAAGAAGCGAAACCATAAATCCCGATCCTCACAGCGATTCGTCCTTTTCAACACCTGATAACCGTCTAAAGCGCCATATACTTCCTTGCGCATCATAATGGTCGGGTGTGTAAAGGGAACCGTTTTTTTCAAGCATTCTTTAACGGGGTGCTCCACCGATTTTCGGATCAGCTTATCACCCGTTTCATCAAAAACAATGACTGAGCTCCCCACAACCTGATATTCCGGATGGCCATCCAAAAAAGCTACTTGCTTCTCGAATCTAACAGGAAGACAAATATCATCCGCATCCATGCGGGCTATGTATTTTCCATTGGCGTACGTAAGGCATTGATTTAAGGTGTAGGCAAGCTTATAATTTTTTTCATTTCTAAGGAGAACGATATTACTGTACTTTTGCGCATACTGTGAAGCTATGTCATAAGTATCATCCGTTGAACAATCATCACACATAATCAGTTCCCAATCAGAATACGTTTGTGCCAGGATCGAATCGATACATTTCGGTAAAGTATCCGCGCAATTGTAGATTCCCATAATCACACTCACCGTAGCCATCGTCTCATCCCCTTCCGGAGTCATAGTAAAAGAATCATCCGCTGTTTTCACACCCCTTCATTCCTTTCCCTTCATTTTGCCGAATTGCCTATAAATGTAGCTTGGCCTTGACTACTTTGACCAAATAATCCCTCTCGGTTTTGTTCAAGACGATATAACTGTTTATCACTAATCCTAAGACTCCCGTAATCGCAGCGTATAAGGCTAATTTCAGCCACGAATCGATGACGACAACATTTTCTATTCCGTACCCGATGGCAATCAAGATCAAAACGCTCAACACGGAGTATCCTACCTCCGGAAAGAACGTATTCCATTTAAGGTTCAAGTATTTTGCCCCCATCGGAACGGTAAAGCAGAGATTCCGGATGATGTTTGCAACAGAACTGACCCCGGCGATCGCGAACAACCCTAAGTTCGTGTAGCCTAATAAAACAAAGACGAGCAATGTACTCACTACCCCGGAAGTAACGACCAGAACGGCATTTGTTTTTAACTTGTTCACTACCACAAAAACATCGAACAACACCGTCGTTGCAACCGTGAAGATATACCCGAAAATTGTTAAAACCGACAATATTTGTAATAGTCCGGCATCTTGGGAAGGAACCCAGAGATGGTAAAATTCATTGCCGAATATGATGACGAGACTCAGCGGAATCGTTAAAATAATCCCTGTTATTTTCATCGCTTTCTTCAATTCCAGCTTTAAGCCTTCGATGTCACCCTGCGCATATTTCATGACGAAGGTGGGCGTAAACACCGATTTTAATGCTGTCGTTAATTGGATCAAGACATTCGGGAGAATCTTACCCAACGATAATATGCCCATCGCTTTCGCACCAATGAAAGATATTGGCTATCAACAAATCCAAACCACTTAACAATAGAAGTCCCAATCTGATTGATGGTATTCCAGATGCCGGAAGCAATCAATTCAATAAAATAGCTTTTTTTAAAGCTTGCTATCCTGACCTTAAGCTGAGGCAGTAATTTCTTTTTATAATACAGCGAGAAGGCCACCGTGTAGATCGTCGCCAAGAGCGATGCCACCCCCATATAATAAACATACGGTTTGATCAAGAAAAATAATCCCAGGAGAATGGCCACCCTGATTAATTGCGACTGCATATCACGAATGGATTTTATGTATAATTTATTTGTAACAAAGGTCGCTGTATGCCAACTCGAAAAGGTGGTCTTGACGAGATAATTCAAGAAAACAAGCGCGAATAAAAGCTTTACATCCCATAGTATATCGGCGGAAATGTTGATGATTTTTTCCAGATAGATGACGCAAAGCACGGCAGGAATGACCATAAGCAAGGATAAAGCATAATTGCCCAGCGTCACCGCCGTATAATATTTATTTGCTTCCACAAGGTCATCCTGATAAAACTTTATCGTAATGAACCGCCCTGCCATCGAGTTTAACGCAATCGAAATCAAGGACGCATAGCCAACAAAATTACTGGCGAGTGTCACAAATCCATTCGCCTCTACCCCCAGCTTTGCAACAATGTAGGGGGATAAAAAGAAACTGATTGCCAAATGTAGCCCGACAGCAACTGCATTGCTTATCATGTTAATCACTAAAGCTTTATTTTTGCTCGATATCTTTCCCCATCATAAACGATTCACCTCCTCCGGTTAGAATGATTCTGTTCCATTTCTTGCCGCTGACGTTCGTTCCTTTTCACCACAATGATTCATTAGCATATAGGTTGTGATAATGATCCAAAAAACGGTATTCCGCAGTCCGTTATGGGTGACCCAGTATGAAGCTATTCCGATAAAAAGCCCTACAGAAAATAGATTTCTCCTGATGCCACTATAAACCATCCCAATCAGCAACTTTATCCAGATCAAAAACCCAACCAGACCGTAGGAGACAAAGACAGTGACAAACGAAGAATGAGCTTCCAGACCCGTCAAGGATTGAAAACGATAATAAGCGCCTTCCCCCATCCCCCATAATAAATGGATGCCCATTTCAAAAATCCTGCTGTATCCTCGCCCGGAGCCTAAGTTGGAATCCCCTTCTGTCCTTATATTTAGGATCCTTTCCTTGAGGGCAGATAATGTATCGTTATTAAAAAAGGAGAGTTCGCCAAAAAGCAACATGTATACGACGAACAGGATAAAAACAACCAAGAATATGTTCATTTTCTTGCTGATATGGACGTTAAAATATTTCTGAAAAAATATGACGTAAAGGATCAGAATGGCGGAAGACAAGACAGAAGCCTTGGAAAGTGAAATGACATTCAGGTACACGGATAGGGCAAACAGTATTTGCTTGTAGGGTGATTTGATATAGTCGCCGAACAGAAAGCAGCTGGTCAATAATAATATCGCGTAGTATCCGAGTTGGTTAGGGTTATTGAAGCCCGCAACCGCCCTGATGCTCTCGCTGGCATTCTGGATGATGCTGAAAAATGCAACAATCGCTGCAGATATGAAAAAGCCTTTCCCTAGCTTCTGAAACAGCAATGGACCGATTCTTTCGTAGATCATGATACAGGAGAATACACTGAAGAGATTAAACAATATGAAGAAACAGCTCAGATAAAGGCCATAATTCTTATTTCCAGCATTAGTATTCTCCAAAATCAGATACCAGATCAAATTAACAAATATTTGATAAAAGGCGAATAGATAAAACCATCGCAGTATATGCCAAATATTTGAGGGTATCGGATATTTAATGAAGCTGCTCTTTCTGGTTACCAGCAATAAACCAAAGCACAACATCAGGAAAAAATCCGATGGTTGTAAAGAACCTGAATCGAATAGATAAAAAGGCTTTAAAATCAAATAGACAAGTAAAAGGTCTCCCCAAAATTCATTCGTTGTCATTTTCTCTTCGATATATCGCATGACTGTTATCACCTCTTTTGCATCCATCATGAAAAGCCGGCTCACAAAACGCTGTCCTTAGCGCATCATCGGAAATATCACAGGATTCTGTTTATTTCTTCGAGATACGCATTTACCACAAGCTGCCGGTCAAATTCCTGCTCGACTTTCTCCCGGCCAAAAATACCCATCTGTCGCTTTTCTTCATAATCCAAGCTTAAAAAATTCTCGATTTTATCAATCAAGTCTTGCGCATTTTTCTGTTCGACCACATAGCCATTGACGCCATCTTCGACCACTTCCCTGCAACCCGCCCGATTGGTCGTGATGATGGCTCTGCCGCAGGCTGAACTTTCAAGCAGCACATTGGATAAGCCCTCGGGATAATAGGAAGGATGGATGGTACAGTGCGTTTGTTTGAGTACCTCCCGGATGTCGCTTACCAGTCCGTGGTAGACGATCGTGCCGTTATCCTGCAGCTCCTGCAGCTTACTCTCGTAGGCTTCTTCACAGAATCCGCAGACGTGGAAGGTTGTATCGGGATACTTGTTCTTTATATACGTTGCCGCTTCCAGATACTGATCAATCCCTTTTTCTTTCATAATTCTGGAAATAAACACAAATTCAGTCGTTTCATTGCTTGGATAAGGCAGGAATGTAAAATGATTCAAATTCACTCCGGAACCGGGAATCAATTTCACGTTTTCCGCTACTACTTTATTCTCAATGAAAAAATCCTTATTTTCAGAATTTTGAAAAAAAACACAGTTTGCTTTTTTTAAAGCTGTTTTATATAAAGACAGCGTAATATTCTGCAAAATCCCTGCATTTTCGACGGCAGTACCCAGTCCCGTCACATTCACTAAATAGGGCGTATGTGACAGTCTGCTGGCGATTCCCCCGTAGATATTCGGTTTTATTGTATACGTCAGGACAACGGCAGGACGAATGTCCCTTATGATGTTTTTGTATGTCCATAATAGCTTCAAATCGGTGACCGGGTTGCTCCCGCGTCGGTTTACCGGTGTATCTATGAATGTGCAGCCTTCCCGTTCAAGCAGCGATGTATATCTCCCGTCCGGGAGTGCTACGTAAACTTCATATTTCTTGACTAATTCCTGGATGAGCTCTTTTCTAAAGTTATACAGCCCACCGGTGTTATTAGCTAAAATAAGTAATTTTTCCATCGTGCATGCCCCCTCACAGAACCCTTGTATCTTCGCTCGCAACTGTTTTATTCCCCACTGTTTACCGCCTATAAAGTCCATATGCAGCTGCAAATTTTGTGCTCGTTTGTAGCAAAAACAAACTTCTAGGCCGACGCGTTTTTTCACTTCTTTCCATAGTAAGCACACATACCAATCAGCAAACTGTTGCAAGCCTTCCGCAATGGATGTTTCCGGTTTGAATCCCACCGCTTCCTTGCAGCAAATCCGTCGAAGCGTAGGTGGCCGGCACATCGCCTGGCTTGAGTGGCTCGAATACCTTTTCGAATACCACTTCTCTGGCCAAAGCCTTGCTTAGGCATTGCTCCAAGGTTGTGATGAACACCATCAGCTTCTCTGGGCTGTTGTTCCCGATGTTGAAGACCCTGTGCGGAACCGTTTCAGCGGGCGCATTGTTCAGGAGCCTCTGAATCCCTTCGACGATGTCAGCCACATAGGTGAAGTCCCGATACAGATCATGCTCAAAATCGCCGTTATTGAAAATTTTGATCGGTTCGCCCTTAAAATACTTATCGGTGAAGCCAAAGTAAGCCATGTCCGGTCTCCCCATCGGGCCATAGACCGTAAAGAAGCGTAGGCCTGTAGCCGGAATTTTGTAGAGGTGGCTATAGGTATGGGCCATCAACTCATTGGTTTTCTTGGTTGCCGCATAGAGCGACACCGGATGGTCCACAAAATCCGTTTCTTCAAAAGGCACTTTCGTATTGGATCCGTAAACGGAGCTGGAGGATGCATAGACCAGATGATCCACCGGATGGAATCTGCAGGCTTCCAGAATGTTGAAGAAACCGATGATGTTGCTTTGAATGTAGGCATCCGGGTTCTCAATGGAATAACGGACGCCGGCCTGCGCGGCCAAGTTCACGACAACATTCGGCTTGTATGCTTCAAATACGCCGTCGACGCTTTCCTTGTCTGCGATATCGCCTTGGATGAAAGTGAATGCAGCGAAGGGTTTCAGCTGATCCAGACGAGCAACTTTCAGGTTCACGTCGTAGTAGTCATTGATATTGTCGATGCCGACCACCCGGCACCCCTGCTCCAGCAGTTTCTTGGCTAAATAAAAGCCAATAAAACCGGCCGCACCGGTGACAAGGTAGGTTTTGCTGCAATCCAACGTTCTGTAACTCAAGCTGCTCAGCTCCTTCATTTCCTGGAAAATTAAGTCCTATCCGGCAATGGTTTAATTGTCGTGAAACAAATCCCTCGTATAGATTTTATCTTTCACATCCGCCAATTCTTGCGCAAAACGGTTCGACACGATGACATCGGAGATCGCCTTGAACTCATCCAGATCCCTGATCACCCTCGAATTGAAGAAGGTCTCGTCTTCCAGCACCGGTTCATAGACCACCACTTCGATGCCTTTTGCCTTGATCCGTTTCATGATGCCTTGGATGGAGGAAGCCCGGAAGTTGTCCGATTCGGACTTCATGGTCAGACGATAGATGCCGACCACCTGCGGATTGCGTTCGATGATCATGTGGGCAATATGGTCTTTGCGGGTGCTGTTGGATTGCACGATGGCCCCGATGAGGTTGTTGGGGACATCTTCATAGTTCGCCAGCAGTTGTTTGGTATCCTTCGGCAGGCAATAACCGCCGTACCCGAAAGACGGATTATTGTAATGATTGCCGATCCTCGGATCCAGTCCCACCCCTTCGATGATGGATTTGGTATCCAGTTTCCTTAGTTCGGCATAGGTATCCAATTCGTTGAAGTAGGCCACGCGTAACGCCAAGTAGGTGTTTGCGAACAGTTTCACCCCTTCGGCTTCGGTGGAATCCATGTACAGAACAGGGATCTCTTCTGCTATTGCCCCCTCCACCAATAGATTGGCGAATGCCTCGGCACGTTCCGATGTGTCGCCGACGATGATGCGCGAAGGGTACAGATTATCGTATAGCGCCTTGCCTTCCCTCAGGAATTCCGGTGAAAAGATGAGATGATCCGTCCCGTACCGCTCCCTCATTTCCTTTGTGTATCCGACCGGAACAGTCGATTTGATGATCATGGTCGCTTCTGGTCGGTACACCAATACATCTTCAATGATGGCTTCCACGGATGACGTATCAAAAAAGTGCTTTTCTTCGTCATAATTCGTGGGTGTGGCGATGACGACAATCTCGGCATGGTCATAAGCGACTTCCTTGTCCGTCGTGGCGAACAAATGCAAGTCCTTCGTGCGCAAATAATCCTCGATTTCCCTGTCGACGATCGGAGATTTTCTCCGATTGATCAGATCCACCTTTTCCGCGACGATATCAAGCGCCGCTACTTCGTTATGCTGCGCCAAGAGGATGGCCAGCGATAAGCCTACGTAACCTGTTCCTGCGACCGTTATTTTCAATGTTATCGACTCCTTCCCTTACATCGACCAAATGGCCCGATTGACTTCAGAATCAACTAATTTTTGCCTTTGATTCCCCGGTATACCTGTCTGACGGAATTGTACAGCCCCATTTGCTTCAATGCCTTGAAGGCAGCTGTCCTTATGCGGAAATTCAAAATCCTGTATTCCCTTTTGAAAGCCAATCGGGATTTTGACCAGCCCGCGTAACTATTCGTATCATCGTTCGTCAGACCATCGATTAATTTTAGATCCATGATGTCCTTGTCTCGATTTCTCGCTGTTTTGTACTGTTTCAAAACATCCAACGTAATGAACTTGATATCGTTATAGATCAAATAATTGTCCGGATTATAAATCAGATCATCCAGCTGCTTATCATAGAACCCGGCATAGGCCTGGTTGTTTTCACAGCTGTCATTTTCCAGTACTTCGTAATCAGATTGCAAAGTGAAAAAATCGATATCACCGATATCCCTCAACCCATAGACGCCCATTACGCCGCTGGAAGCAACAATAAAATCATCCGGCTCATAATGATTTTCCAATAAAGCCGTCTTGAACCCGTCTACTTTCTTGTTGAACTCCGTGTAGATCAATGGCTTCCCCCGGAACAGGTAATCCAAGGAATTCCGATTCAACGTCAGGTTGGCCAATCTGATCGTTTCCGGCTGGTTGTCCGTGATATGGATGGAGTGTGTGCCGATCTTGAAAATCTCCCTGATGTTCTGCTTCATGTTAAAGATCGTTTCGAAGGAAGCGGCTTCCAGGATGTAGATGGTCGTTTCATTTCCCCACAAGTAACAATTTTTGGTCTTCCCTTTGGAACCTTCATATTGGCTCTCAGAGGTTCCGGTCCAGTCCTCCTTCATGTAGACCTGCGCTATGAAATTATTCAATGCCTCGAAGCCCATATTTATTTTCTTTGAATAAATGATCTTGCAACTATTCTCCATCAATGCCAGCATCTGATCCATTTGCTGTTTTTTATCGCCGGCGACAGGCCAGACGCTTGCGAAATAGGTGTTCGGGTTCATTTTGCAGTATTCCAGGACAAGATAATCGATATATTTTTCATCCAATAGCCGCTTACGGAAATATTCGGCATCAAACTGGAGATACAGTTCGGGAAAACGAATGACCGGGAGCTTCAATCCAAAGTAGATGGCGATTGCTGTCCTGTGGGCGCCATCCATGATGACGTTATCTTTCCCTACTGGAACGACAGATTTCTCTGCATCGAATCCCGTATTCTTGATGGTGTCGATCAAATTGTCGAAGGTTTCAAAGTACTTATCGATCGAATTATTTTCCTGATTGCCGCTTTCCGCATAGCTTTCGGATGTGAAAGCTTCGATGTGGCTTTTGTACAATTCCTTAATAAAATCCATATTTTGGCCTTTTTCTCTGCATGCAATGTATTTTATTTTGGCAACCAAATCCAACCGTTCGCCCGTAAGAAGCGTCTTGGCATCAACCTCTTCAACAGTGTAATCAATCGTTTTATCTATCTTGTACGTATCACAAAAGTACTCCGTCAATTCATTGTGGATCTTCATAAATGTCCGCCTCCTGAAATAGCTTATCTCTACTCCAAATTTCATTTTAACGTTGCCTTTCCTCTGCATTTTCGGTCCCCTCGAATGCTTCCATCGTTACGGATTTTTCAGAACTGATGCCTTCCCTCACGACAACCTTTTTTATGGTCCTCAGAATGATTTTCAAATCCCCCATCAAACTGAGACTCTCAATATAAGCTACATCAAGTTTGAACTTGTCTTCCCAGCTGATCGCATTCCTGCCGCTGACTTGCGCCAACCCCGTCAACCCCGGCCTTACTTCGTGACGCCTTCTTTGTTGGCTGTTGTAGAGCGGCAAGTATTTGACCAATAAAGGTCTTGGCCCCACAATCGCCATATCCCCTTTCAGAATATTGAACAATTCCGGCAACTCATCCAGGCTTGTCGCTCTCAGAAGCCGACCGAACTTTGTCAGCCTCTCCTTATCCGGCAATACATTTCCGTTTTCGTCTTTTTCATCTGTCATCGTTTTGAACTTATACACCGTAAAGATTCTCTCATTCAACCCGGGACGCTGCTGCCGATAGATGATTGGACTTCCGAGCTCCGCTCTCACCAGCACAGCCACTATCAGTAAAACTGGACTTAAGAGAACGAGTGCAATAAGTGTCACCGCAAAATCCAGCAGTCGCTTCCCATAATGCTGATAGAACATCGTCATCTACACCCCTTTGTCAATCTGGCATACCTGACCTCGCCGCCAATGTACTCGTTTACATATTTTATTGATTAAACAACTTGTTGCATCATGAAGACTGAACGATTGGAATGTTTTTGTCTATTGAAGCAGTTAACGGGAAGACGCCAGATGGCGATGGAATGGTGAGGGTGATTGAGCAAGGTGGCTCGATGCCGCTGCATTCGAAAAGCAGAACGACTATCCAGCCGGAGAATTTCAAAGACTGGATTCCATTTTGACTGACACACAATTATCATACTAATTTATAACAATTGTCTATCAGACAGAACGGATATGGAGCTGTCTAGAAGGGCAATCAAAACAGCTGACACGGAAAAAGACAAGTAAGAACCTGACTTTTTCCGCAGTTTCGTGAAGGACAGTTCCTAGGCGATTGAACGGCTTCTATCTGAGGGTAAACTAGATAGGTGTTTTTCTCTTCCTTAATCCTTATAGTGAATTTCCTTTGACGTACATTCCTACATTTCCTTATTCCTAGCTCCAATCAAGCAGGCATTCAACATTCGAAACATCAAAGGTCGGCATTTCCAAGTGCTCTTTCACCCTTTTCCGTTCTGCATAGGCATGGTCAATAAAAATGCTCGGCTTGCTGTTATCCATGAATGCATATTTCTCGGATGTTTCGGGCACTTCAATGATGCCAGCAAACAAATCCTCGTTCAGATGCAGCTTCTTCATGGTCTCCCGGATATCAGGTGCATGCTTCGTAATCAGAATGACCTCTTTGTTCTCGTTCAGGCATTGATACAAAAACAGCATCATTTGCGTGTTATATTTCCCACCGTTAAAGACAATGGTATCGTCAAAACCTACGTAAACACGATCATACTGCAGATCCAGTTTGTAGCGATCGATATAATTTTTATCCGCTGTGATTTCATATTTGTTGGGCGTTATGTCCACATCTATGCCGTCAAAGTCACATAATGCCAGCAACGGCAAATTCACGTCCAAGTTTTTGCTGACCCCATAAGTACCTGCAAAGCGGGTTGAAATTTCCAATAATTTGTAACGGCCATCTTTATCCTTTTTGCATTGGAAAAACCAATAACCCCTGAATTCAATTTCGGCTGAAAGAGCCTCGGCTATTCTTTTTATTTCTTCCGTCAACGCAATCGTTGTCGATCGTGCACTGATTCCGTTAAAAATGCGGCTTCTCGTGCGCGGTTGCGCGAACAATAATTCCCGCTTACTGTTGGTGAAACAATCCACCGTGATTTCCTCACCCGGTAAGTATTCGCACAAAACATAGCTTATTTCAGGATTCAATAATTTCTCCAGTTGTTCGGCTGAAGAAATCACAAAGGCGTCTCTCGACCCTGACCCGACATCATTCTTGGCGAACAAAGGGAATTCCAAATCCCCCTGCGCTGCATCATAGGTTTTGGGGACAAAGGGGAAGCCTTTTAACTTCTCGTAGGTCTTGCTTTTGTAGCGGCACAGTTCAGCTGTTTTGAACGGGGAGCACACGACCGTCGCCATGATTTCATCTTGCTTTTCCATTAAGCTGAACGCAGCGGTGTCATGGGCAGGTATGATGAAAGCAATGCTTTCCTTTTGGATTACCCGGTTCAATGCTTCGACAAAATGTTCCTCGTATATGAATGGCAAATCAGTGATGGCATCTTTGCTGATGAATTCGCTGTGATCGCTTCTGCTCGATCCCAAAATGGGCCGAAACCGCAAGCTGTTATGAAGTGAAAAATATATCTGCGAAGCAGAATATTCTCCTCCTGGAAAGATCAAAACATTTTTTCTCATCATTCTTTTCACTTCCCCCTTGTCATTCGCAGGTACTGATGCCATCCCCTTTCAGGGAGTGGAGATTATTTTCGCCGGATTGCCGAAAACCGTTGTATTCGCCTTAACATTTCTGAGGACGATGCTTCCCGCGCCGACTCTGGCGTTTTTCGCGACCCGCACACTCGGCAGCAAGCGGGCGCCGCTGCCCAAAAATACGCCCTCTTCCAAGGCTGAAAAGCCCATCAGATCGCTGAAGCCGCTGATGACACAGCCTTTTCCGACGGTGACATCGTGGCCGACGCTGACATAGGAATTCACAACCGACGAAATCGGCAATTTTTGCATCCGTCGAAATGATGGCATAAGGCCCTACGATGACGCCCTTGCCGATTTGGCAAGTGTCCGCCAGCAATGCGGTCGGATGGATGACCGTAGCGAAAACCGCGCCCTTATCCAAAAGGACTGGGCAGATGTCAGCGATCACCTCCGTGTCCCCGATGGCACAGACGACCTCATCGCCGTCTTTTGGTTCATAATCTTTTACGGTTCCGATGATTTTAGCGGAAAGCGTGTAGTTATCCAACGCATGGGGGTCATCATCCAAAAATCCGATGACATCCCATCTTTTCTCTACCTTTTCCTGGTCGGAAACCCACTGGTATGTTTCGCGGCCAAGACCGCCTGCCCCAACAATTAACAATGTTTTCAATTGGTCGTCCTCCCTTATCCGGCGTTTCTTCTCGATTGAATCAAATCTTCGATATCCCCGACAGTCGCCAAGCCCTTTATGTCATCGTTGCTGATCTTCACACCGTAGCTTTCCTCCGCCATGATCTGGGTGGACAACAGCCCAAGGGAATCCCAGCCTTCGTAATCATCCAACAAATCTTCCCTCTTCACTTCGTCCACTTCCAGTATTTCCGCAAATTCATCATAGAAGTTTTCCATGATCCCTCGCCTCCTCGCGCCTAATATTCAATCATCCGACAAAAATCCAGGTTCCCGATATCCATCAGCATCGCGCTGCAGGAAAGGCCGACCCCAAAACCGGAAAGGCATACTTTGTAGGAATCCGTCAGGAGTTTTTCGCCCAGATTGAAGGCCATATTCACGGGAATGGTCACGCTGCTTGAGTTCCCGAAGTTTTCGACCACATTGTTCGGAAGCTTTTCGCGCGCCACGCCCATCTTATCGGCCAATTTTTCCAGCATAAACCGGTTCGGTTGGTGGAACATGAAATAATCGACTTCCTCTTTCGAGGTTCCAGCAGCCGCAAGCAGGCTGTCTACCAATGGCGGGATTTCTGTCTGCACAAAGTTGAAGACCGCTTCGCCGTTCATTTTGAGATGATCCAGGCTCCGGATAATTTCCGGCCTCATCCACTTCCATCACTCCGGTTTCGCTGGTGGCGGGCAGCCGCATGCCCCCTGCAGGGATGATCAGATCCTTGTAGCCGGATCCGTCCATCTTCAGGTTCGCATGGATCCGGTTATTGCCGCTGTCCCTTTCCACGATGGTCACGGATGCCGCATCGCCGATCAGCGGATAGCTGCCCCGGTCCCGTTTGGATGTCCTGCGGCTGAGCACATCCGCATTCAGCAGGGCCACTTTTTTGATCGCAGTCCTGTTCCAATAGGTTGAAAGCCTGGATCAGACCCACCAAATAGCCGGCGCAGCCTTGGTTGATGTCCAGGCAGAGCATATCCTGCTTCAGCCCCAATTCCCCCTGAATGACGTTGCTCGTCGGAGGCATGTAATAATCCGGTGTCTGGGTAACGAGTATCAGTGCATCGATGTCATCACCGTTGATCAAGCCCTCGTCCAGCAGATGCCTCATCCCGAATATGCAGAGATCCGACACGCTCGTATCCCCTTCGACAATCCGATGCTTCTCATAGCCCATTATTTTTTTCAGCTTCATGGACTGCTTGACGGAGAAATTATAGTTTTCCGCTTCGTCCTCGAATCTCACTTCATTTTGCGGCAGCACGGTCAGAATGCCGCTGATCCGCTTGTTATCGTAGTTGAAGTTCATACAATACCACCGCTCTTTCTTACCAGATTCGCAATCGATTCCAGGCTGCTGAAGTTCTCCGCCAAGATATCGCTCCCATCCACAGAAACCGGATAGGCGCTTTCCAGCTCCGACACCAACACGATGATGTCGAAGGAATCAAGCATCCCATTCGCAATGAAATCATCCGCAGTGTTCCCAATCGTATTCCGGCCGTATTTCATTCAATATCGCCACTAATTTTTCCATGTGAACTTTCACCTTCCTTTCGGCTGCTGCCCCTCAACTATTGTGCAACCACTCCGCAGCCAATGTCTTTCTGTCGATTTTTCCGTTCTTGTTCAACGGCAGCTGTTCCAGCATGATGATCTTTGTCGGGATCATGTACTTCGGCAGCAGCGGGCTCAGTTCCTTTCTGATCGTCGCTTTGCTGAGATCGCTGGCCCCTTCATAAAACATGGTTATTTCCTTCCGATCCGAGTTGTAGATGACGCAGGAATTATGGATGCCGGTCAGGCTCAGCAAAGCCGTTTCGATCTCGCCCAGCTCGATCCGGTACCCCATATACTTGATCTGGGTGTCCTTCCTGCCGACATAGATGATTTCGTTGTATTCGTTGACGTAGACAAGATCGCCGGTCCGATAGATGCGGTCGAAATAATGGTTGTTGAGCGGGTTTTGGATAAAGACCTGATCGCTCTTGGCTTGGTCATTCCAATAGCCCAAGGCGATGGAGCTGCCCCGCACACACAGTTCGCCCATCTCGCTTCCCGTCACCGCCTGGTTCGCCTCGTTCAGGATGATGACATCGGCATTCCGGCACGGAAACCCGATCGGCAGCCGTTCGCTGTCCTCGAATGCCCGCTCCACCTTGTAATAAGTGCAGTCCACCGTGATTTCGGTAGGCCCATAGAGGTTGGCGAACAGGGAATCCGGAAGTTTGCTGCGCCAATAGTTGAGGTGCTTGTTCGGCATCGCTTCGCCGGCGAACAGAACCTTTTCCAGGCCGACGGAATCGACATGATCCAAGGCCTTGGTATTGGCCACATTGATCAACACCGACGGCACCCAGAAGACAAAGTTGATGTTCTGCGAGGCGACGTATTCCATCAGCTTGACCGGGAAGGCAAAGTGGTGTTCCGGGATGATGACAAGTGTTGCCGCGGTGGCCAAACAGAGGTAGATGTCCAAGGTTGAATTATCGAAGTAAAAGGGGGATTGGCTGCCGATGATTTCCTTTGAACTGATGTCAAAGCAGGCCACAGCCCAATCGATGTAGTTGATGACGCCTTTGTGGGAAATGACGACACCCTTTGGAGTGCCCGTCGATCCTGAGGTGTGGATGATGTAGATGGGGTCCGTATCGATGAGTCCGTCCAGGTGGGCAAGGACTGCCGCGTTGTCATAGACAACCGCTTCGTCGTACGCCTCCTCGATGCCGATGAGGTTTTCGGGAGCGACGCCCATCGCAAGCAAGGAATCCTTGTATTCATCCGAAGTGATGACAAGCGGGTCTTCCAAGTGTTCCAAGATGTTTTTTATTCTGGCAGCCGGCGAATGGACATCGAGGGGAGCATAAATGTTCCCGCTGTACAGGATACCCATAAATGCGACAAGGCTGTCGGCACTTTTCGGCAAAAATACGGCGATCGGCCTTCTCATGGCTTCCGATTGTTGCCGGATGGAAAGACTCAGCCTTTTGGCATACTGCTCCCATTCGCCGAAAGTCAGTTCTTTGTGTTCATCCCTTATAGCTGTTTTGTCCCTATACTGCAAAAGTGTGTTTTCAAAATACTCCAATACATTTTTTTTCATGCAAATCAGCCTCCATTTTTAAGTGTGGCGATAGATTCATACAACTTCATTTTTAAACGCTTTCATTTTATGACCGCATCAATATTTCCGGAAACGCTCTTGCCTTTGCGCAACAATTTCGACCGGACTCAAACGTCTCCATTTCGTCAACGACCGTATCAACTCTGTTTTCAGATCAGGCAACAGCTCATCCGGCCTTCTTTCCTGTATGATTCTGTCGATGATATCCATTTTGAGCAGATCATCCGGCGTCAGCTTCATGACGATCGCAGCTTCCTCCGAACGGGCGCTTTCCTTCCATAAAATCGAAGCGAACCCTTCCGGCGAAAGGACGGAGTACATGCTGTTCTCCAGCATCCACACTTCATTGCCCATCGCCAAAGCTAAGGCCCCGCCGCTCCCCCCTTCACCGATGAAGATGGCGATCAACGGCACTTTCACCTGGCTCATGACCAGCAACGATTCGGAGATGGCGTCGCCGATCCCCCGCTCTTCCGATTCCACATCGCAGAAGGCGCCCGCCGTGTTGATGAAGGTGATGATCGGGCGCTTGAACTTATCGGCTTGCCGCATCAGCCGGACCGCCTTCCGATACCCTTCCGGATGCGGCGAGCCGAAGTTCCGATAGACATTCTCAGTGACATCATGCCCTTTTTGGGTCCCGATTACGGTAACCGGCATGCCCGCCAAGCTGGCGATGCCGCCCACAACCGCGGGGTCGTCGCCGAAGCGCCTATCCCCGTGGAATTCGATGAAGCCATCAAAAATGCCGTCGATCACCTCCAATGCCGTCAAGCGTGAAATGCTCCTTGCCGCCTGTATGATTTTCTGCACATCATTCACCTTTCATCACCCATCTCTTCCGGATCATGTAACGCCAATATATGCTGCAATGTCTTCCTTAAGTCTTGCCTGATGACAATTTTATCGATGAAGCCATTCTTCATTACTTTTTCTGCCGTCTGAAAGCCTTCCGGCAGTTTTGCTTTGATGGTCTGTTCGATGACCCTTTTCCCGGCAAACCCCACGGTGGAGCTTGCTTCAGCCAGAATGATATCCCCTTGCGTCGCAAAGCTTGCTGTCACGCCGCCCGTCGTCGGGTCCGTCAGTACGGCGATATACAGGAGTCCAGCATGGCTATGATTGGATACCGCTATGCTCACTTTGGCCATCTGCATCAAGGACATAATGCCTTCTTGCATTCTGGCTCCGCCGGAAGCAGTAAAGACGATGATCGGCAGCTGTTCTTCGGTCGCACGCTCGAATGCCTGCGTAATCTTCTCGCCGACGACTTTCCCTACACTTGCCATGATGAAATTGGAATCCATCACGCATAATGCGATCCTTTTCCTATCGATGGCAGCCGTTCCGGTTATGACGGCCTCATCCAGACCGGTTCTCCCCTTGGCATCCAGTAATTTTTCATCATAGCCCGGAAAATCTAACGGATTCTCTGCAGGCATGACCGCGTTCCATTCATAAAAAGTGCCTTCATCAATGATCAAGTTCAGCCGCTCATAAGCCGTAATCCGGAAATTGTAGCCGCAGTGCGGACAAACTTTTGCCTTTCCCAAGGATTTGCTGTAAATGATGGTATAGCACTGAGGGCATTTTTCCCATAAGCCTACAGGAACGATGGGTCTCTGTGCATCTTTTTCATAAGCATCGCGTTTCATGGGAAAGAGGGGGCGGTTACGAAATGATTCCATTATCTCACCTCTTTTTTGACGATCCTGAATTATCTCAATAAATGGTGTTCCTATTTGACTGCCACCGTTTGCTCTAGGCAGTTCGTTGCCTGTTGAAGAAATTCACGATGACTGACCAATTGCTTCCTCTAGAAAAAAAGGATGCCGGTTTCTCTGATCAACCTTTTTAAGGCGTTCACTTTTGTTGCTGTTATATTAAGAATGATACAAATTAAGGCTGATATCGGAAAGGCAGATGCTGCTTTTGATGGAATCGGTGCGTAATATCTTGCGGCATAAAATTATTTTTCTACACAGAATAATTGTGGATAATCCGATTGCGAGGAAGGAATCAGGTGGTGAGAGCCTCTTCATGATGTGATGAGCCGAAGTGCGCCTTGGTTAGGAATTAACAGAAGAATCATATGGGAGAGTATGGGACCTCTAAAAGATAGCGTTTTCATTTCGGGGTTCGTTACGGTTGGCAAACAATCTATTAAGAGGAAATGCTTAGGATGGTTAGGATACTAAATCTATTATCACAGTGGATGCGAGTGGAGAAATTAAGTTGATATATATCTACTTGAATTCTAACATATTTTCTTTCTTTCTTACACATTTAGTGTCTCTCACAATCAAAAAAAATTGTTAACTGTAATGTGGCGCTTGCAACTGCTATCAAATGGCCCCCTCTGTCTCAGCGTTTTTCTTTTACTCGGCTAACGCCAATAGGTTTTATGTTGGGCATTGCTGGCCCTAAACCAGTTCAGCATAAAAACTGTGCCACCGCCCTCATGACAAAAGTCACGAGAATGCGGTGGCACTTCATTCAAAAATCAGTAGAGATCCCTTTGCTCCCAAGTGATATTATTCTGACTATCAATAGTAATCTTGGTGTAGCTTCCGACTGTATAAACATTTGGTTTTAGGATCAAACCCGGAAAATCAGGCCCTAACGTTGTGTCCATATAAGTACTCGTCGGGTGCTCATGACCGAAAATGCCCTGCACTTTTTCCAGATTGGGATTGGAACTCAACGCATTCAGCACGATTTGGTTAAACGCGTATGCGGTAGGCCCATCGTAATTATTTCTGAGATAATTTTGGGGAGCCGTGTGAGCCACAATGAGCGCCAACGGGCTTGTGGTGCTATTCAGTTGCCCCGCAGCCCAATCCAATTTCGTCTGGAATCCACTGTTATCTACACGGTTCGTATCCACATCCAGGAGCAGGAAGCTGATGTCTCCAAGCGAAATCTCCTGGGCATAGCTGAATTTGTTGTTGCCGACAGTTGCCCTGGTGTTAAAACCGAATTTGGCAGCCACTGATGCATATGTTGTATTGTCAAAATCGTGGTTCCCCGGCACAAACAGTTTCGGTAGGGAGATGCTGTTCCATGCGGCCAGGAAGGAATCCCAATCGGAAGGCCCTGCAGTCCCATCACCCAGATGCAAAACAAAATCCGGCTGATCCGCATTCGCGATTGCCGCAAAGGATCTCAGCCTTTGCACACGTTCCGAAACAGTTGCGGCTGTGATGAATGCGCCATCTTTTGTCATCCACACGCCTTGTTCCTCCGCAGCGACGACGCTGCTGGAAGCGAGGGCGCTTTTCAGGGAAGCTGTGCCTGTATCCAACGATAGATGCGTATCTGCGATGGCATAAATCACGTACGTATCGTCTGAATAAGTCCCCACCAGAACGATCTCTTCGACCGGTGCCGTGGTTACCCGTGACGCCTCAACCCGGCCCGTTTCCTGTCCATTCGTGTAGGTCACATCATACGTCACCGTATCGTAGCCGTCAACGCCTCCCTGCTGGATCACCCTTTCACCCTTCGGCAAAGTGGCGTCTTCCTGCTCGACCGTTTGGTAGGCCACTACATTTTCTACTACAGTTGTCTGTTCTATCACGACCACATCGGGCCCTACCCGGACGATCTCTTCGACTGGCGCTGTGGTTACCCGCGAAACCTCTACTCTGCCCGTTTCCGCGCCGTTCGTGTAGGTCACGTTATACGTCACCGTATCGTAGCCGTCAACGCCTCCTTGCTGGATCACTCTTTCACCCGCCGGTAAGGTGGCATCTTCCTGTTCCACCGTTTGGTAGGCCACAGTATTCTCTGTAACGGTTATCCGCTCCGTCACGACCACATCGGGTCCTACCCGGACGATCTCTTTGACTGGCGCTGTGGTTACCCGCGATACCTCCACTCTGCCTGTTTCCGCGCCGTTCGTGTAGGTCACGTCATACTTCACCGTATCATAGCCGTCAACGCCTGCCTGCTGGACTACCCTTTCACCCGCCAGCAAGGTGGCATCTTCCTGTTCCACCGTTTGGTATGCCACAGTATTCTCTGTAACGGTTATCCGCTCCGTCACGACCTGCTGGGTACCTACCCGGACGATCTCTTCGACCGGCGCCGTCGTCACCCGCGACACCTCCACTCTGCCCGTTTCCGCGCCGTCCGTGTAGGTCACGTCATATGTCACCGTATCGTAGCCGTCAACGCCAGCTTGGATTATTTGTGTTTCACCAACCGGGAGTGTGTTGTCCGGCTGCTCGATTCGTGTGTAACTGACTGTATTTTCGGTCAAAGTTTCTGTTCTGACTTCCGTTATCGGAAGCTGATGGCCATATATCTCGATTTCGACATAGTGATTCCACCCAGTCACATTGCTCCCATTGGAGTAAAATCTTGCATACTGGGCGTTCACGGGATTGAAGGAAATCATCTTCCCGGAGCTCGATTCTTTATATTCACTGTCCGTCCCCACACCCAAACCTGCGCTGCCGTCATTGTCGTTATTAAAGACGGTCACCGCACCGCTGGAAAAGGTTGGGTCATTCGAGAGCTGCACGACCACATCCCGGTAGGTTCTGCCATCACTAAAATAATGCCATAATTTGATGGCGTAGAGCTCATGGGCTGCGCCCAGATCCAGCTGTACCCAATGCAGGCCCGGAACCGACTTCGCAGCTTTGCTGGAATTAGTCGTCTGTGTATCATTTATGTACGAGATGCCCGAAAAAGTGATTGAGCTGCTGATTATGCTTGTTGGTGCCAGGTTTACCTTTGGCACCACCTGCGTTCCAGCACCGTATATTTCGATTTCGACATATTGATTCCATCCAGTCACGTTGCTCCCATTGGAGTAAAATCTTGCATAACGGGCGTTCACAGGATTGAGGGAAATCGTCTTCCCGAAGCTCGACTCTTTATATTCACTGTCCGTCCCCACACCCAAGCCTGCGCTGCCGTCCATGTCATTATTAAAAACGGTCACCACACCGTTGGAAAATGTTGGATCATTTGAAAGCTGTACGACTACATCCCGGTAGCTTCTGCCATCACCATAATAGTGCCATAATTTGATGGCGTTGAGCTCATGGACTGCGCCTAAATCCAGCTGCACCCATTGCAGGCCTGGACCCGCTTTCGCAGCATTGTTCGTACTGGTCGTCTGATTATCGTTTATGTACGAGATGCCCGAAAAGGTGATTGAGCTGCTGATTATGCTTTCTGGTGCCAGGTTTACCGTTGGCTCCGCCAGCAAAGCGAATTCGCCGATTCCATTGATTGGATTCGTTGTTGTTGTATTGTTTACACGAACAGACGTACCCGCATGTACTTGAACTGTTCCTAATCCAATTGCAAATAATGAAAATAAAAGAAATAATATTAGCCGGTTTATTCTCTTGAAATCATTCATTTTTTAACATCCCCCTCAAATGTCCAGCGCCAAAGAAAACGTTTTCCAAAATAAAAGTTCGTTGCCAATTGAATAGAGTGATATTTGCAGGGAAACATTCCATCCAAATCAGGTTGCGCGCAGCATTGATTCTGCAAAGCTATGGATATTTTGGCTCTTATACTAACTTGGCGAGATGATGTCAGGACGAAACTACGTTGGTTCTAAGGAAATTTGGTGGCTTATTCTGCTTGGGGATATGCTTGGTCAAGGATACGAATTGCCTTTTGGCTCCTCGGAGCATGTGCCAACGAAAGTACGATGTGGTGGGATTATATTCCGTTTTTCGGATGAGGGATGATATGGTGTCGGGGCTGACGGAGCGAGCTGTATTCTTGCTGATTTTGCACCATTTTGACAGTTTGACGAAAAAGCAGCGACAAGGAGAATATCTTCTGATTGCATTGTACTATACCCGTTCTCTGCAATCCAATCATAGCTACAGATAGACATTTTTTATCGCAATTCGCGAAATAAAAAGATGTGTTCAAAAGCCTAGGAACGCTATTATTCCAGCGGACCGCGGCCGGGTCCAAGACTGTTACCTCCGGCCACTCACTCTTCATCGGAGATCACGCTCTCCTCCGGTGAACGGTTCTTCCGCCGGAGAAGAAGACCCCGAAAGACTATCACCTCCGACCACGTCGGCTTCGCCGGAGTACGGCCGTTCACAACGCATCCTGCTCCGGACAACATTCGCTCGCCGGAGCTGACTAGCTAGCGCAGTTCTCTTCTCCGGGCAGCAGCCATTTCTTCGGAGCAGCCGCGCTCCTCCGGTGAACCACACTTCCGCCGGAGAAGAAGACCCCGAAAGACTATCACCTCCGACCACGTCGGCTTCGCCGGAGTACGGCCGTTCACAACGCATCCTGCTCCGGACAACATTCGCTCGCCGGAGCTGACTAGCTAGCGCAGTTCTCTTCTCCGGGCAGCAGCCATTTCTTCGGAGCAGCCGCGCTCCTCCGGTGAACCACACTTCCGCCGGAGAAGAAGACCCCGAAAGACTATCACCTCCGACCACGTCGGCTTCGCCGGGGTTCGGCCGCACGGAAACAAATCTGCTCCGGACAACATTCCCCCGCCGGAGCTGGTTTACCGCAGCAACCTCCTTCTACGACCAACGCACTCTTCATCGGAGTTCACCGCTCTCCTCCCGTTAACCCCACCTTCACTCGGAACACTAAGTACGCCTTTGGTGAAGACTACCGCATCCGGCATAATATGCAAAATTGCCCCAGACCGTCGCAACTGTGCGGCAGTCCGAGGCAATCTCTAAATTATTCTTATCGCAATGGCAACAGCTAAATCACCATTCAGCTATCGTGCCATCGTAGTTTTTCCACATTGGGTTGGTCCAGATCAGACCTTCCTGCGCGATTTCCTCTACGAATTCTTCGTTCATTTCGATACCCAAACCCGGCTTGGTTGGGAGTTCGACGAAGCCGTCCTTGTATTGAACATTTCTTTGTTCTTCACAAAATCCAATAGGTTGAAGCCTTTGTTGTAATGGATACCGAGGCTTTGTTCTTGGATGAAGACGTTCGGTGTGCAGGCATCGACTTGTAAAGTCGGCCGCCAAGGCAATCGGTCCGTATGGAGCATGTGGTGCAACCGCCATGTCGTAGGCTTCGGCCATCGCCGCGGATTTTCTTCGTTTCCAGGATACCGCCGACAAGAGCGACATCCGGCTGTATGATATCGATGGCACCTTGTTTGAAGATGTTTTTGAATTGCCATCTTGTGTACAGTCTTTCTCCAGTCGCCAGTGGAGTCGATACATGTTGCGCGATTTCGGCGAAATGCTCCTCATTCTCAGGCAGAACGACTTCCTCCAAAAACATAGGCTTGTATGGTTCCAATTCCTTTGCCAAGACTTTTGCCATCGGTTTGTGGACG
>CAVSSJ010000013.1:0-139341 GCA_963730595.1 uncultured Carnobacteriaceae bacterium
GAAAATAAATTGATTTCGGACACAACCTGGACGCGAAATGCGGTTCTGAATGCTGAGGCAAACCTCAACCGTAAGAAGCACAAGCGTTTTATCGAATTGTTCCCTAAAAAACCTACCAAGGTGGACAAGGAATACAACGAGAATGCAGTAAAAATCATCGAAGAAATGGATCGAAACAATGGTCAAGGTTGGATCGAGAGGATATTAAAAGCCGCCGGAATGAAAAAGGCTATCGCTAAAAGAAAGGAGTAAAGAATGGCTGATTATGTATTAAGTGCAAATATTACGGCGGATGCGGATAAATTTAATGCTGCAGTAAGGTCCGCGATGAGTGAACTGAAGACTCTGCAGGATAAAACATCCGCAATCAGCGATAAGATAACCGGTGCCGGCAAAACGATCAGTATGGTGGGTGCCGGAATGACGGCTGCCATCACTATGCCGTTCGCGAAAGCAGTCCAAACTACTGCAGACTTTGAACAAGCGATGACAAAAGCTGGGACGATTGCCGGTGCAAGTGCTGAAGAGTTGAAGGCCATGACTGATGCCGCAATCGAATTAGGTGCAAGCACATCTCTATCCGGTAGTGAAGTAGCTGTCGCAATGAGCGAGATGGCGGCAAAAGGTTTTGATGCGAATCAGGTCATTGCTGCCATGCCTGGTGTCATCAGTGCAGCCGAAGCATCCGGAGAAGATTTAGCATTAGTTGCCGATACGGTGACAAGTGCATTGAATGGGTTCGGCATTGGAAGCAGAGTGATTCGGGACGAGTCGCTGATATCCTTGCAATGTCCGCCAATAAAACCGCGGCTGGTGTCGAGGATTTGAGCTATGCATTGAAATATGCCGGCCCAAGTGCAAGTGCACTAGGAATCAGTATCGAAGAACTAACGGCAGCTACAGGGTTCATGGTTGATGCAGGTATGGCCGGTGGGCAAGCTGGGACGACGCTCAGGATGGCTTTCAGCCGTTTGGTTGATCCGACTGATGAAGCGGCCATGAAGATGGAGCAACTAGGATTTAGCGCGACGGATGCAGATGGAAACTTCAAACCGTTGAATCAAATCGTGGGTGAATTGAGTACGTCGATGGAAGGCATGACCGAGGCCCAAAAGCTGTCCACTCTGTCCACTATCTTCGGGACGGAAGCCGCAAGCGGAATGATGATCCTGCTGCAAGCCGGACAAGAAGAGCTGCAGGGCATGACGAAAGAATTGGAGAATTCTGCCGGAGCCTCTGCGGAAGCGGCAGCCCAAATGAAAGATAATTTGACGGGCTCGTTGGACGAATTAAGCGGGTCCATTGAGTCGGCCACAATCTCAGTCATGAGCCAGCTGACGCCAATGATTCGTGAAATTGCAGAAAGGGTCACAGGATTAGTAAATGCGTTCAATGAATTGCCGGACGGAACGAAGAAACTGATTGCGATGACTGCCGGGATTGCGGCGGTTGCAGGTCCGGTGCTTACTGTAT
Source organism: uncultured Carnobacteriaceae bacterium (assembly GCA_963730595.1). GTDB lineage: Bacteria > Bacillota > Bacilli > Lactobacillales > Aerococcaceae > Trichococcus. Next base: position 1,474 of record CAVSSJ010000013.1, read on the forward strand.
TGGGCGTTATGATAATCGGGGTTGGAAAGGTTGTCGGGGTGCTTGGGTTTTTGCTCAGTCCGATGGGCTTAGTCGTTGCCGCAATCATAGGGTTGGTTGCAGCCTTTGCTGCAGCGATGATTAAGAGTGAATCATTCCGGAACACGGTAATAACAGCATTCAACAACGTAAAAGACATTGCGGTGGGGATATTTGCCGAACTGAGCGAGAAAATGAATGCCGTTTGGGAAAAAGCACAACCAGTCATAGCTAGTTTTGCGTCGAGTGTTCCTGGCCTATTATCAGGTTTGGGGCAAAAAATGGGTAGTATTTTTGATGCGGTGAAAGAAAAAGTTTCAACAGTATTCCAAATTATTGGCCCAATCATTCAAAGTGCGATTGCGTTTATCCTGCCAATACTTTCAAATATCGGGAATTTCATCATGAATACATTCCAGGCAATCGGTCCTTCAGTCATGAGCTCACTTGGAAACATTGGCTCGCAGATCGGATCGGTATTCCAGACCATCTGGGGGATCATTCAAGCTGTTTATCCAATTTTCTCTAGCTTCTTTAGCGGTCTTATCAGTGGGTTTCAAACGGCAACTGGTGCAGGGTCGGGATTTTCGGTCAATTTAACCACTATCCTGTTTGGCATCAGTCCTATTTTGAAGATTGTCATTGCCATGTTTCAAATGTTTGGGCCGCAAATAGTGTCAACTTTTCAAACGGTAGGCGCTGCTTTGGCTCCGGTATTCGGAACAATTGGACAGATGATTGGCCAATTAGCTACAACTATCATTCCGTTGGTTATGAGTGCTTTTGCATCATTGGTGCCTATCGTTATGCAAGTGGGCGCAATAATCATAAGCGCGATCCTGACGGTACTGCCGATTGTAGTTAATCTATTCAATAACCTAGTTCCAATAATCATGATGGTTGTTCAGCAGTTCGCTGCGATATTGGCGGTTGTCATTCCATTGGTTGCAAACTTTATTGGAGCTTTAGTTCCGGCTTTATCCATGATTGTTCAAACGGTAATGAATATTGTGACAGCAGTAGCTCCGGCGTTCATAGCTATCATACAAGCTATCGGCGCAGCTATTCAGGTGATTCTGCCTATTATCAGCAGCATTATTCAAGTAGTAATCCATGTGATGACAAATATCATTTCAATAATTACCCCGATTGTTGGATTTATTGGCATGATTATCTCGAACATTATTTCGATTATAGCTCCAATCGTCACATTTACAGCCGGCATAATGACCACAATTTTTGCTTTGATACGGCCAATCGTCGAATTTGTCACAGGTGTATTCAACACGGTTGCCCAGGTTATTTCTAGCGTTTGGCAAGGTGTAGCTACATTTACGGGTCAAATTTTCACAGATATTGGTACTGTTATTAGCGGTTTATCGAGTGTTGTAAGCGGGGTTTTTGCAGCCATAAGCGGAATTATATCCAGCATAATGAATAATGTATCTAATACGATTTCGGGTGTCTTTGAGAATATCAGAAACGCTTGGACGGGTCTTACATCTTTCGTTAGTGGCGTGTTTGATGGAGTTTCTACTGCTGTTCAATCTCTTGTCGGACAGGTAAAAGGGTTCGTTAACGGCGTGATTGGAGGAATCAATTCAGCTATCGGCATCATCAACAAGATACCAGGCGTTTCGATCGGAACCATTCCGTATCTGGTGAATGGTACGAATAACTGGCAAGGCGGTTTCGCTCGAATGAACGAAGGCGGCCGCGGGGAACTGGTGAATCTACCGAACGGATCGCAGGTGATTCCTCATGATGTCTCGATGAAATACGCGAAAGAAGCTGCGAGAAACACAGTTGGAGAATCAGAAGGTGGTTCGAGCAATTACAATGAGGGGGATGTGAACATTACAATCGATCGCTTCGAGAACAACACAGATCGAGACTTGGAAACATTGGCTTACAACTTAGCTTGGATGACGAAGAAAGAAAGGGGGAGATTGAGTGCCTACTGATACAGATTTGTATGAACAATTATTGAGTGGTACGGATCAAGCGGTATTCGCTTATGGCGGGATCGTATCGAAAGATATGGGGCTTGTGATCAGCAACGAGACGACTCAAACGAGTCCGGAAGCCTCAATCTCCTTCCAGAATATTCCTGGGCGAGATGGAAGTCTGATCATCGATAACAAGCGATTGAATAACTTCATTTATCCGATTCACACGTATCTAAGGCCGGAAAGTGACCTCGATATCCATGAAGCAGCTGCACGTATTTCTCAGTGGCTGAAGGGTGACGTTCGTTACCATGAACTTTTTCTCTCCTGGGACCCAAGATATATCTATAAGGCTGTCTATAATGAGCAGTTCAGCATTACGGATATCCTTCCAAGGTTCGGGAAAATCGCTTTGAATTTCAAATGTCACCCGATCAAGTATCTGGCTAGTGGTCAGCAAGCCTTGGAGATAATCTCCGGCCAAACGCTGCTCAATCCAGAGAAAAGAGCAGCCAAGCCGCTGATCACCATAACAGGAACCGGAGATGTTACCCTGAAGAAAAACGGTGCAAACTGGCTTATTTTGAGCGCTATCGATGGCTCCATTACGGTCGATTCGGAGTCGAAAAGTGTTTATAAAGACACGAACGAATTTGAAAAAATGAATGCTACGTTGTCGCCGTTGTTCCCGCTTTTGGATGAAGGAACGAACGTCATTACCTGGGCCGAAACAGGCTTTACGGTTAGCATCACTCCAAGATGGGAGGCAATCGCGTAATGGCTATTTTATACAAAGCGAATGAAACAAACTTCACTCATTTGGGGTTGGGAATGCTCCACGATGCTATTCAAGTTTTTGTAACCGAAGAGCGCAATGGCGTTTTTGAATTGGAAATGAAGTACCCTGTCAGCGGCGATCGGTTTGCGGATTTGAAACTGGACCGTTTGATTAAGGCCGATGCTGGTCACTCTTTGAAGAATCAGCGATTCAAGATTATTCGAATAACCAAGCCATTAAATGGTATCGTAACCGTTTATGGAGAACACGTTAGTATGTTGACGCGTGACCTGCCATTGCCTCCAAACGTGAGTTACTCGGGTGATGCCACAAGCGCATTGAATACGTGGAAGAATTCCATTATCGGAATTGATCCGAATCCGTTCACGGTATTTTCGGATATTTCATTGCCGGGCAGCGGCTCCTGGTCAATCAAAGACGTTAAGAATGCCAGGGACGCGCTTGGCGGTGTCGATGGATCACTGTTGGACACGTACGGCGGGGAGTATTTGTTTGATAACTACGATATCAAGCTGTATGCGAACCGCGGGAAACAATCCGGGGCCCTCATTGCATACGGCCGAAATCTGACGGATCTCGAACAAGAAGAGAATATAGCGGAGACCTACACCTCCATCTATCCCTATGCGGTGATGACGGACGACAACCAGAACGAAATCATTCTGACGCTGCCGGAATACTATCTCGACAGCGAGTATGTCAGCAATTACGCGAGAAGGAAAATTCTCACCGTTGATTTTTCGGGAAATGATGTCACGACGGTCGAACAGCTCCGGGCCAAAGCCGAATCCTACATCATCAATAATCGAATCGGTGTGCCGAAAGTGAATCTTATAATCAAGTATGTAGATCTGGCCAAAACATTAGACTATGAAGCAACGCAAGCGATCGAAGAAGTGAATGTCTGCGATTGGGTAACGGTTTACTTCGAAGAGTACGGCATCAAAACAAACGAGAAAATCATCAAAACAGTTTGGGATGATTTGCTGCAGCAATACGATTCCATTGAGGTGGGGGAAGCGCGGGCAAGTTTAGCCCAGAGCATCAATACAACCGTTGACGGGAAACTGGAAACCGTTGCCGTTAACCTGAATACGATTCGCCTTGCTGCAGATGGCAAAACGAAAATTTACACCGGTGTGGCTGAACCCATTGCCTCGAACATTAACGATCTATGGTATAAGCCGGTCGAGTCCGGAGCGGTGGAGATGTATCGCTGGGACGGCATTATTTGGGCCTTGCAAAAGACCAGTGCCGATGCCTTGGCCGGAACAGTTGATTTTGCGACTGTACAAGCGATTAACATCGATGCCAATGCTATTTCAACCGGAACGCTATCCGGCGCTAACTTCTGGCTAAACCTCATCACCGGCATCATGCAGTTCACGAACCCGACAACCGGCGACACTCTGAATCTGGACCAGGCAAAAATCATCTTTGGCGCAGGGACGACTTATGAGCGGATCCTGGAATATACCTCTGAAGGCTTGCGGATGCGGCCGGGCCCGAATAACACTGGAACGAATTTGAATACCTCGCTTCGCTTGCATGGCGGGGTCACTTATATCGATTTCTTCCCCGGATGATGGTGATGATGATTACGAAGAGACTGACCCCAGAGCTCGGATCGAGACTAATGGACAATACATCAATCTTAAAACCGCTTATGGAGAGTCGGTTAGGGTTGTGGATTGGGGAGGCAATGCCCGTGATATTGTCGCGAGGGATTTCGTTACAGCTGATGCAAGTAATCCTACTTACCATTACGCCGATCGGTGGGAGACACCAAGGGACGGGAACAGGAGCCTGGTCATTAGCCCAAATGGGACAGGATCGCTTTATATTTCTGATCCAGCAATGACGGCATTCTATAATATCAAGGCATCTGATTTTGTTGTGTCTTCCTCCGAAACGATCAAGACTAATATCGTTGAATCAACGATCAGCGCATTGGATCAGATCATGGATTTGACCGTAGTTGAATATGATTTGGTGAAGGACGTGGAAGAAGGGACCGTAGACAAGCAGCTCGGGTTCATCGCTGAAAATAGCCCGGCTATTTCGAACCCGACAAATGACGCGATTAGTCTATACAAGGCGAATGCTTTGGCCACGAAGGGAGTCCAGGAGTTGTTGGCTAGGATTGAGGCGCTGGAAGCAAGAGCCAGCACGTTAGAAGGTAAATAGAGGAGTGAGCATCATTGGAAAAAGAAGTAGAAATGGAACCATTTGGCGTTGTTTATATCTGTGACGAATGCCAAATAGGTGAGCTGCGGCCAACCGGTAATAATTCCTATATTCCTGAAATTAAAATTGAACACCGGTGTTCTAACTGTGGTGATTTACAATACTTCAAGGAGAATTATCCTCTAATCAAATTTCGAATAAAATAGACATTTTGAGACCAATGACGTAACATATTTATAAATGATGTTACAGGAGGCTTCAAAATGGTTCAGTGGATTCAAGAGAATGCTATTCAGCTATTAGGTATATTGGTTCCCTTAATTGTCGGTGTTGGTGGATGGTTCTTTAAAAAGAATTCCGAACCCAGTGTAAATAAACAAAAAGCCAAGGCCGGGAAAAATTCAACCATCAATCAAGCGGGTGGGAATATTTCCATCAACAGCGGAGGCAATGAGGATGAGAAATAAACAGGATGCCAGTGGCGGAGATAATTCAACGTTTAATCAAGCAGGTGGAGACGTTAACCTTTCAACCACCATTAATAATGGGATGGGCTATTTCGAGGTTAAGGATTTGTTCATGGATTTATTTCAAAATGAATTTACCAAGTTGGGAAAAGACGTTGAAGATTTAATTAATGAAAGAGCAGAAAGAATCATTACTGGCTACTTAAACAAATTAGTTGAGGAAAATCCAAATCTGATTCAAAATACTAAGGATCCTGATGTTAGATTTGGCATTATAGAGGCTCAAAAAGCATATGCTCGTTTTGGTAATTCGGAAATGTCTGAGTTATTGATTGATGTTTTAGTTCAGCGAACTAAAGCTGAGGATTCTTTTTCAAGCATAGTTCTTAATGAAGCATTAACAGTCATACCCAAACTGACAAAATTTCAAATAAACATTTTGTCGGTGCTTTATGCGATAGAGAGCATAAGATATATTAACCCTGCAAATAAGACAATTAGTAATTTTTATGATGCCTTTCTTTCCCCATTTATTGATGATCGACTTTTACCGGTAAATCACCAATTTTATTTACACTTACAATCGTGTGGTTGTTTGGCATTTAGTGCGATGGGGAATTTAAAATTAGTTGATGTATTTCACAAAAAATTTGACGACAACAGATACCCGGATTTAGGATTAATAATGCACGAAATTAGAGAAGACGATAAGTTGGATGCGTTTGAAAAAAGTTGGTCAGGAGATGCACTTTTAAGACGTTGTACACTGTCTTCGGTTGGGTTAGCTATAGGTCTGGCTAATTTTAATTTGACAACAGGATATAATTTTAAGTTAGAGCAACACATCTATGAATAATCAAAAAATCTAAATAAGGTAGCCGATAATTCGGCTGCCTTTTTATTATGCCAAAAAGGAGTGATACATATTGGTTTTGGAACAATTTATCATTGATGCTGACATTATTTGGGACCAGGTCGGCAAGACGTTTTTCGAAAATCCGGAAGCGAAACCCGGCCGGATTATGCGCGTGCAGGTTGTGAATGCCGGCATCATTGAGGATCTAACGGGGTATACATTGAACCTCGGTTGGACCAGCGTAAGAGATCCTTCCAAGTTTGGACTGGATGCTTTCGATGACGTTGACATCACAAAAGGGATTTTTGAGATTGAATATACAAGCGGCATGCTTACGAATATCGGCCCGCTCAATGCATCGCTGCAGCTCGTTCCTCCGGGTGAAGGAAGGCCGATAGAATCCAATAATTTCAAGCTTACTGTTAAGAATAGCGCGATCAATCCAGGAGCAATACAGGGTGAGACTAGTTTTAGCACGTTGGAGAATGCGCTCGTGGAAGTGAATGGCTGGAATGCGCGGATTGATGTGGTGGAGCAGGAGTTTAAGGATCGAGCGGATGCTCTCGATGGAGCTTATCCAGTGAGGCTTACGGCTGCAGAACAGTCAGTAGCTGCCGTTGAAGCGCAATTGGATCTATTGAATCGCGGCCTCGGGGAAACGATGCCGACCATGGCTTCACTACTATCGACATACCCAACCGGCGACACTCGGGATCATATTGTAGCTGGGAATATCGCTGAGGTTGATACGTTGACGGTAACGGCAATTCCGACAGCAGCCGGAAATGTCACCATCACACTCAACGGTGTCGCCAAAACAGTGGCCGTGGACCCCGCAGTACAGACGACAACCGCTTTAGTTGCCACAGCAATCCGAGCTGCAGTATATCCCGGATGGACAACTGGTGGCACTGGATCAGTTGTGACATTCACAGCCACTACTGTCGGGGCCAGAACCGCTCCTACATTCAGTGGTGAGACTACAGGTACAACCGGAACATTTGTGAGAACTGCAATCGGGGAAGCTGCGAACTTCCATAGATACTTCTGGAATGGAACGGCTTGGACAGACGGTGGGATTTATCAAGCGGTTGAATTGATAGATAATAGCGTCACTCAGTCAAAGATAAAGTATAACGGTGTGTTGAGAAATAGAGGTATTGCATATCCTTTCAAAAATATTGACCGCTTAGGGGTTACTTATCCAATACATTCACAGTTTCAAGACATTATACTGGACTGTACTATATACGGTGGTGATCCGACTAAACTGTATCGAATTGAGTTCTTAGGTAATGGTGGTTCCGTGGGAGGAGCAGCTAGATATACGCCGAACGTGTTCCGTTATAATAGCGATTGGACAGGTAAGACAACCGTTATAGCGTACGATGATTCTCGTCATAACAACAATCCTCCGACAGCAGAAATCGAAACACGTACTTATCGTTCTTACTCGGAGATAGGTATGACAATGGTTCTCACAATTGATTGGTCTGGTTTTGCAGGGGCGAATCAAATAAATATTGAGGGCACTACAGGAACAATATCGGGTAGTAGTTACGTCCTAGACAGTTCCAAAATTTTACCGAAAATGCAATATGATCAAACAATCAGTGGGGCTGTAATAACCGACAATACCCTTAGTGGGGCAGCACTTAAAACTGCAACATTGAATGGTGGTACATTGATTGATAGTACTGTGAACGGTATTAAAATTTCAAATGGAACAGTTACAGGTGGGGTAAGTGGAAAAATTGCAACCGAAACAATTACGTCCGACAATCTAGCTCAAAGTTATTCTTTCCGCACAAAAAGATTTACACCTGCGACAGCGAATCCGACAATAACAACCAAAATTAGTACGGGAACATATTTTGTAGATGCTGGGACAACGGGCATGCCTTCTGAGATTGCAGGAGTTACCTGCACATTGGAGGTATTATTATGTCAAGACAGGTTCCAATATGAAAAAATATATAGTTTCTCAAATCCGAAAGTTTATTTTATCCGCTATTTTGATGCAAATTCAATATCTGGTGAACCTACATGGAGTAAATTTGACGTTACCGGACTAAACACAACTGTAACCAATCTAGGTACGCAAGTAACAGACTCCACAAAAAATATAGGCGATAAACTGAGTGAGAACTATGTCAAGCATATCGTTCATTCCCTATCCATTCAAGACGGATATAACGGTTTAGGTGAACGTCAAAGAGCCTATTCAGCTCCGTTAGATACCCCTATTACAACCGAAATGATCGGCCAAACTTTACAATTCCACTTGGAGTTTTCATTGGATAACGAAACGTATTATAATTACGCTTTATCGGGATTTAAAATCGGATTATCGGATAACGGAACAAGTTCTTCTGTTGGTGGGGTATTTACTTTACCGCAGCCCGGTACAGCGAAAACAGCGCTTATCCAGTTGGGTAAGATGGTTACAATAACTCAAGATTATTCTCTTACAGTTGCGTCAAATCATGTTGGAGCGACTCATTTATTTGTGTATCAAATTGTATATCTTTCCGGGGATATAACTTTAGAGAGAGAAATTGCGTTTTATAATGAACGCTGCGACAATCGAGTGATTACGGTGAGGCAGCATAATTACGGATGTCATTTTGAACGAGATGAATCTCCTGAAAGTTTGAAATCCATTACCGATACGGTAGCATTGCTCAATTCGGATATGTTGGAATTAGAAGCCAGCATTGAAGCAATTGACACCAATTATTACAAGAATGAGTTGGCTTTACTCCATAACAGATCACAACTTATTGAAACAAGAAATCCATTTCAATGGAAACCGTTCGATAAAGCTTACGTCAGTTTAATATTTGATGACGGTAGACACGACGCAGATAAAGTATGGGCGATATTTAACGAGTATGACGTGGCATGCAGCTTTGCTATCCCATCTAATACTTTGAATAACAACCCAACAATGGACGGAACAGGCCTGGCCGGGTTGAAGTTGAGGGCGGTTGTCGATGAAATGTTACTTGACCCTAAGAATGAGCTGTTGGGACATGGTAAGTATCATTCCGGTATAACCTCGGCACTTACCGAAGAAGAAGTAGCTGTCGAGTGTCGTGATGCACAAATGCAGTATATGAATTTAGGGTATAAAAAAGTCAGAGGTTCAATGGTTGCCGGAGCACCTGATAAGTACGGCACTTATACTGTATCAAACTATGATATGGCCGGATATGGGTACATGTATAGACGTTACTTTGACTATGGCGATAACCTAGCCTTCAATCCAGCTTATCAAAATCCTAGAAGTTATTTCAACGCTTCAATATCTAGTCTTCAAACTCAGGTAGATAACGCTGTTGCCAATAAAACTTGGTTGAGGTATTTTGCTCACACTCTTGATGGATCGGAAACCTATATAAATGAAACTCAATTAAGAGCATTTATAGAGTATGTGATTAGTAAAGGTGTAAATCAAATAGAGTTTGTATCTTATCGACATATGTATGAAACCTTTGGAACAACATCATTTGAAAATAGAATAGCTGCGCTAGAGACTATCTAACATTTTGACAAAATGGAACCAGAATACAAATTAATTCTTTATAACTGGGTAGCTTACTAGTGTAGTAAAATTTGGCCAATAAAAACATATGATTTCAGCTTAATTACTTTGACCTTTGTTATATTAGTTATTGTAAAACAAGAAAGGATTGAGGTGAAAATATGTTTAAAATGGGTGATTGGCTGTTTGACAGTTCTGTAACCTTTGGCACAGTAGAAGAGGCTATTAGTCGATTCGAATTAGCCGAAGCGTTGCGTAAAAAAGATCTGGACAAATAGCATTAAATTAAGGTTGTCCTCTTGGGCAGCCTTTTTATTATGCAAAAAAGGAGCGTGGGCAATGGAATGGATATCCGCAATAATCGCAAGTGCCGTCACCGGCATGGTCACTTACTCAGTCGCGAATAAACAGACGAACGGATCGGTTGAGCAGCAGTACACAGAAAATATCACCAAACTATTCACCTTTTATAAAGAGCAGGTCGATGCGCTGAGTGATGAAGTCAAACAATTAAAAACGCAGATCAAGGATATCGAAAACAAATACGTCAAGGATATCAATGGGTACAAGGTGATTGTCGAAAAACTGGAAGATGAAGTAGAGACATTGCGTGAAGAAAATGACGAGTTGAAGATCGAGAACGCCATCCTGAAAGGGGATCAAGAAAATGGAATTTAATATTTTTATCGCACCAATTACCATGATTGCCGTGGAAATGGCAAAACGTGCAGGACTTGGAAAGTAAGTACCTGGCATTTGTTGCTGTCAGTATTTGGGGCGTTATTTGGCGCCTTGTACGGCTTTATCTACAAGGGTGATATCTTTGTCAATGCGTTCGAGGGATTGCTGTATGGGGCATCTGCATCAGGCATGTGGGATGCAGCAACGAAGACGCTGAAGGAGGGGAAATAATGGGTTATGTAATTAACGATAGACGAGCTTCCGCGCTAGGCGGCCAAAGCAAGGACCGTTCCCGTGCGTCCATCACGACAATCGTATGGCACTATTCGGCAGTCATGCGCAAGCGTTCGCAAGTTTATCACCGGCCATGAAGAATACTGGAAAAACACGCTTGGTTGGGACCGGGGCGGTTACCACTTCTACATCGATGCCGATGGGAATATCTGGCAAAACTATGACTACGAGCGGATTACTTGGGGAGTCTACAATAACAATGGATACTGCGTGCATATCAGCGTCGAGGCCGGAAGCGGGACTGATTACTCACAAGCGCAGATTGATGCACGTGAATGGCTGACACGCAAGATCATGGGTGATTTGAACGTCCCAGCAAGCAAAGTCAAGGGACATTGGGAAGTTTATAATAATTCGGCTTGTCCTGGTTACACGAAAGCGCAGATGGATGCATTCCGCGCAAGATTGGGCCAATCTGCGGCTGCAGCATCGGAACCAGTTGCACCGATGCGCGTCCCTGTGAGTTATAATAAGATGGTCGCTTATCCTGGTTACTCGATTGATTCCAAGCCCTGGGGTGAGCCTGGTCTGGTTAATTGGGGTAAAACCAGATGATATCATGGGAAATGTAATCTCAGTTTATGAGGAGAATGGCAGCGGCGAGTATGCCAATGGCGTGAAAGTCGGATGGATTGACAAGAGGGCTTTGATTGACGTTCCTGCACGCATATCCAGTCAGCTACAACGTCACTGTGAAGGTCGGCGGCTATTCTATCGATTCTCGTCCATGGGGCGAACCAGGCTTCACAAATTGGGGCACGACAGACGCATTTATTGGTAAAACAATCCCAGTGATCGAAGAAAATGCATCCGGAGAGTACATCAATACAAGCCTGGGATGGATCGATAAACGCGCAGTCGAAAGAGAGCCGGTTGTCGTGTCCTCCACGCTGCACTTACCTGCAGGACAGACCTGGATCGTTTATCCGGAAAATGGGCCATACAAGGCTGGTAATGTGATTGCTGTTGAACAGGCATGTTCCTGTTTGGTTCTTGGTGATAAAGGACAGGGGCTGATTGTTGTGGATTTGGAAGGCAGCGTTGGACGCGTGGCGATTCGATATGATGAGTCGAAGGGTGCTTCAATCGAAAAAAAATATGCATAAATAAAAATCGCTTTTGACGAAATGCGTATAGTATAAGTGAGGCTGGTTTTTATCCCCCAAAGGTTAGCCAGTCTCATATTCTAGATTCAGAGAATAAAATAATCAAAACACTTGTAAGAACGTATGTTCTTGTGTTATGATTTAACCATAGTCTTCCAAGATTATATAAGCCTAAGGTCAAAGAAACTGTTGTTTTTTTGACCTTTTTTGTTAATATTAGAATAGGCTTATTTAATTGAAAGGAAGTACAGAATTGGAAAAGAAGACAATGATTAGACCTGTCAAATTTGATTATTTTCAATTAGTTTGCATTGAATCCGATGGTAATGGTAATACAAAAGAGTTAAATTTTGATTTTATCCAATGGATGAATTTAATGAATAATATTGCAGATATTGAAGAGCGCACTATCCGACATTATAGTGAGAGAATTAGAGTGGATGAAATCAAGATTGATGGTGAGTCAGGATTTGGGTTATTACATTTTTCTAGGTTAAGAGAGTCAAACATACCAACAAAAACATTGATAACAAAGAGAGAATTGGAAGATATTGGATTAGGTGATGACGAGTATATTGCAGAGGATATATCTGCATTATATGATGAAGAAAACTATGTTTTAATGCTCCAAAGAAATGTTCATAGCCTATCTCCCTCCGGAGTCGCAGAATATATTAATTACTTTTGGAATAGTTCGTATCCCAATCATTATGTAGAGCTCAGACCTGTTATGAAGCTAGATTCTTTTAATGATGGGTTTGGGAAGGATATTTTTAGAAAGATTGTGCTTAAAACTGCAGATACACCTGCCAAAGTAGGTGGAGTATTTGACGTGTTAAAAACTCCTATTGGAAGGGCTTTTCAGGAGCTTGAAGCATTAGAAGGTGTAAATATCGAAATTATTGTTTCTGCGTCAAGAAGTAAAGAAAATTTGAATTTTGATGAAGTTATTGAAGCGTTAACAGAATTGAAAGCAAATCAAAAGTTATTTGATAAAGCCAAGATATCAGGCAAAGATACTGAAGAATCGAAAGTGGAAGTTGTAGACTTACTGGATGGGAAAGTTCAAAGTGTTATAAAGTTTGAAATACCCTTAAAAAAAGCCTTAGCTTCTGAGATAGTACAAGCTGAAATGATTAATGAGTACTCACCTCAAGGTAGGAACAAAAAAAGAGAAATAATAGAAAATAAGTCTAAAAATAAATCTAAAAAGAAATTAAAAAAGAAATTAAAAAAGAAATGAGTGAGATGGGATTATGAAGAAGGTAATGGAGATAGTTTACAATATTTATCCATTGATTTTTGGCATAGTCTCTTTTTTATTTTTTTTGTATTTTAGTATAGATTATACAATAATAGGTTTTCAAGATGTTTTGAATTCTATAATAACTTTTAGTTCCATTATTATTGGTTTCTATACAGCTATGTATGGCGTATTAATTTCATTGAACAATACGGATATTTTCAAGAAATTTCGGATTAATAAAATTGATGGAACATTAAAAAAACATTTGTATGAATCTTTAATCATATCATTTTTAATTCTTATTGTTTCGATTGCTTTACAAGTGTTGATGAACTATCAAAAATTAATCACAGAACTAACATTTTTTTTCTGGTCATTTTTACTGGGATATTTTTTATCCACATCTTTTAGAGCGATTAGCTTATTATTAAGAATTATGTTTAATCATGATGAACAGGTGAGAGAATCTACAAAAGATAATATAAGCGAGGAGACAAGAGAAGGGATAAAAAATAATTTAAAAAAATAATATTGGCTTGATTGATCCAATTTTTTTGGTGTAATAAATCTTCCACAATAGCTTTACCCGGACATGCTAAAAACCCTAACTAATCAGCTAGGGTAAGATTAACTATTTGTTATCTAAATACAATTTCAACTCTGCATCAGTCAGTTCACGCAACATTTCCGCCTTTTTCAATTGCTCCGGGTTTTTATCAAAGAATTGGGCTACAGCTTTAATGCTATTTCTCGCAGGGATAAATTCTTCATTATCAAATCCCTCCAAGGCCAATAGGATTTGTATTAAATGCAATGGGATCATCGGACACCTCCTTTAATCAATGGTATCAGAGTCAGCAAGTTTTTCCTATAATTTTTATGAAATCGCTTTAATAAAAAACTTCGCTTTAAGTAGAGTGGGGGATCCGGCCATCTTATTGATATGTTTTGATTAACTTTCATAAAGAAAACGGCCTCTCTTTATAAACCAAAGGCCGTTATTCTTCCAACATTTTTCCAACATCTCTTCTATTATATACTGAAATCTGTTGATGTGTTGTGAAGTGTTACGATAACTAACTTCCATAGAATACCGTGCGGTAGTAGGCATTTACGAAGTTATATGAAATTGGCTGATTCCGATTGATATACGTGGTCTACAAGAAGCCTTTATGGCCGTTCTGAAGATGGATGAGGATTAACCGAAGAAATAATAGTTAATACGACGGAATCCTAGTGGACTGTTCGCGACTCAAATCGTGAGCAGGCCGCTAGCTGACCTGAATTATCCATGCTTGAAACTTAGAACTCTTCAAAATACTGCACGGTGAATGGAAATCTCATTCACCGTGCAGTATTTTTTTGCGTGTTATTGATAATGATGTCATCTAATTGAGAATGCAAGAGGGTTTTTGGCATTATAAGTTCCCCTATATGATCAGGCGATAATATTAATTATAAACGAAGGCAAAAAAATTGACCAAAATCATCCGTTTCTATATAGTGATTAATAGGTATTATTCAAAAATAATTATTCTAATTGGAGGAAGCGAAATGTCATTAATCGGAAAAGAAATAGTAGAATTTAAAGCGAACGCTTATCACAACGGTGAATTTATCCAGGTTTCATCAGAAGATTTAAAAGGGAAATGGAACATTGTATGTTTTTACCCAGCAGACTTCACCTTCGTATGTCCGACTGAATTAGAAGATTTACAAGATCAATATGCTACATTGAAAAGTTTAGGTGTGGAAGTTTATTCCGTTTCAACAGATACACACTTCACTCATAAAGCTTGGCATGATCATTCACACGCTATCAGCAAAATTGAATACATCATGATCGGCGATCCATCTCATGCAATCTCCATTGGCTTCGATGTATTGGATGAACAAGGTTTAGCACAGCGCGGAACCTTCATCATTGATCCGGACGGAATCGTGCAGGCAGTAGAGATCAATGCGGATGGGATTGGCCGTGATGCAAGCACCTTGATCGACAAAATCCATGCAGCTCAATATGTCCGCACCCATCCAGGCGAAGTTTGCCCTGCGAAATGGAAAGAAGGAGCAGAAACATTGAAACCTAGCTTGGACTTGGTAGGTAAAATTTAAGGAGGCTCTTATGGCATTAGATACAGAAATCAAAGGGCAACTGGCGCAATATCTTGAACTGTTAGAATCGGATGTTGTTTTCAAAGTAAGTTTAGGCGAGGATGAAAACTCCGGCAAAGTGAGGGAGTTTTTGGAAGGGATTGCCGAAATGACGCCCAGAATCACCATAGAAGCTGCAGCGCTGTCTCGTACACCAAGTTTCACTATCACTAGGCCCGGTGCAGAAAGCGGCATTGTGTTTGCCGGACTGCCATTAGGGCATGAGTTCACATCCTTTATTTTAGCTTTATTGCAAGTTTCCGGTCGTGCACCGAAAGTGGATGACGCGATCGTTGCACGGATTAAAGCAATCGATAAGGAGTTGCATTTTGAGACGTATGTCAGTTTGACATGTCACAACTGCCCGGACGTTGTTCAAGCGCTAAACATCATGTCTGTCCTGAACCCCAAAATCACTCACACCATGATTGAAGGCGGCATGTTCAAAGATGAAATTGAAGCGAAGAAGATTATGGCTGTGCCGACTGTTTTCCTTAATGGGGAAGAGTTTGCCAGCGGCCGTATGACCATCGAACAATTGGTCGATAAAGCTGCCGGACCAACGAGCGTAGACGAATTTGCCGACAAAGGCGTTTTCGACGTCCTTGTTGTAGGTGGCGGACCAGCCGGAAACAGCGCGGCAATCTATGCTGCGCGCAAAGGCATCAAGACCGGCATGGTTGTCGAAACTTACGGCGGACAGGTCATGGATACGGTAGGAATCGAGAACCTGATCGGGACTCCTTACACGGAAGGGCCCAAACTGATGGCTCAAATAGAACAACATGTGAACCAGTACAAAGTGGATATCATGAAGAATCAACGTGCCGTCGCTATCCGCAAAAATGACTTGATTGAAGTCGAATTGGAAAATGGCGCAGTCTTGAAAGCGAAAACTGCGATCCTGTCAGTCGGTGCCCATTGGCGCAATGTAAACGTCCCTGGTGAAGAAACATTCCGCACCAAAGGGGTAACAAACTGCCCGCACTGCGACGGCCCCTTGTTTGCCGGCAAAGACGTCGCCGTCATCGGCGGCGGCAATTCAGGGATTGAAGCGGCGATCGACTTGGCTGGTTTAGCCAAGCATGTTTATGTGCTGGAATTCTTGCCGGAATTAAAGGCTGACCAAGTGCTGCAAGATCGCGTAAATTCATTGCCGAACGTAACCGTCATCAAAAATGTTGCGACAAAAGAAATTACCGGCACAGATCAAGTCGAAGCCATTACGTATACTGACCGTGAAACGAATGAAGAGCATACCATCGCTCTTGAAGGTGTCTTCGTTCAAATCGGGTTGATACCGAACACTGCTTGGTTGAAGGACTCTGGCGTGGCATTGAATGAACGTGGCGAAATCATTGCCGATAATCACGGTGCAACGAGTCTTGAAGGAATATTTGCTGCAGGCGACTGCACAGATAGCGCCTACAAACAAATCATCATTTCAATGGGAGCCGGAGCAACGGCTGCTTTGGGCGCATTCGATTACCTGATTCGCCAATAAGAAATAGGGTTCATTGTCAAATTGTGTTGATGGGCATTCTCATTGACGAATGGATTGAATCCAATTCATAAACTTCAGAGGGGGGATTTCAAATGAAATTTCTCTTCTGGAGTTTATTTTTGACGTTTTGCTTTCTAAAGGTAATAAGCGAACTCTTTTTGCAGCAAAACCTTTATAATCCGAAAAATGAAAGCAGTTTTATTCGTTTTTTGGATATAAAATGCGTTTCATCTGCTAGGCGATGTGCTAAAATGTATGTAAATAATGAAGAATTTGGAGTGATAGTTTTGAAGACAGATATTGAGATTGCCCAATCTAATGTAATGCTTCCGATTAAAGAAGTGGCAGCGAAGCTTTCCTTAACCGAAGATGATTTGATTTTATATGGGAAATACAAGGCTAAAGTGGCCATCAATAAAATCAATTCATTGAGTAATGAAGAAGATGGGAAACTCATCCTGGTTACAGCCATCAACCCTACACCGGCTGGTGAAGGTAAATCGACAGTAACAGTAGGTCTTGGCGATGCTTTGACCAGCATCGGCAAGAAGGCGATGATCGCGATGCGCGAACCTTCACTGGGACCTACAATGGGAGTCAAAGGCGGCGCTGCAGGCGGCGGATATGCCCAAGTGCAACCGATGCAGGACATCAATCTGCATTTTACCGGTGATATGCATGCCATCACGGCTACAAACAATACGTTATCTGCGCTGATCGACAATCATATTCAACAAGGAAATCAACTGAATATCGACCAAAGACGCATCACCTGGAAACGTGTCCTTGACATCAACGACCGTGCTTTAAGAAAAATCGTAATCGGTCTGGGCGGCCCTGTGCAAGGTGTTCCGCGCGAAGATGGTTTCGATATTACGGTTGCGAGCGAAATCATGGCCATTCTTTGCTTGGCGACTTCTTTGACGGATCTGAAAAACAGAATCGGCAATATCGTGATCGGCTACACCTTCGATAGGGAGCCTGTGACGGTCAGAGAGCTAAAAGTCGAAGGGGCTTTAACATTGCTGATGAAAGATGCTTTGGAGCCTAACTTGGTCCAAACGTTGTATCATACACCAGCCTTCGTTCATGGCGGGCCGTTCGCGAATATCGCCCATGGCTGCAACAGTGTCCTTGCGACAAAAACAGCATTGAAATTAGCCGACTACGTCATCACTGAAGCAGGCTTCGGGGCGGATCTTGGTGCCGAGAAGTTCCTGGATATCAAAGCGCCTCAATTAGGCAAGAATCCGGATGCAGTCGTTATCGTTGCGACGGTTCGTTCGCTGAAAATGCATGGCGGCGTGCTTGTGAAAGACCTGAACAGCGGCGAGAATGTCGCTGCCGTCAAGAAAGGCTACGCTAATCTGCAGAAACATATCGAAAATATGCAACAATACGGTCTTCCGGTTGTCGTTGCGTTGAATGAGTTCACAAACGACACAGCAGCCGAAATCCAAGCCGTCGTTGATCTATGCGCTACGCAAGGCGTAACCTGTGTGCAAACTGCGGTCTGGGCGAAAGGGCCTGAAGGCGGAGAAGCGTTGGCAAAAGCAGTGATCAAAGCGATTGACGAGAATACCACTGCATTCACACCGCTTTATGTTGCCGAAGAATGCAGCATCGAAGAAAAAATCGAAAAAATCGTCACAAAAATTTATGGCGGAAAGAGCGTCATCTATTCAAAACAAGCCAAAATCCAATTGCGCCAGTTCAAGAAAAACGGCTGGGATCGTTTGCCGGTTTGTATGGCGAAAACGCAATACTCCTTGTCGGATGATCAAAAAGCGATCGGGCGTCCGGAAGGTTTCGACATCACAATCAGAGAATTCGTGCCGAAAATCGGTGCGGGCTTCGTCGTGGCGTTGACCGGGGATATCCTGACCATGCCGGGTCTGCCGAAAGAACCAGCCGCTTTGCGGATGGATGTCACCGAAGAGGGCATCGTGACCGGATTATTCTAAAATTCCATAATGCGCAATAGCAGCGCAAAAAATAGAGAGATTCGCTTCTCTCTATTTTTATGCGCTCAACTATAGTCTGTGTTACAATGTCAAAGGAACAATTAAGATCCTTAAGCGAGAAAAAATATGGATTGAAAACAAAGGATGAATGACATAAATGAAAGATTTTAATGTAATCGAGCTAGAAAAATCGTACGGAATGAAAAGTTTATTCAACAAAATATCGTTCACCATCCGCGAAGGCGAGCATATCGGCCTGATCGGACAGAACGGAACAGGGAAAAGTTCCCTTTTGGAAATCATCGCCGGGATTGAAGGCCCCGATTCCGGGACGCTGGACTTTCCGAGTGACTATCGGATCGGTTACATGGCGCAGGAACCGATGCTGAATAAAGAATCGACCATCTTTGAAGCCGTCTATGAAGGCGAAGCGCCCATCGTCAAGACGGTCCGTGAATATGAAGAAGCTGTGGAACTGTTGGCAGTGGATAGCATGAATCCCGTAACCCAGAATAGATATAGCCAAGCGGAAGCGAACATGAACGCTCAGGATGCCTGGCAGACAGAAGTGCAGATCAAGTCCATCCTTAACAAACTCGGCTTGGATGACATCACCAAAAAAGTGGGCGAACTGTCAGGGGGGCAAAGAAAACGCGTGGGACTGGCGCAAGTGCTTATCCAAGCGCCGGATTTGCTGTTGCTGGATGAACCTACCAATCACTTGGACATGGACTCGATCACTTGGCTGGAAAAATATATAGCCTCATACAAGGGATCGGTATTATTGGTGACGCATGACCGTTACTTCCTGGAAAACGCCGTGACGAAAATCATCGAATTGAAAAACGGCGGGGTGGAAGTCTACACCGGCAATTACGAAGATTATCTGATGCAAAAGAGCGAACGCGAAGCCATCCAGCAAAAAATGGATGACAAGCAAGTGAAGCTTTATAAGAGCGAACTGGCATGGATGCGCAAAGGCGCCAAAGCAAGAACGACGAAGCAACAGGCGCGGATAAATCGCTTTGAAGATCTCGAAAAAGCCACACAGCAAAGCAGTTCCGATACGAAGCTGGAAATCCAATTGGATGGTTCACGCTTAGGGAAACGCGTCTTCAATCTGGAACATATTTCCTTGGTTGTGGGTGAAAAGAAAATACTCAATGACTTCTCCTATATTTTCCAATCGACGGACAGGATTGGCATCGTCGGGAAAAACGGAGCCGGAAAAACGACTTTCCTGAATATGTTGGCAGGCGAAAAAGAAATCGCGAGCGGTGACCTGATTATCGGCGAAACGGTCAAGATTGCCTACTACAAACAATTGTCGGAAGTATTGCCCGATGATAAACGGGTAATCAATTACTTGCAGGAAATCGCCGAAGAAGTGAAAAGAAGCGACGGCATCATCGTCAGCGTCAAAGAGATGCTGGAAACATTCCTTTTTCCGCGCGAAACACATGGCAGTCTGATCAGTTCACTGTCCGGTGGGGAAAAACGCCGTCTCTATTTATTGAAGCTCTTGATGACGAAACCGAACGTCCTTCTGATGGATGAACCGACAAACGACTTGGATATCGATACTTTGACGGTGTTGGAGGATTATCTGAACACATTCGGCGGAGCCGTCATCACCGTTTCCCATGACCGTTATTTCTTGGATAAGGTGGCGAATAAGTTGCTGATCTTGAACGATGACGGGAAACCGGATGTTTTCTTCGGTGACATGAGCGAGTATCTGCTTGTTGCGGACCAGAAGGAAAGCAGCTCGGCAAAACAGAACAGCAAAGCTGCGGTAGCGGCCAAAGAGCCGGAAGAGAAGACAGAAGCCGCCAAAGAAAAGCAGAAGCTTACCTACATGGAACAGAAAGAATGGGCAGAGATTGAGGATGTCATTGCCGGCCTGGAAGAAAAGAGTCAGACTTTGCAGAAAGACATGGCCGAAAATGGATCGGATTTTGAAAAGCTGTCCAAACTGCAACAGGAATTGGATGCAACGGAAGAAACGATTGCCGAAAAATGGGAACGTTGGGAATACCTCAGCCAGTTCGCGACAGATTAACTTTTAGGAGAATACGGATGAAACAATATTTGGATTTAGCAAGGACAGTATTTGAGACAGGGAACACGAAGCATGACCGCACCGGGACTGGTACGAAAAGCATTTTCGGGCATCAGATGCGTTTCGACCTATCTGAAGGGTTCCCGATTCTGACGACGAAGAAAGTAGCGTTCGGGTTGGTCAAAAGCGAACTGTTGTGGTTCCTGAAGGGCGATACGAACATCAAGTATCTGCTGGAGAACAATAATCATATCTGGGACGAATGGGCGTTTGAACGGTATGTGAAATCCGAGGACTATCAGGGACCGGATATGGCTGATTTCGGCCGCCGTGTCCTGAATGAAGAAGGCTTCAAGGAAATATACGACGTTGAAATGAAGAAGTTCCGGGATGCCGTCCTGACCGATGAGAGCTTTGCCGCTAAACACGGGGAATTGGGCAACATCTACGGATCGCAATGGCGCCACTGGCGGACGACAAAAGGGGATTTCATCGATCAAATTTCGGATGTCATCGAAATGATCAAGAAAAATCCCGATTCGAGAAGGCTGATTGTTTCGGCTTGGAATCCGGAAGATGTCCCCTCCATGGCCTTGCCGCCTTGCCACACCTTGTTCCAATTCTATGTGAGCGAAGGGAAATTGAGCTGCCAACTGTATCAAAGAAGCGCGGATATCTTCCTGGGCGTCCCTTTCAACATTGCGAGTTACGCTTTGCTGACGCATCTGATCGCGAACGAGACCGGATTGGAAGTCGGCGAATTCGTCCATACACTGGGCGATGCCCACTTGTACCTGAACCATTTCGAACAAATGGAGCTGCAGCTTTCACGGGAAACCTATGACCTGCCGAAACTGGTACTGAAACACCCGGAAAAATCCATCTTCGAGATGGATAAAGAGGATATCGTTTTGGAAGGCTACAAGAGTCATGCGGGAATCAAAGCGCCGATTGCGGTATAATGAACCTAAGAAAATGAAAAAGGAGGATGCCGCACCGACAAAGCCTCTATGCGCTCATCGGAATGATTGCACGTCAAATGCATCGCGACTATGCGGCAAAACAACAATATGATAGCATTATTATGGGCAGAAGATGAAAATGGCATCATCGGCAAAGACAACACGTTGCCGTGGCATCTTCCCAGCGACCTGAAGTATTTCAAAGCAGAAACATTGAACCACAAGATTGTGATGGGCCGAAAAACGTTTGAAGGGATGGGGAAAAGACTCCTTCCCAAGCGGGAGACAGTCATCCTTACCCACCAAAAAGATTACGCCATCGAAGGGGCGACCGTCCTGAACAATGTGCAGGATGTCTTGGCGTTGGATAAGGAAGATGAGATGCTCTTCGTCATCGGCGGAAGCGAAATTTTCAGCCTGTTCATCCCATACGCCGATTATTTATACCAGACCAAAATCCATGCCGATTTTGAAGGGGACACCTATTTCCCGACAATCGACTGGACCGTTTGGGAACTCGTCGAGTCGAAAATGGGCCCCGTCGACGAACACAACCTTTATGAACATGAATTCAAAATATTCAAACGCGCAAGATAGGAAAAGGCATGCCGAAACGGCGTTGCCCCGTGAACATGTTTTCGGATAACAACACCGCAAGAGTCATGACAAAACAAAGAAGGGAACGAATCCGCTGACGGATTTGTTCCCTTCTTTGTTATTCAATCAAACATAAAGCAGAATGGCGAAATACATGAAGCTTGCGCCGGCCAATACAAACAGGTGCCAAATCACATGCATAAATCCGTATTTTTTATTGGAATAAAAAATGGTGCCCAGACTGTAAGACAATCCACCCAACGCTATCAGGGTGATGCCGTTAAAACCGACTGTTGCGTACATAGGCTGAACGATGAACAAGGCCATCCATCCCATTCCCAGATAAAGCAGGGTAGAGATGCGGTTAAATTTCCCGACGAAAAATATTTTCAGGATGACGCCGACCAAGGCAATCGCCCACACTGTGATGAATAAAACCCTGCTTCGTCCGTTCTGTACGGCAATCAAGCAGAAGGGCGTGTAGGTTCCGGCGATCAAAAGATAGATCGCCGCATGATCGATGTAGCGGAAAATCCTTTGAAATCGGGTCATGCTGAAGCTGTGGTATAATGTTGAGGATAAAAACAGTAGAATCATCGATGCGCCATAGATGGTATAGGCTACCATATCGACAATAGAATCGGATTGATATCCCTTCATGATCAATAGCACAAGACCTGCTATGCTAAGCAGCGTCCCGATGCCGTGTGTTACAGCGTTCCAAACCTCGTTAACAACCACCTTGTGTCTGTCTCTTTGCGGAAATGTTGTCAAACGTATTCCCCCTTTTTCCATGTGTGCGTTAGTGAACAGCCAAAAACAAAATCACTCTTATGTATCCTTCTGAATGCATTATAGCACATTAAATGATAAAATTTAGGCGATAGTGAATCTTCTCTCATTTATGGATGGCTGTCTTTTTGGTGGAATGCTGAGGAAGGATGGGTGTGCATGATGGAAAATAATACACGGAAAAAAAGCGGGGGGCAGAGCAATGGGTGGAAGATCGCCTTCTTCGTGCTGGTTGGGCTGATCGTCTTGGCGGGTGGCTGGTTAATCTGGAAAATTACCGTTCCTGCTGGGGACAGCAACACGAAAGAGAATCGCCGTCATCCAACCGGCGGACGGGATAACGCTTAACGTTTCTTTGGATAATAAAGAGATTTCATCCGTAGTTAACGAATATTTGAGCAATTCCAAGGACTATTCCGGATACACGATTGAAATAACCGAAAAGGTTGCCTTGCAGGGGAAAACGGAAATTTTTGGGCTACCGGTTCCGTTTGCCTTGGTCGGAGAGCCGTACGTCACGACAGAGGGCAATCTGCAGCTGAAGGTTGACAGCATCTCGCTGGGCGGGCTACCGTTGCCGAAAAAGGAATCCTTGAGCATTTTGGATGGGGCAATAGCTTTTCCCGATGCAATCAGCATCCAACCGGAAGAGGAAACGGTCGTCATTTTGCTCAATACAATCCCGTTGCCGCGGGAAATGTCAGTTCGCCTGATAAATATTGATGAACAAACGAAAGAATATTCACTGGAAGTCACAATACCAGTAAAAAATTTGATAGAATAAGTAGAGGTGACAAATATGAGACAATCATTTTATCTTTTTATATTGACGTACAAAGACCCATATAAGAAAGATGCGCAAACAAAGTTCGCCAATCATGTGGCGGAAGATTTAAGTTTCCCGAAGCAATCCACCGATTACCATGAACTGGCTGATTATTTGGAATTGAGCGGAGAATACGTTCCCTATATGGCTGTCTTCGATGAATTATTTGAAGTATACAAAGATAGAAACACGATCTAATGTGAAGAGGGGTAATGAATAAATGAGCACACACATCGCAGCAAAACCCGGACAAATAGCAGAAACGGTCTTATTGCCGGGAGACCCATTGAGAGCAAAATATATTGCGCAAACCTATCTTGAGGATGTCGAGCAATATAATGAGGTCCGGAATATGTTCGGTTACACCGGTACCTATAAAGGGAAAAGGGTTTCTGTTCAAGGGACCGGGATGGGTCTGCCATCGATCATGATCTACGCGAATGAATTGATCACGGAATATAATGTGCAGAACCTGATTCGTGTAGGCTCTGCGGGAGCCATCCAAAAAGATATCCATGTCCGTGATATCGTGATTGCACAGGGAGCGACGACCGATTCCAGCGTAGTCAAAAACACGTTCAACGGCCAAGTGAACTTTGCGCCGATAGCTGACTTTGGCTTGTTGTACAATGCGTACAATGTTGCCAAAGGACGGAAACTGTCCGTGCATGTAGGGAATGTACTCTCTTCCGACCGTTTCTACAATGAAGAATTGGATAAACAAAAGCTTGCCGACTACGGTGTATTGGCCGTCGAAATGGAAGCTGCCGGATTGTATCTCCTTGCAGCAAAATATAATCGGAAGGCATTGGCGTTGCTGACCATCAGTGATCATATCCTGACGGGAGAAGAAACAACTGCCGAAGAAAGAGAAACAACATTCGACGACATGATGTTAGTCGCTTTAGAATCTATCTTATAATAATCGAGGTGTAATCCTGAATGGAAAAGAATCAACCTGACAACAAGCATAAAACCGCAAAAAAGCGGGGTGTAAAATTTTCAGTCTATATTTTGTCCTTACTCATTGTTGCGGGAGCAGCGGCTGGCGGAACGTACGCTTGGATCGGGAAGAGCGTTGCCTTGCCGCCCACTGAAGAAATCATTCAGGGGACGAATACCTCAACTTTGGATTCGGCTGCCTCGGAACAGATCGGTGCAGTCTATCAAACCTTGTTGAACAACTATGTCGAAGGCGTCGACGAAAAGGTGCTTATCGAAGGAGCTCTGAAAGGCATGGTCGAGTCTGTCGGCGATCCCTACAGCCAATACCTGAACACGGAAGCAAGTCAAAATTTGGATGAAACAATCTCCGCCTCCTTTGAAGGCATTGGAGCAGAAATCATGTCGCTGGATGAGCAAATCGTCATCGTATCGCCAATCAAAGGCTCGCCTGCCGAAAAAGCGGGACTGTTGCCGAATGATGTGATCGTCAGTGCGGATGGGCAAGCTCTTCAAGGGATGACGGCCCAGGAAGCGGTAAACGTGATCCGGGGAGAAAAAGGAACGGAAGTAGCCTTGGAGATATTGCGGGGCGACCAAACCATAAAGGTCACCATCGTAAGGGATACGATACCGATCGAAACAGTGACGTACGAAGTGGATAAAACTCATCCGGAGATAGGCGTCGTTCACGTATCAAGCTTTTCAACACCGACCTATGATGATATCGTCAGTGCGGTGACGGATTTGCGTACACAAGGCGCAACTTCATTCGTCTTTGATTTCAGGCAAAATCCAGGCGGGTTGCTGGATCAGGCACTTGAAGATCAGCAACATGTTCCTTCAAGACGGGGATGTCATCATGCAGACGCAGGAAAAAGATGCGGAACCGAATAAAATTCTGGCTAGCAGCAAAGATTTCGGCGACTTTAAGATTACCGAACCAGCCATCGTCCTCGTGGATGAGGGAAGCGCCAGTGCATCTGAAATCGTGGCGGCGGCTCTGCAGGAATCCGCTGAAATACCGCTGGTGGGAACAACCACTTTCGGTAAAGGAACCGTCCAAACCGTGTATCCATTGAGCGAGAACAGCGAATTGAAATTGACTGTCGCAAAATGGCTGACACCGAAAGGGAATTGGATCCACAAGCAAGGGATCAAAGTAGACTACGAAGTTGCCTTGCCGGAATATGCTACTTTGACCATCATCGATTCCACAGCCACCTACAAAGAGGGAGACGTTTCGGAAAATGTGAAAAATGTCGAGGAAATGTTGACTGCTGTAGGTTATCCTGTCACTGCTGATGGGTATTACGATGAAACGACTGCCAGCCAAGTGTCTGCCTTCCAACAAGACCATGACATCGAAGTGAGCGGAACCGTGACGGGCGAAACGGCCGTGGCGCTCGTAGAAAACTTGCGCACGATCATAGCCGAAAATGATACTCAATATGAAAAAGCGATCGAACTGTTGGTCGGAAATGAATAAGGAAGGAGGTTTGGAGCCCGCCAGGGTTCCAGGCCTTTTTTTCTGTGCAAAGTCCCTTCAATCGGGCGGAATCTGTCTCGCTTGTAACAGGATATAGCCCCATTGAGTCAGTTTAGATTTTTTTTATTTGTCTTTTGTGCTAAACTATGGTTATTATTTCTTTCTGTACATTACGATTGAAAAGGCAGGTACCGATGAGAATCAATAAGAAAATGCAAGACAGCATCTGGGATTGGGTGAAAGCGATCATCCTCACTCTTTTGCTGGTAGTGATTATCCGTTTTTTTATTTTTATTCCGTTAAGAGTCGATGGTAACTCAATGAGCCCGACGCTGGAGCAGAATAATTACATTATCTACGAGAAGCTGACGCCGATCCGTCGCTTTGACATCATCATTTTTAATAATGATGCAGGAGATACCTTGATTAAACGGGTCATCGGTTTGCCCGGCGACAGCTTGGAATATAAAGATGATCAATTGCTCCTGAATGGGCAGCCTGTGGAGGAACCCTATCTGAAACAAGGGAACGATGAGCACCTGCAGACCTTCACTTCCGATTTCAACTTGCTGGAGTTGACCGGGACGGATAGCGTGCCGGAAAACAGCTACTTCGTGATGGGCGACAACAGAAACCGCAGCAACGACAGCCGTATGTTCGGATTTGTTGCCCAAGAGGATATTGTAGGAAAAGCAAGTATGGTATACTATCCGTTAGATGAGTTCCGGTTGATAGGCGACTGACGGCGTGCTATTTTATAAATGAAAGGGTGTCATTATGTCAATTGGCAATACCGATTTTAATAACCACGATGCGGATTATTTCTCGCGCAATGAACGTTTTGGTGTGAAAGCTACTAAAAAAACAAAAAAAGGTTCCGGCAACAATCCCGGATCTCCAGATGGATTTTGGAAAGAATTTGTGAATATCGTTATTTCTGTTGCGGTTGCATTCGTGCTGTTCATCGTCATCAGAACGTACCTTTTTTACCCTTTTCAAGTTGTCGGGGATTCCATGGTTCCGACCTTGGCAACCGGTGATCGGCTTATCCTCAATCGACTGGCGAAAATCGACCGATTCGATATCGTTGTCTTTCCTGCTCCGGATGGATCCGGGGAAGAGTATGTAAAGAGAATCATCGGCTTGCCGGGGGATGAAATCACCTATTTCCAGGATACGCTTTATATAAATGGTGAAAAAGTCGATGAACATTATTTGGAACCGTTGAAAGAGGCGGCAAATGGTCAAGTCTTGACGCCCGACTTCACCTTATTCAGCTTAGAGTCCACGAAGGTTTCTGTCGTCCCGGAAGATACCTATTTTGTTTTAGGCGATAACCGATCGGTCTCCAAAGACAGCCGCGTCTTCGGCTTTATCCCAGCCGCGCAAATCGAGGGGACAGCCGATTTAAGGATATGGCCGATTGCTAAAATAGGGATAATGGATGACAACAAATAAAAAAGCAACGGAAACACAAGTGTTTTTGCACTTGTGTTTTATCATGAGTACGGACCAATCATATTAAAAGAAGAGAGAGTGGTATTATGCTGATACAATGGTTTCCAGGCCACATGGCAAAAGCAAGACGTGAAGCGATAGAAAAATTGAAATTGGTGGATTTGGTGATCGAGTTGTTGGATGCCCGTTTGCCTGAATCGAGTCGCAATCCTTTGATCGATCAAATCATCGGCAACAAACCAAGATTGATCGTACTGAACAAAGCGGATTTAGCCGACAAAGACAAAACGGAAGAATGGCTGGAATATTATAACCAAGATGAAAAAGAGCAGCGCGCCATCGCGATTTCAACATTGAATCCCAAAGATATGCAAACGTTGAAGAAAGAAGTGAAGGCAATCATGGCGCCTAAAATGAAAAAACTGACGGATAAAGGCGTGAAGCCGCGTGCCATTCGCTTGATGATTCTAGGGATACCGAATGTGGGCAAATCGACACTGATCAACAAACTTTTGACCAAAAATCGTGCTGTAACCGGAAATCGGCCGGGTGTTACAAAAGGCCAACAATGGCTTAAAATCGGCAATGACTTTGAATTATTGGATACTCCCGGCATTTTATGGCCGAAATTCGAAGATCAGGTGATCGGCAAAAAACTTGCTCTGACAGGGGCCATCAAAGACACGCTTTTCCATAAAGATGAAGTCGCCCTGTTTGCATTAGCTTATTTCCTTAAGTACTACCCCGGGAAGTTGCAAGAATATTATAAAATTGATGAAAAAACATTTGCGGAAAACACTCCGGAATTCCTGATGGGGCTGACTACCAAATTCGGTTTTGGTGAAGACTACGGAAGAGCAAGCGAAAAAATCATGTTCGATATCCGGAACGGCAAACTCGGCCCGTATACATTGGACTCGGTAGAGAAGAGCGAGGATGACGCTGAGGAAACGGAGTCTGCGCAATGAGCAAGCTTTCAACCATCACAGCAATGAAGGAACTGCTGAAGGATATCCAAACGTTGGACGATCCGCGGTGGCCGGACATTCAGGCGGATGCAAGGAAAGGTGTCCAAAACGCCATTCAATCCTGGCATAAAAACCACCAAAAAGAGCTTGCATTGAGAGAGCATCAAGAAAAAATGCTCGTTTTCGAGAATGCCTTGCGGGCGAAAGGCAGACGGTTCATCGCCGGCATCGACGAAGTGGGCAGGGGCCCGCTCGCGGGCCCAGTTGTGGCTGCAGCAGTCATTCTGCCTGATGAAATGCCTTATTTGCCGATCAACGATTCGAAACAATTGTCCGCCAAAAAAAGAGAGCATCTTTTTCAGGAAATTATGGACATCGCTGATGTGGGCATCGGCGTCATTTCGCAGGAAGTGGTCGACCAAGTGAACATCTATGAAGCCACCAAGTTGGCGATGATGCAAGCCATTGCCAATTTATCGATAGAACCGGACAGCCTCTTGATCGACGCCATGAAGCTGCCGCTGCCGGTAGAGCAGCAAGCAATCATAAAAGGGGATGCCCTCTCCTGTTCGATCGCTTCGGCAAGCATCATTGCCAAAGTGTACCGGGACAGACTGATGACGGATTATGCAAAGGAATATCCCGGCTATGGCTTTGAGAACAATGCGGGCTACGGGACGAAAGAGCACCTGCTTGGCTTGGAGAAACACGGCATCACAGCGATCCACAGAAAGACATTCGAGCCGATAAAAAGCATGGTACGGAATGGAAAAGCTTAAAAGCAGCAAAATAGTTAAACGCAAATCGCTCCTTTCGGACTATCTATATTAATAGATGGATCGAAGGGAGTTTTTTTATGCATGACGAAATGCTCGAAACACAAATCAGAAGGAAAATAATCTACTATGCCATGCTGGACGTCTGTCCGCCCATGTTGTTGGGCCATATGTACACTTCATGGCGGCAAAATATAACTATGCCGCTTGCAGCAATCGTTTGGAGCTACCCCCCGACAGCGTCCCTCAAAAATAAGAATCTGTTGTTGGACAAAATTAAAGCTGCTGCGCTGAAAAATCCGTGGGAGCAAACGTTTCAGCGTTATGAGGAAAAGGGCATCCAAGCCCTTACGGTGATGGATGAGGAGTACCCGATCGGCTGGCTGAATAGTTATATGCCGCCGATTGTGCTGTTTTATAAGGGGGACATCAAGCTGCTCGCTAAGAACAGCATCAGTGTCGTAGGCAGCCGATATCCGTCCCTTTATGGCGAGGAAGCCATCAGACGTCTCCTGCCGCCGCTTGTAGCGGAAGACGTCGTGACGGTCAGCGGTTTGGCGAAAGGCATCGATAGGGCGGTGCACATGCAAACAATCGCCAACAGAGGGAAGACGATCGGCATCATCGGAACCGGACTTGACATTTATTACCCTAACGAAAATGTCCTGTTGCAGCAGGAGATGATGCGGGAGCATTTGGTCATGACGGAATATCCGCTGGGGTCACGGCCGGAGCGATACCATTTTCCGATGAGGAACCGCTTGATTGCCAGCCTTTCCCAAGCGACGTTGGTCATAGAAGCAAAAGAAAAGAGCGGCAGCTTGATCACCGCAAATGTGGCCCTTCAAGAAAATAGGGAAGTTTTTGCCGTCCCAGGCAACATCACTAACCCTTTGAGCGTCGGCACAAATCAATTGATCAAGGCGGGGGCCAGCTGTGTTTTAGAGGCGGCGGATATCCTTTCAGACATGCGGCATCTTTGGAAATAGCGAGATAGGTAATCAGGTTCCATTTGACAAACCCATAGTTTATGGCATAAGATGATTAACGAATTTGAAACATAGTATATACATACAAAAACATTTCGTTGAGAGGGGCATTTCTTTGGCTTATAAATATCTGGTCATTGTGGAATCACCTACAAAAGCCAAAACTATTGAAAAGTATCTCGGAAGAAACTACAAAGTGGTAGCAAGCAAAGGCCACTTGCGAGATTTACCGAAAAGTCGAATGGGTATCGATTTTGAAAATGATTACCATCCGGACTATATTTCAATCCGAGGCAAAGGTGACCTAATAAAAGAATTAAAAAAATATGCGCGCAAAGCAGAAAAAATATTCTTGGCATCCGACCCGGATAGAGAAGGGGAAGCCATTGCTTGGCATCTTGCCCATCTGTTGGGATTGAACCCTGAAGATGATATTCGCGTGGTATATAACGAAGTAACCAAAGAAGCAGTAAAAGAAGCCATCAAAAAACCACGTCCAATCAATATGGATCTGGTCTCTTCCCAACAAGCGCGCAGAATCCTGGACCGCTTAGTGGGATATTCCATATCTCCAATACTATGGAAGAAAGTGAAAAAAGGGCTCAGTGCTGGCCGGGTGCAATCCGTCGCATTGAAGCTGATCATCAACCGCGAAGAGGAAATCGCCAATTTTGAACCAGTGGAATCTTGGACGATAGATGGAACTTTTCTGAAGGATAAGTATACATTCAACGCCGCATTCTTTGGTTTGGATGGCAAAAAACTGAAATTGAAAAATAAAGAAGAAGCCGATGCCGTCTTTGGAAAAATAAAATCCAATGTTTTCCAGATTGCCGATGTGACGAAGAAACAACAAAAAAGGAATCCAGCCCAACCTTTTACAACCTCTTCCCTGCAACAAGAGGCCGCAAACAAATTGAATTTCAGAACACGGAAAACGATGATGATTGCGCAAGAGCTGTATGAAGGGATTCCTTTAGGGAAAGAAGGCTCTGTCGGCCTGATCACCTACATGAGAACGGACTCCACGCGTGTGTCGGCGGGATCGATAGAAGAGGCCCATACCTACATCACGGAAACGTTTGGCGCCGACTACGCTATCGAAAAGCAAAGGAAAATTAAAAATTCCGACTCGGCCCAAGATGCCCATGAAGCGATCCGTCCTTCCAGCGTCCTGCGCGTACCCAGTGAAATCGAAAGCTTCCTGACGAAAGACCAATATAAATTATACCAATTGATTTGGTCGCGGTTTTTGGCGAGCCAAATGACTCCGGCAATTTTCGATACGATGAAAGTAGATTTAGTCCATGAGGATGTTTGGTTCCGCGCGACGGGATCGAAAGAAAATTTCCCTGGTTACCGAAAAGTATATATAGAAGGCAATACGAAGGAAAAAGACAACCTCTTGCCGGAAATGATCATCGGCGACACCGTCTATTCAAAAGACGTCGAACCGAATCAACACTTCTCACAACCGCCTGCCCGCTACTCCGAGGCAACCTTGATCAAAGCTTTGGAAGAGAACGGGGTCGGAAGGCCGTCCACCTATGCGCCGACCATCGACACGATCCAAAAACGGTATTATGTTAAAGTCACCGCAAAACGCTTCGAACCGACCGAGTTAGGAACGATCGTCAATAGCTTGATTTCCGTGTATTTCCCTGACATCGTAAACATTTCCTTTACTGCGGGGATGGAAAAAGACTTGGACAGCATCGAGGAAGGCACAATGGAATGGGTGAAGGTCATCGACCATTTCTATCGACCGTTTGCGGAAGAATTAGCAAAAGCTGAAGTCGAAATCGAAAAGATTGAGATCAAAGATGAACCAGCAGGGTTCGATTGCGACCTATGCGGCCATCCGATGGTCATCAAGATAGGCAGATTCGGCAAGTTTTATGCTTGCAGCAATTTCCCGGAATGCCGCAATACAAAAGCGATCGTGAAAAAAATAAATGTTACCTGCCCGCTCTGCCACAAGGGCGAGGTCATCGAAAGAAAATCCAAGAAAAATCGTATTTTTTACGGCTGCGACCGGTATCCGGAATGCGAATTCGTCTCTTGGGATAAACCGATCGGACGCGATTGTCCGAAGTGTCAACATTATCTTGTTGAGAAGAAGGTAAAAGGCGGCATGCAAGTGAAATGCAGCCATTGTGATTATGAAGAAGACTTACAGAAATAATGTAATGGAGCGTGAGCATTATATGAGTACGAACAGTGTAAATGTCATTGGGGCGGGCCTAGCCGGAAGCGAGGCTGCCTTTCAAATAGCGGAGCAAGGTGTCCATGTGCACCTCTACGAAATGAGGCCTAAAAAAATGACCCCGGCTCATCACACAAGTGGATTTGCCGAGTTGGTCTGCACCAATTCATTGCGTGCAAATCAAGTTACAAATGCTGCGGGACTGCTGAAAGAAGAAATGCGTCACTTGCATTCCTTGATCATGCAAGCTGCAGATGCCACTTCTATCCCTGCCGGAGGAGCCTTAGCGGTTGACCGCGATACGTTTTCAGCCTACGTGACGAAAGCGTTGGAGGAGCATCCAAACATTACCATCCACCTGGATGAGCTAAGTGAACTGCCTGAAGGGATCACGGTCGTCGCGACCGGCCCATTGACGTCGGAGCCGTTAAGCAAAGCCATCCAAGCCTTCATCGAGTCGGAAGGGCTCTATTTCTACGATGCAGCTGCGCCTGTCATCGAAAGAGATAGCATCGACATGAACAAGGTGTATCTGAAATCGCGTTACGATAAGGGCGAAGCCGCCTACCTGAACTGTCCGATGTCAAAAGAGGAATTTTCAGCCTTCTATCAAGAACTGATCCATGCGGAAGTTGCGCCGATAAACGAATTTGAAAAAGAAAAATATTTTGATGGCTGCATGCCGTTTGAAGTGATGGCTTCACGCGGCGAAAAAACCTTGCTGTTCGGACCGATGAAACCGGTCGGACTGGAAGACCCTAGAACCGGAGAAATCCCTTATGCCGTTGTCCAATTACGCCAAGACAATGCAGCCGGTTCTTTGTATAATATCGTCGGTTTCCAAACACACCTGAAGTGGGGAGAACAAAAACGCATTCTGCAAATGATACCTGGACTTGAGCACGCTGAAATTGTCCGATACGGCGTCATGCACCGGAACACCTTTTTGAATTCTCCGAGCGTCTTGAGGTCGACCTACCAAAGCTTGAAGCGGGATGACCTCTTCTTCGCGGGACAAATGACCGGCGTCGAAGGGTATGTCGAAAGTGCCGCCAGCGGACTGTTGGCTGGATTGAATGCCGCCAGGATGGCGAAAGGGTCGGAATGCGTCGTGTTTCCAAAAAACACGATGATCGGTGCGATGTCCCATTACATCACAAACACCGACAGCAAACACTTCCAACCGATGAATGCAAACTTTGGCATCATCGAGCCATTGGAAAAACGGATAAAAGATAAAGTATTAAAAAATCAAACCCTGGCGGATAGAGCCCTGAAATCTTTGGAGGAATTTGTCCAAACAATTTAAGAACGGCCCGCTGACATTGAAATCTCCCCAACATTGTGATAAATTTAATCATAAGATGTTGGAGGGATTTTTTTGCGCAATCAGGAATTAATTGACCGCTTTATGAACTATTTAGTTATCGAAAGGCGCTATTCGGAGGAAACCGTAAAGGCTTACTTATTTGATCTGCAGAAATTAGAACTATTTTTGGGCGGAAGCGGGGACGATTCCTTGCTTGCGGTAACCATTTACGACATCCGCCTCTATTTAAGTTTTTTGGACGAGCAGAAGTTAAGCCGCAACACGATTTCGCGCATGTTATCCAGCTTACGGGGATTCTATAATTTTCTGCTCCGGAATGACATCATGGCAGAGAATCCGCTAGCCTATATTTCATTCAAGAAGAAAAACTTAAGGCTTCCGCAATATCTATACGAAGAAGAATTGGAAAAGTTATTGGCTGCAGCCAGAGGGGATAAACCGCTGGATTACCGCAATGCAGCTTTGATAGAACTGCTTTATGCTACCGGCATCCGGGTGAGCGAGTGCAAGAACATCCGCTTGGATGATATCGCTTTCGATTTGGGCGTCGTCCTGGTGCTCGGCAAGGGGAACAAGGAACGATATGTCCCGTTCGGCCACTATGCAGCCGACGCCATCCAAGAATATCTGGAAAAAGGCAGGAAGGTTCTGATGTCGGAAAACCAGCGCGAACATGATAAGTTGTTCGTCAACCGGCTCGGGGATCCGATCACGTCGGGCGGTGTGGAGTATGTTTTGAAGCAGGTGATGAAGAAGACGGGTTTGACCGGCGATCTCCATCCGCATATGCTCCGCCATACCTTTGCGACGGATATGCTTAATAACGGGGCGGATATGCGCACGGTCCAAGAGCTTTTGGGGCATGCCAGCCTCTCCTCTACGCAGATCTACACGCACGTGACGAAAGATGCTCTGCAAAGGAACTATAACCTGTATCATCCCCGCGCTAAGCGGGGATCTCATGAATTGGAGGAATGAAGGATGACAACAATCTGCGCAGTACAGTATAACGGGAAATCGGCGATGGCAGGTGACGGACAAGTGACGATGGGCGAATCCGTCATCATGAAAGGCACAGCCAAAAAAATCCGGCGCATCTACAACGATGAAGTCATTGTCGGCTTTGCGGGCGGTGTCGCCGATGCATTCACGCTGGAAGATAAATTCGAAGAAAAACTGAATCAATACAAAGGCAACCTGCTGCGCGCCTCCATAGAAGTCGCCAAAGAATGGCGCGGAGACCGGGCCTTGCAGAAATTGGAAGCCCTCTTGATCGTGATGAACAGAGAGCAGATGTTGCTCGTTTCGGGCAGCGGTGAAGTCATTGAACCGGATGACGGCATCCTCACCATCGGTTCCGGCGGCAATTTCGCTTTGGCGGCCGCCCGGGCTTTGAAACGAAAAGGGACAGGGCTGTCGGCTAAGGAAATAGCCTATGAAAGTCTGAAGATCGCTTCCGAGATTTGCGTATTTACCAACGATAATATTATCGTAGAAGAATTTTAGGGGGGCGACTAAAGATGGACGGAAAATATAACCAAACACCTAGAGAGATCGTCAAGGAATTGGATAAATATATCATCGGCCAAGACGCGGCTAAAAAAGCGATCGCCGTAGCATTGCGGAACAGATACCGCAGGCTGAAACTGGATGCCGTGATGCAGCAGGAAGTGACGCCTAAGAACATCCTCATGATAGGGCCTACCGGTGTGGGCAAAACGGAATTGGCAAGACGCTTGGCGCTGCTGGTGGAAGCCCCTTTTGTAAAGGTGGAAGCGACAAAATTCACGGAAGTAGGCTATGTGGGGCGTGATGTGGAATCGATGGTCCGGGATTTGGTCGAGAACGCCATCCAGATCGTTGAAAAGCAAAAACGCAGCGAAGTCTACAGCAAAGCCTACGAACAGGCTTTGCAACGCTTGGCGAAAGCCTTAAAGCCGGGTATCAAAAAAGCCAAACCGCAAAGCAAAGAGGCGGACAGTTGGCAAACCATGTTCAAAAATATGGGGATGCCGCTTCCCGGCGAAATGGAAGAGGAAGTTTCCGAAGAGGTGACGACCGAGATCGCCAAGGAACGCACCGAGATCATCGAGCAATTGCGCAAAGGCTTGCTCGACAATCGGGAAGTGACCATCCAAGTTGAGGAAAAACAAGGCAGTCCGTTGGGTGCAGGTGGCAACAACGAGCAGATGATGATGTTGCAGTCAGCTTTTGAATCCCTTACCCCTAAAAAGAAAATCAAACGGACGCTGAAAGTGGCCGACGCTATCGGCATTCTCGTGCAGGAAGAGACGGATAAGTTGGTCAATAAAGACGATATTTCTCTGGAAGCATTGAGGATAGCGGAAATGAACGGGATCATTTTCATTGATGAAATCGATAAAATCACTTCGAAATCCCAACATACTGGAGAAGTGTCGCGCGAAGGCGTGCAGCGGGATATCTTGCCTATCGTGGAAGGTTCGCAAGTTTCGACAAAATATGGATCGATTCAAACGGATCACATTCTGTTCATTGCTTCGGGTGCGTTCCACGTTTCCAAGCCGAGCGACTTGATTCCTGAATTGCAGGGACGATTCCCGATCCGGGTGGAATTGAATGATTTAACGGAGGATGACTTCGTCAAGATCCTTACGGAACCGAATAACGCCTTGTTGAAACAATACATCGCATTGTTGGGGACGGAGGATGTCCACATCACCTTCACGCAGGAGGCCATCCGTAGAATGGCGAAAATCGCAACCCAGGTGAACGAAGAGACGGACAATATCGGAGCAAGAAGATTGCACACCATCATGGAAAAATTGTTGGAGGATTTGCTTTTTGAAGCATCCGAGATTCCCGGGAATCAAATCACCATCACCGAAAATTATGTAGATGAAAAATTGGCGCACATCGTCGAAAATAAAGATTTACGAAGATACATCCTATAAAAGAATCAGTAGAAATTGGCCTGTGGATGACGAACAACCGCTTCCGACATACGGGTACAAACTGCAACTATTTTCTAATAGGGAGACATGTGGGGGAAACTATGGATGAATTATTAGAAAAGTTAAGAAGAATCAACAAGATGCTCCAAAAAGAAGGCGGCTTTGTTACCGTGGCTCATAAAAAAGGCTCATTGCCTTTTACCGAAATGGCCACCGTGTTAGGGGACATATTGGGGGCCAATACGTATCTGATCGATTTATATGGGAATCTGTTGGGCTACAGTGAAGCGACCGATATAAACAACTACCGCATCAAGCAGATGCTGAAGGATACAAAATTCCCTGAGCAATACGCCCAAAATTTATCCGCACTGTTCCAGACTACCGCTAACATCGGCATCGAATCGGATATGACGGCTTTTCCGATCGAGAGCCGGGATCTGTTCATTACCGGGATGACGACCATCATCCCGATTTTTGCGGCCGGGAAGCGGTTGGGAAGCCTGATTTTAGCAAGGATGGCTCCGTCGTTCGACAGCGGCGATTTGATCCTTGCGGAGCATGGCGCGACCGTTATCGGGATGGAGATGCTCCATTCCATCAATTTGGTGACGGAAGAGGCGACGCGCGTCACAACCTTGATCCAGATTGCGGTCAAGTCATTGTCGTTCAGTGAGCTGGAGGCCGTAAAGGCGATTTTCCGGCATTTCTCATCGCTGGAGGAACGGATCACCGCATCCAAGATAGCGGAAGAAAACAATATCACCCGCTCGGTCATCGTCAATGCCTTGCGTAAATTGGAATCTGCAGGGATCATCGAAACGCGATCGCTGGGGATGAAGGGGACGTTCATCAAAGTTGCCTCTGCGCAACTATTGGATGCGTTGCAGAAAGCCTTGTTTTCTAAATAATAGGGAAAACAGAGGGAATGAGAAGTATAATAATGGGGGACTAGCAATGGAATTTGTAATAGAAAATCAATACCTTACCGTAAAAGCGACGGACATGGGGGCAGAAATAATCAGTGTCACCGCTAAGGAAACTGGGATCGAATACATCTGGCAAGGTGATGAGAAAGTATGGAACAGGCATGCACCCATCTTATTCCCGATAGTCGGCCGATTAAAGGAAGATACATACCACTACAAAGGTGCGCCCTTCCACTTAACGCAGCACGGATTCGCGAGGGACAGCAAGTTTCATGTCCATGAACGTCTAGCCGACAGCATCACGTTCATTTTGCAGCCGAACGAGCGTTTCCTGTCCGTTTATCCGTTCCTGTTTGGGCTTCAGATAACGTACCGGCTCTTCAAAAATGAACTGATGGTCACCTATAAAGTGAAGAACTTGGATGAAAAAACCATGTTCTTCTCCATCGGTGGACATCCGGGGTTCAACGTCCCGTTGGCTGGGGAAACGGTGTTCACGGATTACGCCATCACCATCGAACCTGCCATCGAACGGGAACGCATCTTCCTGCAGGGGCCGTTTGTCGCGGCAGAAGACAGCAAATGGGTGGACCAAAATCATATTCCGCTGGAACATGGCCTGTTTGCCGATGATGCCATCATCTTCAAAACCGGACAGCCAATGACCCTGACGCTCGCTTCAACCAAGGATAGCCATGGTGTGAAAATGACGGTCAAGAACTTCGATTACGTAGGCATCTGGACCAAGAATCAAAGTGACGCAACGTATATCTGCATTGAACCGTGGTGTGGGCTTGCCGACTTTACAAATTCAGATGGGGACATCGAAAATAAACAAGCCATCCATTCGCTGGATGCTGGGGAAAAATTCACGGCAGAACACAAAATCGAATTCTTTTAAATCCCGGCAGATCCGATCAGCAATGCCGATACAGGACAAAAAAGGAGGCTGGGACAAAAGTCCTAGCCTCCTTCTGATGTGCGCCCGGCATGGGTGATAACTCGGTGGTGAAAGTCCACTACAGGCTTGGCAGTAGGAACTGTTAGCGAATGACAAGGGTGTCCACCGTGAGGTGGAATCTGAAGGAAGTCGGACGCAAACACTCGCACTGACGGACAGAAATCTCATATAAGGCTGAATGGAGGCGGACGAGCTTGCATCACAAAGTAAAGTCCTATACTGCACGAATCTCCTACAGTAAATGAGGCAGTGACATGAGTGGAAGGTTATCATTCTTACCCGGGGAGGTCTTATGGACATGAGGAATCATGGAGTAAAGCTTGCCATAAGAAGTCAGCAGAGGCCATAGTAGTAACCGTATGGCTACGAAGGGCCGAACAATAATAATCTTGAAAATCAAGGAGGTGGATACGCCACTAACAACGCAGACAACATCATGGTATAGACCGAAAGATGGCTACCTACAGAGGGATAAGCTGGAAGCAAAAGAGTATGTAGGAGTGCGTAGGGGCGTAGCATAGATATGAACAGACAAGATGGTATTTCATTAATCGACCAAGTGGTCGATAGACACAATTTGGAGTTAGCTAAAGAAAAGGTTCGCAAGAACAAGGGAGCTCCTGGAGTCGACGGAGTAACAGTCGATGAACTGGATGAACACATGGCAAAATACTATCCGCATCTGATAAGGAAACTAAAAGACGGATCGTATCAACCACAACCGGTTCGAAGAGTAGACATCCCTAAACCGGATGGAAGTAAACGACAGTTAGGAATTCCTTGTGTACTGGACAGAGTTGTACAACAGGCGATTTTACAGGTGTTGGACCCAATTGTCGACCCGCACTTCTCGAATAATAGCTTTGGCTTCAGAAAAGGTCGAAGTGCGCATCAAGCCGTAAAGAAAGCACAACAGTACTATGAAGAAGGCTACCGTGTAGTAGTTGACTGCGACTTGAAGAGTTACTTTGACACTATCAACCATCAGAAGCTACGGAACAATCTGGATTGGTACATCCAAGATAAAATCGTTATGAAACTGATATGGAAGTTTCTTAAATCGGGCATTCTCGACCATGGCTATTATACCGAGACGGAATCAGGGACACCCCAAGGTGGTCCACTCTCCCCACTACTGGCGAATGTTTACCTCCATCAATTAGATAGGGAGCTTGAACGAAGAGGTCATAAGTTTGTTCGCTATGCGGATGACTTCGTCATCTACGTCAAAACCAAACGAGCAGGTGAAAGGGTTATGGAGAGCGTCACAACATTTGTCGAAAAAGACTTACGCCTTACAGTGAATAAAGAAAAGAGCAGCGTGACAACTCCCACCAAAGCCAAATTCCTCGGATTTCACCTCTATAAACACATGGGAAAGTCGGTTGCCGACCTAGTTGGTCGGCCAAACAACGAATCCGAAGCAAACTCAGAAAATTGACCAGTCGAAAACGCCCCGGAGAGTTCGAAGAAATCATAAAAGAAATTAACCAGGTAACCATAGGTTGGATTAATTACTACAAGATTGCCTTCATGAAATCATTCGTCATAGGGTTGAAATCATGGCTGCATCACCGACTCAGACAACTAATCTGGAAACGATGGAAGAAAGTGTCTACACGCTACAAATGGTTGAGGAAATTAGGAATTGACCATGATAATTCTCTGAAAATGGCTGCAAGCCGGAAAGGGTATTGGCGTAATTCACGAAGTGAAATTCTTCATTGGGCGTTGCCAAACAAAACGCTCGCACAGTGGGGGCTAAAAGACTTAGTCCTTCTGTACGAGCGTTAGAGATACTTAAGTTATTGAACCGCCGTATACGAGAACCGTACGTACGGTGGTGTGAGAGGTCGGTAGATGAATTAATCATCTACCTCCTACCTATTACCTAACAATTAATCGTAAACGTGTTCTCATTCGCAGACACCACTTCCGTTTCGCAACCTGCTTTCGTTCACAAAAGAAGTGAACGGAAGCCGGTTGCTCCAACGTCCGGGTGTCTAAACGCGAATTATCGCACTCTCTCTAAACGTGTTCCAAAAAGCAGACCCGACGTCACTTCACGAATAATGCTCAGCTGGTCCATGACCATCCTCCGCTTATTCGCTCCAGTGATTCGGGTCTAAACGCTTTTTGTCGCACTCTCTGTTTTTTAGTTTGCTTGGTTTATTTGCTTTCCTTGGCTTTATACCCAAAAGGGACCTTACTTTCGGTTCCGTTTTTGATCCGTTCGATATTCGAACGATGACGGTAGACGATGAATAGCGTCAAGAAAACTGTCACGATGGTCAGAGGCCAATCGCGGAATAAAAAGGAAATGAGGATGGCCGACAGACAGGTTAAGATGCTGGATAGACTGACCATTCTGGAAAAATAAAGATAGACCAAAAAGAAGACCATGACGATCGCAAAATAAAGCGGATTGTACCCCAGTATGATTCCCGCGCTTGTGGCAACTGCCTTTCCGCCCTTAAAACCGGCAAAAATAGGATACGTATGTCCGATCGCCGCGATGACACCAATGAGAAGAGGGTGTATACTCAATCCAAACCACATAGGTAAAAGCGTTGCGATGGAGCCTTTTAAAATATCCATGATCAATACGACTGTTCCGGCTTTCTTGCCCAATACGCGGTAGGTATTCGTTGTTCCCGAATTGCCGCTGCCGAGTTCACGGATATCTGTGTGGTAAAAATATTTGCCTATCCAAATACCTGAAGGGATGGAACCCAACAAGTATGCAAGGATGATGACGAATGCTGTCATTCTTTCTTCACTCCTATTGTTGAAACTAAACATCAGATTTTCAAATCTTTATCATTTTACCATTTTATATGTTTTTTTCCTATAGGGTCGTGATACTAGTTGCATTTATCGTAAAACCGTTTTATTACTTTGGTGATTGGATTTGTACGCACAAAGGACAACCAACTGACCCTTCCATACAGCAGCCAATTCAAGAAAGACCATCAGCCAATCACGATTTCTATGCCCCCTATCCTTGCGGATAAGAACATCAAGGAAATCCGCATCATACCGAAAGCAAGTGCCAGGTTCTTTGAAATCCAGTACACGTATCACGTACAGGAAGGACAAAGAAAGTTGAATCCCAACAAAGCACTGGCAATCGACTTAGGTATCAACAATTTGGCTACTTGCGTCACCTCAACCGGCGAATCCTTCATCATTGACGGCCGCAGGCTTAAAGCCATCAACCAATGGTTCAACAACCGGAATGCACGCCTCCAATCCATCAAGGATAAACAGGGAATGAAGAAACGCACAACCAATCAACAAAATGCCTTGTACCGCAAGCGCAATAATCAAGTGAATGATTACGTGCTGAAAACGGCACGTACCATCATCAACTACTGCCTTGAAAGGGAAATTGGTACACTTGTGATCGGCTATACGGAAACCTTCCAGCGATTCAGCAATTTAGGGAGGAAAAACAACCAACAATTCGTCAATCTGCCGTTGGGCAATCTCAAAGAGAAGTTGGCCTATCTCTGTGCCTTTTACGGCATTCGTTTTGTCAAACAGGAAGAAAGCTACACAAGCAAGGCCAGCTTTTTCGACCAGGACATTCTTCCGACATACAACGTAGACAATCCGACAGATTTTGTATTCTCAGGAAAACGGATGAAACGTGGCCTGTACCAGCATAGCTGTGGAGTCGTGAACGCGGATGTGAATGGCGCATTGAATATTTTGCGTAAAAGTAACGTTGTGTCCTTAAACGGACTATACGCTAGGGGCGAAGTGGATACGCCCATAAGAATAAGGATTGCCTAACGGCAATAAACCTTCTTAAATGGGTTCGCAAGAACCCTAGAAGCTCTGACTTCAACCGTTAAGAGCCATAAGGCTTAGGTAAGCCGGGGTAGTTCACTCTTTTCAAAGTCGACATTTTAAAGTATGATAGAATAGATGTTCGTATAAGGACAGATATGAAGGAGTTTTTTCATGGCACAAGATAAAGAATTTAATTATGATGATGACTCCATTCAAGTCCTCGAAGGGCTTGAAGCAGTCAGAAAAAGACCCGGAATGTATATCGGGTCGACCGATGCACGCGGCTTGCATCATTTAGTATATGAAATTGTCGACAATGCGGTAGATGAGGCATTGTCAGGCTATGCCGATAAAATAGATGTCACCATCCATAAGGATCAAAGTGTCAGCGTGAAAGACAACGGACGCGGCATGCCGACCGGTTTGCATGCATCCGGAGTGCCGACCATCCAAGTCATTTTCACTGTTCTGCATGCTGGCGGAAAGTTTGGTCAAGGCGGCTATAAGACTTCGGGGGGACTTCACGGTGTAGGTGCCAGTGTTGTGAACGCCCTATCGGAATGGTTGGACGTTTCGGTCATCAGAGAAAATGAAATCTACAAGATGTCTTTCAAAAACGGCGGCAAGCCGGCAAGCAAACTTTCCAAAGAAAAGAATGTGCAGAAGGATAACGGGTCGCTGATCCATTTCCAGCCGGACAAAGAAATATTCGGAACCGCGCAATTGTCCTATGATGTATTGGCGGAGCGGTTCCGTGAATCGGCTTTTCTGTTGAAAGGCTTAAAAATAACGCTCACAGACGAACGCTCCGACAAAAGCGAGACCTTTTTCTATGAAGA
This sequence comes from uncultured Carnobacteriaceae bacterium, assembly GCA_963730595.1. Taxonomy (GTDB): domain Bacteria; phylum Bacillota; class Bacilli; order Lactobacillales; family Aerococcaceae; genus Trichococcus. The sequence continues at coordinate 45,103 of CAVSSJ010000013.1, forward strand.
AGGCATCAAGGAATTTGTCGCTTACTTAAACGAGGAAAAGGATACGTTGCATGAGATCGTCTATTTCAGCGGCGAATCGGATGGCATTGAGGTAGAGTTCTCATTCCAATACAATGACGGCTATTCAGAGACCATCTTGTCGTTCGTAAACAATGTCCGGACCAAGGACGGCGGTACGCATGAAGTCGGTGCGAAAACGGCCATAACGAAAGCATTCAACGAATATGCCCGAAAAATCGGCATGCTGAAGGAAAAAGATAAGAACCTGGAAGGCAGTGACGTCCGCGAAGGGTTATCGGCCGTCTTGTCTTTACGTGTCCCTGAAAACCTGTTGCAGTTTGAAGGGCAAACAAAGGAAAAATTGGGGACTCCGCAAGCAAGAGCGGCCGTCGACAGTCTGATCAGCGAGCAATTAAGCTATTACCTGATCGAGAACGGTGAAACGGCACAAATGCTTGCCCGGAAATCCTTGAAGGCGAGAGAGGCAAGAAACGCCGCCCGCAAGGCAAGGGAAGATACAAGGAACGGCAAGAAACGCCAAAAGAACGAATCCCTGCTTTCCGGCAAACTGACACCCGCCCAAAGCAAAAATCCGAAGAAAAATGAATTGTTCCTGGTCGAAGGAGATTCCGCCGGCGGATCCGCGAAACAGGGAAGGGACCGCAAATTCCAGGCGATCCTTCCGTTGCGAGGGAAAGTCGTCAATACCGAACGCGCCAGCATCCAGGATATTATGAAGAATGAAGAAATCAACACCATCATCCATACCGTTGGGGCCGGGGTCGGCGCCGATTTTGATGTCAAGGACAGCAACTACGATAAAATCATCATCATGACCGATGCGGACACGGATGGTGCGCATATCCAGATTCTGCTGTTGACTTTCTTCTATCGCTATATGAAGCCGCTGTTGGATGCCGGAAAGATTTATTTGGCGCAACCGCCGCTTTATAAAGTTTCAAAAGGGATCGGAAAATCCGAAAAAATCGAGTATGCCTGGACTGAAAAAGAGCTTGCCGCCAAAATCGATATCATCGGCAAAGGCTATATCCTGCAACGCTACAAAGGGTTGGGTGAAATGAATGCGGACCAGCTTTGGGAAACAACGATGGATCCGGAATACGAGAACGCTGATCCGTGTCCTCATCGATGACAAAGCGCAAGCGGAACGCAGGGTGACCACCCTGATGGGCGATAAAGTCGAACCGCGCCGTAAATGGATTGAGAAGCATGTCGAATTTTCCATGGAAGACGAAAAGAGCATCCTGGAGGAAGGTTCATCCGAAATCGTAACGGAGGATGGTCAGGCACATATGCAGGAGCAGGTAAAGAAAGAGGCTATCGAGAAGCAAGAGTCATCGGAACACGAGATTGAGCAGATAGCATTAGATTTTGAAAGTGGTGAAGAGTAATATGGCGGATAATCAAGAAATCAAAGAAATAATGCTTGAAGATGTGATGGGCGACCGTTTTGGCCGTTATTCCAAATACATCATCCAAGATCGTGCTTTGCCTGATATTCGCGATGGGCTAAAACCCGTTCAAAGACGGATATTGTATGCGATGTTTGTGGCGGGCAATACTTCCGAAAAGGGTTTCCGTAAATCGGCCAAGACTGTCGGTAACGTTATCGGTAACTATCATCCGCATGGAGATTCCAGCGTATATGAAGCGATGGTGCGGTTGAGCCAAGACTGGAAAATGCGCGAAGAACTGATAGAGATGCACGGGAACAACGGGAGCATGGACGGCGACTCGGCCGCAGCCATGCGTTACACCGAAGCGCGGCTATCCAAAATATCGGCGGAGCTGTTGCGCGACATCGACAAGGAAACGGTCGATTTCGTCCTGAACTTCGATGACACCGATGAAGAGCCTACCGTCCTGCCTGCAAAATATCCCAATCTGCTCGTGAACGGCGCAACCGGGATTTCTGCAGGTTATGCGACGGATATCCCGCCGCATAATTTGGGGGAAGTCATCGATGCGACGTTGCACTTGATATCCCATCCGGATGCTACCCTGAATGATTTGATGAAGTACGTGAAAGGCCCCGATTTCCCGACCGGAGCGATGATTCAAGGCTTGGAAGGCCTGAAGGACGCTTACACAACGGGCAAAGGGAAAGTGATCGTCCGCTCCAAAACCAGGATCGAAGAAATCCGCGGCGGAAAGCAACAGATCATCATCTCGGAAATCCCTTATGAAATAAATAAAGCGACGCTCGTCAAAAAGATGGATGACATCCGCATCAACCGCAAAATCGAGGGGATCTCGGAAGTCCGTGATGAATCTGACCGGACCGGCCTGCAGATCGTCGTCGAATTGAAGAAGGAAGCAAATGCGGAAGGCATCCTGAATTACCTGTTGAAAAACACCGACCTGCAAGTGAACTATAATTTCAATATGGTCGCAATCGATGAGCGCCGTCCGAAACAAGTGGGGCTGCACCAAATCCTGAAAGCCTACGTCAAATATCAAAAAGAGGTCATCACGCGACGGACGAAATACAACCTTAAAAAAGCAGAAGCAAGACTGCACATTGTGGATGCCTTGATCCGGGTCATCTCCATCCTTGATGAAGTCATCCAACTTATCCGCAACAGTAAGGATAAGAAAGATTCGAAACAAAATTTGATGAAGAGTTATGCCTTCACAGAAATACAAGCGGAAGCGATCGTTTCCCTGCAATTGTACCGTTTGAGCAATACGGACATCACCGCTCTGCAGAATGAGAAAATGGATTTGAACGAGCAAGTGGCCATGTATCAAAGCATACTGAAAGATGATAAGACGTTGTATTCGGTCATGAAAAACGAATTGACGGCCGTCAAAAAACAATATGCAAACCCGCGCCGTTCCAGCGTACAGGCTGAAATCGACGAAATCAAGATCGATACCGAAATTCTGGTGCCGGACGAAGAAGTCATCGTTGTCGTGACGAAAGAAGGCTATTACAAACGCACGAGCGTCCGTTCGTTCTCTGCCTCGGCAATCGAAGAGGTAGCGTTGCGCGAAGGGGATAAACCATTATTCATCGGGAAAGCTTCCACGCTGGATGCTGTCGTCCTGTTCACTAATAAAGGCGATTATCTGCATTTTCCGATACATGAATTGCCTGAATTGAAATGGAAGGACATCGGGCATCATCTATCCCAAAATATTCCTTTCGCCGCGGATGAACGAATCATCAGTGTCACTATAATGAAGCATCATACCGAAGCGACCGGAACGGTGTTGTTTGTATCGCAGGATGGATTGATCAAGCAAACCAATCTCAATGAGTTTACGACGTTCAGAGGGTACCGGAACAAAAAGAGCGTCGCAATGAAAATGAAAAACGAAACGGACGCAATCGTCTCCCTTCATTACCTGGATGAAAAAACGAACTATGAAATTTTGTTGGCTACCCATTTCGGATTCGCATTGCGCTATCCCGTCAGCGAAGTCCCTACAATCGGTACGCGGGCAAGCGGCGTAAAATCGATCAACTTGAAAACGGGCGATTTCGTCGTCGGTGGAGCGGTCTTCACGGAACAAAATGAAGACTACCCTATCCTGATCATCACCCAAAGAGGGAACATCAAGAGATTCAAGTCCGGAGAAGTACCGCCATTAGGAAGGGCCAAACGAGGGCTGATGCTCCTGAAGGAATTAAAGGCAAAACCGCATCGCATCATCTACATGGATAGTTCGCTGGAACAGCCGAACACCTACATCATCCATACAACCAACGGCGCAGACATACAGGCTGAGAGCAAAGAAGTGCCGTTCAGCCCTAGATATGCCAACGGCAGCTTCGCCATCAATGAGAAAATAGACGGCGAAGTAATGAGCGTCGAAAAAGCGTATAATTTTTCACAAATTAGAATACTCTAATATTCTGTTATAAACAATTTCAAAAAGCGGAGGCTGTGTAATAACACAGTTTCCGCTTTTTGAATGTAACAGTTTCGGTCGAATAGTAAAACATTCACTAACAATTAGATAGTTAGATAAACAGCCCAACCCTTGAAAAAGCCTTATTCATTACGTTTTCACAGGATATTCCAAAAAAAAATTTAAAAAATACCGAAAATAGTTTGATAGTTGTTGCACTTTCCTAGGTACGTGTTATAATATTCATGTAGAAACCTGTTACACATATCACAATGTGCAAGCACTTCGAGGAGGAATAAATATAATGGAACAATGGCAAGGGTTTAAAGGCAAAACTTGGAAAGAAGAAGTCGATGTAAGAGATTTCATTTTAAAGAACTACTCTGAATATAAAGGCGACGAAAGCTTCTTAGAAGGCCCGACTGAAACAACTACTCAATTATGGGATCAAGTAATGGATTTGACGAAACAAGAAAGAGAAGCTGGCGGCGTTTTGGATATGGATACAAAAGTTGTATCTACTATCACATCGCATGAAGCAGGCTACTTGAACAAAGATAAAGAGCAAATCGTTGGTTTCCAAACTGAAAAACCATTGAAACGCAGCTTGATGCCATTCGGCGGTATCCGCATGAGCGAACAAGCATGTGAAGAAGCTGGTTACAAAGTTGACCCAGAAATTTCATTTGCATTCCGTGAATACAGAAAAACACATAACCAAGGCGTATTCGATGCCTACACACCAGAAATGCGCGCAGCAAGAACTACCGGCGTCATCACTGGATTACCAGATGCATACGGACGTGGACGCATCATCGGTGACTACCGTCGTGTAGCATTATATGGTGTTGATTATTTGATGAAAGAAAAATTAAAAGAATTCGCTAACATCGGCGACGGCACAATGACAGACGACGTTATCCGTTTAAGAGAAGAGTACAGCGAACAATATAGAGCTTTGAAACAATTGAAAGATTTAGGCGCTATCTATGGCTTCGATATTTCAAAACCTGCTACAAACGCTAAAGAAGCTTTCCAATGGTTATACTTCGGTTACTTAGCGGCTGTTAAACAACAAAATGGTGCAGCAATGTCATTAGGACGTACATCTACATTCTTAGACATCTACATCCAACGCGATTTGGAAAACGGAACATTGACAGAAGCAGAAGCGCAAGAAATCGTTGACCACTTCGTTATGAAGTTACGTATGGTTAAATTTGCACGTACGCCAGAATACCAAGAATTATACTCAGGAGATCCACAATGGGTTACTGAATCAATCGCAGGTATGGCTTTAGACGGCCGTTCAATGGTAACAAAGAGCAGCTTCCGTTTCTTGAATACATTGACTAACTTGGGCGCAGCTCCAGAACCAAACTTGACAGTTCTATGGTCAACTAAATTACCTGAAGGATTCAAAAAATATTGTGCGAAAGTTTCTATCGAAACAAGCGCTATCCAATATGAAAATGATGATATCATGATTGCTGAGTGGGGCGATGACTACGGTATCGCTTGCTGTGTATCCGCAATGAGAATCGGTAAACAAATGCAATTCTTCGGAGCTCGTGCTAACTTAGCTAAAACATTGCTTTACGCAATCAACGGCGGGGTTGACGAAACGAAGAAAAAACAAGTCGGACCTAAATTGCAACCAATCACTTCAGAATATCTTGATTACGATGAAGTTGCTGAAAAATTCGATGTTATGATGGACTGGATCGTAGCGTTGTATGTGAATACATTGAACGTTATCCACTACATGCATGACAAATATTCATACGAATCTTTGGAAATGGCATTACATGATACAAACGTTATCCGTACATTGGCAACTGGTGTTGCTGGCTTCTCAGTGACAATCGACTCACTTTCAGCTATCAAATACGCTAAAGTTAAACCGATCCGCGATGCAGACGGTATCGCTGTTGACTTCGAAATCGAAGGCGACTTCCCTAAATACGGTAACAACGATGACCGCGCTGACCAAATCGGTATCGACTTGTTGAAACAATACATGACTAAAGTTAAGAAACACCATACTTACCGTGATTCAATTCCTACAACTTCAATCCTTACAATCACTTCTAACGTGGTTTATGGTAAGAAAACAGGTAGCACTCCTGACGGACGTAAAGCCGGCGAACCATTCGCACCAGGCGCTAACCCAATGCACGGAAGAGATACACATGGCGCATTAGCAAGCTTATCTTCAGTTGCTAAAATCCCTTACAAATATTCATTGGATGGTATCTCTAATACATTCTCAATCATCCCTAAAGCTTTAGGCCGTGAAGAAGATGTACAAAAAGAAAACCTTGCAACAATGTTGGACGGCTATGTAGCTAAAGGCGGACATCACTTGAACGTTAACGTGTTCAACCGTGAAACATTGCTTGACGCTATGGATCACCCAGAAAACTACCCACAATTGACAATCCGTGTTTCTGGCTATGCTGTTAACTTCATCAAATTGACTCGTGAACAACAAATGGACGTTATCAACCGTACAATGCACGAAATGATGTAATCCAGCTTTAAAAAACTTTATCGTATCAACTGGACGGATGAATCATCGGATTCATCCGTTTTCTATCAAAGGAAATGAAATTTCATTTCTTTTGATAGGAAATATTCCTTAGACGATATACAATGAGTATAAGAAATAACAGACAAAGGAGTTTTTGAAATGACTGAACCTTTAAAAGGATTTGTGCATTCGACGGAAAGTTTCGGCTCGGTTGATGGTCCAGGAATCCGTTTTATTATATTTATGCAAGGTTGCCGGATGCGTTGCCAGTTCTGCCATAATCCGGATACATGGAATATCGGCGGCGGCAATGAAATGACTTCCGATGAATTATTGGAACTCGCTTTACAATATAAGCCATTCTGGGGCGCGAAAGGCGGCATCACCGTCAGTGGAGGGGAGCCCTTGCTGCAGATCGATTTCTTGATCGAACTGTTCACGAAAGCAAAAGCGCAAGGCGTGCACACGACATTGGATACGTGCGGCTTGCCGTTCACTTATGATGAACCATTTTTCAGCCAATTCGAAAAATTGATGGCAGTCACCGATTTATTGCTGTTGGACATCAAACACATCGACAGCCAAAAACATAAGGAACTGACTATGTGGCCGAACGAAAGCATCATTGAATTGGCTAAGTACCTGTCGGACATCAACAAACCGGTTTGGATCCGTCATGTCTTGATACCGGAACGTACCGACTACGATGAATTCCTGATCCGTCTGGACGCGTTCCTTAAGACGCTGAAGAACATCGTCAAAGTGGAAATCCTTCCTTACCATAAGATGGGCGTATATAAATGGAAAACATTGGGCATCCCTTACCAATTGGAAGGCATCGATCCCCCCACGGCAGAACGTGTGGAAAATGCCAGAAAATTATTGCATACAGAAGATTACAAAGGGTATTTGAGCCTATAATAGATGAGTTTTTCTGAAAGAAAAGAGAATTTCCATTGCTCTTTTCTTTCTTTTTTATTATGATTATTTAAGATACTGGAAGAGAGAGGGAATAAAATGAATAAACTATTAGTTTTCGGACACCAAAATCCTGATACAGATGCGATTACATCTGCTATCGCCTATGCCTATCTTTTGAATCAAACCGGAATGGAAGCGGAAGCTGTCGCGTTAGGACTTCCTAATGAAGAAACGGCTTATGCACTTGAAAAATTTAATGTGAAGGCTCCCCGTGTGATTGAGACTGCAGCAAACGAAACCGATACTGTCGTATTGGTCGATCACAACGAAGCGCAGCAAAGCGTTGCGGATATCAAAGATGTTGAAGTATACGCAGTAGTCGACCATCATCGCATCGCTAATTTCGAAACAGCAAATCCTCTTTACTACAGAGCGGAGCCAGTGGGCTGCACAAACACGATCCTTTACAAGATGTTCAAAGAAAAAAATATCGCCATTCCCGCTGACTTGGCCGGCTTGATGGCATCTGCCATCATTTCGGATAGCCTGTTGTTCAAATCCCCGACTTGCACGGAGGAAGACAAGGAGGCTGCCACAGCTTTAGCTGCCATCGCAGGCATTGCCATGGAGGAATATGGATTGGCAATGCTGAAGGCGGGAACCAACTTGGGAACGAAAACGGTAGCCGAGCTATTGACGCTGGATGCCAAATCATTCCCGATGGGCGACAAAAACGTGCGCATCGCACAAGTGAACACGGTCGACGTGCAAGATGTCCTATCGCGGCAGGCGGAGCTTTCAGAGGCAATGGCAACAGCCAACCAAACGGAAAACTATGATCTGTTCCTGCTGGTCATCACAAACATCATCGATAGCGATTCTGCATTGTTGGCTATCGGCTCATCATTGGATGCTGTCGAAGAAGCCTTTGGTGTTAAACTTGAAAATAATACGGCAAACTTACCGGGTGTCGTTTCCCGTAAAAAGCAAGTTGTCCCTCCATTGACAGACGTTTTCACAAAATAATTTATAAGAAAAGCATCGGGGTTGTTTTCCCAGATGCTTTTCTTATTTGGGGCATTCCGTGATAATAATGAAGCGAATGTCCTGATGTTCCCGGCGAAGGCCGGTCCACTGGTAATAATCGAAGCAAACGTCATGGAATTATCGGCGAAGGCCGGTTCACCGGAAATAATCGAAGCGAATGTCCTTGAATTCCCGGCGAGGCCGCCTCACCGGTAATAATCGAAGCAAACGTCCTGAAATTCCCGGCGAAGGCCGGTTGATCGCTTTTTCCCAAAACATTCATCATACTTTTCTTTTTTATTAGCAATTTTTTAGGTGAATAGGGGCAAGCATCGATCTATATTAGGCGACGAAGCATTTCGGATAATGGCAGTCGGTTCCTATGCTATACTAGTGGTGAACAGAAGGCTATAAGTGAGGCGCTTTAAGAAGGAGGGGGAAACCGCAATGAAGATAGGGGTCATTTCTGATCTGCACATCGATTCAAACAGAAAAAAATTAGCCCCCGGTCAGACCTATGACCATCTGCTGGCGGAGCTGCTCTATAATCAGGAAATTGATCTGTTGCTGTTAGCGGGGGATGTTTCTTCCGACTATCACGATACGTTCAAGTTTTTGGATAACATGAAGAACCATGACGTGTCCAAAATCCTTTTTGTGCCAGGCAACCATGACTTTTGGTCGATCCGCAACCACGAAGAAGACACCAACAGAATTTACCGTTTGTTCAAGGAACGGGATGAAAATCCGGTGGGCCGCCCGTTATTGCTCAAGGATGATTGGGCAGTGGTCGGGAATCCGGGCTGGTACGATTACGGATTCGGCAGCAGCAAATACACAAAGGATGAATTTTCCAAAAAAAAGCTGAAAGTCGGCGGTTGGAATGACCGCGAATACGTCCATTGGCAAAAGGATGATGTTTCCGTCGCGGAAGACATGTACCAGGAAATGAAACAAGATCTGGACCATGTTGCAGGCAGAAAAATCATCTTCATGACGCATGTCGTGACGCATCCGCAGTTTGTCATCCCCCTGCCGCATAAAGTGTATGATTACTATAACGCCTTCCTCGGCAACAGCAGCTACATGCAGCTCTACAAAGACTATCCCATCAAGCATAGCATCATGGGTCACGTCCATTTCCGGAAATTATACAGAGAAAAGGGCATTTCCTATTACTGCGCCTGCCTAGGGAGCAGCCGGCATTGGTATACGGATGATCCGTATGTCGAATTGGCCTACACCTTGGAAGAATTCATGATCGAAGAGTAGGTGCTTCTTTCGGAATTCTTCTTTTTCGGATATTATCTCGAAAACAATATATTCGAATAGATTATGTTTGACATAAAGATAAATAGGCGCTATACTCATTACATGATTCACTTACAAAATGTTCGTGGTGCTCGAGATGCATTTTTCTTTTCTTTTTGGGCAAATAGGTTATGCTGAGGGTATAGAATCAGTGCTTTTTAGCTGGGCATAACCATTGAAAAAGAGGAGATCGGTATGAAAGCATTCAACCTGACCGAACAGGGAATATACGTTGAGACGAACGATTGGATTCATGCAGACTGGGTTCATGTTGCCGATCCATCTCAAGTGGATACGGTGCTGCTGATGGAAACATTCGGCTTGCCAAAAGATTATATCATGGATTCATTGGACGAATATGAAGTGCCCAGACATGAAACAGTCATCACTCCGGGCAAGAGGGAGCTGCATTTGCTTATCGTACTGTTCCCCGTCATAAAAGCTGTTCAGGACAAGTATACGGAATACCATACTTTTCCCCTTTCGATCGTCACGACAGAGAACAACATCATCACCATCTGCAAAGATACGCCGGTGTTTTTGGAACAGATCATGCAAAATAAATCATTCAAAGACAAACCGGCTGTCACAAAGCAACACATTGTATTGAACATCTTGTGGGAATTGACAAAAAGCTTCGTACATTATTTAAAAGAAATCGATCGCACTATCGAAGATCTGCAGATCAAGATCACCAGTTCGACACACAATGAACATTTCTACAAGCTGATCGCCATCCATAAAAGCTTGGTTTATTTCGAAACATCCATCGTAAAAAATCACCCTTTGATAATGGATATAGAGGCACAAAATCTAGATTACGGTGATCCGCAGAGCAAAGAATTATTGCGCGATGTCATCAACATCTCCAATCAGGCGGATATAATGGTAATCGAATCAAGCAAGATGATCGATCAGCTCAGCGAAGTTTTCTCGAGTGTGATTTCAAACAATTTAAACAACATCATGAAAGTATTGACGTCAATCACAATCGTGTTGACCATTCCCACCATCATGGCAGGTTTTTGGGGGATGAATGTCAACCTTCCGTTCGGGAATCATCCTGCCGGGTTTTGGATAACCGCTATATTGACGGTAATCATATGCATCGTCACAATCTATTGGTTGAAAAAGAAAGATTATTTTTGAAAAGGTGAGGGAAAAAAATGGATAAAACAAACAATTGGGAATTAGGTAAAGTTGTACTGAGAGTGAACGATTTGGAGAAGATGACGACTTTCTATCAAGAAGCCATCGGATTGGATATACTGGAAAAACAAGCGCATGCCACTGTATTGGGCGTGAAATCGGATAATGCACCCTTGGTTGAACTGGTTGAAATACCGAAAGCAAGCAGCCGTACACGGACTGCCGGACTCTTTCATCTGGCGATCCTTTTGCCGACAAGAGGCGACTTAGGCGCAATGCTGTACCATCTGGTGACGAATAAATATGATCTGGGCGGCGCAAGCGACCATGGCTACAGTGAAGCATTATATCTGAACGATCCTGAAGGGAACGGCATCGAAATCTATCGTGACAAACCGATGGAAGAATGGGATATCCGTCCCGATGGGAAAATTGAAGGCATCACCATTGCGATGGACACAGAGGGCGTGGTTCAATCGATGGAAAAACTATTTGCCGGCATCCCGTCAGGAACAAAAATGGGCCATGTGCATTTAACCGTCCATGATCTGGAAAGCACCCAAGATTTTTACGTGAATGTGCTTGGCATCGAATTGAAGTCCGATTTCTTCGGACAGGCTAAGTTCTTTGCATCCGGTAATTACCACCACCATATCGGTTCCAATGTTTGGGCCGGCAGAAACCTCCCGGCACCAGTAGAAACACAGACGGGGCTGGCTTATTACACTTGGTTGCTGCCGAGTAAAGCCGAACTGGACGCTTTAAAAGAGCGGTTGGAGAAACATGCTGTTCCGTATCAAAGCGTTGATGAAACGCTCATCTTCAAAGATAACAGCGGCATCACCATCCATGCAGCGCTGAAATAATGATCATTTGAGGGGCTGTCTCATTTTGAGGCAGCTCCAAATTTTTTGCGTTTATTCCACATCGGTTTGGTCGCCAGAGCTAAAATGACCGGATAGGTGCTTGTCGCCGATTCGGTAAGTTAGACTAAAGGTCTGACGTTCGGAAAATCGAATGCATTCAGATATCCGATTATTTTGCCTGTCGTCGTCGATCCCGGAATCCCGGATAGTAACTCCTTTACAAGTCTTTCCTGAGCTAGCTCCTTTCCTTGGCATTTCGCCATATTTATTTTCGGCAAGCGCACTCTTTCGTTCTCCCTTTATGCAGTCATTTCAGTACACCAGTAAGCGCCATAATTGGTATACTAGGGATGACAGGGGAAGGTGATCAGCAATGATAGAGGATTTCCAAAACTGGGTTCAGATACATGAACTTCAGGAACTTTTTTCCGATTCGCGTGATGGTGAAACAATCGATAAAGAGATGTTCCGATTTGTCAGATCGGATTATTTTGATGATACCTTTGCCTATGACGGGGAATTGGGAGCAATCTACAAATCTGACGGGACGATGTTACGTATATGGGCGCCAACTGCGCAGACTGTTGAAATGCTTATTTTTCCGGATGCCCAGGCTGTTGTCGCATCTCAAACGTTTAAAATGACAGCGAAGCCCAAGGGTGATATTCGAAATATTTTTGCCCGGCGATCAGCATGGTACCATCTTTAACTATCGCGTTACGTTCTTCAATAACCACGAGTCAGTCACTGTCGATCCGTATGCGCGCGCAACGACTGTGAATGGGGAAAAAACGGTCATCGTCGATCTGGCCAGGACAAATCCGGTTGGTTGGGGAGAGCGGATGCCCCCGTTCGGCATTCCGGAAGAAGCCATCATTTATGAACTGCATATCCGTGATTTCTCCATCTCACCGACAAGCGGCATAACGCAAAAAGGGAAGTTTTTGGGATTGACCGAAAAAAACACAAAAACAGCCGAAGGATATACCACAGGGCTGGATTATTTGATTGCTTTAGGCATCACGCACGTCCAAATTTTGCCGATGTTCGATTATGCATCCGTAGACGAAACCGATTTGGAGAAGCCGCAATATAATTGGGGGTATGACCCCTTGAACTATAATGTTCCGGAAGGCTCCTATTCCACCGATCCGTTTCATCCGTTCATCAGGATTTCCGAAATGAAGCAGATGATCAAGGCGCTGCATGATAGTGGCATCCGCATCATCATGGATGTCGTCTACAACCATGTCTATGATCCGCAAGAACAAGCGTTGGAACGGACGGTGCCCGGGTATTATTACCGTTATAATCATGATGGTACGCTGGCGAACGGGACAGGCGTAGGCAATGATACGGCTTCGGAAAGGTACATGATGCGGAGATACATCATCGACAGCATTACGTACTGGACGAGAGGAATACCATATCGACGGTTTCCGTTTCGACTTGATGGGCATTCATGATGTCGCCACGATGAATGCCATAAGGGATGCTTTAGATGACATCGATCCCTCCATTATCCTGATAGGAGAGGGCTGGGAGATGCAGACGCCTTTAGCGGAGAATCTGATGGCCATACAATTGAATGCCGAAAACATGCCAAGAATCGCCCATTTCAACGACTCCATCCGTGTCGTCCTCAAAGGGAGTGACTTCGGGGACGAAAAAGATAAAGGATTCATCAGCGGCAAAAATTACCAGGAAGATCTGTTATTACGAAATATCAAAGGCGCCATGCATTTGCCGAGTCATGGGACCTACATTGAACCCGATCAGGTCATCCAGTATGTGGAGGCGCATGACAATCTGACTCTGTATGACAAATTATTGCGTTCCAACCCGGACGATACTGAAGAAATACGCATCAAGCGGCATACGCTGGCAACCAGCATCATCCTTTTGGCTCAAGGGATTCCTTTTATACACGGAGGGCAAGAGTTTCTGAGGACCAAAGAGGGCGACCCGAACAGTTACAAGTCTTCCGACGAGATCAATCAATTTGAATGGGACAGAGTAGCGACGCATCAACAGTCTGTTGAATATGTCCAGGGATTGATCGCATTAAGGAAAAAGGAATACCTGTTCCGATTGCATACACCCACCGAAATAGAAGAGCACTTCACAACGCTCAGCCAAAGTTTTAATATCGTTGCGTTTTCGTTGAAGGACAGAACCAAGGAGTTCATCGTCATCATCAACGGAAACGAGAATGACACTACCTTCCGCTTCGGAAAGCAGTGCTATACCATCCTGGTGGAGGACAATAGAGTCTATCTTGAAGGGAAAGAAAAGCCGGCTGAGATGGATGCCTGTCTCGTTAAAGCGCATACGGTTTCCGTCTTGTACCGTAAAATAAAATCAAAGCCGAGTGTTTGATGAAGTAATCTGATAAAAACTTTCATTATTTTCTCATGAAAATGCAATATCGAATTATTTTAATTGTCGTGTAAGCTTATTGAGATATAAATTTATGTTTTATTTGCAAACAAATGTTTAGGTTCGGGAAAGGCTTAAAAACAATCTTTGGTAACGCTTGCGATAAAGTTTGTTTGTGGAGCGTGGAATATACTTTTTGTCAACAAAGGTATAAATACGCTATATTGCCGATTTATCTTTATAAATATGAATAAATTTAGCGAATTTTAATCAATTTCTTAAAAAGTCAAACTTGATTTTAATTTCACACACAATTATAATTAACCTTACTATAGAAATTATAGCAAATTGTAAGGATGGGGGAAATATTAATGGGCAATAAGAAATTATCAGCTTTAGTATTATTATCTTTAAGTTCTGCTTTGGTATTGGCTGCTTGCGGCGGAAACAATACCGCTGATTCATCCGATTCTTCAGCAACGGGGACAGCAGGCAGCGGTCAAGTTCTCAACTTGATCGAGAGCGCGGAAATCCCTTCAATGGATTCTGTACAAGCTACAGATACTGTTGCATTTACTGCGTTAAGCAACGTAAATGAAGGGTTATATCGTCAAGGGTTGGATGGTACTGTCGAATTAGGTATGGCAGCAGAAGATCCAACGGTAAGCGAAGATGGCCTGACTTACACCTTCAAGATCCGCGATGATGCAAACTGGTCCAACGGAGAACCTGTTACGGCCGATGACTTCGTCTATTCATGGCGTAAACTTGTCGATCCAGCTTCTGCGGCTTCATACTCGTACATGATGGACGGTGTCGTTGCCAACGCTACTGAAATCATGGCAGGCGATAAGAAACCTGAAGAATTGGGAGTTAAAGCCGTTGATGAAAAAACGTTGGAAGTTACATTGGCAAGCCCAGTGCCTTACTTCAAGGATATATTGACGTTAGCCATGTTCTTCCCGCAAAACCAAGCATTTGTTGAAGAACAAGGCGATAAATACGCTTTGAGCAGCGATGCATTGTTGTACAACGGACCATTCGTCTTGGCAAACTGGGATGCAGCAAGCCTTTCATGGACTTACGAAAGAAACAAAGACTACTGGGATGCAGATGCAGTCAACTTAGATGCTATCAATGTCGAAGTCATCAAAGAAACGTCAACAGCCTTGAACCTTTATGATACAGGCGCAATCGACCGCATGATTTTAACGGGTGAATATGTTACCCAAAAAACTGGCGATCCTGACTTGCACACAATGCCTACATCATCAGTATTCTACTTGAAATTCAACCAACAAAGAGATAACCCGGCATTAAAGAACGCGAACATCCGCAAAGCTTTGGCAATGGCCTTCGACAAACAAGCTTATGCTGACGTTGTTCTGCAAAACGGATCCATCCCTGCTAACGGTTTAGTACCGAAAGGATTGGCTTTAGATCCTTCTACAGGCGAAGATTACCGCACAGAAAATGGCGACCTGTTGAGCTTCAACGCTGCAGAAGCTAAAAGCTATTGGGAAAAAGGATTGGCTGAATTGGGTGTTGATGCAGTCGAACTTGAATTATTGAGTGATGACACAGAAAACGCAAAACGTTCTTCTGAATTCCTGCAAAGCCAATTGCAAACAAACTTGCCTGGCTTGACTGTTACTTTACGTAACGTACCATTCAAAGTTCGTTTAGAAGCTGATACAAAAGGTACATACGATATCGAATTAGCTGGCTGGGGCGCTGACTATGCTGACCCAATCAACTTCTTGGAACTATTCCAAACAGAAAACGGCAACAACAAATCAGGATACTCCAATGCAGAATATGACGCATTGATTGATGCAGCACGCACAAATGTTGCTGACCTTGATGCAAGATGGGCTAATTTATTGCAAGCTGAGAAGATTTTGATGGAAGATGCAGGAATTGCACCTCTTTATCAACGTTCTTACGCAGTATTGCAAAAATCATATGTTACAGATTTAGCTGAACACTTAGTTGGGGCTGAATACTCATACAAATGGGCTTCTAATGCCGGCGCTCAAAACGCGCAATAATTAAGAAAATATAAAAAATCCATCTGGCAGATGAAATATGTGCCAGATGGATGTTTTATTTAAAGTAGGTAGTCCCATAGACAAAGAATGCTGATGATCAACAATATGACGCCGATTGTCAGGACATCGCGATAACTTTTTCCGACCGAAGCCGACAAGGCATGAGGGTTCACGGATTCCTCGTGTTCACTATCTTTTTTTGTTTTTCTGAAGGTTTTTCTCATACTGTAATGGAAAAAATCAAATGATCCAGAAGCCAATACCAGTCCGGAAAGACCGATTATCAAAAAGATCCCTGCCAACGTGAACGTAATATTCGACGTCTCAATCCATCCAATGGATCCGGATTTTATAAATTGAATGCCCCATGCAATTGCGACAATGACTAATGCAATGAGCACATTTTTTTTTGAGAAGTTCATCTGTCTAGGCTCCTTTTGGATTTCTTACATTTAAATGTACAAAAAAAAGAAAGAAAACTCAATTAAAATATTGATTAATTTTGTGTTCCTTTTCTTTTTTGTATATTTGAATATGATATACTATCAAGTGCTATTTACAAAATTATTTTTAATGGAGGATGACAAACGATGAAAAGTTATGCAAAGTACATCGGTAAACGAATCATATATATGTTGGTTACCTTGTTTTTGATTGCATCGATAACTTTTTTTCTGATGAAGGCTTTACCTGGTACACCTTATAGTAACCAAGACAAGTTATCAGCAGAACAGATTCTTATCATGAACGAAAAATACGGGTTGAATAAACCTATTTTGGTGCAATACGGCGTTTATATTTTCGGATTATTACGCGGGGATATGGGAGTATCTTTCCAATTCAACAATACGCCGGTAACAGAATTATTGAGCAGTAGAATTGGGCCATCCATGCAGCTTGGACTTCAGGCTGTTATCATCGGGACAATCTTGGGGATTGTCTTGGGTGTCATTGCCGCTATGAGGCAAGGGACTTGGGTTGATACGGTTGCGACATTGACTGCCATTATCGGACGATCCATCCCGAACTTCGTTTTTGCTGTATTACTGCAATTGGTCTTTGGTGTTTGGTTGAAAGTTCTTCCAATCGCTTTGTGGAACGATGGTATTCGTTCTTCCATATTGCCGACCATAGCCTTGTGTATTTCGCCATTGGCCGACTCGGCCCGGTTCATGCGTACCGAAATGGTCGATGTCTTGGGCAGTGATTACATTGAATTAGCGAGAGCGAAAGGTCTTAGCCGTTGGGAAGTAGCGTTTAAACACGGTATCCGCAATGCGTTGATTCCTTTGGTTACGATCATCGGACCAATGACGGTCGGATTGATGACCGGTTCAATGGTAGTGGAAAACATTTATGCAATCCCGGGTATCGGGGAACAATTCGTAAAATCGATTTTGACTAACGATTACCCGACTATCATGGGTGTAACGATGATGTATTCCACCATGTTAGTTGTTGTTATTTTATTAGTGGATATCTTATACGGAATCATTGATCCTCGTATCAGGGTTGCCTCAGAAGGAGGAAAAGCTTAATGAGCGAAGCGGAATTACAAAACAACCAGAATATGCCTGAAATCACAAAAGATTTATTCGCCCCTGCAACCGAAGCGTCGATGCAAGATAATGAAAAAATATCTGCACCTTCATTAAGTTTCATGGCCGATTCATGGCGTCGTCTGAAAAAGAATAAAGTAGCGATGCTCAGCCTGGTCATCTTGTTGATCATCAGCATATCCAGTTTCATGGCGCCGTTTATCGCGCCGCATGATCCGAATGAGCAGACTGTCCAATATGCCAATTTGCCGCCCAAGCTTCCGGGCGTGTCCATCAACGGTTTGAATGGCACAGTCAATCAAAACGGCACGCGCATCGATAAATATGAGGTTACCGGCGTCCCTGAGGATGTTTATTACTACTTAGGAACGGATAGCTTAGGCCGTGATCTCATGTCACGTGTTCTATACGGCACCCGTGTATCCCTGTTCATCGCCTTTATGGCAGCCTTGTTCAATCTGACTATCGGGGTTGTTTATGGCCTGATTTCAGGTTGGTTAGGCGGAAAAGTGGACAACATCATGCAGCGTATATTGGAAATCCTATCAGGTGTACCTAACCTGGTTGTCGTAATCTTAATGCTGTTGGTTCTGAAACCGGGCATTACCTCTATCATCGTCGCATTGGCATTGACGGAATGGTTATCCATGGCCCGCGTTGTCCGTGCCCAAACCTTGAAACTGAAGAATCAAGAATATGTCCTGGCTGCCCGCACCTTGGGGCAATCGCCGATGAATATCGCATTCAGACATATCTTGCCTAACTTGGCCGGTGTCATCATCATTCAGGTTATGTTCTCCATCCCATCCGCAATCTTCTTCGAAGCGTTCCTGAGCTTCATCGGGATTGGGATACCGGCTCCAAATGCTTCACTTGGTACATTGATCAATGACGGATACAAAACATTCCGTTTCTTGCCGCATTTGATGTGGTATCCAGCAGGCATCATGAGCGTCATCATGATCAGCTTCAACCTATTGGCTGATGGCCTGCGCGATGCATTCGATCCGAAAATGAGAGATTAGGAGGTAACCAGATGGAAAAGATTTTAGAAGTAAAAGATTTGCAAATCAGTTTTGATACATATGCCGGTAAAGTCAAGGCAATCCGTGGCGTCAGCTTTGATCTGAAGCCCGGCGAAACATTAGCCATCGTTGGTGAATCCGGATCCGGAAAATCGGTAACAAGCCGAAGCATCATGCGTCTGCTTGCCAACAATGCGAACATTGAACATGGGGAGATTTTGTTCAAAGGCCAAGATATCGTCCATAAGACGGAAAAGGAAATGCAAAAAATTCGCGGCTCCGAAATCGCGATGATTTTCCAAGACCCGATGACATCATTGAACCCGACTCAAAAAATCGGAAAACAAATCGCTGAACCGATCCTGAAACACCAAAATGTCAGCAAAGAGGAAGCTTATAAAAAAGCCGAAGAGTTGTTGAAACTGGTTGGGATTCCGGAACCCGCAAAAAGAATGAAGCAATATCCGCATCAATTCTCTGGCGGACAACGTCAACGTATCGTCATCGCCATCGCATTGGGATGTAACCCGGATATTCTGATCGCAGACGAACCAACAACGGCTCTTGACGTAACCATTCAAGCGCAAATTTTGGAATTGATGAAGGATTTGCAACAAAAAATCAAAACCTCCATCATTTTCATCACGCATGACCTTGGGGTTGTCGCCAATGTTGCAGACCGCGTTGCCGTCATGTACGCGGGTAAGATTGTTGAAGTCGGTACAGTAGATGAAATTTTCTACAACCCGCAACACCCGTATACATGGGGATTATTGAGTTCCATGCCGACGCTGGACACAGCCGGCACGCTGTATGCTATTCCCGGCACGCCTCCAGATTTATTGGAACCGCCAAAGGGAGATGCATTCGCACCCCGCAGCGAATATGCGATGAAAGTCGACACCATGTATGATCCGCCTTTCTTCAAGGTATCCGAAACACATCAAGCCGCCACTTGGCTGTTGCACCCGGATGCACCTAAAGTGACGCCTCCAATCGGAATCCAAAATCGCCAAGCGAATTTTGCAAGCATCCATTTGGAACCGTCAGATGAATTGGCAGAGATGGATACGATGGATAAAGAAAAAGTCGCAAAACATAAAACAGACGAACCGGAAATAGATCCGAAACTCACAGAGAAAGGAGGTTTGATGTAATGCAGGATTTATCGAACAGAAAGAAAATGTTGGAAGTCAAAAATTTAAAACAATATTTCAATGTCGGGACCAAAAATGAAGTCCGCGCCGTCGACGATGTGTCTTTCGACATTTATGAAGGCGAAACGTTAGGTTTGGTAGGCGAATCAGGTTGTGGTAAAACGACTACGGGCCGTGCCATCATCCGATTGTATGACCCTACTTCAGGAGAAATTTTCTTTGATGGCACCGAAATCCATACGTTGCATGACAGAAAGGAACAATTGGCGTTCCGAAAAGATATGCAAATGATCTTCCAAGATCCTTACGCATCATTGAATCCACGTATGAAAGTCCGCGACATCATCGCTGAAGGATTGAAAATCCATAACCTTGTCTCCAATGAAAAAGAAGTGGACGCAGCGCGTAGCGGAACTATTGGACTTGGTAGGTTTGAACAAAGATCATTCATCCCGTTATCCGCATGAATTTTCCGGTGGACAACGTCAACGTATCGGGATTGCACGCGCATTGGCTGTTAACCCTAAATTGATCATCGCCGATGAACCTATTTCAGCCTTGGACGTTTCCATTCAAGCGCAAGTAGTAAACTTGTTGATGGAATTACAACAAAAACAAAAATTGACGTTCTTGTTCATCGCCCATGACTTGTCGATGGTAAAATACATCAGCAACCGCATCGGCGTTATGTATTTCGGTAAATTGGTAGAATTGGCTCCTGCCGAGGATGTATACAACAAACCGTTGCATCCATACACAGAAAGCCTGCTGTCCGCCATCCCGTTACCGGACCCAGAGTACGAGCGCAACCGTACAAGATTTACTTACGTACCGCGCGAAGAAAATGGCGAAGCAGAAAAAATGAGAGAAATCGTTCCTGGACACTTTGTGTACTGCAGAGAATCCGATATCCCTAAACTTCAAGAGAAATACGCAAAATATTAATATACGAAGGAATCCAGAAATGATCATTTTCTGGATTCTTTTTTGTGCGCGGCAGCGAGGATGATAGTGTGAAAGTCCACCAGAGGCTTTGCAGCAGGAACTGGTTGGCCAGTGTATCGGGACTGAACCAGCGCAAATTTTTGCGCCAAAATAGGTTGTTCGTTATAATGAATAAAAGAAGGTGCGAACAGTAGACTAAATGAAGTGACTAGAAGTTACCAAATGATGTAAGCGTTGTCATAGCGGCCGTCTCTGAGGTGGCTGAAGGTTGTCTCAACTTTTTTAAACTGTAATCATTGAGTGAGTAAAAAGAAAGGGGTAATGTAGCCATGCATATTCCCGACAATTATTTGAGTCCATCGACCAGTGTCACTGATGGGAGCAGCTATGATTCCTATTTGGTCGTTAGCCATCAAAAAGGTCAAAGCGGAAGTTCCAAAAGCAAAGCTGCCTTTACTCGGGGTTGGGGCGGCTTTTACATTTTTATTGATGATGTTCAACGTACCGCTGCCAGGGGGAACAAGCGGACATGCGGTTGGAGGGACCTTGATAGCACTCTTGTTCGGACCCTATGCGGCGTGTCTCTCGATTACGATTGCACTTCTGATTCAAGCCTTACTATTTGGTGATGGAGGCATCTTAGCTTTTGGTGCCAATTGTTTTAATCTGGCCTTCCTGTTGCCTTTTGCCGGCTATTTTATTTATCAATTGATCAAAGCTGAAGCGAAAACAGAAAAAGGCGAATATTTTGGCATTGCCGTGGGCTCCTATTTAGGACTAAATCTTGCAGCCCTATGTGTAGCCGTCGAATTCGGCATTCAGCCCATTCTTTTCACGGATGCTAGGGGTCAACCGCTATACAGCCCGTATCCGCTGTCGGTCGCCATACCGGCTGTTACCATTCCGCATCTGCTGGTGGTGGGTATTGTAGAAGCCCTGGTTTCGGTGGGAATTTACAAATTTATCAAAAGAGTCTCCCCGGGCATCATCCATGAAGAGACAAAAAAACAAAGCAGAGCCATCTATGCTTTGATCGTAGTGCTTATTTGTTTGACGCCGCTCGGACTTTTGGCGACAGGTACCGCTTGGGGGGAATGGGGGAAAGAGGAAATCCAAAATACGGTAGCCAACGGGAAAGCGCTGGGGTACATACCGGCAGGTTTGAAAAATGGCTTCAGCTTTGAAACGATTATGCCGGATTATAAAATCGCCGGTTTATCCGATGCAGCCGGATATCTTTTATCAGCGGTGGCCGGTGTCGCCATTTCAATCATTGCCTTTAAAATCATCGGCAGCTTAAAAAAGAGAAGGTCGGAAAAAGATGAAAGAGATACCTGAGTGGTTGTTAACAGAAGAAACGTATGTGCTGCGATCAGACAAGCATACGTTCATCGATAAAAGCGTCCAGTCGATACTGAAGGTCATTTCAAGAATAAAAGAGCAAACTTCAAGCCGAGCGCCGAAGTATCCGGTAAGCGCAACCTTAAAAGTGTTCAGTACGTTGTTGCTGGTAGTTTTGCTTTCCGTTTCAAGAAGCCCTTTATTCGTAACGGCTGTGATCGTCTGTTTGCTCGTCATTGTCAGTCTGATGGAAGTCAGGATGATTGTAGGAATCCTGAAGGTAAGTTGTGCGGCAACATTGTTTTCCGCGCTTGTTCTCTTGCCGGCAGCTATTTGGGGGGATTTCTTCAATAGTCTGTTATTGGTAAGTAAAGTATTTGCGAACATCTTAGCGGTGAACATCCTGTCCCATTCGACAAATTGGAACGCCATCGTCGGTGTTTTAAAAAGCTTCTTTGTTCCGGATATGTTTATTTTCGTCTTGGATATCACGCTGAAATACTTGGTGCTGTTGGGTGACTTTGCTTTGAATATGCTGCAGGCATTAAATTTAAGGTCAGTCGGCAGAGACAACAGCAAGTATGCTTCCCTTTCAGGCATTGTCGGAACGACCTTCATCAAATCGAAGGAAATGGCTGAAGACATGCAAAATGCGATGGAATGCCGCGGCTTCACCGGTGAATATTATGGGGGTCATAAATTTAAAATGGGCATCGGTGACTTATTGGGTGCTATGCTCGACGCCGGTATTATCTTTTTATTTTTTGTCATTTGAGGGGAGTCTATCATGATTGAATTAAACAGTGTGTCCTATGCTTATGCGGGTAGCCCGGCATTAACAAATATAAATCTGCAGATAAAAAAAGGGGAGGCAATCGCCTTACTGGGACCAAACGGTTGCGGCAAGTCGACTTTGTTGAAGGTGATAAATGGGATTGTATCACCTGATAGCGGCGTATATACGTTCAACGATCAAGAAATAACAGCAAAAAAGATGCAAGAACCCGCTTTTGCCAAGTCGTTTCACCAAAAAATCGGGTTCGTCTTCCAGAATTCGGATACGCAACTATTCTGTCCTGACGTCTATGATGAGGTTGCTTTTGGCCCTAGACAGATGGGGATGTCCGAAGACGCAATCGATAGGCGGGTGAATGATTGTCTCGATTTGTTGGACATCCAAGCGCTTCGGCAGAAATCGCCTTACCATTTAAGCGGTGGGGAGCAAAGAAAAGTAGCCATTGCCTGCGTACTGGCTCTGAATCCGGATGTGCTGGTTCTTGATGAACCCATGAATGGTCTGGACCCGAGAACGCAGCGATGGTTGGTGAATTTTCTGATCCAGTTAAACAAAGCCGGGAAAACGTTGATCATCTCCACGCATAATCTGGATTTGGTGCAAGAAATTTCCCGAAGAGCGGTATTATTTGGGGAGGAACATAGTATTGTAGCCGATCTGGCGACAGAAAAGCTGCTTGCAGAAATCGAACTTTTGAAAAGAGTGAATCTGGTGGATGAATATTACCATGGATAAGAGGTGATGAGATGGAAAAAACGAAGAGACCCACATTGGCGTTTGGTTGTTCGGTTTTAGGGGGATTGCTCCTTTATTATGCCATGATCTGGCTGCAACCTGCATTGCCTCGCATCTTATTTGATTATCAGTATTGGTTGGATCAGATGATCACATCCCCGCTCATGAAGTTCTATTGGATGGTCGGCGACATGACCGAACCATTTTTCTTTAAATCGCTGTTAGGCGGTGTCGGTTTGCTGATCGGTTCGCTTCTTGCCTATCAATTGGACAAAAGGAAATCCAGGTACCGTTTGACGCCGATTACGTACGGTTACGGGAAATTGTGGCCGTGGCTTTTTGCTGCATCATTTTTAAGCTTACTGATCGTTACGGTGCTTTTCGGGAATATCAGGAGCGAAGAGCCGGGATGGGTAGCAACCTTTATTCCTTACGTAAGCATTGCCGGTGCCGTGATCTTGAAGTACGGCGGCAATATGAAATCCTTATTGACGGGCAGTATACTGGGGGCGTTGTTCTCGACGCCGATTGCGATGTTCATCCGATCTATTTGTTTAGCCAACGGTTTGCCGGGAGTGATCGGCAGTGTGTCCGGGATGTGGATCGGGGGAATCATCGTTTTGCAGACGTGTTTCTATCTTCCTTGGATGTCGCTGGTCGAAAGCGCGCCAAATAGCACGGTTATTCCGGGTGAGATGACGATCGCTCAATTGAAAAAAGCTTCCCCAAACCGATTCTTCATCAGACGTTTATTGGCCGATTATTCTGAGCCGATGTTCGTCGGGAATGAGTATGCCGGTTTGTTTCTGATTATCGGCAGCCTGCTTTCCTGGTCTTTGAATCCGTATCATGTTTCCTATGGCACTGGTTTATTTCCTGGCATTCTGCTGGCCGGGTGGCTTTCGGGCGCTATGGCCATTTACCTTTATTGGGACAGATGGATGGAACAGGATTTTTTCCCGAGCTTTGTCGGCATCGTCTCGGCAGCGCCGCAACTAGTTTTGAAGTTCGGCTCCTCGATCTGGATCATCGTATTTACAGCCGTGCTGGCTGCGATCATCTGTCCGCCCATCGCCGAATATGTGAACAGCAGATTGCCGAAGCATTGGCACGGTATGATCGGCTTCACTTTTTCAATGGCGTTGGGCACAGTTGTCATTACGCTGGTTTTGCGGTATTTGCAAATGAACTTCCCATTTTTATTTTAAGGAGGAATTGAATTGATCATTGAAAACGTAATAGGGAACATGAAAAACAGGGACACCGCTTCTTTCAAAAAGGATTATATCGAAATCCACTGGTATGAATCGCGGAAAAGGATCAATCGTTTGCTATCGAGAGGCGGTACAGAGATAGGCATCAAATTGGACGACCATACGGCAGACCATGGGCTGCAAGAAGGCGATATTTTGATTTTGAACGAGGATACGAAAGAACTCATCTATGTATCGATTTTGCCGGAGAAATGCATCATCGTCGAAGGCGCCGATACGAAGATGATGTCGAAACTTGCCTATGAAATCGGTAATCGCCATGCTCCCCTGTTCTATGGGGCACACGATTTCCAGCTGGTTGTCCCCTTTGATGAACCGATGCATGAATTGCTGAAAAAATATGGTTCATCGCTTGAAGTAGCGGAGATGAAGCTGCTGGAGTCGAATGCCATTTCTTCAGTGAGCAACAAAGGAGATCACCATCATTAGAAGGGGTGTCCAGATGAAAAATAATCAGCACTATCTGTTGCACCAAATTAACGATTCCCAGTTTCCGGTGGGGAGCTACGCGCATTCGTTCGGGCTGGAAACGTATATACAGGCCGAACTCATCCAGGACGACGAAGCTGTTTTCCGGTACATCAAAAGCAATTTGATGAACAGCGTCCTTTATAATGAAGTGCTCGCCATCTCGCAAGCCTTTGATGCAGCGGAGCAAGGTGAAGTCGGGGATTGTCTGCGCTTGGAGAAAAAAATAAGAGCCTTGCGCCCCCAAAAAGAAATCCGGGAGGCATATGAAAAAATAGGTTCACGCTTTGTCAAAACGATAGATAAGATGCATATCTTCGCCGATATATCCGGGTTTCATGCCTATGTGGATGCATGCGGCAAACAGGGATTGGCATCAACGTACAGCGTCGCCTACGGTGTGCTGTGCGCAAACCTGCAGATTGAAAAAGAGGAGGCTCTACAAGGTTTCCTGTTTTCCAATACGCTGAACAGCGTCATCAATTGTGTGAAGGCTGTACCGATCAGCCAACTTTCCGGTCAAAAGATAATGGTCCAATGTTATCCCGTTTTCGACGAAATGATCGAGAAATGCTTGTCATTAAGCGAAGATGATTTAGGAAAAGCATCGCCGGGGTTCGAAATCAGATCGATGCAACATGAAAACCTGTATTCAAGGCTCTATATGTCTTAGGAGGGAAAAATATGCCATATGTAAAAATCGGCGTTGCCGGACCGGTAGGGTGCGGAAAGACGCGTTTAATCCAAAATGTAGTCGGCATTTTAAAGCAAGACTATAGCATCTGCGTCGTGACGAACGATATCTATACGAATGAGGATGCACAATATCTGATTGCGAGCGGTATTTTGGATCCGGAAAGAATCCGCGGAGTCGAAACCGGCGGATGTCCGCACACAGCCATCAGGGAAGACGTTTCCATGAATATGGAAGCCGTGGAAGAATTGGCGGCCACCTTCCCTGATACGGAAATCGTCTTCATTGAAAGTGGCGGAGATAACCTTGCGGCTACCTTCAGCCCGGATTTAGCCGATGCTACTATTTTTTGCATCGATGTGGCCGAGGGAGGGGATATCCCCAGAAAAGGCGGCCCCGGCATTACGCGCTCAGACCTGCTGGTAGTGAACAAATGTGATTTAGCGCCTTATGTAGACGTTGATTTGGAACAATTAGATGTGGATTGCGCCCGCATGCGGAAAGACAAGCCCTACTACATTACAAACATGAAAGGTTCTGAAGGTCCGCTATTGATAGCAGACTGGATCCGCAAGAATATTCTATTAGAAGGTCTGTGATGAGGGAATGAAAAGTAAATTTGCCCAACAATCAAAACTGTATTTACGGATAGAGGAAAAGAATAACCGGACATGCTTGGTCGATAATTTTTCAACGCCGCCGTTGAAAGTGATGCGCCCGTTCTACCGTTCCGATCACGTGATGGAGCTGATGATCATGAGCGCTTCAGCCGGTATTTTAGCCGGCGATGACCAAGAAATCGATATCGGGATCGGTGCGAATACGAACGTTGAGATTTCATCGCAATCATTCGAAAAAATATTTACGATGAAACCGGATGAACTGGCTGTCAGAAACACCACCATTCGGGTTGGAGCGAATGCATCTCTCCTCTATAATCCGCTTACGACCATTCCGTTTCGGGATTCTTCCTACCGGGCGAAAACCAGCATCCAATTGGAAGACGAGACGGCCCGATTCATCATGATGGATATCATCAATTCCGGCAGGGTGGACAGCGGGGAATCTTTCCAGTTCCGAAAATTCCAATCGATCACCGAAATCATTTCGCAGGGTGAATGTCTATACTTGGACAACTGCCACTTCGAACCGGAGCAAAGCGAGATGGCTGATTTTGGGATGTTTGAAGGATTCACGCATCTGCTTACCGTCCTGATTTTCCACCATCCATCGGCAGGAGAAAAAATGGCTGACATAAGAAAAATAATCGATGAACATCCTGCCGTTCAAGGCGGCATTTCTGCCACTTGGTCGGGAAATTATGTGGTGAGGGTGTTAGGCGGCAGTTCCCAGGAATTGGAAAGGATAGCAAAAAAAGTGACCGAACAATGCCAATAAACAAGAAGAGGAGCCGGTGTTATGCATTTAGTGGACAAAGATATTGAGCGATTGATGATATTTACGGCAGGTGAAGTTGCGCGGAAAAGAAAAGAGAGAGGGTTGAAACTGAATTATCCCGAGTCGATAGCGCTGATCAGTTCGGAACTGTATGAACTCGCCAGGGATGGAAAAACGGTTGCGGAAATCATGTATTTGGGAACCAAAATCTTATCCAGCGAAGATGTGATGGATGGCGTGCCGACGATGATCCATGACATCCAGATCGAAGCAACATTCCCGGATGGCACAAAATTGGTTACCGTCCACAATCCAATTATTTAGGGGGAAAAATGATGATTCCAGGAGAATATATCTTAAAAAAGGAAAATATTGAGTTGAATGCAGGCAAAGCAGTCGTCCGCTTGCCGGTCAAGAATGTCGGTGACCGTGCCGTCCAGGTGGGTTCGCATTTCCATTTTTTTGAAGTGAACCGCCATTTGAAATTTGATCGTGAAGCTGCCTATGGATTCAGCCTGGACATCGCTTCAGGAACTGCCGTCCGCTTTGAACCCGGCGAAGAAAAAGAGGTTCAGTTGGTGGAACTGGGCGGGGTCAAAAGAGTCATCGGTTTAAACGGGCTTACCAATGGCCAAACGAATGAATTGAACAAAAAGCAAGCAATCGAAAACGCCAAATCAAAAGGTTTCATCGACTAGGAGGAACATCATGAGCGTAAAAATTTCAAGAGAAGCATATGCCTCAATGTACGGACCGACAGCGGGAGATAAAGTTCGATTAGCGGATACAAACATCTTGATTGAAGTGGAAAAGGACTATACGGTATACGGAGAAGAGACAAAGTTCGGCGGCGGTAAAACCGTTCGCGATGGCATAGCCCAAGCATCCGAAATCACCTCGAAAGAAGGAGCTCCGGATCTCGTTTTAACGAATGCCCTCGTGCTGGACTATACCGGAATATACAAAGCGGACGTCGGGGTTAAGGATGGCAAAATTTGCGGAATCGGGAAAGCCGGAAATCCGGGCATCAACGACAACGTGACACCGAGTCTGGTGATTGGAGCGGCCACAGAAATTCTTTCTGCGGAAGGCAAGATCGTAACGGCCGGAGGAATCGATACCCATATCCATTTCATCAGCCCTCAGCAAGTCCGTACGGCATTGCATAGCGGCATCACCACGATGATCGGCGGCGGGACGGGGCCGGTCGACGGCACCAATGCCACCACCTGCACGCCCGGGCCCTGGTACCTGAAAGAAATGTATCGGGCTATGGATGGTTTGTTGATGAATTTTGGCATTTTAGGGAAAGGTAATTCTTCCTCGTTTGCACCGCTGGCAGAACAGATAGAAGCAGGCGCCTGTGGCCTGAAAATACATGAAGACTGGGGCGCAACGCCAGCCGTCATCGATATGTGTTTACAAGTGGCCGACAAATACGATGTGCAAATATCCATCCATACCGACACTCTAAATGAAGCCGGCAATATCGAGGATACGCTGGCAGCCATCAACGGCCGGACGATCCATACCTATCATACAGAAGGTGCCGGTGGTGGCCATGCTCCCGATATCATTGTTGCGGCGGGGGAAGAGAACATTTTGCCTGCATCCACCAATCCCACGATGCCGTTCACGATCAATACGATCGATGAGCACTTGGATATGATGATGGTTTGCCATCATTTGGATAAGAGCTTGAAGGAGGACGTGGCTTTTGCAGATTCCCGTATTCGTCCGGAAACTATTTCAGCTGAGGATGTCCTGCAAGACTTAGGCGTCTTTTCGATCATGAGTTCAGATTCTCAAGCGATGGGGCGTGTGGGAGAAACCATCACCCGCACCTGGCAATCAGCTTCCAAATCGAAAGATCAACGCGGCGCACTGCCGGAAGACAAAGGGGCGGACAATGATAATTTCCGCGCAAAACGTTACGTTGCGAAATATACAATCAATCCGGCCGTCGCCCACGGCATTGCCGATTACGTAGGTTCCATCGAAATCGGGAAATATGCTGATCTGGTCGTCTGGGAACCGAAATTTTTTGGCGTGAGACCGGAACAGATCTTAAAATCAGGCATGGTCATCAGCTCAAAAATGGGCGATCCTAACGCTTCCATCCCGACACCCCAACCGATCATCTACCGCGATATGTTCGGGGCTTATGGCGGCGCCCTGCATGATACGTGCTTCAGCTTTGTTTCGCAAATTGCCATCGATAATGGAACCATCGCGAGCTATGATCTGAAAAAGAAGGTACTGCCTGTCCGTAATTGCAGAACGATAGGGAAGAAAGATATGAAGTTCAACAGTGAAACACCTAAGCTTCATGTCGATCCGGACACTTACCTTGTTGAAGTGAACGGCAAAGTGGTCACTTGCGAACCAGTCAGTGTGCTTCCGATGGCGCAACTGTATAATCTGTTCTAAACATAAGCGATGAGGGACTGCCCAGAAACTTGAATAAATAATCAAGTTTCTGGGCAGTCCCTTTGTTAAAGGCTCTAGTTATAAAGGATTAAGCAATACTGTTCTTTTAAACGTGGGCACACTGCAGCTGAAGCTGGCAGTATAGCCTAATAAATCAAGATATTTCAATCAGCTATGGCATTCCTTAGTTTATTTTTCTACAATAGAAGGAAGCGTTTAGTAATAGGAGTGGATGAGGGAATGGATGAGGATTTTTTCCGTGAGGAAGTCTACTATAAGGATTTGTATTATGTGACAAAGGGAAAAGAACAATGTGAACCCAACCACAGCTTTGGTCCGTATATGCGAGAATATTACCTGATACACATCATCATGAAGGGGAAAGGATATTTTGAAATCGGCAAC
Source organism: uncultured Carnobacteriaceae bacterium (assembly GCA_963730595.1). Classification (GTDB taxonomy): domain Bacteria; phylum Bacillota; class Bacilli; order Lactobacillales; family Aerococcaceae; genus Trichococcus. Next base: position 75,445 of record CAVSSJ010000013.1, read on the forward strand.
AGCCGCTTCAACTTGAAGCAAGGGCAGTTCTTTATCATCTACCCCAATGTTATAACTTTTTATCAGGCCGACGAGGAAGATCCATGGGAATATTATTGGATCGGTTTAAAAGGTGAGCAGTTGGAAGCTTTGCTGGGCGCCATCGGCTTCCGACTATCGCATCCGGTTGGGAATGTGAAACGATTCGATGAGACAAAGCAGATGATGGAAGACGTCATGCAGGCGAATCCTTTTGATGTTTTGTCGCGGGTGCGTCTGCAAGGGCAGCTCTATCTCCTTTTGAGCATGCTGGGGAGCGACCTGGACGGTGCGGAAATCAAGCAAATAGAGAAGGTCAACAGGGGCGTCGAGTACACGAAGCAAGCCATTGAAATCATCAAAGAGAGGTATCACGATGCAGACTTTCTGATAGGGGACATCAGCCAGGAATTGTCCTTGAACGAATCCTACCTAACCGCGGTGTTCCGGAAAACGACCAATCGGACCCCGCATGAATACCTGATCGACTTCCGCGTCTATACGGGTCGGATATATTTGGAGACGACCGATTTGAGCATCGCCGATGTCGCAGAGAAGGTCGGCTATAAAAACCCATTGAGCTTCACCCGCATCTTCAAAAGTAAGATGCAGATGTCGCCGCGGGAGTATGCAAAAAAAGCGAAGAATAAATGATCGGAGAACCTGATTCCGGAATCAGGTTCTCTTTTTAGGTGCGTTTGCATCAGATTGATGAAGGGTCGCTTACACAAGGATCAAATATTTTGGATGGCTCCCACTCGTTTCACAGAAGAGGAGACAGAAGAGATACAAAATCAACAAAAAGGTATGTTTTAGATTGCGTAGATATCTGTTGCAGCCGACTATGATTTGGTATTATAAGTACATCGAAAGGGAGCAAGCGTTTACAAAAAGCGTCGATTGGCCAATCAGAACGCAGTGAGGGAAAAAGAAGAAAATATCGAATTTTTTCATAATATGCAATTTTATTGATTTTTATCGAGAAAACAAGAAAAGGTGGAGTAAAATATGTTGAAGAAATGGCAGAAATTATCTTTAGCGACAGTTGTAGCATCGACGTTTATATTGGGAGCCTGCGGCAATGGGGACGCAAGTGACACCGCATCCGAAGACGTGACGATTACTTACGGAATTTGGGATAAAATTCAACAACCCGGTATGGAAGCAATCGCAAGCGCATTCGAAGAAAAAAACCCTGGTATAGACGTGAAAGTTGAAGTAACACCTTGGGATCAATATTGGACGAAATTGGAAGCGGGAGCAAAAGGAGGCAGTATGCCGGATGTATTCTGGATGCACTCCAATGAAATTGCGAAATATGCAACCGGCGGCGTCTTGATGGACTTGACCGAAACATACGCAGACAGCAAAATAGCATCATTGGATAATTTCCCGACTGAGCTGGTTAACCTGTATTCAACTGAAGATGCGCTTTATGGCATTCCAAAGGACTATGACACCATCGGAATGTGGTACAACAAAACCCTGTTTGATCAAGCGGGCCTCGCCTATCCAGATGGAACATGGACTTGGGACACTTTATTAGAAAATGCACAAAAATTGAATGATCCTGATAATGGCGTCTACGGGGTTCTGGCACCACTTAATAGCCAAGAAGGGTATTACAACTTCATTTTCCAAAACGGTGGCTATGTCCTATCAGAAGATAAGACTAAATCCGGTTTCCGTTTAGACGAAACAATCGATGCTGTGCAATGGTATGCGGATTTGAGCTTGAAATATGGCGTATCCCCTACACAAAGTCAATTCGCGGAAAATACCAATCTTTCATTCTTCCAATCCGGCCGGGGTGCCATAGGATTCTTCGGTTCATGGATGACAGGCGAAATGGCAAATAATGAATATACAGCAGCTAATGTTGATGTTGCTCCATTACCAACAGGTAAGCAAGCAGCTACTATCTTCAATGGATTAGCAAATTCGGTTGCGGCATCAACAAAAAATAAAGAAGCGTCTTTAAAATTTGTGGAATTCTTGGGTTCAGAAGAAGCGATGCGTCTGCAAGGTGAAAATGGCGCGGCCATACCAGCATACAAAGGAACAGAAGAAACATTCATAAAAGCATACAGCCAATTCAATATGCAAATCTTCGTAGACCAAATGGAAAATGCTTACATCAAACCTTATTCAAATGAAACTGCTCGTTGGGAAGATGTGGAAAAAACTGCCTTGATGCCAGTTTTCGATGGGCAAAAATCAGTTAAAGAAGTAGCGCCTGAAATCGTATCCGGCGTTGAAGAAATCTTGGCGAACGAAAAATAAAAATAGGAAAGCCGCTTATGAGTTCCTCCTTATAAGTGGCTTTCCAATATATATGAGGTGAAATAGGATGACATCGATTGTAGAAAATACTAAGGGAAAAACCGTCCGTACTGTGACGGCGAAAGAACGTAAAAGAAAAGCAGCGCTATGGGGATGGTTCTTCATTGCTCCAACCTTAATCGGATTAATGATTTTGAACGTCATTCCACTTTTTCAATCGTTATTCATGAGTTTCCAAAATGTAAGCACCTTCGGTACTTCAACATTTGTCGGACTGGATAACTATTTGAAGATGCTGAATGATGCGGATTTTTGGCTATCGTTAAGGAATACTTTCTTCTATGCCATCGTTCAGGTTCCTGTGACCATCGTACTTTCCTTATTCTTTGCTGTTCTGATGAATACAAAAGTGAAGGCGCTCGGATTGTACCGCACAATCTTCTTTCTGCCGATGATTGCGGCTCCTGCTGCAATCGCAATGGTTTGGCGTTGGTTGTTCAATTCCGAATATGGCTTGATCAATGCTGTATTGGATAAAGTTGGCTATGCCGGATCGATCCAATGGATCACTGATCCCCAAGTGGCCATTTGGTCCATCATCATTGTAGGGATCTGGACAAACGTCGGCTATAACATGATTCTCTTGTTGGCAGGTTTGAAAGAAATACCAAAAGAGTATTACGAAGCTGCCGTCGTCGATGGCGCTGGTCCAATGAAGCAATTCTTTTCCATCACTTTGCCGCTTTTGTCGCCACAATTGTTCTTCGTCTCCGTGACGAGTGTCATCAGTGCGTTGCAAGTATTCGACATCATCTTCATGATGTTCGACCGGACCAATTTGGCATTGAAGAGCACGCAATCGTTAGTTTACATGTTCTTCAATGAATCTTTCGTACTGAATGAAAAAGGATATGGTTCGGCTGTCGCGATTTCATTGGTGTTGATCATCATGATGATTACCGGAATCCAATTGCTGGCACAAAAAAAATGGGTTACATACGATTAGGAGTGAATGGAGAATGCAAACAAAAAATACAAAAATGGTGACGTTGATCCACATCGTCCTGATCATCGGTTCTTTCCTGATGGTTGTCCCGTTCTTATGGATGTTGTTGACATCCGGAAAAACCATCAGTGAATCGACGCAGATTCCACCGCAAATCTTCCCGAAAATATTCCAAGTCGAAAATTACAAGACTGTTTGGAATTCCTTGCCGTTCGTTAGTTTTTACATCAATACCGGCCTCATGATTGCCTTCCGGGTGTTGACGTCAACCTTATTCAGTGCCATGGCTGCCTTTGCCGTGGCGAAATTGGACTTTCCGGGAAAGAAACTTTTCTTTGGGATTGTTTTGACGCAAATGATGATTCCGTCACAGATCTATTTGACGCCCCAGTACTTATTGGTGCAAAAATTGGGTTTACTGAACACCATTTCCGCGCTTGTCATCCCAGGAATTGTATCTGCTTTTGGTACATTCCTCTTACGACAATTCTTCATTAAATTGCCGAATGAATTGATGGAAGCAGCCACCATTGATGGGGCGACGGTTTGGCAAGTTTTTTACCGCATCTATATGCCGCTGGCGCGTTCCGGGTTGGTTGCATTAGGGATTTTCACTTCACTGTTCGCCTTCAAGGATTTGATGTGGCCGTTGGTTGTGAACATGTCCCAGGACAAGATGACCTTGTCTGCCGGGTTGGCCAGCCTGCAAGGCCAATTCACTACGAATTATCCACAGTTGATGGCGGGTTCCGTGATTGCCATCATCCCAATGATCATCCTGTATGTCATTTTCCAAAAACAATTTATCGAAGGAATCGCTACGACAGGCGGGAAATAGGGATCATAACGGAATAAATATCTCAAAACAGGAGTGACAAGATGGAAATAAAAAACGAAGCCATGCTGATTACCTATCCGGACAGCCTGGGCAAGAACTTAAAAGATTTGGAATACGTATTGGACCACCATTTAAAAGGCGTTGTGGGCGGGGTACACATCTTGCCGTTCTTTCCTTCATCAGGTGACCGAGGTTTTTCACCGATGGATTACACGAAAGTGGACGAATCTTTCGGTGACTGGGAGGACATCAAACGAATCAGCGAGAAGTACTATATGATGTATGAATTCATGCTCAACCACATTTCGGCGAAATCGCCCTATTACCTCGACTTCCTCGAAAAAAAGGAAGATTCGCCTTATAAGGACTACTTCATCCGCTACAATGAGTATTGGCCGGAGAACCGACCAACCGAAGCCGACATCGATCTGATCTACAAACGAAAACCGAAAGCGCCATTCGAGGATGCGCACTTCAAGGATGGTACGGTTGAAAAAGTCTGGTGTACCTTCTCCGAGGAACAAATCGACTTAAACGTCGCAACGGAAGCAACCCGTGCGTTCATCAAGGATACCTTGACTTTCTTGGCAGATAAAGGGGCTTCCATCATCCGTTTAGATGCATTTGCTTATGCCGTTAAAAGATTGGATACAAATTGCTTCTTCGTCGAACCGGATATCTGGGAAATGCTGGAATATGCAGCGGATATCCTCAGACCGTATCAGGTGACGGTATTGCCGGAGATCCATGAACACTACACAATCCAGCAAAAAATTGCCGAAAAAGGCTATCCGGTCTATGACTTTGCCTTGCCGATGCTGGTGCTGCATGCCCTGTATAGCGGCAATGCGGAAAAACTGCTGCATTGGCTGGACATCTGCCCGCGCAATCAGTTCACGACCTTGGATACGCATGACGGCATCGGCGTTGTCGATGTAAAGGATCTTTTGACCCAAGAAGAAGTGGATTTTGCGGTCCAATCCTTGTATGAAAAGGGCGCGAATTTGAAACGCATCTACAGTTCTGAAGCATACAATAATTTAGATATCTACCAAATCAATTGCACATACTATTCGGCTTTGGGCAACAACGATGATGCCTATTTATTGGCCCGGGCCATCCAATGCTTTACGCCGGGAATCCCGCAAATTTACTACGTGGGTTTGTTTGCTGGAGAAAATGATCTGGAATTGTTGGAGAACAGCAAAGAAGGCCGGAACATCAATCGACATTACTACAGTTTGGACGAAATCAAACAGGAGACTGAACGAGTGGTCGTAAAGGATCTATTCCGCCTGTTGGCTTTCCGTAACACCGCGAAAGCCTTCGATGGCGAACTGGAGACGACAGATACCGGTGAAGGCACGTTCACCTTGACGTGGAAAACGGCAGAAGAAACAGCCCTACTGACGGTCGATTTACCGAAGAAAACCTTCGCTATCGTGCACAGCACGGCGGACGGCGAAAAACGGATTTTCTGAACGACAGGCACGGAAGACAGATGATAAAGGAGCGAAAAATGTGACGATACAGTATAACGAAGATAAAAAGTATTTCCATTTGCAAAACGAGTCGGTCAGCTATGTAATCGCACTCGAAGAAGAAACCTATGTGTCCCATCAATACTGGGGAAAGAGGATCAACACCTTTTCACAGGTGGCTGATTATCCGCGGCAGGACAACGCTTTTGCGCCAAACCCATACGACGTGGCGGGCCGCGAGTTTTCGCTGGCGACCTTGCCGCAGGAGTTCCCGGGTAACGGGAGCGGCGATTTCCGTGAATCGGCATTTGAATGTCTGTATGCCGACAACACGACGGTGAGCCTGTTGACCTACAAAGGGCACGAAATTTTGTCCGGGAAACAGCCTTTGACGGGTTTGCCGCAGACTTATGAAACGAAAGAGGAAGCCGCTGAAACCTTGCTTCTGACGATGGAAGATGTGATCACGAAAGCGCAGGTCACTCTGGTGTACACCCTATTTGCGGACTATCCGATTGTGACGCGTTCCGCACGCTTCACGAACAGCGGCACAGAAACCGTTCATCTGAATAAAGCCTTGAGCATGTCCATCGATTTTCCGGACAGTGCTTTCGATATGATCCAGCTGCCGGGCGCTTGGGGAAGAGAACGCCAAATCGTACGCTCGCCATTGGTCCGTGGCATCCATCGCCTCGACAGCAAACGCGGCACCACGAGTCATGCTTATCAGCCATTCGTGGCCCTGGCCGGCAAGGATGCAAACGAAGACCAAGGGGAAGTATACGGATTCCATTTCGTCTACAGTGGTGAATTCGTCGCCAATGTCGAAGTCGATACCTACGCACAGACCCGGGTTCAGATGGGAATAAGCCCGGAACATTTCCAATGGAAGCTGGCTGCCGGTGAAACTTTCCAGACGCCGGAAGTCGTGTTGGTATACAGTGACGAAGGGATGAACGGTCTGTCGCAGACGCTGCATCCGTTCTATCAAAAACATCTGGTGCGCGGCGCCCATCAATTCGCCGAACGGCCCGTCCTCATCAACAATTGGGAAGGGACCTACTTTGATTTTACGCCTGAAAAAATCGAAGCGATGGCTGAAGAATCCGCTGCATTGGGCGTGGAACTATTTGTGCTGGATGATGGTTGGTTCGGTAAACGCGACGATGATTACTCCTCTTTAGGGGATTGGTTCGTCCATGACAAGAAATTGCCGAACGGCTTAAAGGCCTTGTCAGAAGCAATCAAAGCAAAAGGCATGCTGTTCGGTTTGTGGTTTGAGCCGGAGATGATTTCCGGGGACAGCGAACTGTACCGTGCGCATCCGGATTGGTGCATGCATACACCAGGAAGGGAAAAATCGCTGGGACGCAGCCAGTATGTCCTCGATTTCAGCCGCAAGGAAGTGCGGGACGATATCCTAGAACAGATGATGAAGATTTTGGATGAGGTGCCGATCGATTACATCAAATGGGACTACAACCGCAATATGACAGAAATCGGCACAGCCGCGAAAAATGCGCTGCCGGGCGAAGTGTTGCATAAATATATGCTGGGTCTGTATGAAGTGATGGAAGCGTTGGTGACCAAGTATCCGCACATTCTGTTCGAAAGTTGTTCCGGCGGAGGCGGACGCTATGACCCCGGCATCCTCTACTACATGCCGCAAACGTGGACAAGCGACAACACCGATGCGGTGGCGCGCTTGGAAATCCAGTACGGCACTAGCTTGGTGATGCCAATTTCCAGCATGGCCTCTCACGTATCCGCCGTGCCAAACCACCAGGTGCACCGCATGACTTCGATGAAGATGCGCGGGGATGTGGCCATGGCCGGAAACTTAGGCTATGAGTTGGATGTGACTACCTTGTCAGAAGAAGAGAAAGCGGAGATGAAGGATCAGATCGCCTTTTACAAAAAACACCGCAAACTCATCCAATACGGCACGTTCCACCGTATCCTGAACCCGTTCGAGACCCAAAATGAAGCGGCTTGGATATTCGTCAGCCCGGAAAAAGAGGAAGCGATATACTACTATTACCGCGTCTTGGACCGCGCCAACTTGAAGCGCAAGAAAGTCATCTTCAAAGGGCTCGACCCAGCTAAAGTCTACGCCGTGACCGGCTACGAAGATCCGATCGGAGGCGATGAGCTTATGAACCGCGGGCTGTACCTGAAGGAAGCACTGCAAGGGGATTATCAGAGTGCGTGCATGGTATTGAAAGCATTAGCGTAAAGCAAAGTAGTCGCCTGATCCATTCAAGCGAGCGAATTCAAATAATACTAAAAGCAGGGCCCGGTTAGAGCACATTGTTGCTTTAGCCGGGCCTTTTTTGTGTTTATAAAACAGAGAGGCTACGCACTCACCTGCATTACGGGAATCCGAATAGCTCCGGGAGAAAGGTCGGCCGAAAAAGTGCAAAATATCACAACTATCCCCTTGACTTAGAGTTGACTCCAAGGAGTACTATCTTTATGAAGGCAGAAACAACAGCTCAGACCGAAGAAGCAAAAAACCGATCCGGGGAGGGTCAATATCTACGCCAACCCTTTACCGGCTGATAAAAACAAATCAATCGAATAATCCAAAGAAACAGAAAGAAGAGTGGCAATCATTATGTCAAAAATTTTAATTGCATTTTTTTCAAGAGCAGGCCAGAATTATGTGGGCGGATCCATCAAAAATCTTCCTGTAGGCAACACCGAAGTTGTCGCACGCATCATTCAGGAAATTACCGGAGGAGATCTGTTCAAGATCGATACCTTGACACTCCCACGGCTAAAGCCGCAAGTCCAACACATTACGGTGTTAGGATGGGATTCTTGAGTACCTTAACGAACGCAGGCCATTTCTGTTTTGTCCGGTCTCAAGTTTAGGGTGTGCCATCACCCCTCCAAAGGCAGGTCTCTTAGACCCTTGGGCACCCAGACTGTTACCATCTGGATTAGATTGTTCTGGCGATGTTCAGGGCGCCGACCCTGTCGCGGTGGGAGTGATACCCGCAGTTATAGTTCCGGTCTTTCACTTTGTTGCGTTCCCCGCACATTGGGCAGATTTGGGACGTGTATTCGGGATTGATATAGACTACCTTTATCCCGAGTTCGCGCACCTTGTACTCAATGAAGGAAGACAACTCGTAGAAAGTCCAGCTATGCAGGTTTGCTTTGTTTTTTCCTCTTAGCCTTGAGGTCCAACGGATGCCGGAAAGCTTTTCCAGATGGATGGTGCCGCAGTTATTTTCCACTGCACACGTAACAATCTGCCGGGAAATCTTGTGGTTGATGTCCCGCATGATTCTGGATTCCTTGTCGTTTATGTTCCTGATTGCATTAAGTTTTTTCTTCTTGCCAAGGTCACGGCGGAGCTTTTTGTATTTCCTTCGGAGGCATTTGTTTTGTCGGCCGTTGCCAAAGAATTGGGTTTTTCCGTTGGAGGCGACTACGCCGACAGCCGGGCAAAGGATGCCCAAATCTACGCCGAGTATTTCGTCACCGACAAATTCCTCTGATTTGGTATAAACGGAAATTTGCGCCATCCAATGAAAAGCTTTCTTCGTGATCCGCAATGCCCCCAGTTTGGAGCCGGAAAGCAACGCGAATACTTCTTTCGGGATAATGGCCTTGATGGCCGTCTTCTTGGCCTTTCCTTCCACCATAAGTGGAAAACGGATGGCTTTTTCGTCCACCGAAAAATTCTGATTGTTGTACGAGAGCATCGGTTTCTTGAAGACGCATTTTCCGAATTGTTTGTGCTTGCTTTTGGCGTAGCGGATCAGTTCATTTTTCAGGACCGAAGGGATGTCCGCTTCGATGTCTTTCGAGGTGACCTTTGGAAAATCTTCTTCACTGATTGCCTGTTGGATATACACTAATGAGAGCCGTTTCAGTTCGGCGGCCTGAGACTTTGTCGGTTTCAATTTGATTTTGACCGTCCTCATCTCTTTGACACTTCTTTCCGTTGTTTGATATGCCTCTATTATACGAACATATGTGCGGAAATGTAAAAAATAGCGCCTTTCATCCCACCCCTAAAGGGGGCGTTAACACACCTCGATGGGCTTTCTCAGCGCCAAAGTCGGGAAAGACAGTAGCGCAAGGTCATCCTCCGCTGGGATATGCAGAGAAGTGTCATCGCCATCCCTAAATCGGTCCATAAGAGCCGGATGGAAGAAAACTTTGCAATCTGGGATTTCCGTCTGAGCGATGAAGATATGCAAGCAATTCCTGGATTGGACATGATGCAGAAAATCGCAGACCTCACCAATCCGGAACTGTTTAAGGCGCTGCATAACTTGAAAATTCATGATTAAGCGGAAGCATTCCGTCGATGAGTAAAAAATAATCACCAGTAGCGCCATATATACCATACCAAGAGTAGGGTATATATGGCGCTTTTGCAATCCATTAAGAGAAAGTAGCAGATAGATGACTGTAAATCAAAAAATCTTATGATCTCGATTTTCCTTAAATTATTGCGCGAGGGGCAGCAAATGGATAAGGCCAGACGACTCAGAATGGATTTCAGCAGTCGGAATTATCCGATTCTGCATCATAGGGCTCGTCATAGATCTCATCATCATCGAAATGTAAATCATTCTGGAATTCTTCATATTCAGAATCGTAGTTGATGGTATCACCCAAAAGTGCAAGTTCCTGATTGATGGAAGCGACAAGCTCCTCTTTTTGTGCGCTGATCAGTTTAACCTTCTTCTGCAAAATATCGCTGCGGTCGTCCATTTCTTCAGGCGCCAAATTTTCCGCACCCGTACAGAGCGGATAGGTTACATCTTCCTGCGCAGCAACTATTTCAGTCAGGATAATCTCGATCTCGAGGACGGCATCCGTAAAATAGGTGTAGGTTGCTTGGTCGCCCACATCCACAAAGTAGGTGCCGATGGGTCTGTATTCATCCTCGTCGAAAGCTTCCTCATAATCCAAATCGTAATTTTCATCAAAACTGTCTTCAGAAAAGGAATCCGTGAAGTCGCCTTCTTCATCGAGGGCTTCATACTCGTCCATCGAAGTTTCTTCGATGATGACGGGAGGAATCTCTACGCCTCCGGAGCGGGTGATTTCGAAGCGGTGTTCGAAGATGCTGCTCCAGTCGAAAAGTGCCTGTATGCAGGCATTGAAGTCGTGAAAACTATCGGTGCAGTCAACCTGGATATCGCGCCAAACAGGAACCCCGATATCCTGTAAAGACAACCTGAATTCGTATATCATCTGCTTCACCATCCAACTTTATTTTCTTTCATTATAACGCTCACAAGAAGCGTTCTCAAATCAGAATGGAGTCGCCTGAATGGCCTACATAGCGACCTTTTAAGTAAAGCGGGCATTTTCGTGCGCTACAGTAATGATTGATAAGTGCTGCCGCACTCTCGTGACTTCAGTCATGAGTTAGGCGGTACGGTCTTTTTCCTTGCTTTATCTTTTGCGAACGCCTGTTCGGAGGTGTATAATGAAGCCAAAGAGGTGAGTATCATGCTGAAAGCCTATCAGTTCCGTTTGTACCCCAATCGCGAACAGAAAATCTATTTCGCCAATTGTTTCGGCTGTGCAAGGTTCATCTTCAACCAAATGTTGGCTGACCGGAAAGAAATCTACGAAACATACAAAGACGACAAAGAGTTGCTAAGAAGCATCAAGCCGAGGACCTATACATCCTTCAAAGAAGAATTTCCGTTCCTGAAAGAAGTGGACAACTTGGCCTTGGCGAATGCCAGCCAAAACCTGAACAAGGCCTACCAGAACTTCTTCCGCGACAAATCCGTCGGTCATCCGAAATTCAAAGCCAAGCACAACTCGAAGGCGTCCTACACCACCAACAATCAGGGCGGAAACATCCGCATCGAAAACGGAAAAATCAAACTGCCGAAAATCGGCTTCGTCACAATCAAGCAGCACCGGGATTTTGATGGGCTGATCAAGTCCTGCACGATTTCCATGAACAAGGCAGGCAACTACTTCATTTCCATTCTGGTGGAACAGGAAACGCCCGAATGGCTACCTGCGGAACACAAAATCGGCATCGATCTGGGCCTTTCCGACTTCGCCATCACCACAAACGATGCCGGGGAATCCGTGAAATATGCGAACCCGAAATGTCTGTCCCGGTCTGAAAAGAAAGTCAAGAAAGCCCAAAGGGCGTTGTCACGCAAGAAAAAAGGCAGCAAGAACCGGGAAAAAGCACGCATAGCACTGGCAAGAAAACACGAAAAGATTGCGAACCAACGCAAGGACTTCCTGCACAAACTCTCCAACCAAATCACGGACGAAAACCAAGTCATCGTGATCGAGACGCTACGGAGTTCGAATATGATGAAGAACCACAAACTTGCGAAAGCGATTGGGGATGTCAGTTGGTTCGAATTCAGCCGGCAATTGACATACAAAGCCGAATGGAAAGGCCGAACGCTCATCAAGGCGGACAGGTTCTACCCGTCCACCCAACTTTGTTCCGCTTGCGGACGTCGGGACGGCAAGAAAGCCCCGCATATCCGCGACTGGACGTGTCCTGATTGCGGCACATTCCATGATCGGGACATCAATGCCAGCCTGAACCTCTTGGCGTTAGCCAAGTAAAACTCCAAGTTCGCTTCGCGAACAAATCCATGACAGAAAATAAATGAGCACTTATAATTGAAGTTTTCCAGCATTTCTTTTCAAACAAAAGAAAAACAATGAGGCAGGGACTGCCTTTTGAGCCTACTAAATATCCATTCCCGCTGTCTGCAAAGACATACGCAGGCAAGGAAGGAGTTCGTAGGAAGCTCGCGACTTGAGTCGTGAGTAGTTCACTCTGTGGGTGTGATACAATTTGAGCAAAGAGGAAAAACGAAAAGGTATTGAAATTCGTCAGATCGTCCAAACTGTGCCGACCCGTAACAACAATCTATGCAGTGGCCGCAACAGTATTCTATGCCGTTTGTGTGTTTGCACCTATAAATGAAAGCGTTCTTTAGTGCGCGGGTTACTTGGAAAAGGAGGGATTGCTTGTGATTTCTTTAAACGAGCTCGGCTTTATCCGGGCAGGCGTAGCTGTTCCGTTACTTCGAGTTGCGGATCCGGTGTTCAATTGTCGACAAATATTGAATGTCAGCGTTAAAGCCGCTTCTCAAAAGGTCAACGTGCTTTTATTCCCTGAACTCAGCATCACGGGCTACAGCAGCGGGGACCTGTTCCATCAACGTCTGTTGCTGGAAGGGGCCGAAAAAGCGTTGGCGGAATTGCTGCAGGGCACAAAATCGCTTGAAATGGTGGTTGCGGTTGGGATGCCTGTGCGGGCGGACAATCAGCTGTTCAATTGCGCTGTCGTTTTCTTCAAAGGCAAAATTTTGGGCGTCGTCCCCAAAACCTTTATCCCCAACTACAATGAATTTTACGAGAAACGCTGGTTTTCTTCATCCATACACCGCATTTCCGACAAAATCAGCCTCTGCGGGCAGGAGGTTCCGTTTTGCGAGAACCTGTTGTTTAAAGATGCCGGTTCAGAGCTGGTGATCGGCGTGGAAATTTGCGAAGATCTATGGGTTCCGATTCCGCCCAGTTCCAACCACGCACTATACGGGGCCAACCTGATCCTCAACCTGTCGGCCAGCAATGAAGTGGTGGGCAAGGCGGCCTACCGCAAAAGTCTGGTGGCGGGGCAGTCCGCGAAATGTATCGCAGCTTATCTATATGCCTCATCTGGCCCTAGCGAGTCTACGACCGATCTTGTTTTTGGCGGTCATGCGATCATCGCAGAAAATGGAGCCTTGCTGCAGGAGGACAGAATGAACCTGCAGGAAACCCTGCTCGTCCAGGACATCGATATCGAACGGTTGACGAATGACCGCAGAAAGTTTAATTCCTTCATGGGCAAAGTGGAATCCCGTGACTATCAAACCATCATTTTCCGGTTGCACGACTCCGGCTGAAGCCCAGGATAGGGGAAAGGAAACGACTGACTTCCGCCGCAAGGTTGACCCTAAGCCCTTTGTCCCGGCAGAAAAACAGACTCGTGAGCAGTCGTGTTCCGACATATTCACCATTCAGGCAACCGGATTGGCCCAACGTTTGGATAAGACGGGCATCAAGAAGGCGGTGCTGGGGATTTCCGGCGGCCTCGATTCCACGTTAGCCCTGCTGGTGACCTATTTTGCGTATCAACAGCTTCAGCGCCCGGTCAAAGATATTATCGGCGTTACCATGCCGGGATTTGGGACATCGGATCGCACATACGATAATGCCGCATCACTGATGCAGGAGTTGGGGATCACGAGTAAAGACATATCCATCCGGGATGCATGCATCCAGCACATGGAGGATATCGGTCATGATCCGAATGAAAAGGATATAACCTACGAGAACCTCCAAGCCAGGGAAAGGACCCAAATTTTAATGGATATCGCCAACCAGGAGGAAGGGCTGGTGGTCGGCACGGGCGATTTGTCGGAGTTGGCATTGGGGTGGTGCACGTACAACGGCGATCATATGAGCATGTATGGCGTCAACGCCAGCATACCGAAGACCTTGGTTAAATATTTAGTAGCATGGTTTGCTGAATCGGCTGAGCCCAATATCAAAAGGGTGCTGGAAGATATCCTCAATACGCCGATCAGCCCAGAATTGCTTCCTCTCGATGAGACCGGGAACATACAACAGATGACGGAAAAGGTTATCGGCTCCTATGATCTGCACGATTTTTTCCTTTACTATGTCCTACGGTTTGGTTTCAGCCCTGCAAAGATTGTTTTCCTGGCTGAGCATGCCTTTGAGGACAGCGATAGGCAAACGATCATCAATCAGCTCAGGGTGTTCTACAAACGTTTCTTCACCCAACAATTCAAACGCTCCTGCATGCCGGATGGCGTGAAGGTAGGTTCGGTCAGCCTTTCCCCTCGCGGTGATTGGCGCATGCCGAGCGATGCCAGCTATGCACTTTGGCTGAATGAACTGGAACGGATGGTTTAACATGATAGGCCTATTTTACGATTGCGACTGTCCTTTCTGACCATCTGCGGGGCTGGCGATACAAAGAAGATGCGAAAGGTTAAAGCCTCTTCTTTAAAGGGGATTATTGGGAAGGAAATCAGTGAATCCGATGAAAAATAATAAGGCCAACGTTCTGCATATTCTCTCATTCATGATCATCATTTTAAGTGTGGTGGCTACTACCACGGGGCTTTTCTATACAACAGGGGGAGCGCCTTTTGACGTCATCAACCAGTACGGGGATAGCGTCAAAATGTACGGGGATGGCATCTATGCCCACGATTCCTTTTTCAGGGTACCCATCTTCAAGGGGACCGACTTAACCATTCTTTTGGTGGGGGTCCCGATGCTGGCTGCAGCAACGCTGCTGGACTTGAAAAGTAAGACGGTGAAGCGGCGTATCTTCTTGGCCTCCGTGATAGCGTCTGTTCCTCTACTATGCTGCAAACATTGCGTTTGGCGTGACCTATAATTCTCTGCACTTGGTGTATATCGCCCTTTTTTCATCTTCGCTCTTTGCCTTGATCATTGCGATGAGCGGCATGGATTATTCGGAGGTGGAAAAGTCCATCACGAATGTACTCCCATATAAGGGGATTTATGCTTTTCTGGCAGTGACGGGTATCGCTCTTTTCATCGCCTGGCTGCCCGATATCATCAGCGCCTTGATGGCGAGTCGTCCCTTGGCGATGATCGAGGTCTATACGACGGAACCGACGTTTGTTTTGGACATGGGCATCATCAGCCCACTGGCATTCAGCTGTCTGTATCTCCTGCGCAAGAGGGAGGGGCTGGGCTATATGCTTCTTTCGATTTTGCTGATCATCTGCATGGTCATGGGGGTGATGCTGCCTGTCCAAACGTTGTTCCAAGTTGCGGCAGGAATAGCGATTCCTCTGCCGGTCCTCATCACAAAAATCGGCATTTTCATGGTCTTGGCGGTGTTTGCCGCATATTTTGAAATCCGGTTAATGAAAGTGTTGCAGTGACGATAAGCCAACCAAAGATGTCCCATTTCGAAAAAGGCCAAGATTCCTGTTACGGAATCTTGGCCTTTTTTATTGCTGTAGACTTTTCCCCGCTGCTATTCGCGCTCCGTAATCCCTGGGCTAGGCCCGTGTTTCTCATTTCCGCATAAAAACCCCAAAAGTAATGATGTGCATTACTTTTGGAGCAGAAAGGCCATTCCTATTTAGAAGACTTTTTCTAGTTAGCCAATCATGAATAGAGTTTTGTACAGAAACACGGAAACGATAGCGCCCAAAATAGGTGCAACGACAGGGACCCACGCATAGTCCCAATGAGAACTGCCTTTATATTTCAACGGCAAAATCGCGTGCATGATACGAGGGCCAAAATCGCGAGCCGGGTTTAACGCCGGGCCTGTTGGACCACCGACGGAAGCGACCAGAACAAGCACAACAAATCCGATTGCTAAGTGGGCGGTTCCTTGGTTATCTGGCGAAGAACGGTGATTTTGTGATGCCCAATGCACTGAAAAAAGAGGATAAAGGATCCCACGAATTCATTCAAAAAGCCGTTTAGTTGGCTGCCTGCAGCATCGGTCGTTGAAAATGTAGCGAAGACAGGATCCACATTTTCGGTCTGATCATAGTACGGTTTGTAAATGGCATACACAACCAATTGGCCGAACATAGCACCCAGTAGCTGCGCAATGATATACGGACCGACTTCCGCCCAAGGAAACAGGCCGCTTACGGCCAAACCAATCGAAAAAGCAGGGTTGATGTGGTTGCCGGAAATACCGCCGAAAATCATAGCCGGCAACATCACCACCCATGCCATAGCCGACCGCGATGGTTAACCAACCGCTGGCGTGTCCTTTCGTCCCTTTCAATTCGACGTTTGCAACGGATCCGTTACCTAAAATAATTAACATTGCTGTAGCGATGAATTCAGCGATAAGCTTTGTTGTGAAAGTATAAGTCATAAAAATCCTCCTAAATAATATTGGTTGTGCTTGTGTACAAGCAATTTCATTATTTCATAAAACGTTTGAAAAATCTTCTTGAGAGCCTCAATCTTTATATTTTTTTCATTTTATAAGAATGCGAATGGATAAGCCCGTAAAATTAGTGTCTGGAGCTAAATGAAACTATAATTAAGATAACGAGAGTGAGTATGTGATGATGCAGAAAGTAGGCAGGTTATTTTAAAACACTCTGGGCCCTATTTAGCTGAGGCCTTCTGAACAGGGTATTTCGTTTTTAAGCGGATGATTGGCTGTCATGCAGACACTTGGAAAGTAACAATGAAATATGAAGAGAAGGTGGCTAACATGGATATTTTTTTGAGTTTGGGCAAAGTTTTGCTGGCAATTCTTTTAGTGCTGTTGAATGGTTATTTTGTTGCGGCTGAATTTTCATTGGTTAAGGTGCGACACACGCGGTTATCCGAATTGGCTGAGGGCGGTTCACGCCAAGCGAAAGTTGCTTTAGAGGTTACATCTCAACTTGATGCCTATCTGTCAGCCTGCCAACTGGGAATTACGCTAGCCTCTTTAGGACTGGGTTGGTTAGGGGAACCTGCGATCGCCGTATTGCTGGAGCCCGTATTTGAATTGATTCCCAACTTGTCCCCTGCTATCGGAAAGACGATCTCTTTTATATTGGCGTTCACTATCATAACGGTCCTTCATATTGTTTTGGGTGAGCTTATCCCTAAATCGCTGGCCATCCAAAAAGCGGAAAAAATAGCTGTTTCGCTTTCCGGATCGTTGAAGCTGTTCTACAAAATATTTTACCCGGTTGTCAGGCTTCTGAACGGCATTTCCAATAAGGCGTTGCGTGCTTGGGGCATTGAACAGGCCAGTGAGTCTGATGTTGCCCACTCACCGGAGGAAATCAGGTTACTTGTGGAGTCGAGCCGGCGCCATGGTGTCATTGACAGGATGGAAGGGAATCTTTTAGACAATGTTTTCGATTTTACCGATAGGATGGCAAAGGATGTCATGGTTCCAAGACAGGATATGGTTTGCCTATACACGGATGATAGTATTGATGAAGCGCGCAAAGTAGCCAAAAAATATGGCCATATCAGATATCCGCTCTGCAAGGATGATAAAGACAACGTCATCGGCATGATTCATTTGCGGGATCTCATAGCCAGTGAGGGCGATCCGGCCATCACGTCACTATCACAGATCAAAAGGAGTATTTTGTTTATTCCGGAAAACATGCCGATAGCTCATTTGTTGAAAAC
Organism: uncultured Carnobacteriaceae bacterium; assembly: GCA_963730595.1. Taxonomy (GTDB): domain Bacteria; phylum Bacillota; class Bacilli; order Lactobacillales; family Aerococcaceae; genus Trichococcus. Next base: position 93,269 of record CAVSSJ010000013.1, read on the forward strand.
AATGCGTGGCCAAAGGGTCCATATAACGGTTGTGGTTGATGAGTTTGGCGGGACAGCAGGAATTGTGTCTACCGAGGATATACTGGAAGAACTGGTTGGAGAAATTTACGATGAATTTGAACAGGAACAACCCATCGTGGTCAAAACCGGCCAAGATGAGTATGAATTTCTTGGACGGGTATTGCTGGATGACGTTTCGGAAGTGCTCAACATCGATTTTGAAGAAGAAGTTTCCACTGTGGGCGGTTATATTTTCAATCGCTTGGGGCGTACCCCTGTAAAGGGTGACAGCATCAGCTACAAAGACTATATTTTTGAGGTTGTCGAAATAGAAGGACACAGAATAATGAAAGTGAAAGCAAAGAAAAATAGAAGCGATGGCAAGGCTTCCGCTAACGCGGAATAAGCAGCGGCTTTTGAATACATAGCGAGACAGCAACGCGAGGGCATGCACCTCACGTTGCTGTCTCTTTGTCTGTAACGACGGCTTTCTTCGGGTTCCATAAATGGTTTTTAGCATTTCTAGCTATTATCCTCACAGGAATGTAGGGTCAAAAGGAATATGATTTCCCGCGTCAGGCCCTCGGATATGAATCATTCAGGATCGCGATTCACTGATAATTTTTTTGCTTTTTCCCGGGTAACAACCGGCAGACAATTTTACGAAAGTTCATGCAATACCAGCGCTTATACCAAATGGAATAGGTGAGCCAATAAGGTAGTAATCATGCATGTTACAATCCCCATCACGGTAGGTACTATGAAGGATATCCATGTCCATTTACTACTTTTAGTTTCTTTATAGATTGTGAGTAATGTTGTAGAACATGGCCAATGATAAATCGTAAACAGAATCATATTAGTTGCTGTTAACCATGTCCAACCATTATCTAAAAGAAGATGCTTAAATTGATCTAGCGAATCAAAGTTAAAGATCGTTGATTTACTCAAGTACCCCATTACCATAATCGGAATGACAATTTCATTAGCAGGAAACCCCAAAATGAAGGCCGTCAAAATGATTCCGTCCAGACCCATTAAACGAGCAAATGGGTCAATCACATCTGTTACCCAAGTTAATATACTGTGGTCACCAATCACGATGTTAGCCATCATCCAAATAACTAATCCAGCTGGCGCTGCTACCATGATTGCACGCCACAAAACAAATAAAGTTCTATCAAAAATAGAGCGAACGATAACCGAGCCAATTTGTGGCTTACGATAAGGTGGCAATTCCAGCGTGAATGATGAGGGGATTCCTTTTAAGATTGTTTTAGAGAGCAATTTAGAAATCCAAAAAGTGGTTAATACCCCTAAAAGGACTGTGGCAGCCAAAAGAATAGCAGAAAGCAAACTACTCCCCAAACTCACGGAACTCCCTACAAAGAACATCGTAATAATTGAAATTAAGATCGGGAAACGTCCATTGCATGGAACAAAATTATTGGTAACGATAGCAATTAATTTTTCTCTAGGCGAGTTGATGATTCGTGTCCCTATTACACCTGCCGCATTACAACCAAATCCCATACACATAGTCAGCGCTTGTTTCCCACAAGCCCCTGCATTTGCAAAATATTTATCTAAGTTAAAGGCTACACGTGGCAGATAGCCAAAATCTTCCAGCAGCGTAAATAAGGGGAAGAAAATCGCCATTGGCGGTAACATAACTGAGACAACAGTTGATAGCACATTATAAACCCCATCAATTAATGCCCCTCGCAGCCATTCAGGCATATGAATATAATTGGCAAATTGATTCATATAGTCACCTATTATAGCGAATAATTTAGCTAAAACATCTGATGGCGCATTGGCTCCTCGGATAGTTAACCAAAAAACGATGATTAATAACAAAATCATAATCGGAATCCCTGTCGCTTTTTGCGTTAAAATTTTATCTAGTTTACGGTCACGACGATTGTAATCTTCATCGGTAAACTCCACTGTGTCTTTTGCGATAACTGTGGCGCGATCTAATAGTGCGATAGTATTTTCTTCCTGATTTCCTTCTAGACTTTCTAAAGCTTCTTTCATATAAGGATTCATTTTAATTTCCCCAGAGACAACTTTCGCTAATGCGGACATTAAATCATCTAATCCTTCATTTTGACGTGCCGCTGTGGCAACTACAGGCACCCCCAATAAAGATTGGAGTTTCTCAATATCAATCTTTATTCCTTTTTGACGTGCTTCATCGATTAAGTTAACACAAACGACTACGTTATCCGACATTTGCATAATTTGTAACACTAAGTTTAAACTACGCTCCAATGATGTTGCATCACACACACAAATTGTCGCTTCAGATAGGTCTGATTGAATGAATTCTTGCGCTACTTCCTCTTCTTCTGAGTTGGATGAAAGAGAATATGTCCCGGGTAAATCTACCAAGCAATAGTAACTGCCTTGATACTCCGTTGTCCCTTCTGCTAAACCTACAGTTTTACCAGGCCAATTACCTGTATGTTGTTTTAAGCCGGTCAACTTATTAAAAACCGTACTCTTCCCAACGTTAGGATTGCCTGCTAAGGAAATCACATGACCGTTTTTTTCATTTTGCAATACGAATTCATCTGACATATTACCCCTCCTCTGTTTTCACCTTTATATAATTCGCGTCTTCATCACGGATTGCGATTACTGTCCCTCTTATTTCGTAGGCTTTAGGATCTTGTTTAGGGCTGATCAACACCAATTTAACTTTTTTTCCTGGATAAAAACCTAAATCCAATAATCGTTGTTGCATTTTTGGATCAGGATGGGCAACTTCCGTCACCACGGCGGTCTCGTTTCTTTTTAATTTTGATAGTTCCATCAAAAAACCTCTCTTCATTTTTAGTATACCGTCTCCATTTTTCAGTACAGTCTTTACATGCTGGCTCTTTTTTCCTACTCAATGATTCATTGAACATAATTCTTGCTTGCCGCTTTGAAGCTGATTTGGGATTGATGCTTCTGCGTCTCAAAGATATACGAGCCTTCGTAAGGCTCAACGTTTGTCAACAGATAGGGCACGCTTAGTTTTTACGTCCTTATTGAACAGATATGCCAAAAATTTCTGATTGCCATCGACTTCCCGGATGACAAAGCGGATTCCGACTTCCAGTTCAATGAAAGGTTTGCTTTCGGAAACTTCAATCCGCTCCTCTTTGTCGGGTATCACGCCCCCGTGAGGATCATATTTAGGAAAACCTAAATATGTATCTAAGCTATTGCTCAATCGATTTGAGGACACATGCTCCAACATTTCTTCCTCGTTATGTACCTCATCCCAGTTAAAGCTCATTTGATCAGCAATCAGCGGTCCTTTTTCGGTTATCTGTACACCCTGATAAGGAATATGACTGATCAATCCATCCTTAAGTAGTTTTGCCGACAGTTCATTGACTGATGCGGCAGAAACAGATAAAGCTTTACCTCTTTGTTTGTTGTAGATCATTTGCTGGTCTCTACTTAATTCCATGGTAATCTTCTCGCTGGGGAGTCATGCGTTATCTCGTTTTTAGGTAAACCAAAACTATATTTCATATTATACCTAAACATTTGTTGTTTGCAAATAAAAATACCACGGAACAATCCATTCAGCGACAACTCAATCTGCCTTCGACCAGCAGAATTGAATGGTAGTCAACAATTATGAAACAAGTTGTATGCATAATCCATACAACAAAGCTGAAAACAACTATATGGCAGAGATAGCGAACTAGAAAAATTTTGACCATTTCTTTCGGCTACTTTTGTCAGAAATGGACAATATACAGTATTACCTTTTCCGTTTAAGTATTTGCGCGAATATGCCAATATAGCTGGGAATACCTCAGACGGTTTAGGATAGTCAATGGGTTAAGGAGAGTATAAATTGAAAGAAAAATGTGGCTTGCGTTGTAACGCTAAAAAAGTGTGCTTCCATGCATTAAAAGCTTTTTGTGGTAATCTTTTAATGCATGGATTCTTATGAACTATTGTCTATGCGACAAATACCATATCTGCTCCCTGGGGTTATCTCCTTTAAAAGCAATGGTATACTCGCCATTTTGAGAATGAATGGGATGGATTTAATCGAATCAAGAGAGGAGCAAGCTAATGACGCACTATGAAAAAATCAAAAAGTTAAAAGCATCCGTGGGTGGGTATTTCGGTGGTTATTATCAAGTAAAAGTTGATTTAGAAAATAATAGAGTCGCCTGGACTCACGGAGTCAGAGGCGAACTGGAAGAAACGATGCATAAAAGTATTAGAACAGCCACAGCAAAAAAATTCGTTGAGCAGCTTGAAATAATACAGTTGTTGGATTGGGATGCGGAGTATGTTGATCCTGGCGTTTGCGATGGAACCCAATGGCATGTAGAAATAATATCGGATGGCAACCTAATCACTAAAGATGGAAATAACAGTTACCCTGAACAATGGGGTAGATTCTGTCAGACCATCAGCAAAATCACGAGAAAGCCATTCAGGTAACCCTAATCCGAAATAAATTAGTTGAATGAATGAACCATATTAAATTTGCCCCAGAGCTGATGGATGATCCTGTCCCTCGTGAAAAAATAAAAATGAACGTCACTCCAAATTGGAGCTGACGTTCATTTTTTATTCTTGGACTATTTATCTTCCGAGTGGCGTTCGCCGACCTGGAAGTCATCGGCATGTTCAAACATGTATTTCACTGTGATGGGATTCTCGCCGGTCAACTGTTTGAAGTCATCGGTGAAGTTATCCATTTTGCCTAGGCGAATGGCCTCGCCGAATGTGACCATGCCTTCAGAAGAGAAGGGCGCTTCGGAGTCTTTTTTGAAGGTGCCTTCTGTGGTTCTTGGGACACCCATTGCATCGAAGATGGCATAGTTTTCTTCGTCGGAGATGGCTTGATAAGTGACGTTGTTCCTGGTTGCTTTGTTGCCGTAATTCACGAAATCGGTGATCGTCATCAATTCCGCGCCGTTGATGTTCAATACAGCGTCATGATAGTTTGTGGATGCCAGTGCATGTGCAACAGCTTTCGCGCAATCCTTGCGGGAAATATAGGCCATTTTGCCATCCGCCTGATTGTTTTGCATAACGCCGCCCATTTTCACGAAAGTGAAGTAGTTTGTGATCATGGCTTCGGCATATTGGGAGTTGCGCAGGAAGATGTGATCCATGCCGGCTTCCTTGATGTAGTTTTCTGTATAAATATGATCGATTTTTTCGACGCTGGGATTCGTTTCGTCCGCTGCGTTTACCAATGACGTGTAGATGATTTGCTGCACGCCGGCTTCTTTAGCGGCATCCACCACGTTTCTGTGTGCGTTTTGGCGTTTTTCGCCTACGAAAGGCATCGAAATCAATGCGACTTTATCAGCGTTGGCGAAAGCTTCCACCAAGCCGTCTTTGTGGTTGAAGTTTGTGACATGCGTTTCAATGCCAAGGTCTGCATATTTTTGTAGAGCAGCTTCGCTGTACGCGCAGAAAATCAATTGGTCTTTATCGACCAAATCCAAAAGGTATTCCGCTGCTTGATTTCCAAGGTTTCCGTCCACGCCAGTCAATAATAATTTACCCATATTCGTATCGTCCCCTATCTGTTTTTTAACTATCTTTATGATATGTGAAATAGGCAACAAACTCCAACGCGAAAATCGAATGGGCTATTCGGAAATCGAATGTTGCTCTTTGATCGAGTGGATGAGCGAACGGATGGCCGGGTTGGCATTCGTAGACAGATAACCCAGCTCGATCTGGAAAGTATGGAAGGAGCCTTCAATCGGAATCATGCGGATTTCGCTGGGCGGATAAGTCAGATTATAATTATCGGGGAAGAACCCGATCAGTTTTTCGGTCCGGATGGCGAACAGCTCCGTCTCGACATCATCCACGGTCTTGGCGATATGCGGTTGATAGCCGTCTTTTTGGGCATGCTCCAGCATCAAGTTGTAGGATGTTCCAATGACAGAGGGATCCAGCATAACAAGCGGGTATTGGTACAGTTCCGCAAGAGTGACCGTCTCTTTATCGAAGAGCGGGTGGCTGGCACCTATAACCGCCTGATATTTCCCAGCATATAACGGAATCGTCGTGATCTCCTTTTTACCCTGAAATTCGGAGTCGAATGCGATCGCCACATCATAGATGCCTTTTAGGAGATATTCGGAAATATTCTTCAAGAGGACTTTAGTTAGATTCAGCTCGATTGACGGAGCAGCTGGTGAAGGAGGGTTATCCTTTGTTGAGCCCGTGCAGAACGACAGGCGACGGCTATTATGAATCCGTCATCGGCGATCCAGAAGGTAACAGAATCGAAATCACTGTTTAAAAATATATAAGAGGTGACGGAAATGGATATAAAAGCAATTGTTTTAGATATCGACGGAACTTTACTGAACGATCAAAAAGAGATCGGCGAAAAAACGAAGGAGTCCTTATTGAGAGCACAAGAGTCAGGCGTGAAAGTCGTACTGGCATCCGGAAGACCCCTATCAGCAATGCTGAAGTTCTCAAAGGAACTCAATATGGAGCAACATCATGGTTTACTTCTTTCCAATAATGGGGCTTGTGTGACGGATTGCTCTACGGCCGAGACGTTGTTCAGCCAAAGCATCTCCGACGAAGTGGGCAAGGAAATTTTGACACACCTAGAGAAATTCGAAGTCAAGCCAATGGTAGCGAACAACGATTACATGTACGTAAACAATGTTTATGATTGCATGATCACCGCGCCGCCGCACGGATTGAAGAATATCATCGAATATGAATCGAGAGGCGGCAATTTCAAATTATGCGAAGTGGATCATCTTGCTGCATTCGTCGATTTTCCCTTGCATAAGATATTGATCGTGGGTGAACCGGAATATTTAGAGCAAAATTGGCAAGAAATCATGCGGCCGTTTGAAGGTCGCGTCAACGGATTTTTCTCGGCGCCGTTCTATTTTGAGTTCGCCGATAAAGGCATCGACAAAGCCTATGCTCTGGATAAAACCTTGCAACCTTTAGGAATCCAGCCGGAGAATGTCATTTCCTTCGGTGACGGGCAGAACGATGCATCGATCATTCAGTATGCAGGCATTGGTGTAGCGATGGGGAATGCGATCGATGCTCTGAAAGAGAACGCGAACGAAATCACCTTATCCAATAACGAAGACGGCATCGCGCACATGTTGGGAAAATACCTGCAGGAACAATCACTAACGAAATAAGTGGGAAAAGCCAGAACCGCCTTCGTGCGCGTCTGGCTTTTTTTGATGATATGGGGAAATTGCCCGGTGGAGAATGCTTCATCGGGTAACCGCAGCCAAATAAGGTCTGTATTCCCGGCGAGGAATGTTTCACCGGAAAATCGCAGTCAGATGGGATCGGATTTTCCGGCGGGAGCTTGTTCGTCGGGAATTGACTAGCAGAGCGGCCGGACGCCTTGTTTAAGAATTACTAAAAAGAATAATTATTTATTGTTAAACGATAAATAACAGGCTAAAATAACAGTAACAAATCCAAAAGAGGTGTTGTATACATGAAACGAGAAACATTCTTTTTGAAGGCAGTCGTCGTTCTAATGGGACTTCCTGTAGTGGCGCTATGCATTTTTATCATACCGGAAATTGCGGCTTTCTTGGTCGAACTGGTCCCAAGCCTTGCGTTTTTGCAATATCCATTCATGATCGGACTGTATGCAGCTTCTGTCATCTATTTCGTCGCTCTGTACCAAGTCTTTAAACTGCTGGGCTACATCGATCAGGACTTGGCGTTTTCCGATTTGACGGTGCAGGTGCTGAAGAACATCAAAATCTGTGCGGCTGCGATTGGTGGATTGTTTGTATTATTCATGCCACTCATTTTTATGATGGGAGATTACGATGATGCACCAGGCATCGTGCTGATCGGATTGATCATCATTTTTGCCTGTATGGTGATGCGGTCTTTGCTGCTGTCCTTCAAAATCTCCTGCAAAATGCGATTGCAATCAAACAAGAGAACGAGTACACGATATGAGGTGCATAAAATGGCAATAATCATCAATATAGACATCATGTTGGCCAAACGGAAAATGAGCGTCACGGAACTGTCGCAGCGGGTCGGCATCACGATGGCCAATCTGTCCATCCTGAAAAACGGGAAAGCGAAGGCAATCCGATTCTCGACTTTAGAGGCCATCTGCAAGGCATTGGACTGCCAGCCCGGCGACATTCTGGAATACAGAAGCGACGCCGAGACCAACAGGCAATAATACAGCTCAGCCAATCCGGCTGCATATAATAAAATCGTTGACGTCAACTTTCCCGATAGTGCATATATTCACATGTGGTGGTAAAATAAAGTATATTTGGAGGGATGAAAAATGGCTAGATATGAAGAGCAACGTAATTTTTTGAAGTCCGATTTCAAGACATTCAATAAGATAGAGACCGACAAACAAAAGGGCATTCCGCAGCCACCGAATGTAAAGGCCTATGCTGCCGATGCGGTTATCGTGGATCTGCCGGAAGTCACCGGCGATGTGGTACAAAAAGAGAACATCTACGAAATCATCAAGGAAAAGAAGAAGCGTCCGCCATTATGCGAAGGATGCACTATCTTTGGACGAACTGTCCTATCTGTTGTGGTGCACGCAGGCGATCACGGGCACCAACAGATCCGGCGTCACTTTCCGCACGGTTCCGTGCAGCGGCGGGACGCATTCCTTTGAGACGTATCTGTTTATCCTGAACGTGGACGGCTTAAAAAAGGGCGTATACCGTTACTTGGCGGATCGCCACAAACTGCTTTACTTGAGCGAAGTCAACGACATCGATGAACAGGTCGACAAAATGACGCTCGATCAGCCGTTCGTGCCGAACTTCGCGAAACGGGCATCGGTCATCTTCTCATGGAGCTGCATCCCTTACCGTTCGGAATGGAAATATGATATCACCGCGCACAAAAAGATCCTGATCGACATCGGGGCGGTCATGGAAAACCTGTATCTGACGAGCGAATCGATCGATGCCGGTACTTGCGCCTTGGGCATCTACGATCAAGAGATGGTGGATAATCTGCTGCATTTGGACGGCGAAGATGAATTCACGATTTTCTTGGCTGCAGTGGGCAAGAAAGTGCATAAAAAAGAACGCGAGCAATAATTTGAATAAGTCAGGCAGATGCATGCCATATCTCAAGAAGAAACTCTTTCATTCAGGGTTTCTTTTTTTGGGCGAAGAGGCAAATAACCCGGTGAGGAGTGCTTCCCTGGGAAATGGCAACCAGATGAGACCGGCTTTCCCGGCGGAGAGCGGCCCAACGGGAAAATGCAGGCAAAAAGGGTCGGAAATTCCGGCGAGGGCCACCTCGCCGGGAAATCACAGCCGAATTAAAAAAGCAGAGCCATCACCGACGAAGGTGATAGCTCTATTGTGCTGTCCGGACTCGCAGCGGACGGATCATGATCGCGAAAGCAGTGGTCATTTTGAGTTCAGCCGGTATTCATGCGGGGTCATCGCGTGGGATTGTTTGAATTTCTGGTAGAAAAAAGTCACATTCTTATAGCCGATCTGTTCACTGATCGTTTCGATGGGTAAGTCGGTGTTCTTCAAAAGGATGCAAGCATTATTTATCCTCAATTCCTGGATGAGCGAGACGTAAGATTTCTCGGTTTGACTTTTGATGTATCTGCTTAGATAACTCGCATTAAATTTGAATTTATCCGCAATCTGTTGCAAGCTACAGTCATGGTAGTTTTGTTCGATAAACTGCAGGATGTCTCCGATATAATGATGATCCGCTTTGCGGTATTCGCTGGATTGTTTTTTCTGGAACGCCTTCAGCAACTCGGAGAAGATGATGATCATATAAGCATCACTGACATCTTTCGAATAGGAAGTCGGCTCAAAATAATTGACCAGCTGTCCTTCAATCGCATCGATAAGGAATTCACTGTTTGTTGTGTTGAAAAGGATATAGCGATCATGCTTTTGCGTTTTCGAGAGCGCATTTACTGCGAATTGGGTAATGATGCTGTTTGAAGCAAGCCTGCTCAGCATCTGCGTCGAGAAGTATTCCTTTCTCATCAGAAAGTTGATGAGGATATCATTCTCACCCATATCCAGAATACGGTGGCAGACGCCGGTATCTAAAATACAGAAGTCTCCTTCATGCATAGAGATTTCGGCTCCATCGATGATAATATCCACGTTGCCGGAATAAATATAATTCATTTCAATGAAATCATGCACATGGAGTGGTGTATAGGAATAGCGGGCATGTTTTAGGATCAGGAGTTGACTGTTTTCGATATACTGAGCGCTTTCCTTGTTCTTTTTTTCAGCGCTTTCGAGATGTTTGGAGAAGGTGTATTGATAGACCCGCTCGCCTTCTTCGTTTTTATAGTAGTCAAATCCCTCCAGGTAAGGAGGCAGTGGCTCATTTTGTTTCTTCAACAAATGCAATTCCGTTTCGGTATAGGCAAACAATCTTTTTCGTATCTGTTCTTTATTCATGGTTTCTCCTTAAAGTAAAAAATGGTCAATCATGTCGTAATAATATGATATTCATTAAAGTTGGTTTATCAATTAGAATGTATTTGTTAGCGATACCATAATGATAATCCGGATGAAAAATTTAGTCAATATGATTCGGCTGACAATGTTCGATGCATCTGTATACAAAATTTAGGAGGAACATTCATGAATACCGAAAAAATGTCCATCAGTGACAAAATTCAAAGTACAATTGGCCCTTTTGCCACCAAGGTGAATAATAACATTTATCTGACCTCTGTCAGGGACGCTATGTTGGCATACATGCCATTCACATTCATCGCGTCGATCTTCTTGATTATCGCATTTTTCCCGATTCCCCAGGTTACTGATTTTATTACGCAAATATTAGGTACAGAGAATGCATTTGTATGGCAATCAAAACTGTTGTATGTAAATAATGCGACCTTAGCGGTAGGCGGTTTGATCGTCGTCATTTCGATGTCGAAATCACTAGCGGATAAGCTGCAAACCAATGTCCTGCAGTGCATCCTTACTGCAGTCGTCTCTTTCCTTTTGTTGACACCGCTGGATAACGTCGAGGGCGTCGATTTTTTGAACATCACAAAGGTTAGCGCGCAATCCATGTTCCTTTCCATCTTGGTCGGTATGTTCAGCACTATCATCTACAAAAAGATCGAGGAAAAAGGAATAAAAATCAAATTACCGGAATCTGTGCCACCAGCCGTATCCGGTCCGTTCGAATCGGTTATCCCTTCTTTCATCGTCGTCACTACGTTCTTCATCATCCGCTTGGTTATCGAACTTCTGTTGAAGAGCGATGCACTGACATTGATCAACGGCACGCTCGGCAAACCGTTGACCTACCTTGGCGGATCGATTTTTGGATTGGTACTCGTTAAAATCTTCGAACAATTCTTATGGTTCTTTGGATTGCATGGCGGATCGATCATCCAGGCCGTGATGGATCCCATCCATCAAGTGTTGGAGGATCAAAATAAAATCGCTTCTCTTGCTGGGGAAATACCACCGAACATCATCAGCATGAGTTTCCGTAATCATTTCGCATCCATCGGCGTCGTGGGAGCTGTCATCGCCATCCTGATCGTCGCAAAGAGCAGACAATACAAGGAAGTAGGGAAAATTTCCGGCGTTCCTTACATGTTCAATATCGGTGAACCAGCGCTTTTCGGTATTCCTTTGATGTTGAATTTCCTTTACTTCATCCCTTTCATTTTCTCGAATGCAATCTCAACGATAGTAGCTTATGTCGTATTTTCGCTAGGCTTGGTGCCGATCCCGACAGGATTAGCCCAAATTCCATGGACAACGCCACCGATCATCAGCGGATATTTTGTCACAGGGAGCATCAGAGGTTCACTCCTGCAGATTTTCCTTATTGCCATCACGACGCTCATCTGGATTCCTTTTGTAAAAATGGCGGACAAAGAACTTTATAAAGAAGAAAAAGCGATGGATGAAACGGTATCGGTGAAAATGGAGACCGTAGTTAATGAAGCAGAAGGAATCAATTAGATGGTCAGACAAGAGCAAATCACAATAAACGGAAAACAGTCGCCTTTGAGTGTGTGTTTGGAGAGGGAAATCAATCTGAACTGGCGAGACATCGCGGCACAACAACTTGCGTATCAAGTCAGGGTTTTGGATGCAACGGCCACATTGGTCTATGATTCCCTGGAAATATCCGAAGAGACCAAATTCCATACCTTCAGGCTCCCGCAGGTCCAGGAAAGGACAAGGTTCACCGTAATCGTGATCGTGTTCTGCGCAGACGGCAGCGAGAAAGAAGTGAGCACGTCCTTCCTCTCCGAAAACAGTCAATTGGGTCAGGCGCATTGGATCACGCGCTTGGATAATCCGATCGAAAAAGAAGCGGATTTCTTAGCAGAAAGAAACAACATCATCCTTGAAAAAGAGATCACCCTAGATGAAGAGGTCAAGGATGCCTTGATCGATATTTGCGGGTTAGGCTACTACACGCTGTACGTAAATGATCTACGCGTGAATGATTTCTACTTGAACAGCGATGTGACGAACTACGATAAAGCGGTCTATTATGACACGTTCGACATCAAAAGCCATTTAACTAAAGGGCGGAATAAAGTATCGGTGGAGTTGGCAAATGGCTGGTACAACGCTGCACCGATCAATATTTTGGGCAAATACAACGTGCGGAAAAAAATGGCTGTCGGAAAGCCTTGCCTCATTTGCCAAATAGCCATAACTACCGCCGCGGATGAGAAAATCAAGATTGATTCGGACCGCACGTGGCAAAGCAAAGCGGGGGCCTATCTATTCAATAACATATACATCGGCGAAGTGTTGACGGACGACTTCCCGGAGGAATCCTTGGACGGAAAAACGGTAAAAATTCCTGGTCCGAGCGGCAAGCTGACCCCGAGCTTCATCCCGAAGGTGAGGAGACAAAAGCAATTCGATGCGCCGGCGGTCACGGTTGATCCGGTGGGCAACAGCCTGCTGGTTGATTTTGGGACCATTTTGTCCGGGCATTTCCAGTGCGATATCAACACGGACGTCATCGGGAAAATCACTTTCTCGTATGCGGAAGCCATTAATGCGGACGGGACATTGAATTATGCGAGTTGCATCAGTGGGAATTACGGGATAAATGATGCAGACAGAGGGATCGCTGCAACGGATCCCATCATCCAAAAAGATGTCATTCAGAAGAGCAAAAGGCAGAGCTTTCATTTTGAAAATCAGTATGTCTACCATTCTTTCCGGTATGTCCAGGTAACGGTCGAGCCGGAAGCGTCGGCGATCGCGGATGCAATTTCCAATATCTCTGCCCACAGTGTGTATACCGATTTAGCGGCAGCCAGTCGGTTTGAATCATCGTCCGAAGAATTGAACACGCTATGGCATGCGGCAATCAAAACGCGATTGAACAACATCCATTCTTATTTTGAGGACTGCACAAGGGAACGTTTCGGGTATGGCGGCGATATCGTCGCCTTGCTGGATTCCCAGCTATACAGCCACGATGTGCAACAGCTGTTGAAGAAGGTGTTTTTGGACTTTTATTACGACCAGACACCAGCAGGGGGAATCCCCCAAACAGCACCCTATGTCGGCATCATGACGAATGGCTCTTCGAACGGGGCGGGATCTTTGGGATGGCAAATGGTCTTCCCGGCAATCGCAGCCAAAATGGAGCATTTTTACCATGACCCGTCTTTTGTCGAAAGCAATCTGCCGGCTTTGGAGAAGCACTTGGATTACCTCTTGAGTTTCGATTTCGACTATATCCGCTACTGTTGCCTGGGCGATTGGGGATCGATCGATGTCGGCATCAAAAACAAGCTGATCGTCTCGCCGGATCAGGAGTTTTGTTCGGCGTGCATGTATTTGATTCTTTTGGAGGAATACAACGATCTGTTTTCCACGCATGAAGTGTCCGCGGCTATGATGGCTGAGCTTGAACAGAGAATCAAAACAGTCCGAAATGCCATCCTGACTTTATTCCGCAACGAGGACGGCAGCTTTGCGTCGGGGTCCCAATCGAGTCAGATTTTCGCCCTTAAGGCACAGCTTTTCCAGGATTTTCAGGAGAAGAACGCACTTGAAGAAAAATTGATTCAGCAAATCAATGAGGATGGCGGCATTTTCCGCTTCGGTATTTTCGGGATGTCATGGGCGTACCAGCTATTATCCGAGCTGGGGGAAGACGAACTGATCTACCGCTGGCTGTCCCGCAGACAGGAACCCAATTACTTGAGCATGTTGGAGAACGGGAATCAAACCCTAGGCGAATACTTCCCGATGAAAAATAAGGCTACCGCAGTGCAAGGGTCGCTGAATCATGCCATGTTTTCCTCTTATACGGTTTGGCTGATGGAGAAGTTGGTCGGAATTTCAATCAAAAAGCAAAAAGGGCATAAACCGGAAATAAGGCTGGCCCCTTATTTTGCAGAGGATCTAGCAGCTGTATCCGGTGCACTAACGACCATCCAAGGCGAGATCAAAGCGCGTTGGGAACGGACAAGCGACAACGAACTTATATACAGCGTGGTCATTCCGAAATCGTTGGACTATGACATCGCGTTCGGGGAGAACCTCCGAATGATCGAAAAAGAGGTGACATCCGTCGCCGCTGATCAGGTGCAAATCAAAATGATCCTAGGAATACCGGATGCTGTCAATGCAGGATGCGGAAACAGCTGACCTGCATTTCCGTCCTGCCTATCGAAGATAAAGGAGTTAAAGAAAATGAAAGTAAAAAGAATCGGTTATGTAGTCATGCTTATGGGCCTGCTGCAACTGGGGGCTTGTGCGGCTACTTCTGGACCCACGGAAGAGGAGACGCCTGAAGCGAAGGTAGCAGTTGAAGAAACGGATCGGGACGAAGCATCGCAACTCCACTATTTCGAATACGATGCCATGAAGGATGGATTCGAAAGTTCCCGCTCGGATGTATTGACACCGACTTTCTATGTCTACTCAGGACAAAAAAATAAGGAAGAAGCTGAAGAGTTGCTGACGGATCTTGGCATGCTGCCGGATGTGCAGAAATGGGCCGGACAAGTCTATGTGATCAACCCGCTCGAAGAGGGAGGGTATCAAGCCGAGGATGCGGAAGCCTTCATCAAATTGTTAGCCAAAGCGCCGGTGAAGAATGCAAAGGTGATCGGGCTGGATGAGGGGGCGACATTCGTCAACACTTACCTTCCCGAGAAAAGCTATCCCGTTGCAGGGATGATGCTATACGGCGGGGAGATCGCTGCAGATAGCGTTTCGACTACGCCAGTGCCTGCCTACATCAGCAATTCTTCAGATGGAGTTAGTGACCATTATATCGCTGCGAACGATGCCCAAGAGAAAAAAGCGGATGGGGATCTGACGATCTACAGCAATGAAGAAAACGAATTGCAACAGGTTGTCGTGAATGATAAAAAAGAATCTTTGCATGAGGCCTATGCCCATGCTTGGGACACGGTCCTGTCAAAGAATTATCGCATGCATAATGAGGAAACAGAGTTTTATATGGCCGACGTCACCAAGTATACCGAGCCTTATCCCCTGATCGGAATTCCCGATTTTGAGGAGCTGGGGGTCACCTACAACCAAATGATCGATGAACCGGTAAATGGGGAAGGGAAC
Organism: uncultured Carnobacteriaceae bacterium; assembly: GCA_963730595.1. GTDB lineage: Bacteria > Bacillota > Bacilli > Lactobacillales > Aerococcaceae > Trichococcus. The sequence continues at coordinate 108,859 of CAVSSJ010000013.1, forward strand.
TATCGTTGGTATGAATACATTCCGGAAGCAGTGATGGATCAGGATGAAGGAACGGTACCCCTCATCGTGACGCTCCATGGTTTCGCAAACGATCCGCGGTTACAGGGAGATACAAGCGGATGGACCGAGCTGGCTGCAAAGGGAAATCTCATTGTCGTATCGCCGGAATGGCAAGATAAGGAAGTGAATTTCGGAGGGCATGAAGGCCTGGGCGAAGAGGGTGTCATGGATCTGATTGAAGATCTGAAGGAGAAATACCCGCAGATCGATCCTTCAAGGATCTATATTACCGGTCTTTCCGCCGGCGGATCAAAGGCCACGCTTCTCGGAATAAAACATCCGGATGTATTCGCAGCAGTCGCAGCTGTCTCATCCCCTGGTGTCGACAAACAAGAGTTGACGGAAATTTCCGAACAGTACACAGGACCTAACATTCCCTACCTTTACATTTGCGGCGATCATGACAATTTCCAGATGATCCCGGTTGATGGTTCCGGAAAATTCGGAACGCCGGGCATTTTCCAAGCGGATCCGAACGTCAATATGTTCCCATTCATCCAGGCATACCAAAAAGCAAACAACCTGGCAGTGTCTGCGGGTTACGATATGGCATTAAACGAATATTACGGCATGGCGTTGGATGACCAACAATGGTCAACCTTGGGGAATAAGCAAATGCTCTCAGGGACAGCATCGAATGAGAAAGGCGTAATGATGAAATTGGTGGCTGTCAAAGATTTGGCGCACTGGAATTACAAGCCGGAAGCTGCACTGATCTGGGACTTCTTCCAAAATTATCAACGGAATACTGCGAACGGGGAACTGATTGTTGAAGCAGACTCCGAATAACCATTTCGAATAACGCATATCCAAAGTCGGTTACATAATAAAGGGTGTTGATGAAGGAAATTTCATCAACACCCTTTTTCTTTAAAAATAGCCATAAAGCATTGAGCTTGCTGGGTTCGCAAAAAACTAGGAGTTAAGACTTCAACCGTTAAGAGCCGTAGGATTAGGGAAGTAGGGGTAATTCATTTGAAGAAGGATAACAGCAGCGTGCTTAATAACTGCAGGCCGTAGCTGTATGCGAGCAACGAAGGGATTTTGCAGAGTATAATGACCGAAATATATTTTCGAGCCGTCATTTTTGTTATACCTGCTAAGTAGCATAGATAAGCAGATGGTGCTACCGGAGACAGAATCAACAGACCAAACAATAAATCGAACTTTGGATTGTTTGTCAGTTTCTGATACTTGTCCTGTGCTTTTTCGCTGAACAATGCATTTATGATATTAGGACCAAATTTTTTTGAGATGAAGAAAACGGCAATCGAACCTATAGTAATGCCAATATAGTTGTAAACAAAACCAAAGAATGACCCATACAGTAACATTCCGCCCACCATCCAGATATTGCTTGGTAAAAATGGAAAAATGACTTGAATCGCCATATATGCTATCAATACAACTGGCCCTAAAATCCCAAATTGTCCAATAAAATGTTCCATGGCTGTTTTTGAAGTCAATAGATTATATTTGAAGCATAAATAAATCAGGACAACAGTTGCAATGGCCGAGATAACTTTGATGGCATTGAAGATCATTTTATTTTTCTTACTAATTTTTGATTCAAGTGTTTGCGTGCTTGATGCTGGGGTCAATTCCATGTCAGGACTCCTTCTTTGTTTTCTGTGCTCTATTATATAGGGCAGCCATTAACATAGATAGCATTTTTTCCTAGCAAAGTTTAAGCTTTCAATAAGATTTTTATCTTCAAAAAAATAATCCTGTATTCCCAGTTTTCTGGAGGATACAGGATATTTTTCTGTGTTTTTGTAGCGCGCTTTGTCGTTTAAAACTGTTAGCTATTTGAAGCGTTTTTGGAATGTCTTCAAAGAAAAATAAATATTGGATCCTATCTCATTATATCGGCATAAAGTGTGTTGTTTCTTTCGAACATACTCTTGGCGAAAGGGCAAAGAGGGATGATTTTTTTATTTTCGTCTCTGGCCATTTCCACCACGCGATCAACAAGTTGCGCGGCAATTCCCTGGCCACGGTAATCGTCATGCACAAAGGTATGGTCGATGATGATCATGCTACTACCTGCAACGGAATAGGTGATTTCGCCAATCAGGTTGTCGTTATCGTCGTTTTTGTAGAAACGCGATGCACCAATATCAAATATCATAGAATATTCTCCTTTCTGTTTTTGATGTATTTCAAAGCCCCGCTCGGGCAAGTATCGATGACGCGGATGACCTCATCACTGGGACCGTTATCCGGAAGAATCCAAGGACGGCGTTTGGTATTGAAAACGTCAGCGTTCCCTCTGACGCAATTTCCGGCATGGGCACAGATACTTGTGTTGAAGAATACATCTACATCCGTACCATCGTATTTCCGGTAACCTTTTTCTGACAATTCTTTCTCATTCATCAAATAACCTTCTTTCATAATGATAACGCTAAAAATGTAAGACTTCACTGAAATCTGGGACAATCAAAAATCAATGTAATTTAACAGGATTCTATTTCATACTATTACCGAGGTTGTGACCAGTCAAGAGATTAGACTTGAAAGCACTATGCTTTTCACGGATGTAGAGACAAGGTTATGGCCTTAGCCACGCGTTGTTGACTTGAATACTTAATCATTTTAGAGATATTGAAAAGATAGTCTGGATAAAAAGAAACTTCTTCTTGTAAATCGTCAATGTAACGGTATACAATCTAAGAATATTGTAATGAAAATCAAATGTTTGAATCAGCTGAAACATCAAGTTGGACATTGCATTATTCAGAATTTCTTAATCCGTGGCGTGACCGACCATCCATGGTCGATTTTTGATAGCAAGCAAGGGGGAAATAATATGTTTTCGAAAAGATTTTATGCAGTCGCATTAACATTTTTGTTCATTTTTAGCTATACATCAATAGCTACTGAGGCAATGACATCCCAATCATCAGTCCAGACAGCGGCAACCCGAATAACTCGGCCGATTTTGAGGATGTAATTGTAAGATTTAAAGACAAGCCGGGTCAGGCAGAATTGAATGCATTTAAGGGTCTGGGTGGCAATGTCAGGAATATTTTCACTATTATTCCTGCGATTTCCGGCAGACTTCCAGTGCAGGCCATCGAAGCCCTTAAAAATAATCCTCAAGTGGAAGTAGTCGAATCGGATTATGCTGTGCAGGCACTTGAATATTCGTCAGAAAACGAGCTTGGGAATAGTTGGGGTGCAGATCATATCAACGCCGATGCAGCTCTTGCAGCTGGTTATTCTGGCGAGGGAGTCAAGGTTGCCGTTTTGGACTCCGGGGTGAATTTCAATCACTTTGATCTCAGAGATAACTTTGACTTCTCTGCAAATGAATTAGGATACGATTTTGTTATGGATGATTTCTTCCCCGAGGATGTTTATGGGCATGGTACGCATGTAGCAGGAACACTTGCTGCAGCGAGCAACGGATTTGGGGTTGTCGGCGTTGCGCCAAACGCACAGATCGTAGCACTAAGAGTTCTGGATGATAATGGGGAAGGTACTGCAAGCAGGATCATTGAAGCGCTGCAGTGGATTCAGAATTATAATGACGCGCATCCAGATTCTCCCATACGCATCACAAATAATAGTTATGGCACCGGATCCAATTCGTCACAGCTTGAGGCAGCTTTTGATGTGTTGGCCAGCTCCGGGGTTCTGCATATAGGCTCTGCAGGAAACGACGGGAGTGCTGCCGGCAATGGTAATAATGTCAGTTATCCTGCTAGATACGAATCGGTAGTAGCAGTTGCAGCTATCGACAAAAACAATCAGAGGGCCAGTTTTTCCAGTACGGGATCAGACGTTGAAATAGCTGCGCCTGGTGTATCCATTCTGTCGACATGGAAAGACAGTACCAACTTTGCAGGCCCGCAGCCGTTTTCGTTCGCAGGCTACGCAGGCGAGTACTTCATAGAAGCAAGCGGAACATCAATGGCTTCACCTCATGTTGCAGGTGTTGCAGCTTTGCTGATGGCATCTGATCCAAGCTATACTGCGGAGGAAGTCCGCAACAAAATGAATGAGACCGCCCTGGATTTGGGGGCTGCTGGTAAGGACAACCTATACGGTTATGGATTGGTGGACGCTTCTTCAGCGTTGGGGATTGTGCCTGTTACAAATAATCCCCCTGTCGCGTATGACCAGGCCGTTGACACAACGCAAAACACCTCTGTAGATATCACACTCGACGCAACGGATCCAGACGGTGATCCGCTGACCTATACGATAGCTGCAGGTCCGGCAAACGGAACAGTGGGTGGTACAGCACCAAACATCACTTATACACCGAACGCTGAATTCACAGGCGCTGATACCTTTACGTATGAAGTAAAAGACAGCGCAGGATCGACGGCTAGTGCAACAGTGACCATAAATGTTGCACCTACAGTCGTGCCTACAAGGACTGTGGATCTCGTTGTCCAGATGAGCGCTTCAACCAGGAAAATAAGCAAAATAAATTATGTGTGGGCAACTGCCAAGGTGAATGTCATGGAATCGGGTGCCCCAGTGGCTGATGCAACTGTCACCGGCCACTGGGAAGATGCACCAACAGGTCTTAATTCTGGGACCACTGGAAAAAGCGGGACGGTATCATTCACATCCGAAAAATTAATCCAGTCGACTGAACAACGAACTTTCACTTTTGTTGTCGATAGTGTGGTTATAGGAGATATTAACTGTAAGCTTAGCGGCCAGACCACAAATTCGATAATGAAATGATAAAAAAGATATACGTGATATGGTTTAGTGCATCTAAGAAAGAACTGGGGTATTTTCTATGGGCCTCCGCATTTTGTTAGAAATCTTGGTCCTGCTGTGCATTCAACATTTGAGAAGTACCCATTGATTCAAAAATATAAATATAATCGTTTAAATAGAAAGGTCGGGACTTCGGTTCCGGCTTTTTATATGTTTCCCTAATGTTAAATCGTTGCTCAATATGTAAATAATGGAGATAATCAAACTATCCTTGGGAAAGACCTTTCCACTTGTATCATTTCTCTAAGAAAGATAATACTTCTATCCCATTCAATTACTTGTTGGGTCATGGAAAAAAGAAAAGTTTACTTGCAAACTGTTTTTGCCATAAGGATGGTAAGTAATATCAAGGTGGTTCGATGGTCTTTTTTGTGCTTTTAAAAGAGGACATTCCTGGATAGTACAGAGATGTCATGAAGCGGACAATATAATTTTGATAAAATACAGCAGAATTGGAATTTCATTGGGTGTCAGCCAGTCTATAATTTAAAAGAAAATATAAAAAAATTTACAAAATACATTGTCGGCAATATATTTAAAAGGTATAATTTCAATATAATAGGCTTCCGGGAAAGGAGTTAATGGTTACATGTCAAAGTTGCAATGAATTGTCTGTAAAGACACTGTTCTAAAAGTCTTAATACTTTGAACACTTTACCCCTGGAGAAAGAGAAGTCTGCAGAAACCGCCTGAAAGAGTTTGAGAATCAAAATAAATTGATTGCATAAGGAGGAACGATTATGTCTTTTCAAACACCGCTTACAATAGATGAAGTAATAGAGGGGATTCATACAAAGAAGTATTTATTACCATCTATTCAAAGGGAATTTGTATGGAGTCCTGAACAAATTAAAATGCTTTTTGATAGTCTAATGAGAGATTATCCTATCAATTCGTTTTTGTTTTGGAAGGTATCAAAAGAAAAAGCCTCAGAATTCAAATTTTATGAATTCTTGCGTGACTACCACCAAAAGGATAATAGGCATAATCCCAAGGCAAACATTAGTGGGAGCGATGATGTGATGGCTGTTCTTGACGGTCAACAGAGATTAACATCCTTGTACATAGCTCTTAAAGGAACATATACCAACAAGCTCGCATATAAAAAATGGGACAATCCATTGGCTTATCCGAAGAAAAAACTATATATAAACCTATTGGGAGCGCCTGATGATATTTCCTACGAGTATGATTTTGAATTCCTCACAGAATCAGAGGCAAATAAATCCGATGCTGATCATCATTGGTTTCCAGTTGGCAAAATACTGGATTTGAAAGAACAATATGATGTGATGAATTATATGATTGAAGCCGGCCTTTCGTCTAATCCTGACAAGGAAAAAGCAAAATATGCAAACAAGGTACTCTATAAACTTCATTCTGTGATTCATGTAAATAAGATCATAAGCTATTATCTTGAACAAAGTGAAGAACTGGATAAGGTGCTTAATATCTTTATTCGTGTAAATAGTGGTGGTACGACACTCAGTTACTCTGATTTGCTATTATCATTTGCGACTGCACAATGGGAAACAAGAGATGCACGGGAAGAAATCAATGAGTTTGTTGATGAGATAAACAAAATCGGTCGAGGGTTTAATATCAGCAAAGACATCGTGCTGAAAGCATGCTTGGTTCTTTGCGATATTCCGGATATTTCATTTAAAGTTGACAATTTTAACAGCACAAATATGCTTTTAATTGAAAAAGAGTGGGATACTATCACAAAAGCCATTCGTGATGCGGTTACGCTTATAAGTAGCTTTGGATTTAGCAGAGAAAACATCACATCAAACAACCTGATTATACCGGTGGCTTATTATCTCAAATCCATTGGCTTGCCGAACAACTTTGAAACTTCGACATCTAGGGTTGACGACAGGAAAAATATCAAGTTATGGTTTGTGTCTGCGCTGCTGAAGAGAGTATTCAGTTTTGCTCCGGATGGCGTGTTGAAGCCTATAAGGGAAATAATAAAAAATCAATCTTCAAATGGTTTCCCTGTAGATGCTATCTTCGATCACTTCAAAGGCACAAACCGAGCATTGCAATTTACAGATGATGATATCAATAACTTGCTTTACTCCAAATATGGGCATGGTGATACAGTGGTCATTCTATCCATCCTTTATCCTTGGGCGGATTTGAGGCATAGCTTCAATGTCGATCACATGTTCCCAAAGAGCGTGTTTACAGCTAAGAAACTGAAGGTGAGAGGTGTGCCTGACAGCAAGATTAATGATTTTATTGCGAACTACAATTTCATTGGTAATCTGCAGTTGCTTGAAGAAATACCTAACATCGAGAAGAACGCGATGGCCTTCGATGATTGGCTAAGCCAAAAGATACCTGCAGGTGGGTTGTCTGATTATAAGAAAAAACACTATGTGCCAAATGTCAGCCTTGATTTCAGCAACTTTGACGTATTTCTTGAAGGCCGCGAAAAATTATTGATTCAAAAATTGAATTCAGAGCTAAGAAATTAGGCAGTTAAATGAAGCATTTCCTAGGGCAGCTACCGATGAGAACGATAATTTGGTAGTAATATGGAGTATGTCAAATAGTCTTAATTGCAAGGAGCGTTATTATTCGAATTGACTATAAAAGGGTTCTATATAATAAGTCGATGAAGAGTATGGAGCCAGTAAAAGCCGAGGCGTAAATACAATGATGAAGAGGTTTATGCCGTCAGAACCATTTGGCGAAGTTTTAGTAGAAAGAATTCGAGGACTCATAAAGTATGAAATGGATCTTATGATTAAAGGAGGATACTATGTTATATAAATTGGATACGAAAGCAAAAGATTATGTAAAGGTAAATAGAGTTTCTTTGGGTTCAGTAGGTTGGAAGGAACTCGACTTACAAAATCTATTATCTGATCACATCCAGGATTTGATTTCAACGAATGAGCTAATGACTATCTTCAATGAACGACCACGCCAAGAAGAACCTGACATCTTAGCTCTTGATAAGAATGGCGATTTATACATATTTGAACTTAAACGTTGGAGTTCGCATCAAGAAAACTTATTACAAGTGTTAAGATATGGACAACTTTACGGTAATAGTAGCTATGATGAGTTGAATGATATGTTTAATAAATATCTAAAGGATAAAGATTCAAGAACTGAGTTATGCGAAATACATCAGCAGTATTTCGATCTTGCTGATAGTTCCAGAATTAGCAAAAAGGAATTTAATCTTAAACAACATTTTCTGGTAGTGACAAACGGATTAGATCAGAAAACAGTTGAAGCAATTGTATATTGGAAGAAAAAAGGCTTAAACATCGATGCAGTCGTTTATTGGGTATTTGAAATAAATGACGAGTATTTCATCGAATTTAATATGTACTCTCCAGTAGAAGGTTTACTTGAATACGAAAGCAATACGTATATTCTTAATACAAACTATTCAAATAATGAGCAACATACAGCAGATATGCTGAAAGACCATAAAGCTGCGGCATATTATCCGGGATGGAGAGAAAAAATCAATAAGCTGCAGAAGGGCGATACTGTATTTCTATATAAAAGCGGTGCAGGTATTATTGCATACGGCATCGCTACAGGTAAATTGGAAGAACAGGATTGTGATGGACATCCTAACTACGAGTATTATATGAGACTCGATAAATTCAAAGAACTGAAAGACCCGTTTTCAGCATCTGAGATGAAAACTGTTGCTACTCAAGGTTTTAATTTTAGACAGACAATGTTTTCGATAAGCGAAGAGTGCAAAGACTTGTTAATCAAGGAAATCAAGAACAAGTATTTATAAAAGAAAAAATTATTACTTTTACAAAAGAGTATTCCGAGTTTATATATGTGCCTCCCTATTACCCGCAATATTCTGAAAAATCGCATAAAATTGCAGAAATTTTCGACTCTGCAGGGTATTGAGGTGCACATTTTTATGATGAACAAACATTCGGTGAGTTTAGATATAAACATATAGAAGGACGGTATTTTTATAACATCCTTCATTGCCACCTAGCACTTGTATTATAAAATTGATTTAACTATGGAACTTGAGTTAGGAAATGAAAAAAATCAATAAAATAGAGAGTTGGTAACTGTGTGATGAAAGAACTATATTATCCATCATTTGAAGTAGGGGATCCTAATTGGTTAAAATATGCTCTTCTATATAAATAAAATCTTACGACAATTATACCTGATGGGTTAGAGAGACATACATCAGAAGCATATAGATATATACGGAATAATACTGACCTTCTAAACAAATATAGTCCAATTCAATCTGACAAAATCGAGGCTCATAACATTTTTTTCCCAATTATAAAAGACATTGTAAGTAATCAGGATAATTATCTTGTTTCAGAACCATTATCTTATTCGCAGTTATCAAGAGAAAAGAGTTCAACTTTATTTTCTGTATATAAAAACTCGGATTTTAACTATACACTATACGATGAAAAGATGAGTTCCTTTGCATTAGAATATTTAATTGAAAATGGTTTAGCCGTAAGAGGTCAAACTGCTGGTGAAATAAATCTTTCAAGACGGCTAGCATATTTTTATATGAATACTTTTGCTACTGTGATTTCTAAGCATGGTTTTATACCCACCTCTGATTCTATTGTAGATAATTATTTGATGGCTACTATGAAGGATTTAAATTACTTTGATAATATTAAGAAACATATAAAAACTGAAACGACACATCAGCTTATTATAACTCAGTTTTTACCTAAGAATATTCAAGATTATACTTTTTTACAAATATTAAGACTAAGAGAAAACCGTGGCTATTCTGATGCTTTAGATAACTACAACAAAGTAATAAATGAAATAATTAGCAACAATCAATCTGAAGAAAATATTAATGAGTATCTAAAAATAATATATGAGTGTACTAATGAAATTAAATATTTCATTCAACATCATTTTGGCCATGTGCTTATTGCTACTGCTGCGGCAACCATCGATAGTCAAATTGAATCTTCTCAATTCAGTGTTATTACATCAATAGCCAGCTATGCTGCTGGAAATCTAGTAACTAAAATCACTGAGAAAAATAAAATTTCTACAAATTTTAAAGAAAGAGCGGACACTAGAAAGATAATTACTAATCTCAAATATTTGAAGTAATTATCATTAGAATGGATAATTCATGCCATCAAAAAAACGAGGCAACTGACAGCATTGTTGAAAAAATGTCCTCATTACTGTTTCGAAAAATTCGGAAAGATTGTATTAGGATTAGCAAGTTATGAACGGTTAATTTAAAAGCGATCCAAAGTATTTTTGCAAATATTGTCAGAATTATGGGACTCGGGGAAAGGTAATTGATGTTGCTTACAGCAAAATAATGACGGTAAAAAATTCTGTACTTGGATTTCGGAAAAGCGAATACATTGCAGATTATTTTTAAAGTAATTCTTAAATAGTATTGTCCATCAAAAAAACATGGATTCAGAAGGAGTAGTTTCGATGGCTAAAAGTCAGATAATCAAAGATTTAGCAACTAATAAAGTTAGTTTGGAAGAAGCTTTACAAAGGTTAATGGTAATTACCATGTCATTAGGTAATCATGAATTAGAATCTTGGATTAAAGACGAGTTAAATGGTTACAGGGAGAGAACTAAAATGCCGCTATATAGGAGAAATATAGGTTATAGATTATTATATTCAGGTATAAATGGTAACTTTCAAATTACAAATAATCCATTACCTATTGAGTGGTTGCCTGAGCAAATAAGAGATAAAGTAGATTCTCTTGATGCAAAAGAATCTATACGAATAATCGAGAAAGTGATAGAAAATAAAGAAAGAGTTGCTAAAGATTTAACCAATTTAGCCAGTTTAATTTATAAAGATACAGGTGTTCAATGTACTAAAATTATTCAAGAATATAGCAATATATCTTATCAGGGAATAGTCAGCAATGTTAAAACTAAGTTGCTTCAAATACTTATTAACATAGAACAAGAATTCGGTGAGTTGGATTCCTTGGATATTAATCTGGAATCAAAAACTGAAGAGCAAGTTGGATTATTAAATGAAAAAATAATGAATGTTATATCTTTTGATGGCATGCAGGAGGAATATACGAGTGAGTAATGATTTTAAACTATTGATTGTGGGTGCTATGATTTCTCTTGTTTCATCAATAGTTACATTTCTAGTGCAAGAAGCATATAAACAACTTTCAAAAAATCAAGGAAAAGTAAAGATATATCGTAAAATAGTGTACAGTAAGTTTACCCATAATCAAACTTGGGGATTCTCAAATAGCACTGAGGGCTTAAATTTTTCGGTACCTATGTGGATTGAAATTCATAATACAAAAAATAAAAATGAAATAATTCGAAATTTCAATTTAGCATTATACAATAACGGGAAAAAAGTAACTATGATGACACAAATAAATCACAATATCATTAATGGTGAAAATCTATATTATGGTGACAAAGGTGTTTATTCTTTTTTAGTTTCGCCAGAAAGAATAGAAAGGTACGATTTGTATTTTATGGTTAAAAAGAAAGATTTTGAATATAACTTTGATGAGGTTAGAGTATCTTATTATGATACAAGGGATAAACTGAAGGAATTCAAGTTACTTGGAATTGATAAGTGTTGGGTGGTCCAAAAAAATAAAATAGATACTGATTGGAATCTGATTGCTTAGTAATTTAAGAAACATATATTTATTTATTGTTGATTTTTTAACGAGAAGGAGTGGGATTATGTCAACACAATTTCAAGGAGAAAAGATTTGTGAAAAATGTGGGGAAAAGTCATACATTTATAAAATACGTTATCCAGCATCGGATGGATATAATCATGAATGTGGTTGTCCTTATTGCGATTATACTTTTTTAAAAATCAATAAAAGGTCTCTGGATGATTATGTTGCTTATAAAGAGAAAAGGTGATTTTTCGCATCAAGAAATAGTCTTTTAAAATGACACGCACATGCATATCGCTTAGGCGGACATTTTCCATAAAAATATCAAAAAAGCGGAAAATCTTCAAATTCAGGATTTCCGCTTTTTTATTTACCCTTAAACCCAATGTTTCACCATCCCCTTATGGTAAAATGGTCTTATTGATTCAAAGGAACAGGAGGCGATCCGATGGGGTTACAGTTTATATTAGGCAAGGAATCAGCGGATAAGAAGCAGGCGATCTACCAGAAGATTTCACGGATAATGGCGGAGGAGCCGGATGCGGATATATTTGTGCTGGTGCCGGAGCATGCGAAGTTCGAGGCGGAGATGTCCATCCTGGACAAGCTTTGGGAACTGAATGGTTTCAAGGATCAGGACATGATGGGTTCGATGAATCTGCAGACGTTCAGTTTCAGCCGGTTGGCGTGGTATCTGCTGAAGAAGTCGCCGATTTTCCAGCAGCAGCAATTGACCGAGGCCGGGCTGAGCATGCTGGTCCGGAAGATCCTTTTGGAGAAGGAGCAGGATCTGATCCTTTTCCGGCGGGAAGCCAACAAGGAAGGCTTCATCCAGCAGCTGACGGACTTGTTCCTGGAGCTGCGCAGCGGCCGCATCGAAGAGGAGGACCTGCAGGGCATCCTGGCGAAACAGGACGACTCTTCCAACGGAACGGATTTCCAGCTCAAACTGGAGGAATTGACGGCCCTTTACCATGCCTTCAACGAGGCGCTCATGGACAAATATCTGGAGAAGGAAACGATCCTCGAGGCGCTGGCCGGCGTCATCGCAACGATGGATATGCAGGACACCTATATCTTCATCGACGGCTATTACCGCTTCACGGCCCGCGAACTGCAGATCGTCACGACCCTTCTGCGTGCGGCGAAGCAGGTGACGATCACGTTGGCGTTGGATAAGGCCTACGTCAGCGAACCGCCGGCCATGCACCAGCTGTTCTACACGGCCGGTTCGACCTACCACATGCTGTACCATCTGGCGCGCGGCATGGGCGTGCACGTCATGAAGGACGAATGGATTGCGAAGGATACGGACGGCTATGGCGCCGGCATCCTCCGCTTGGAGGAATATTGGATCGCATCCTCCGACGTGAACGGCAACAAGCTGCAGGATTCGTTCGCCTTGACGGAGGAGCAGCAAGAAAACATCCAGATCTGGGGCTGCGAAACGAAGCAGGCGGAAGTCTTCCATGTGGCGAACCACATCAAGAAACTGGTCGCCGAGGAAGGATACCGCTACAAGGACATCCTGATCCTGGCGCGGACGGTCGAGGAATACGAGACGATCGTGAAGCCGATCTTCGACCAGTCCGGGATGGACGTCTTCTACGACAAAGCCGACGCCATGAAGCACCACCCGTTCATGGATTTCATCGATGCCCTGTTCCGCATCCGCCGGTACCATTGGCGCTACGCGGACATCATGCGCCTGCTGCGGACGGAATTGCTGACGCCGGCAGCGCACGGCAATCCGGAAGCATTGGAGGCGACGCTGCAGGAAATTCTGCAGTTCCGCGAAAAGGTCGACGTGACGGAGAATGTGCTGCTGGCTTACGGCTACGAAGGCAACAGCTGGCTGTCGAAACAGGATTGGTACTTCGCGACCTTTACCGACGAAAACGGCGACGCCAACCAAAGCGCGGAGGACAAGAAGATGCAGGAGACCGCAAACGACGTCCGCAACTTCCTGAAGGATCTGCTGATCCCGTTCTACCAGAAGATGGCGAAGGCCAAGACCGGCCGCGAAGCCGCGACGCTGCTGTACAAGTTCCTCATTGCGGCAAAAGTCGACAAACAGATGATCTTCTGGCGGGATGAGGCGCTGGCGCAGGAGGACTTGACGCTGGCGCGCCAGCAGGAGCAGATCTGGAAAGTGTTCCTGAATCTGCTGGACGAATACGTCGAACTGCTGGGGGACAGCCCCTTCAACGCGGCGGCCTTCCATGAAATCCTGTTGACGGGATTCCAGAACGCGACGTTCAGCCTGGTGCCGCCGAGCATCGACCAGGTCGTCTTCTCGAGCATCGAGGGGGCGCGCTTCGAGCCGTCGAAGGTGGTCTTCCTGATGGGGATGACCCAGGACCACCTGCCGGCCCAGAAAGAGACCAAATCCCTCCTGACGCAGGAGGACCGGGAGCAGCTCAGCGGCTCCTTGAGCGAGGAGAAGTATCTGCATCCGACGACCGCCGAATCGATGGCGGCCGAACCCTACGTCGCCTATCAGGCGTTCCTGTCGGGCACGGAGAAGATCATCTTCAGCTATCCGATGAGTTCGGAAGACAGCAAAAAGTCGCCGAAGCTATCGCCCTATGTTTCGCGCATCGCCAACGCCCTGAACATCCCGGTCGTGGTGAAGCCGCAGGACATCGCGGACGCGGGCGACACGACCGCATTCCTGGGCACGAAGGAACAGAACGTCAGCCAGCTTGTCCATCTGCTGCGCAAGCAGCGTTCCACGAACGAAACGATCCCGACGCTGTGGAAATACATTTTGGCGTATATCTCCAAGGATCCGGAAACGAAGGCGCTCATGCAGCAGGTCTTCGCCAGCCTCTGGCACAAGAATGTGCCGAGCAAGCTGACGGCGCCGGTCGCCGAACAGCTCTACGGGAAAGACCTCTATCTGTCGGTCTCGCAGCTGGAACGCTATTTCGAAGATCCGTACAGCCACTTCCTGCAATACGGGCTGAAGCTGAAGGAACGGGCCAAATACGAGCTTTCTGCAGCCGGGACGGGCGAATTCTTCCATGAAGCCTTGGAACAGATCGTCAACCAGCTGAAGAGCAAACTGATCGACACCGATAACCTGACCGAGGAGACGGTGCAGCACATCGCCGATGAAGTCCTGAAGATCCTCTACGGGAAGGAGAAATACACGATCCTGTCCACCTCGAACCGGATGGCCTTCATCCGCGACCAGTTGGGGGAAACGATCCAGAAGATGGCGTGGGTCATCAACCAGCACGGCAAACGGACGGCCTTGAAGAATGTCCGGACCGAAGCGGTGTTCGGCCAGATGGGCGGCGACGCGATGTTGGAAGGCCTGCATATGCCGCTCAAAAACGGCGGCACGCTGCACATCCGCGGCAAGATCGACCGGATCGACCTGGTCAATGCCGGCAACGAGAACTACCTGACCATCCTCGACTACAAATCGAGCGCGCACAGCTTCAATTTCTCCGACGCCTACTACGGCTTGGCGATGCAGATGATCACCTATCTGGATGTGGCGCTGTCGAACGCGGACAAACTGCTGGCCGGGAAAACCTTGCCGGCGGGTGCGTTCTATCTGCATGTCAAGAATCCGTTCATCAAGCAGAATTCCTTCCTGACGCTCGAGGAATACCAGCAGACGATCATTTCCGACTACAAGCTGAAGGGTCTGCTGTTGAGCGACCCGGCCGTCCTGGATACGATCGACCCGGCCGTGGAGAGCGGCCAGTCATCGGAAGTGTTCCCGTTCAACAAACTGAAGGGCGGCAACCTGGGCAAGAAGAACGAATTGATCACGCTGGACGACTTCCAGCGCCTGATCGGCAAAAACCGGGCGAATATGGTGGAAGCCGGCGAGAAGATCCTTTCCGGCGACCTGAAGCTCGATCCGATCAAGGACCGGCCGTATACGCCGAGCGTCAGCGGACCGTACCGCGCCATTTCGCAGTTCGACAACACCCTGCCGGAGAACCGCTACCGCAAGTACGTCAAGCTGTCGAAGGACGAGGTGCTGGCGAAGATCAAGAGAAGAACAGGATAAAGAGCAGGATAAAGAATATGATAGAGAACACGATGAACAAAACGAAGCGAACGGCACGAAGCCTTTGAACGAAGAAACCAAGCAGAAAGGGGATGAACAATGATGACGGTCATTCCGGCACGCACACCGAACGAGAAATTCACGGAAACGCAATGGCAATCGATCTACCAGACCGGCGACAACATCCTCGTGTCCGCATCGGCGGGGTCAGGCAAGACGACCGTGCTGATACAGCGGATCATCGAAAAAGTGAAGGGCGGGACGAACGTCGACGAGCTGTTGGTCGTGACCTTCACCGAATCGGCCGCGAAGGAAATGAAGGAACGGATGACGAGCGCCATCCAGTCCGCCATCAACCAGGCGGAGACGCAGGAGCAGTATCTGCACCTGATCAAGCAGCTGTCGTTGATGCCGCAGGCGAACATCTCGACGATCCACGCCTTCTGCCTGAAGGTCATCCAGCGCTATTTCTACCTGATCGATCTGGATCCGGTCTTCCGCTTGCTGGCGGACACGATCGAAGTGGAGCTGCTGAAGGAGGACGTCTGGGAAGAGGTGAAGGAAGAGCTTTACGGGGAACCGGACACCTTCTTCAAGAAATTGGCGAAGGCCTATTCGAAGGACCGCAGCGACGAAGACCTGATGAAGCTGGTCTTCTCGCTCTACGAGTTCTCCCGGGCGAACCCGAACCCTTACCGTTGGCTGGATTCCTTGCCCAGCTTGTACAGCACCGACGACGGACTGGTGAACAGCCTGCTCTACAGGGAACTGCTGAAGCCGCAGATGCTGAGCCTGATCGAAGGCATCCGCTACGATGCCGAACAGGCCCTGCACCTGGCCGGTGAGGATGTCGAAACGGCGCCGCAGCGGGAAATCCTGGAAACGGAGTGCGGCTATGCCGTCCAACTGCTGGAAGCGATCCAGCAGGACGACTATGAAATGGGCTACCGCATCGTGACGGAGCAGCTGAACTTCGCGCGCTGGACCGGCAGCAAGAAAGCCGACGACGATGAACTGAAGGAGCGCAAAGGCCAGCTGAAGGACTTGCGCGACAAGTACAAGGAAGATTTCGGCGCCTTGACGAAGCAATACTTCAACCGTCCGCTGGCGGAACAGGAGCAGGTGCTGCAGGGCATCCTCCCTTACGCCGAAGAGATGGCGCGCGTCACGAAACGCTTCTCCGAAGCCTATTGGGAACGCAAACTGGCGGACAATGTGCTGGACTTCAACGACCTGGAGCATCTGACGCTGCAGATTTTGGCGCCCTTTGCCCCCGACGGCGAACGCCGGATGAGCGATGCCAGCGCCTATTACCGCAACAAATTCCAGGAAGTGCTGATCGACGAATACCAGGACGTGAACCAACTGCAGGAAAGCATCCTCCATTGGGTCACGCGGCACCAGCCCGAAACCGAGAACCTGTTCATGGTGGGCGACGTCAAGCAGTCCATCTATGCGTTCCGCTTGGCGGACCCGAGCCTGTTCCTGCGCAAATACGCGGCCTTCGCCGACAAGAACGGCGGGGAACGGATCATCCTGGCGGAAAACTTCCGTTCGCGCGCGGAGGTCATCGACTTCACGAATTTCATCTTCGAACAGCTGATGGATGAGCAGGTGGGGCAGATGGCCTATGACGAAGCCGCGAAGCTGCAGGCCGGCAACAAGTCCTTTCCGGTAAGCGAACGCAACCAGACGGAGCTGCTGATCTACCTGTCGGAGAATGCGGACAGCGATGAGGAAATGCTCACCGAAGAGAACGACCTGGAAGCGGACATGACGATCGACGACAAGACCGCCGGAGAAGTCACGATGGTGGCGCAGAAGATCAAGGCTTTGATCGACGAGCATTTCCCCATCTACGACAAAAAAACGAAGACGGAGCGGCCGCTGTCGTACCGCGACATCGTGCTGCTGACGCCGACGAAGAAGAACAACCTGGTCATCCTGGAGATCTTCAAGGACTTCCAGATACCGGTCATCCTGAACGACACGGAAAGCTATTTCCAGCGGACCGAAGTGTCGATCATCCTGTCGCTCCTGAAGGTGATCGATAACCCGCGGCAGGACATCCCGCTTGCGGCCGTGCTGCGTTCGCCGATCGTCGGCCTGGACGAGAAGCAGCTGGCGCTGATCCGCATCCACCACAAAAACGGCGACTTCTACGACGCCGTGCAGCATTTCATGATGCTGTACAACAGCGGCGCCATCGGGCATACCGCCGAATTCAAGGACATCCACGCGCGGCTGGACCGCTTCCTGGCGCAGTTGGCCGAATGGCGCAACCTCTCCAGGCGGAGCAGCCTGGTCACGCTTGATCTGGACGATCTACAACGACACCCACTTCCTGGACTACGTCGGGGGGATGGTCGCCGGCAAACAGCGGACCGCCAACCTGCACGCTTTGTACGAGCGGGCCAAGAAATACGAGGAAACGAACTACAAGGGCCTGTTCCAGTTCATCCGCTTCATCGAGAAGATCCAGCAGCGCGACAAGGACTTGGCGGAGCCGACCTCCTTCAGCGATGACGAGGATGCGGTGCGGGTGATGACCATCCATGCCAGCAAAGGGCTGGAGTTCCCGGTCGTCTTCCTGATGGACCTGTCGAAGCGCTTCAACCTGAGCGACACCCGGAGCAGCTACATCTTCTCCGAGAAATACGGCCTGGGGACCGACTACTTCGACGTCGACCAACGCGTGCAGTACCCTTCCTTGGCGCGCCAGGCGCTCGCCATCGAGAAGAAGAAGAATCTCTTGGCTGAAGAGATGCGCAAATTGTACGTCGCCTTGACCCGGGCGGAACAGAAGCTGTTCCTGGTCGGCTCCTACAAGACGGAAGAGAAGCTGTGGGCCGATTGGCATGTGGCGGACGGCACGCGCGGCAAGATGCTGCCGGACTACTTGCGCCTGCAGGCCAGTTCGATGATGAAATGGCTGGGCATGTGCCTCTACCGGCATGAGGACGCCGAAAACGATTATTTCCACCGCGAATACAAGGGCGAATTGACGCACTATCCGGTCCATTTCGCCGTCAGCACCTTCCGCGAGGAGGATCTGCTGTCCTATATCCCGGTCGCCTTGGAGGACATCAACGAGTCCGAATGGAAGGACGAGATCGAAAAGATGGCGAACGGAAAAGTGGAGCCGCACGACCATTCCTTGGCGGAGGAGATGCGGCTGGCCGTGGCGCTGATGGAAGCCGAATATCCCCACCAGGCCGCGACGACGACAACGAGCTACCAGTCGGTGTCTGAGATCAAGCGCTTGTTCGAGGACCCGGACGAGACGCATATGCTGAAGCTCGATCTGGCGGACACAAAACGCGTTTCGCGCTATGTCGAGCCGGACTTCCCGCGCCCGAAATTCATGCAGGAAACTGTGACGCCGACAAGCGCCGAAATCGGGACCGCAACGCATTTCGTGATGCAGTCGGTGGATTTGGCGCAGGACATCACGGAAGCGTATGTCGCGCAGCTGTTGCTTGAATTGGTGGGCGATGGCCTGCTGCAGGAAGCCGTGGCGGCAAAAATCAACGTGGAACAGATCGCGTTGTTCTTCCAGACGGCATTGGGCCAGGAAATCCAGGCGAATGCCGACAAGGTGAGACGGGAAATGCCGTTTTCGCTCCTGATACCCGCCGGCAGGATCTTCGAGGAGATCGCGGAAGAGGACGGGGACAACTTGTTGATTCACGGTATCATCGACGGCTTTATCGAATACGAAGACAGCATCGTCCTGTACGACTTCAAGACCGATTTCGTCGGCGATCGGCCACCGTTTTTGCCGGAGAACATCGTCGAGAAGTACAAAGGGCAGATGAACCTGTACAAAAAGGGCTTGGAGACCATCCGGCACAAACCCGTCAGCGCGGTCTACATCTGCCTGCTGTCGAACAATACAAACATTTCCATATAAGTTTAGATAAACAGAAAGAAGGTGGGGCAGCCCTAGAGCTAAATCTAGGATGCCCCACCTTCTTCTGTTATTTGTATATCTTTCTGATGCTTTTTGGACACAACACCATTACCTTTGGTAGCTATTCGGTTTCCTTCTATTACCCCATATTTATACTTTGTTATATAATGAGGATGAGGGAGAATTGCACCAAAGGAAGACATGGGCGTAACAGCTATGTTAAGGGTCAGAGCCTATCTATAGCAATCCGTTAGAACAAACCCCGCCAACTATCTAGAATTGAAAAATTTAGCTGATAAAGGTTTGCGTGAGGTCTTTAATCGTCACTTTGATGTATTTCACACCCAAGCGTTTGATCAATGAAAGGAGAACATCATGGCAAAAACTAATATCCGCACACCATTCTTTGTTTTTAACCCCAAATCCTTTTTGTATGGAGAAGGCTTATTGGAACTAGTTAGAGAAGCAGACACACTGGCGGAAGAATTTCCAATTTCAATTTTTGTAACCGCCCCCTTCGCCGATATTGCAGCTGTTTCATCACATTCCAAAAATATTATTGTGACAGCTCAGCATTTAGATGGCATTTATCCGGATAAAGGAATGGGTCATGTGTTACCCGAATCGCTTTATGAAGCTGGTGCACGTGCAGTATTTCTTAATCACGCTGAAAAACCCTTGACTCTGAGTGGGTTAGCTAAAGCAATCAAGCGCGCAGATGAACTTGGAATGATAACGATTGTATGTGCAGATTCAATTGCAGAGGCAAAGGCAATAACAATGCTAAGTCCCGATATTGTTCTGTGCGAACCTTCAGAGTTAATTGGTACCGGTAAAACAAGTGATGTGAGCTATGTTAAAGAAACGATCGAAGCTGTTAAGAGTCTTAATCCGAATGTATTAGTTATGCAAGCAGCTGGAATCAGCACGGCAGATGATGTCTATAGAACAATTTTGATGCAAGCTGATGGAGTTGGATGTACCAGTGGTATAGTGAAGGCAAAAGACCCTAAAAAAATGCTAAGAGATATGGTTGAGGCCACTGTAAAAGCATCCAATGAAAATAATAAATAAGGAAATGAGACACTATTATTTGAAAGAACAAAACAATTTCCGACGGGCTTACTGAAGAGTGCCATTGGTGTGGCAATTCCCAGTACTGATGCTATACATGTCAATAAGAATGGCCGAGATTCCATACGCGGATCTAGCCTTTCTTTTTGTCTAAAAATAAGGAATGGCAGACACAAGCGAAACAATTACATCACACAACGTAAATACAAGCGCTTTGTGTTGTGTGATTGCAGGAGCGGAGCTAACTTAAAAAAGAGAATTATACAGGGCTTCTTTGGAAACAACCCGGATTTTGCCACCTGCAATATAGAGGTTATTCCATACCGGGTTAGCCAATGAATAACGATATTAGAAAAGAAATACTGCTGTGTGGTAGGCGTTCTTTTCTTTTATGTAGTCTTAGGTGTATCTAAAATGGGCAAACCTCAAATTTTGACTTTACTATTTTTTCTGAGTGAATTTAGCGTGTTGAATAAAATGTACGATAAATTGAAAAGAGAAAAAGAAAATCTCTTCATGTGCAACAATAATCGGGCGTTCATCACCATAACTTTGAGTGCGTTGACTATGGTTTACTGTTCCAGTAAAATCAATTGATAAAACGGTGTCATAACTTATATTCAAAAGTGAGGTTTAAAAAGATGAAATATGCCTACGCTCGGGGGAGCACCCGCCACGAGATTTGGAGGGACAGCTTCGCCAACTCGAAGAGGAACGCTGCGATCGGATCTACTTCGAGAAAATTACAGGAACAAAGAGCGACCGCCCCGAGTTCCAAAAACTCCTTCAGAAAATCCAGACAGGGGATACTTTGGTTGTGACGAAGCTGGACCGCTTCGCCCGCAGCACGCAAGATGCTCTAAGCACCATCAAGCTCCTGCTCGAGAAGGGGGTTAAGGTTAACGTACTGAACTTAGGAATAATTGAAAACACGTCTACCGGAAGATTGATCTTCACTATCTTCAGCGTTTTTGCGGACTTTGAGCGTAATCTGATTGTGGAACTTACGCAGGAAGGCAAAGAATTAGTTAAACAAAGACCCGACTTCCGCGAAGGGCGTCCGAAAAAAATTCTCTCAACAAAAAATCAACCTGGCCATGAAGCTACTCGATACCCACTCGTATACAGAGGTAGAAAAGATGACCGGAATCAGCAAGAGTACCTTGACTCGAAATAAGAAGAAAAAAGCTACAAGCTTAAATGGTTAGAACTGTCATTCTCGAATTGTTTAACAATAATTGTGTGAAAAACTGCTTAAACCATTAATATAAATTCCTGTTGTAAGTCTTATAATGTTTGAATAGATGTACAGCTCTTTTAATAATGCATTATAAGCGAGAACCACTATTTTCCGAGCAGCAGATTTCAACATATAGTTAGTAAGAGCTTAGGTAGATAATTCCTTTACTGCAAGAGCATATACTTTAAAAAACTAAATTACAGTAAGTTAATATGAGGTGAGATATTTTTGTACGAACAACGGCCAGATAACACACAAAGCTACATTTTCCGCAGCCTTCTAATGATAGGCATACTTACTATAGCCTCGCTAGTTGGATATATTTTTTACAGGGTGGGTTTTCCAGAAACAAACATTGTCATGGTTTATCTTCTTGGTGTACTTGTGACTGCCTGGATGACCGATGGCTTTATTTTTGGCATCTTGGCATCCGTGATCGCTACTTTTACCTTCAATTTCTTCTTTACAGCTCCATTTTTCACATTTACAGTTGACGATCCAAGTTATATTATTACGTTCGCAACTATGACGCTTACTGCAATCATTACCAGTACGTTGACTTCACATGTGAAGCATAGTGCCCGTATTTCAAGAGAAAAAGAGGCAGAAACCAAAGCTGTTTATAATTTGACCACTCAGCTAAGTGATGCAAAAAAACTACATGACATAACAAGTATTGCGGTTAGTGTAATAAGCAGCTGTTTTTTTTGCGAAGCAGCGCTACTTCACCTAGATGATAATGGATTTCCAGAACAAACGTACCTTCAACAGATCACACCAGGAAAACAAATTCATAGAAAAGTACAGGATAGCAGGGCACTAAAAAATAGTATAGAACAAACACACTCGGGTTATGAGGTGGGCACAGAGTTTTATGAGTGGCCAATCCATGGGAGAGAATGCATATTGGGACTGATTCGAATCCCAAAGGAAACAGCGCAAATAATGAGTGAAGCCCAACAACGCCTCCTGCATTCCATGATCGAAAGTGTCGCCATGGCCATGGATAGACTTAGATCCTCCGAACAACATATCAAAGCCCGTGAGGAAGCTGTGCAGGAACGGTATCGCAGTAACCTATTGCGGGCAATTTCTCATGATTTACGCACGCCGCTTTCGGGCATTATGGGGACATCAGAAATGCTTATGGATATGATTAAGCCGGCTGATTTTCGTTATTCTTTGGTGAAGGGTATTCATGCGGACGCGGAGTGGTTACATTCACTCGTGGAAAATATCCTGAATCTCACGCGTCTACAGGATGGTAAATTAGTATTAGACAAAGAAATGGAAGCAGTTGAAGAAGTGATTGGGAGTGCCGTAGAACGGATAACCGTACGTTTGCCAGAACATGAAATTACGGTCACAGTGCCAGATGAATTGTTACTTGTGCCTATGGACGCTAGGTTGATTGAACAAGTCATTATTAATCTTTTAGACAATGCTATTAAGCATTCTCCCTCTAAGGCTCAAATAAGTATTTCAGCAACAAAGGATGAAAAGATTCATTCGGCAGTATTTTTATCAAAGACAAGGGTAGCGGGATAGCAGCGAGTGACTTGACCACATATCTTTGATATGTTTTATACTTCCCGCCTGAACAAAACAGATTCCAGACATGGTATTGGATTGGGTTTAGCTATCTGTGACTCCATAATAAAAGCACACGGCGGATCAATAGAAGCTCGAAATCGTATCGATGGTAAAGGAGCAGAATTTATATTTATGCTCCCACTAGGGGGAGAAACCAATGAACAATCACAATGAATGCATTCTTGTCGTGGAGGATGATGCGCAGATCCGAAATTTTATCTGTTATTCTCTTAAACAGGAAGGTTTTGACTATAGGACAACAAACTCGGCACAAGGAGCACTTGGCATACTTGTTTCCGAACAAATTGATTTGATGTTGCTGGATCTTGGATTACCGGATTTTGATGGCATAGAGGTTATCAAAAAAGTGCGCGAGTGGTCGGAAATACCTATTTTAGTCATTTCCGCGCGCGATCAAGACAAAGAAAAGGCGACTGTCTTGGATTTAGGTGCGGATGATTACTTAACAAAGCCATTTTCCACAACAGAACTTATGGCACGCATTCGTGTAGCCTTACGCCACTTATATAAGCAAAAGGGCGGGAATACACAAGCAATTCTTTCTGTTGGGGCTTTACGGATGGATTTAAATAAACATCTCGTTTATCTTGACGATAAGGAACTGCATTTAACCCCCATGGAATATAAATTACTGGCGCTCTTTTTCAAAAATATAGGCAAAGTGCTGACGACTGGATATATCATAAAAGAAATCTGGGGAGTAGGATATGGGACTGACACACAAGCACTCCGGGCATTGATGGCAGTTTTGCGCAGGAAAATCGAGAAGAACCCAGCAAAACCTCGTTATATCGTAACCGAAATAGGTGTGGGGTATCGATTAAAAGATGAATAATTGATTCAAGTAGAATAATTTTTAGTCAACAAACAATTCAAGAAAAATGGGGGTTGAGACAAGCGTCTCAACCCCCATTTTTGGTTCTCACAGGATTCTCACAGGATATATCCATTCCTCACACGCTCCTCACAGTTATTTAATTAAGATAAAGAGGTAAGGAACGTACTATTAATTAGGATTTAGGGGGAGAATATTTTGAAAAAAATGAGTATTTCAGAAAGCGAAAAAGAATTGTTCGAATTATGCGATACAGTCCGGGAATTGGTCGCACAAAATAAGTTTGCAGAGTGCAAGGCGCCGATTCAAGACGCAATGGCCAAATATCCACACACACCACAGCCGCATAATTTAATTGGCATTGTATTAGAAATGGAGGGGGACTGTATCACTGCAATGAATCATTTCCGTGCAGCTTTGGCACTTGATTCCACTTATCTTCCGGCGCGATTCAACATGAAACGGTTTGGCTCTTTTTCTCCAAAAGGAAAGTGTGCATTTGATGAAAAGGATTGTCCACAATAAAAGTGAAGGTACAGAAAACGAATATATCAGACCTATTTTTGGGAGGCATTAAGAGATGAATGTATTTACGAAAAAAAAATCCAATGATTATACGATTATAATAGGTTGTGGCCGTTTGGGTGCCACACTTGCTAATAGACTTTCAGATGAGGGCTATGATGTCTTAATTATAGATCGCAAAAAAGAATCTTTCCGCAAATTATCCCCGTCTTTCGGCGGAATTGCGCTTGCAGGAGACGCAACTAACATTGCTGTACTCCACGAATCTGAAATTGAAAAAGCAACGGTCGTTATCTCAGTTACGGACAGTGATAACACCAACATTATGATTGCACAAATAGCTAAAGAAATTTTCAATAAAGAGGATGTTATAGCAAGACTCTATGACCCGGAATTAAAATGTATTTGTCAGGAATATGGGATCGATACAATCTGTCCTGCCATTTTGTCTATAAATGAGATTAATCAATTGCTTACTCATAAGTCAAAGGAGCGGGTTCAATGAAAAGTCATGTTTTGTTAATCGGTGGTTTTCACAAGGCGCTTTCACTTGCAGAGTCCCTGATAAAAAAAGGGTACAGCGTAACGGTAATAAATAATGATTATCAAAAATGCCTTCATTTAGCCGAAATAGACGCTCTATCCGTCATCTACGGAGATGGAACGAGGCCTTTTGTGCTGGAAGATGCCAATGCTCAAGGAGCAGATATTGCCATCGCTCTTACACAAGATGATGCTGATAATCTGATTATTTGTGAACTTTGCAAAAAGATGTTTCATATAAAAAAAACAGTCGCTTTAGTAAATGATCCTAAGAAAAATGAACTTTTCTACAAAATGGGAGTTGATTCGATTGTGTCTGCAGTAAATGTTATTACGAATGTAATAGAGCAACAAGCGTTTTTAGACGGAATGACAACATTGCTCTTGAGCGGAAAAGCACGTATTAGCATTGCAGAAGTGCCTATACTGGCTAATGCCCCAATCGTGGGCAAAAAGCTGTGGGAACTCAACTTGCCCGCTCAAGTTATTATCGGCTGGATTATACGCGGGGAAGAAAGTATGATTCCTGGGGGAGATACAACCATACTTGCTGGAGATATGCTTATTTTACTCTCGTCGGATAATCAGGAACTCGCCGCTATTAAGGAGCTAACTGGGCAGATATGAAAATAAAACATTATTTTTCTACTTGCAACAATTTTGGTAAGTTGGTCCTATTGATCGGATTTATGATATCTGTACCGCTCATACTATTACTTTTCTATCCTGATGATGTACAGTATGCGCCGGCATTTCTCATACCCTCAATGATTTCTTTTGTTCTGGGATTAGCCTTATGTTTGGTATTAAAACGGGAGGAGAATCAGCATCAGTGGCGATATACCATGCAAAACAGTAGTTTGACTGTATTATTTGCTTGGGGGTACGGCTTTTTTATGGGCGCCATCCCTTTTGTGATTGCGGGACAATTAACCTTTATACAGGCCCTTTTTGAGTCAGTAAGTGGATGGACCACTACGGGTCTTTCCGTGATGGACGTTACGGTTACGCCACCTATATTCTTATTTTATCGTAGCTTCATGCAGTTTTGTGGTGGATTAGGCTTTGTGATGGTGATGATGATATTTATCCAAGGAAAACTCTCTATGAATCTCTTTAATGCTGAGGGGCATTCCGACAAACTCATGCCTAACCTTAAAAAGACAGCACGGGTAATTGCCACTATGTATTCTTTCTTCTTATTGATAGGTGTCATGCTATATAGAATGGTGGGTATGAGCTGGTTTGATGGTATCAATCACTCTATGGCTGCCTTATCAACCGGCGGATTCTCAACCAAATTAAATAGTATCGGGGAATATAACAGTATATGGATAGAGTTGATCACCGTACTGTTGATGGTTATTGGTACGACTAATTTTGCGGTCCTGTTGTTACTGACAAAAGGAAAATTTAAACAAGTATTCCAAATTAGTGAAATAAAGTTTATGTTTGGTTTACTAGCGATTTTCGTACCTTTAACGGCGCTTTCACTCGTAAAAAGTCTAGACTTGACTGTAATGGAAGGATTCCGCAGAGCTTTTTTTGATGTAACATCTGCCTTTTCCACAACGGGATACTCCACTATGTCTTATACTAGTTGGCCGCCTTTTGCCATAGGGATACTGATATTACTAATGTTAATCGGTGGAGGCATTGGTTCAACCGCTGGAGGTATCAAACAAAATCGGATCTATTTATTGCTCACAATGGCATACTATACCGTCAGGAAGCGAGTCTCGCCTGATCGTAATGTAGTTGCTCCCTATTACTACAGGGCACAAGGAAAAACGTATATTGATAATTCACTTATGTCTGATACAACAGGATTTGTTGTGTGTTACTTAATTATTTATGTAATAGGAACCCTGCTCCTGACATTGACAGCGAATAGTAGTCTAACCGAAGCCATGTTTGAATTCGCCTCAGCTTTGGGGACAGTTGGCCTGTCTATCGGATTAACTGGTCCTGGAACAAATGCACCAACACTGATTGTTGAAATGGTTGGTATGGTTTTAGGAAGGTTGGAAATCTTTATTGTTTTAATGGGTATTTATTCCAGTGTGTCACTCCTGAAAAAACGATTATAAGGTGTCTGCCCCCTTTTTGTGGAGTGCTTGCGTAAAGGGTAACGTAAATACCATTAAATGATAAACGAAAGATAAAGAGTTATTACGAATATTGACATGCGGAATGGGGAATGTCATTATGATATTTTTCCATTTCGTTTTTTAAACCGTTTATGACAGCGTATGTTTTTTTATTAACGCCTCGTTCCATAATTTATCCATATCTATTTAGGGGTGTACCCCAAAATGACACTGACAAACATTTATTTTCTGTATTCTTCGAGTAGATTATAAGTGTCTAATAATTACTGCCATCATCTCATCAAAAGAAAGGATTTGAGAATCCTCTTGGTGTTGCTTCATGGCGGCATGGTAGAGTTCTAAGTCAATTTCATCTTCGATTTTTTCCAGTACCGTATTCCTTAAGAGAGTGGATATCGTAATATTTTTGGCTTTCGCATATTCACGGATCAATTTTTCTTCCTCTTCATCCAGATGCAAGGATATGTTGCTCATTTTGACCACTCCTTTATATGTACATTGTATTGAAAATGCAACTATCGTTCAAATGTTTTGGATGCCCATTAGGGGTTATTTACTTTCTTAATGAATAATGTCAAGCCCAAATGAAACATAGGGTGCGATGATTCCATAAGGGAAAAAGTTCGGTTGGGATAAAAAAATGCCATATTCAAGTTTCAAGTACATGGTATTTTGAATATATAAAGCAGGTTAGGCAAACCCGGATAAAATCTTGGTTTGCCTAACCTGCTTGTTTTAATGAAAACGGTAAATAATTTATCTTGATTAAGTCGTTGATTATTGATAATATATACATGCGCATGCATGTATATGAACTTGTTCAGTAATGATATCAGTCTTTGTGATTGGTAATTTTTTGTTCCAATCATTCTAATTAGGATATACTGACTCATGTACGAAAATGTTATATCGAAGAGACTTGCCTGTGAAATTTTGGGCAGGGGATAACTATGGAGGAAGTAAAATGACCAGCTTAATTGAACGATGGATAGAATCCACGCGGATGCAAAGAAGTACTGCCGAGGTTTTGGAAAACAAATTACTGGAAAGCAGTAAACTGACTTTGAACGAGTACTATGTATTGTATTTTTTAAATAAAGCAAAGAATAAAAAAATGCGATTGAATGATCTGCAAATTGAAATAGGCTTAAGTCAAAGTGCCATGTCACGGATGATTTCGCGTATGGAGGACAAAAATTGCGGGGTAATAGAACGCCATATCTGTTCGGACGATAAGCGCGGAGTCTATATCAGTCTTACTCAAAGCGGAATAAACATGCTTGAAAAAGGACAAATAATTGTGGATGATGTTTTACAGGATCTTTTAAATAAAAATAAAACCTCCAATGAATTGACGAAAAAAATCCTCTTTATACATGCACGCGCATGCATCTATTTAAACAGGAGGACAAAAGGCATTAAAGGAACCGGCAAACACCGCTATTTGAGGCAGTGAAAAAATTAAAATTAGAGGAGCAGCATAATGAATAATATTGATGATAAATTAGTGTTTCGAAGAGGATTAGCGCTAAAAAACCGCGTCGTAATGGCGCCAATGACGACTAAGATGAGCTTTTTTGATGGTGTGGTCACAACGGATGAACTACAATACTATGCTTTACGTTCTGGCGAAGTGGGAGCTGTTATTACGGCCGCAGCAAATGTACAAGCTGATGGTAAAGGTTGGGAAGGCGAGTTAGGGGTTTACGATGACAAATTTATCCCGGGATTAAGTAGACTGTCTTCCGCCATTAAAAAAAATGGGACAAAAGCGATTT
This sequence comes from uncultured Carnobacteriaceae bacterium, assembly GCA_963730595.1. Lineage (GTDB taxonomy): Bacteria > Bacillota > Bacilli > Lactobacillales > Aerococcaceae > Trichococcus. Next base: position 137,986 of record CAVSSJ010000013.1, read on the forward strand.
TACAAATTTTCCATGGTGGCCGAATGACCAACTCAGCAATTCTTCGCGGTGAAACACCGGTCTCGCCGAGTGCTGTTCCTTCAGTACGTCCAGGTTCTGAAACGCCCAGAGAGCTCGCTGACTTCGAAATCGTAGAACTGATTGAAGATTTTAAAAAGGCAACGGAACGGGCGATAAAAGCCGGATTTGATGGCGTTGAACTTCATGGGGCAAATACCTACCTTATTCAACAATTCTTTTCACCTCATTCCAATCGAAGAGAAGATGAATGGGGAGGCACCCTTGAAAAACGCTTCAAATTCATCAACGACTTGGTCGATGGCGTGACAGAAGTTGTCGATAATTCGGACGTTTCCAATTTTATCGTCGGTTATCGTTTTTCTCCAGAAGAATATGAAAATCCGGGGATCAGATTTGCGGATACCTTGTATCTGGTCGATAAACTCGCCGACAAACCGCTGGATTATTTACACATTTCTTTGAATGATTTTAACCGCGTTTCCGTGAGCGATGACTTTAAAGAGCATTCCATGCTGAAATACGTTCATGAAAAAATCAACGGGCGTGTGCCGCTTATTGGTGTTGGCGACGTTCGCACAAGAACGGATGCGGAAGGAGTTTTGACGAATTCAGAAATAGTGGCTGTTGGCCGCGCGCTCTTAATCGATCCGCATTGGACGAACAAAGTATTAAGCGGGCAGGAACAACTGATTAGAACAGAACTATCACATTTCGACCGCGAAGAGCTGATCATTGAAAATGGTGTTTGGGCCTTCTTAGAAGGAATGATGCCTGACAGATTGGTCTAATCCCGAGAAGACATCAAAAATATATATTGAAAAAAGGAGGCTGTGGAACGGCACTTTTCGTAAGCTTCCGCTTTCGTTTTTTGCGGGACTATGGTACTTTTAGGGTGACGAAGGAAAAGGAGGCATCTGTTGATGAAACGAATTGACCGAATCTACGAGTATGTCAAAATCCGCTCACAGGACTGGACAGAAGCTGCTTTTGAGCAAGAAAACGAAGGCGTGACGACTCAGGAAGTCGTGACGCAGCTCGAGATTAAACGGGCCAATGCAAGCAGCGACTTAAATGAGCTCGTGCGTCAGGGAAAGCTGATCAAATCCTCTGGACGGCCGGTCAGATATGCGGATCACTCTTTGAAATGGCATAAGCGATCACAAAAAAAGATGAACTCGTATAAAGAAGACCAACCCGAGCCAACAGCAAGGCCAAACAGCGAAAGACGCGTGCCTGCTTCTGAAATTTCCCGTGTTCCCGCAATCCGGGAAGGAAATAATACGGGCAGCCGTGACAAAAATAATGAGGCATTTGCGAATGTAATCGGGTCGAATG
>CAVSSJ010000014.1:0-81911 GCA_963730595.1 uncultured Carnobacteriaceae bacterium
CCGGGATGGACACACCGCTGGTGTACCAGTTGTTCTGCCAAGAGCATCGCTGGGTAGCTATGTGTGGACGGGATAAACGCTGAAAGCATCTAAGCGTGAAGCCCCCCTCAAGATGAGATTTCCCATCACTTCAAGTGAGTAAGACCCCTGAGAGATGATCAGGTAGATAGGTTGGGAGTGGAAGTACAGCGATGTATGGAGCGGACCAATACTAATCGGTCGAGGACTTAACCAATTTTTAAAAACAAGAAAAACTTCAGCGGGTCTGGTTTCCCTCTATTTTGTAGATTCAGTTTTGAGAGAACAACGTTCTCCCAATTAAAAATGTGCGGTGACGATGGCAAGAAGGTCACACCTGTTCCCATCTCGAACACAGAAGTTAAGCTTCTTAGCGCCGATTGTAGTGAAGGGTTTCCCTTTGTGAGACTAGGACGTTGCCGCGCTTTTTTTTTATATCTAAAATCATTCCGAAACGTCTCAGTTTCCAGAATATCGGTTTTCTAATCATATTATCGCGGGGTGGAGCAGTTGGCAGCTCGTCGGGCTCATAACCCGAAGGTCACAGGTTCAAGTCCTGTCCCCGCAATTGCCATGATTGTTGGCGCTTTAGCGACTTTACGGACATGGTACACTTGGGCGCAAGCTCACATTGTTGTCTACAATTTCATCATTATGGTTACATGGTGTAGAGTTCAGTATTTTGGCTTATACCTCTCCTTGAAACTGTACATGGCTCGATAGCTCAGTTGGTAGAGCACTTGATTGAAGCTCAAGGTGTCGGCGGTTCGAATCCGTCTCGAGCCATTGCCATTATGCCGGTGTGGCGGAATAGGCAGACGCGCTGGACTCAAAATCCAGTGCCCGCGAGGGCGTGCCGGTTCGACCCCGGCCGCCGGTATTATATAAAAAGCAAGTTCCCATTGATGGCGACATCTTTGGAGACTTGCTTTTTTTTTATAAATTTTTAAGAGCTAAGCACCCCTAAATCCCCTACTGACTGCGTTCCATCTGTATGGCCCAGCCATTAACCCGCTAGTGAAAAAAAATATCATAAAAAATATGTTGAGAAAATAATTATTATGTGGTAACTTTATACCAGCAGGAAGAAAGCGTTCAATATATTTTTTAAGATTAATAGCGGATGCGCAATTCAAAGTTGCTCCAATGAAATCCTAGAGCAAAGAAACGAGGAACATGCTAGCAATCAATTTAAGGAGATGTCAGCAATGGATAATAGATTTTTAGATGCTGTAAAAGGAGGATTGATTATCTCTTGTCAGGCTCTCCCGGGAGAGCCTTTATATAGCTCTTTTATCATGGCGCGAATGGCGGTGGCTGCAAAGGAAGCGGGTGCTGTGGGCATCAGAGCCAACTCGGTTGTAGATATCCAATCGATAAAAGATTACGTGGATTTGCCGATTATAGGCATCATTAAAAAAGATTATCCGGGATCGGAAGTGTACATTACACCGACAATCAAAGAAATCAGGCAAGTCTGTGCGGCTGGGGCAGAAGTAGTTGCGATAGATGCAACTGCGAGAATTAGGCCGGACGGTAAACGACTCTCTGAAGTTGTAGCTGAAGCAAAAAAAGAATTCCCGGATGTTCTGCTGATGGCGGATGCTTCCACTTTAGAGGATGTAAAGAATGCGATAGAAGTGGGGTTTGACATTATCGGCACTACTTTGCATGGTTATACAAAAGAAACCGAGATGATGGACATCAGCGACAATGACTTCGAATTTCTGAAGGACGTTCTAGCGCTTAGTCCGTTACCCGTGATTGCCGAAGGGAAAATTGGCACACCCGAGAAAGCTGCCAAAGTGCTTGCATTGGGCTGTCATGCTGTCGTTGTCGGAGGTGCCATCACCAGGCCAAAACAAATTGCGGAGTCCTTCATTGAAGCGATAAAGGGGGCATTATAACGGTAGTCGATTTTAGGCAAACTTTGCGGAATATGAGAAAGATTCGGATTTGATAGGGAACACTTTATAATTTTCCAATAAGAGAGGATGCTAGGTGAATGCTGTGAGTATACTTGAAAAAATACAAAATCAATATGCTTCGTTTTCAAAAAATGAGCGGAACATAGCCGATTATATTTTGCAGAATAAAGCAATTATCAATAATATGAACATCAAAGACTTTGCTGATAACGTCAACACTTCCACATCAAGCATCACGCGCTTCTGCAAACGAATAAAGGTTGACGGATTTGTTGATATGAAGATTGCCTTGCGGTCTTTGACTGCGGTCAGCCCACATAGGGAAATGCCGACAATATTTGATGATATTTATGGCTACTATACGCAAGTGATAGATGGGACAAATCAGATGATCGATAGTGAGGGCCTAGAAAAGATCATCGGCTTAATAAAAAAGGCCGACAGGATTTTCGTATATGGGATAGGGAGCTCGGGGTTGACGGCCACTGAGTTATCCCAGAGACTGATCCGTATGGGATTGAATGCCATCGGCGTAAGCGATTCCCATCTGATGATCATTAATAGCTCCATCATTAAAGAGAACGACTTAGTGCTCGGCATATCGAACTCAGGGGAAACGATTGAATTGATTGAATCACTTAAAATCGCTAAAAGGAAAAAGGCAAAAGTGGTTGCACTGACAAGCTATAAAAACAGTTCGTTGACGAAGGTTGCCGATGTTAATTTTTACGGGTACAACTCTCGATTCGTCAATAATACTGTTTTTGTAAATACCCAATTCGGGCTCATGTATTTGATTGATGTCATTTCCACCTTCCTATTACAGGATGAAAACTTAAATTATAATATGAACACAACAATCCAGAGCGTTCTTGCATACACAAAAAATAATGAAGCAAAAGGCATTACCGGATAAGATGAGACCTTTCTTAACAGCTAGGAGTATAATCATTTGATATAAGAAGCGCATCACTGCGGGTTTTTCACGGGTTCCTAATCTGTTTCACGCCAGCACATGATGTCTAGCGGTCCAAGCCTGCCTCTCGGAATAAAGATGAAGGGTCCTCTTGGCTCTACGAGCCAAGACATACTGTTCGACTAACCTGCTGACGCAGGAAGTCTCTCAGCAATTGCGCAGTATGCTCATTTGCATGGTAGTCTTAGGAATTCATTCCTTAGACTACCAGTACAAGGCGACTGCAAGGAGCGTTGCTCCCTTTCAGATTTCCTAAATTTTTGTCGAGGCAGGGAGGGCTTGGACCGCCTTTCTTAATTAAGCAATAGGGGGTTAGATGATGGCAAAAGTATTGACTCACGCAGAAATATATACCGGAGATGGGTTTATTGCGGATGGTTATGTCCGCTTCGATAAAGAAATTCTTGCGGTCGGTGAAATGAAGGGTTTCGTTGCCGCAGAAAGTGACGCAATAGTGGACGCGGCCGGAAACATAGTCGTTCCCGGCTTCATCGATGTGCACAGTCATGGCGGTTACGGCAGCGACAACATGGATGGAGACCCGGATGAAATCAATAAGATGATTGCGCGGATGCATCAGGAAGGGATCACCACCTATTTCCCCACCACGATGACCCAATCATATGAAAACATCGAGAAGGCGCTGATCGGAATCAGAAAAGCTGCAGAGTCGAATCCGATCATCCAAGGCATCCATTTGGAGGGGCCGTTTATCTCGGCAGTCTTCAAAGGTGCACAACCGGAAGAGCATATAAAGATTCCTGATGCGGCAGTGATGAAACGATGGCAGGAACTGAGTGGGGGCTTGATCCGTCTGGTAACCTATGCACCGGAAACGAGCGATGCCTCGGCCTTCGAAGAGTATTGCGCAGACAACGGCATCGTTCTGTCGGTCGGCCATTCGAATGCCGTGCGGAAGCAATTAAAGCAATCGAAGGCTTCACACATCACCCATCTCTATAATGCGCAGAGAGGTCTCCATCACCGTGAACCGGGTGTGACCGGGCATGCCTTCTTGGAGGAAGATATCTATGTGGAAATGATTGTGGACGGCTACCATATCGACCCGGAAATGGTGAAAATAGCCTTCAAGCAGAAAGGTGCTGACCGCATCGAATTGATCACCGACGCGATGCGTGCAAAGGGGATGGGCGACGGTATCAGTGAATTGGGCGGCCAGAAAGTCATCGTCAAGGATAAGCAGGCCCGCCTGGAAACGGGGAACTTGGCAGGCAGCGTGCTGGAATTCCAGGATGCCTTCAAGAACATCATGGCATATACCGGCTGCAGTGTAGCGGATGCCGTCAAGATGAGCTCAGTGAACCAAGCCAGGGAATTCGGGCTCGCGAAAAAAGGCGGAATAGCGCCCGGCAAGGATGCGGACATGGTCATTTTTTCTGGGGATTTCACAGTGGAACAGACCATCAGCTTCGGTAAAACCGTCTACACAATCAACGGAAAGTAGGAGAGATAGATGCAAATTATAGTAAAAACGACTGCCGAAGAGGCAAGCAAAGAAGCATTTGAATTGATCCAAAAGGAAATGGAAAAAGGTGCAAAGGTATTGGGTTTGGCGACCGGAAGTACCCCAGTGAAATTGTATGACATCATGAGAAAAAGCGCGGTTGATTTTTCGGGTATGACCGCCATCAATCTGGATGAATATACGGGCTTGTCTGCGGATGATCCAAACAGTTACCATGCCTTTATGAAAGAGCAATTATTCAACGCTAAACCGTTCAAAAAAAGTTACATACCGGATGGGATGGCAGACGAAGCAAAGGAATGCGCCCATTACGAAGAAATCATCAAAGAGAATCCGATTGATGTGCAGATTCTGGGCATCGGCACAAACGGCCACATCGGGTTCAATGAGCCGGGGACTGCCTTCGATTCCAAGACGCAGAAAGTGGCTTTGCTGCAGGCAACCATCGACGCGAACAAACGGTTCTTCGAGAGGGAAGAGGATGTTCCCCGGTTTGCCTATTCGATGGGGATCCAAACCATCCTATCCGCGAAAAAGATAATCCTTTTGGCATTCGGAAAGCAAAAAGCTGAAGCTGTCCAAAAAGCGTTGGAAGGACCGGTAACCGAATCTATGCCGGCGAGTGTGCTGCAAAGGCATCCAAATGTCATCGTAATCCTGGATGAAGACGCCGCGAGTCTGTTAAATAGAAACGAACTTATCAAGGGAATGGAATAATCAGGACATAGTAAAAAAACAGCCGTTGGATGGAGAAGTTCTCCTCCAGCGGCTGTTTTGCATAAAAGATTCCCTGTCGTCATTTTTGTGCAGTCGTCAGGATTGTTCTTATCAAATAAAACGGTTACAATTGGTTTGAAGATTATTCTTCTGGAAAAAACAGTGGTCAATCGGCGACCCTGTTTGAACAGGTGCATGGGCTATAATCAAGGAGTTGAGGGACGATGGTGAACCTTGAAAAGGTGCAGGAATGGATTTCGTTATTCAGTGAGTCGCTGTGTGGCAAGCAGGCTTATTTGGACAGATTGGATTCGTTCATCGGTGATGGGGACCATGGCATGAACATGGCTCAAGGGGCGAATGCTTTAAGGAAGAGTCTTGCGAAACAACCGCCGCAAGCGTTGGAGGAACTATTGACGAGGACCGGCAGGACTTTCATCAGTGAAGTAGGGGGGACGGCGGGAGCGCTATATGGATCGGCGTTTCTTGAAATGGCAAAAGCCAGCCAGACGAGTGATGATTTGGGGGAAATCCTCGCTGCGGGTTTGAAGGGTATTCAAAAGCTTGGGGAAGCGAAAGAACACGAAAAAACGATGGTGGATGTCTGGATACCTGTGATTGAAGCGGTGAAAACAAAGCAATTGACGGCGGAGAAAATTGAGGCTGCTGTAGCGAGCACAAAGGATATCCGGGCAACAAAAGGGCGGGCTTCCTATCTTGGCGAGGCCTCGCACGGACATGTCGATCCGGGTGCCGCATCCAGCGGGTATCTCTTTCAAGCGATGATGGACGGAGGGGTATATGATGGGTAAAGCTTACGGAATCTTATTGGTCTCGCATGTTGCGGAAATCTCCGAAGGCATCATCAAGCTGGTAAGCCAAGTCGCAAAGGATGTCACTGTAAAAAGTGCGAGCGGAACGGAATCAGGCGGAATCGGCACGAGTTTTGACAAACTGACGGCGGCATTGAATGGGATGAAAGAAGAGAATGTGTTGGCTTTCTATGATTTGGGGAGCTCCAAAATGAATTTGGAATTAGCCACGGAGAGTTGTGATAAGCACATCCTCATCTACGACACGGCGTTTGTCGAAAGTGCCTATGCGGCAGCGACTTTGTTGCAGGTGGATACACCTTTTGAAGTAATCGACGAACAATTGAAGAAACTGATCATGAAATGATTGCGATGAATCAGGGCCCCAGCGAGTACACCTCAGCAGGAAAATAAAAAAGCACACAATCGGAGTTCCGGTCGTGTGCTTTTTTGAATGGATCGGCAGCAACTGCTTTGTGAAGATGGAGATAGAATCTCGAAATCGACAAGATCACACAGGAAACGGCATCGACATTCTCAAAACGGTTTATTCGAAGATATAGGTATCGTCCGGGGTGGTCGCAAAGTATAAGGCTAGTCAAAGGAAAGGTAATGTCGTTTTTATTTTGTAGACCCCAATTTTTTTGATATTTCTTCAGACATGCGCAACATATACTCTTTCATTTTGTTGACCTTCTCATCGGTCATTCTGGAAATGGGGCCGCTGATGCTGATGGCAGCAACCACTTTGCCGGTATAGTCGATCAGTGGAACAGAAAGGCATTTTGCTCCGATTTCACATTCTTCGTCATCCATCGCAACGCCGTTGTTCTTCACCGTTTCCAATTCCTCAAACAAGGCTTCGGGAGTGGTGATGGTGTTCACCGTCAATTCGGGCATGCCCTTTTCAGCGAGTATCTTCAAAATTTCTTCCTTGCTATAATTCTGCAAAATGTTTTTGCCGACACTGGTGGCATGTAACGGGGCTCTTTTGCCGATTCTTTGCATCGTTTTCAGCATATTATCGGGGCCGTTGATGACGTCGATGTATACGACCTCGTGGTCCTCTTCGATGGCCAGACAGGACGATTCTTGGAACTCCTCGGATAAGGAAATCAAATCATCATGCACAAGATTGCGGATATCGTATTGTTCGCTGACCAGACTGCCTAATTGCGCTAATTTCAAAGTCAAAGCATATTTGGAAGAATCGGCGTTCTGATAGACATAGCCGAAGGCGTTTAAGGTGCTGAGGTAACGAAGGACGGTGCTGCTTGGTGAATTCACTTGCTCGGCAATATCCTGTAGCCGCATTTCACCGCCTTTTGAAACCAATAATTCTATGATCTGAAGTACTTTTTCTACTGATTGATTTTTTTTGACCTTTTTTTCAATCACTGCGTTTCACTCCGCTTCTGTACAGTATTCTCTTATATCTGCAGTTTATCATAATTTGACAGATAACTCAATTTAGATTTCACAGAGAGAAAATTAATTTCAAAAACGATTGACTTCGTTTTTTTCATCTGCTAAACTATGCATATACAAAAATAAAAGACGATTTCACACAGTGAAATCAATGGAGGGAAAGATATGTTAGTAGCAGAAGCGATTGTTCAAATTTTAGAAAAAGAAGGAATTGAAGATGTTTTCGGTATACCAGGGGCGGGGATCAATCCTGTTTACAAATATTTAGAATTATCAGATTCCATCAAACATATGGTCATGAGACACGAAGAAGCTTGTTCTCATGCTGCGGACGGCTACTATCGTTCAAGCGGGAAAATGGCCGTTGCGGCTTGTACAGCCGGCCCTGGTGCTACCAATTTTATAACCGGTATCTATACAGCCAATATCGATTCAATCCCTTTCTTGGCATTGACCGGTCAATCAGCTAGATCGCAATTGAATCAAGACGCTTTCCAATCCGTTGACATCGTAGCGATTGCCAAACCTATCGTAAAAGGCGCTTGGTGTGTAATGGATCCTAATGAAACCGTAAGCATTTTCAGAGAGGCCTTCAAAGTAGCACGAGAAGGAAAACCAGGTCCGATACTGATTGACTTACCATTGGATGTTCAAATGGCTGAAATCGATTTTGATATCAACAGCTATGAACCTTATAAAATCGAAAAACCTGCTCCGGACATGAACAAAATAAAAGCAGCGATTGAATTGCTAGCGAATGCGAAAGCACCAGTGATGATCATGGGTGGTGGCGTTGTGTTATCTGAAGCAACACAAGAATGTGTGGAATTGGCTGAAGCTTTACAAATTCCGGTTATTACTACGTATATGGCAAAAGGCGGCATTCCTGTCAATCATCCGTTGAATGTCGGACATGCCGGTATTCAAGTGGGCGGTCCTTTAGGGAATAAAGTGTTGAGCGAGGCAGATGTCGTCTTAGGGATTGGTTGTCGCTTTACGGATCGCCATACAGGGGATATCAAAGTCTATGCAGAAGGCAGAAAATTCATCCATATCGATATTGAACCAAGCCAAATCGGAAAAATCATTCCGGTAGAAATTGGCATCGTAGCCGATGCAGGTCTGGCAATCGAAGCTTTACTAACTGAAGCGAAACAAGCAGCTCGTTTTACTGAAAAAGGCCTTGTTTCCGAATTGCCGACATTAAGAGCAGAATTGGCAAGAAAAACGGACTTTGAAAGCAGTCCAATCAAACCACAACGTGTATTCAAAGAAATGAACGAAGTCTTTGGTGATGAAGTTATGTTCACAACAGGTTGCGGTTTGACTCAAATTTGGTCCGGCCAATTACAGGATATCAATCGTCCTAGAAAATATTTGCCATCAGGTGGAGCGGGGACTTTAGGTTTCGATATTCCAGGAGCTATTGGAGCATCAGTTGGAGCACCAGGAGATAAAGTTGTAGCGGTCTTAGGAGATTTCGGATTCACCTTTATGGTAGAGGAAATCGCGGTTGCAGCTGTAAATGAAATTCCATTGGTCGTTGTTATTGTGAACAATTCTTACCTTGGATTGATTCGTCAAAATCAAAAATATGGTTATGACTTCAACTACGCTGTCCATATGCCAGAAAATCAAATGCCAGTAAATGAAGGCGGCATGGATTACGTAAAAGTTGCAGAAGGGTTCGCTTGTGAAGGGGAACGCGTCTTCAACGTGGAAGATATCAAACCTGCTCTTGAGAGAGCTTATGCAGCGAAAAAACCTTATATCGTCGATATCATATGTGACGAATTAACGGATTGTGCGATGGGTCCAAACATCAAAGCTGTCAGAGAATTCGATTAAGTTAACTCGCCAAACTTTGGCGTGAAAATCAGATAAGGCATCGGTGGATTTGTGGATGAGTCCCACGGCAAGATACTCTCTCATCTTGCCGTGGGAGTGCCCACATGGACTTTCCGATAGGAGGAGCCAGATTGTTTTGAACTACGGAATCCAATTGATGATACGAGAAAGGGGACATAAAAATGATTGAAAACATAAATAAATATCTGCAAATAGGGCTTATTCATTTCATGGCTTATCCGCAAGCGATGAAATGGGAGGATCAAGGGAATATTGTGGAAACGGTAAAGAAAATAGTCGTTGACGAATATTTCGATGCTATCGAAGTATCCCATATCGAGAAGGAGGAAGATCGAGTAGCAATCAAAAAATTGCTGGACTCCAGTCATATGAAAGTATGCTACGGCGCCAACCTCGCCTTTTGACGGCAGGACTTAACCCGAATGCGGTTGAGGAAACGGAGCGTTTGAAAGCGGAAGCTATCTTGATCGACTCCCTTGATGAGGCTGAATTCCTTGGTGCGACCGGCATCGCATTTCTTGCTGGGAAATACGAAGAAGATACAAAAGAAGAGGCTTTCAAGCAATTATTGAAGACAACAAAAAATGTCTGCAACTATGCAGCTAAGAAAAATATGACCATTACTTTGGAAGTATTTGATTATGATTTGGATAAAAAATCCTTGATTGGACCAGCGACTTATGCAGCAGAGTTTGCAGCTGAGATGAGAAAAGAAGTCGATAATTTTGGCTTGATGATGGATTTATCACATATCCCACAAACCCATGAAACATCGAAATTTGCTATCCAAGTTACAAAACCATACATCACCCATCTGCATATGGGGAACGGTGTCATCCAAGAGGGTGCCGAAGCATACGGAGATACACACCCGCGTTTCGGATTCCCGAACAGCGTCAACGATGTACCGGAGCTGTTGGACTTTTTGAGAGTTTTAAAAGACGAAGGCTTCCTGAACAGCGAGGCGCCGCCAGTCCTTTCCTTTGAAGTGAAACCTTGGCAGGATGAGGATCCTGACGTCGTCGTTGCAAATGCAAAACGCACATTAAACCGGGCTTGGAGTCTATTATAAAACAGGAGGAATAAGGATGAAAATCGTTGTATTAGATGGATATACATTGAATCCCGGGGATCTATCCTGGGAACGACTGGAAAAATTAGGGGTATGCGCAATCTATGACCGTACACCGCAAACAGAAATAATCACTCGCATCGGTGATGCGGATATCGTTTTTACAAACAAAACACTTTTGACGGAGGAAGTATTTGCGGCATGCCCGAATATCCGTTACATAGGCGTTCTGGCTACCGGCTACAACGTAGTGGATACAGAAGCTGCTAAGAAAAGAAATATCATGGTCACGAATATCCCCACTTATGGAACATCAGCCGTGGCGCAGTTCACGTTTGCTTTGTTATTGGAGGTCTGCCACCACGTAGGCGCACATGATGCAGCCGTGAAGCAGGGGCGTTGGAAAGCATCTGGAGATTTTTGCTTTTGGGATTACCCTCTGATCGAATTGGCCGGCAAAACGATGGGGATCATCGGTTTCGGAAGAATCGGTCAAACGGTGGCCAACATCGCGATCGCATTCGGCATGGAGGTGCTTGCTTACGATAAATATGCGGACAAAAACTTGCAAAATGAACATATCCAGCTTGTTGAATTGGACGAATTGCTGGCGGGATCCGATGTCGTTACCCTTCACTGTCCGTTGTTCCCTGAAACGGAAGGGATCATCAATAAAAAATCATTGAAGAAAATGAAAAATAGTGCTATTTTGATCAATACTTCGCGCGGTCCGTTGATTGTGGAGAAAGACTTGGCAGAGGCTTTGAATGCGGGGAATCTTCATGGGGCAGCGGTGGACGTTGTTTCCACGGAACCGATTTCCGAAGACAATCCGCTATTCAGCGCCAAAAACTGCTTGATTACACCTCATATCGCATGGGCGCCGATCGAAGCAAGAAGCCGTCTTTTGAATATTGCAATAGATAATCTGGAAGCCTTCGTTGATGGTCATCCGATTAATAGTGTAGGGTAATCAAAAATGACCTCCGATCAGGTGGAAAAGGAGCAGGTTATGAAACTCAGAGATGATGCAAGATATATCATAGATCAATCGATACAGGCGGTTTTGCCGGACACTGCCGTCAGAAAAACTTTGGAACAAGAAAAAATCGACGGTAAAATCCACGTGATTGCGGTCGGGAAAGCGGCATGGCGGATGGCCAAAGCAGCCATCGAAACTTTGGGGGATGCTTTTGTCGGAGGAGTCGTATTGACGAAATATGGGCATTCTTTGGGTGAAATAGCGGGAATGGAAATACTTGAGGCGGCTCATCCGATACCGGATCAAAATTCTTTGGATGGAACGGACAAGATTTTGAGCTATGTCCAGAGTATTCCAGAAGACGAGAACATCGTGTTTTTGCTTTCCGGAGGCGGATCCGCTCTATTTGAGAAACCGAGAAAGGGTCTTACGCTTGATGATTTGAAAGACATCAATCAACAGCTTTTGGAAAGTGGAGCTAGCATTGTCGAAATCAATACAATCAGAAAGCATCTGTCGGAAGTCAAGGGCGGCCGTTTCGCAGCAACTTGCTCTCCACGTTTTATCCAAGCAATCATATTATCTGATGTTGTAGGTAACCGTGTTGATACGATCGCTTCCGGGCCCGCGTATCCCGATTCTTCTACATCCGAGGAAACCCGACAGATTATAGCGAAATACCGATTGGACCTTCCTGAGAAAGCCATGATAGCGATTCAGGATGAAACGCCAAAGGAATTAGAAAATGTCAAGACAACCGTCATCGGCAGCGTCGAAATTCTCTGTCAGGAAGCGGAAATGCAAGCGCAAGCGCTAGGATACCATACAAAAATGCTTTCAACTTCCATAGAAGAGGAAGCATCCAGCGTGGGGATGGAAATGGGCGAACTTGCCAGAAGAATCCTTTCAGGGGAAGAGAATATCCCGCTTCCTTGCGCCATCATTGCAGGTGGCGAACCCGTCGTTACCATCAAAGGTGATGGGATGGGCGGACGTAATCAGGAACTAGCTTTGTCAGCGGCATTTCCGATTGAGGGTCTTTCGAACGTCGTGATTGCATCGGTGGGATCGGACGGAACAGATGGCCCTACTGATGCAGCAGGAGGAATGGTGGATGGTGGCAGCCTTGGGCGTATCAAAATGGGTCAACAGGACGCCCAGCGTTTACTGGATAATAACGATTCCTACAAAGCTCTGGAAACTAGTGGAGACTTGATTTTTACAGGACCGACAGGCACGAATGTGAATGATGTTATCCTAGTACTGATTGATGAGACCATCGCTTGATGGAAAATGAAAGAGGCAAGGACATAAGTGATATTGCTGAAAAAATCCTGCTCATAATTTAAAATGGTAAAAAATAATAAAACCGCATAAAAATGGATGCTTATACCCATTTTTATGCGGTTTTATTTATCGAAGTGGAAATTATTTTTTAATCCGAGTAACATTCCTTCATTTTATAAGTGGATTCGATATAAGTCTGAGTCCCTTTTGTCTTTCTCTACAATGAATCGTAAACAGGCTCTCATTAGCAGACCCCATTTTCTCCAACATCCGGATGTCTAACCGAGAATGATCGCACTCTGTATAAACGTGTTCCAAAAAGCAGACCCGACGTCACTTCACGAATAATGCTCAGATGGTTTGCGACCATTCTCCGCTTATTCGCTCCAGTGATTCGGGTCTGAACGTTTTTTGTCACACTCCCTTTTTTCAATTCAAGCGGTCCAGCCATTGGATGACGGATTGATAGGTGCGTTTTCCTACGTTATTGGTCATATCCGAGTCGAAATCGTGCGGCAAACCCAGGACGGGATGGAAGACGGCTTTCGGGATGCTTTGGGAAGCCGATTGCGAAACAAGATAGGGGACATCCTGATCGGCGGCGCTCGCCGTCAAAAATACTGGCGGCAGCGCGAATAATTCCGCTTGCGATAAACTATAACGCTGCACATCCATAGGCTCCTCCAAAAAGAGGGAAAGCCAGGTGCCTGTCTGTCTACCGTAAAGGTAAATCGGAAATCTTTTTTCGATGGGGCCGGCAGCAAGCGGGTTGCTGTCAGATGTTTGTTTCAGGTAGGAAGCGGGCGCTTTCGGAAATTGATTGTAGTGAGCGCTTGGCCTGGAAAAGGAGGGCTCTGTCAACGAGTAATAGCCATAGAAGCTGATCAATCCTTTGGGGCCTTGCGATAAATCGTTCTTCGCCAATAGGAAGGCGAGGTAAGCGCCTGCGGATCTTCCGAAAAGGACATAATCATTCGCCGGTAAATCAAGCGTTGTTGAAGCGTTTTTTAAAAACCATTCGACGGCTATGGTCAGGCAGCGAAACATATCAGGCAACTTGGTTTCCGGAGCCAATGGATAGTCGATGGTCAACAGGTTATAACCCGCATTTGTAAAAGTCTCCCGATAGACGGCCGGCAGATCATCGCGGTAGCCGTAAACGAGTCCGCCACCATGGATATAAATGACGGTCAGGGCTCCCGGTCTGTTTTGAGCGGGATAAAAAGAAGCTTGCAGAGGTGTATCTTTATAGGTGTAATAAGTATGAATGCTGTGCGGCATCGTCATCATCAATCCTTTCCAAGAAGTTAGTTATACTCTATCACAACTGGAACAAATGGAAACAACTGCCTTGTGTACGAAACGCACAAAAACATATGGTTTTTTGTGGGATGTGTTAATGATATGCTAGTAAGAAGCGCTTACAATATGATTATGATATTTAAGAGGAGGAAACGATAAAATGGACTGGTTTAAAACAATTCAAGAGAATGTTGATTGGCTATCAAGTATTGGCAGTGATCCCACTGGAGGGATGACACGCCTTCTGTACACGGATTCTTGGCTGGAAGCCCAGAACGCCTTAAAGACCAAATTGGAAGAAATCGGAATGACAACGCGCTTTGATGAAATTGGAAACTTGTTCGGAAGGCTGGAAGGATCTACTTATCCTGACGAAACAATTATGTCCGGCTCGCACATAGATACCGTAGTGAACGGCGGTAATTTGGATGGGCAATTCGGGATTATTGCCGCATATGTGGCAATGGCGTATTTGAAGGAGACTTATGGACAACCGCTTCGATCTTTGGAAGTCATTTCGATGGCCGAAGAGGAGGGCAGCAGATTTCCGACAGTCTTCTGGGGAAGTAAAAATTTCATGAACGAAGCAAAAAAAGAAGATGTCATCGACATCACGGATTTCAACGGCGTCAAATTTGTCGACGCAATGCACCAATGCGGGTTTGATTTTAAAGTAGAAGGACAGAAACATCGAGAAGACATCAAGGCATTCGTGGAACTGCATATTGAGCAAGGAAATGTCTTGGAAAATCAAGGTCTTCAAATCGGCGTAGTCGACAGCATTGCAGGGCAGAAACGATATACCGTCATCTTAAAAGGACAAGCAAACCATGCGGGAACAACCCCGATGGGCTACCGGAAGGATGCCGTCTATGCATTCAGCCGCATCTGCACTGAAGCCATTGAAAAGGCGAAAAAAATCGGCGATCCTTTGGTCTTGACTTTCGGGAAGGTGGAACCGAAACCGAATACTGTAAACGTCGTTCCTGGAGAGGTACTGTTCACAATCGATTGCCGTCATACCGATGGGAACTTGCTGCATAGCTTTACCGGGGAATTGGAGGGACGCATCCAAGAAATAGCTGATGAAATGGGTATGGAAGTATCCATCGATCTATGGATGGATGAAGCCCCGGTTCCTATGGATAAAAGCATCGTCAAGGTCATCGAAGAGGCTGCCAAAAAAGAAAACATGAAATATCGGATCATGCACAGCGGGGCTGGACACGATTCCCAAATCATCGCACCGCACTATCCAACCGCAATGATTTTTGTACCAAGCATCGGCGGCATCAGCCATAATCCGGCTGAGGCTACGAAGTTGGAAGATCTGGTGGAAGGCGTCAAGACGATGGCAGCGGCTCTTTACGAATTGGCTTATAAATAGACAAATACTATAAGGACAGAGGGGTCAGGAAAATGGGATATAAAAATAATAATACAGGTTATAGAGATGGATTGCTGGGATCAAGAGCAGTAATCAAAAGACATAATTACGCACTGCTTCCTCACGATGGGCTTGTAAAAAATGTTGTGCCGGGTTTTGAGAATTGCGATCTTACCATCTTGGCTTCGCAAAAATTAGGGGCAAGCTTCGTCGATTACATCATCACAATGCTGAAGGACGGCAAGAATGAACAAGGCTTCGGCGGTGAGGGTGTGGAAACATTCGTCTATGTGGTTGGTGGGAAACTGAAAGTCAGCGATGGCACGGAAACCCATGAATTAAAAACAGGCGGCTATGCCTATTTCCCGGCCGGGACATTGATGTACTTGGAAAACATGCAAGCAGAAAATACGGAAATTTTCCTTTACAAAAAGCGTTATGAACCATTGGAAGGTTTTGAAGCGCGCAAAGTCATCGGGAATGTCAACGATTTGACAGCGATTGAATACGAAGGTATGTCAAATGTTCTGGTTTGGGATCTGCTGCCGAAAGATCTTGGCTTTGATATGAATTTCCATATCTTATCGTTTAAACCTGGCGCCAGCCATGGCTATGTGGAAACGCATGTACAGGAACATGGTGCCTATATCCTTTCAGGGCAGGGCATGTATAATCTGGACAATGAATGGATGCCCGTGGAGAAGGGTGACTATATTTTCATGGGAGCTTATGTTCCGCAAGCTGCATATGCGGTTGGTAAGGATGAAGCATTGAGCTATGTTTATTCGAAAGACTGCAACCGAGATCCAAAAATCTGACAATAAGGGAGTGATTAAATGAAAGAGGCAGAAACAATCAGCCTAATGCCTGCTGAAATAATCAAGGTAATGCCTGCTGAACTTCATCAGCTGATCCAAACGAAACTTGAGCATGCCGGATTGCGCACTGAACAAGCAAATGAAGCGGCGAAGCAGCTTGTGTTTGCGGATTCTTGCGGTATCCATTCGCACGGTGCGGTACGCGTTGATTATTATGCAGAACAGATAGCCAAGGGAGGCGTGACCTTGGATCCTGAGATGAGGTTTGAAAAAACTGGCACCAGCACAGGGATTTTTCATGCTGATAATGGTATGGGACAATATGTCGCAAACATGGGGCTGCAGGAAGCGGTTCAGATGGCGAAGGAATCGGGTATAGCGGTCGTAGGCGTTTCCCAGATGAGCCATAGCGGTGCTTTATCCTATTACGTTAAACAGGCGGCCGAACAGGATTTGATTGGTATCGCCATGTGCCAATCCGATCCGATGGTCGTTCCTTTTGGGGGAGCTGAGATCTATTACGGCACCAATCCAATCGCTTTTGCAGCACCGCGCAAAGAGGGAGCCCCGGTTGTATTCGACATGGCTACAACTGTCCAAGCATGGGGGAAAATTCTGGATGCCCGCTCAAAAAACCAATCTATTCCGGATACATGGGCTGTCGATAAGAATGGAAATGCGACAACTGATCCGCATGATGTGCATGCCTTACTGCCGATTGCCGGGCCGAAGGGCTATGGTCTGATGATGATGGTGGATATTTTATCCGGCGTTTTATTGGGACTACCGTTTGGTAAACATGTTACATCCATGTATGAACACATAACGGAAGGCCGAAATTTGGGGCAATTATATATCCTTATCGATCCAAAGCGATTTACGGATCTCGATCTTTTTAAAGAGAAAATCGAAACGACTATATCTGAATTACATCAAGTGAAGCCAGCTAACGGGTTCAAGCAGGTTTTTTATCCTGGTGAAATCAACCAACTCAATTATGAGAAATACCAAGCAGAAGGTATTCCGGTTGAGAAGAACATATATGAATATCTGAAGAGCGAAATCGTCCATTTTGACCAATATGGCGGAAAAGATGCGTTCGCAGAATAAACGGCAAGCATTGTTTTCCGTAACTATAAGAGAGCTAACAGAAGGCTCAAGAAAGAGAGGCTACCAATGTTACACACAATCATTAAATCCAATAGTTATCAAGATTCTATCGTGTTGATGTTATTGACCAATAAAATCAACACCGTCGAAGGAGTGAACAATGTCTCCATCATGATGGGTACTCCTGCAAACAAAGATATCTTTAAAACAGGCGGATTGTACACTCCAGAGCTTGAAAAAGCCACTTCCAACGACATGGCTGTCGTTTTGGACATAGCTGATGAAGATGTTATCGATAATGTCATGGAAGAAATCGATGTCTTCTTGGCGGAACAAGCAAAAGGAACCGGCGGGGGAGATGCTGAAGAATCCGCCCGCACTTGGGACAAAGCTTTGGCTTTGGGAAAAGATGCATCTGTCGCTTTGATTTCCATTCCGGGCACACATGCAGCGTTAGAAATCGAACGGGCGCTTGATGAAGGAAAACACGTTTTTTGCTTCAGTGACAATGTAGCGATAGAAGATGAAAAACGCTTGAAACAAAAAGCGCATGAAAAAGGCTTACTGCTGATGGGACCAGACTGTCGGGACCGGAATCATCAATGGCATTCCATTGGCTTTCACAAATGTTGTCCGGACAGGGAAAATAGGCATTGTCGGGGCTTCGGGGACAGGTATCCAAGAGGTATCAACCATTATCCATAAGCTCGGTGGAGGGGTTACCAACGCAATCGGTACTGGCGGCCGTGACCTGAAGGAAGCTATCGGAGGCATCACCTTGATGGATGGCATCGTGACTCTAGAGAAAGATCCGAACACAGATGTCATCGTCGTCATCTCAAAACCACCTGCTCCTGTAGTAAAGGAAAAAGTACTGGCCCTTTTGAGAAAGGGATCCAAACCGGTCGTGACCATTTTCTTGGGCGAGAAACCTGAATATCACGAAAACAACCTTTATCATGCCTATACTTTGGAAGAAACCGCAAAAATAGCCGTTAAGCTCCTGAACAAGGAAGCCATCACCAACGAACAAGAAGAAATTGAAATCCCGACTGTGAAATTTGCTGAAAACCAAAAATACATCAAAGGATTCTATTCCGGCGGAACGCTGGCCAATGAAGCGGCGATGCTGATCAAGGAAGGCTTACAGTTAAGCGGTGACGCAGATAAAAAAGAGGGCTATGTCCTGAAGAATGAAGGCTATGAGGTCCTTGATCTGGGCGATGACATCTATACCCAAGGAAGACCACATCCGATGATCGATCCTGGAAAAAGGATTGAGATGATCAGAACAGCCGCGGATGATGCAGAAACAGCCATTATTTTATTGGATATTGTATTGGGATATGGTTCTCATGCCGATATGGCAAGCGAGTTGGCACCTGCCATCAAAGAGGCGAAAGAAAAAGCATCTGCAGCTGGAAGGGAATTGGTATTTGTCGGCACAATCGTCGGAACGGATGTTGATCCTCAAGATATCAATGAACAACGCCAAATCTTGGAGGATGCCGGCGTGATCGTTAAAATGAGCAATAATCAAGCGGTACGTGCAGCTTTAGCGATTTTAGGGATTACCATCACAGATGTTGCGAAACAAATCAAGGAAATTGATGCGCCAGCATTCATGGAAGAATTGTCACCTTCGCAAGCTATGTTGGATATGCTGCATACGAAAGAATTTTTGAACATCGGTTTGAGAAGTTTCGCTGAAACAATCCGTGAAACAGGCGGGAAAGTCACTCAATTCGATTGGCGTCCGATGGCAGGCGGAAATATTGTCCTGCAAAAAGCATTATATTTCTTGAAAAATTATGATGCTAAACAAGAAACGAAATAAGAGAGGAGAAACAACAATGAATTATCAAACAATTGATGAAGCCAATCTAGCTGTAGCGGCTAAAATTGTCGCTGGATCACCTTTCTTATTGGATGTAGTACCAGCTAAATCGGTTATTAAAGAGTTAAATGAAGGAAAGGTATTACTGCATGCCGGACCACCAATCACGTATGAACAAATGGTAGATCCCATCCAAGGTGCTTGCGTGGGGGCGGTCTTATTCGAAGAATGGGCTGATAACGAAGAGGATGCGCGCAAATTATTGGAATCAGGAGAAGTGAAACTGATTCCTTGTCATCATGTGGATGCAGTGGGCCCTATGGGAGGCATCACCTCAGCAAATATGGCTGTGCTGATCGTAGAGAACAGAACGGACGGGAACAAAGCCTATTGCACAATGAATGAAGGGATCGGAGCCGTTTTACGTTTCGGTGCTTATTCGGATGAGGTAATCACCCGTTTGCGTTGGATGCGTGATGTGCTGGGGCCAACATTGAGTGAGGTTTTGAAAACCAAAGAAGGCGGCTTGAATGTGAATGTATTGGTTGCGAAAGCCATTTCGATGGGGGATGAATTCCACCAAAGAAATATCGCTGCATCCTTGGCATTTTTGAAAGAAATCGCGCCGATCCTTGTGCGTTTGGACATAGATCAACAAGAAAAAGAAGAAGTCATGCAATTCTTGGCCGATACCGATCAATTCTTCTTGAACATCATGATGGCGGCTGCAAAAGCGGTGCTGGATGGCGCAAGAACGATCCAAGAAGGAACAATTGTTACGGCTATGTGCAGGAATGGATATGAATTCGGAATCCGTATTGCTGGAATGGGCGATGAATGGTTCACTGGTCCGGTAAATACGCCTCAAGGCCTTTATTTCTCGGGTTTCAGCGAAGCTGACGCTGCTCCTGATATGGGAGACAGCGCCATCACGGAAACCTTTGGTGTCGGCGGTATGGCCATGATTGCAGCGCCGGCTGTTACACGCTTTGTCGGAAGCGGTGGTTTCCACGACGCTCTTCAGACAAGCAATGAGATGCGTGAAATCTGCATCGATCAAAATCCTAATTTCCCGGTACCAACCTGGGACTTCCAAGGGATTTGCCTTGGCATAGACGCCAGAAAAGTCGTCGAGACGGGGATTACACCAGTCATCAATACGGGGATTGCGAATAAAAAAGCAGGATTGGGACAAATCGGTGCTGGAACGGTGCATCCGCCGATCGAATGTTTTGAAAAAGCCGTTTTGGCATACGCCAAAAAATTAGGTTTCCAAGAATAAAAAAAGTAAACGGAGGGGATGGAGCCAAGTGTTTATCAACGCAGCATACAGCGATGAGTCAGTGATCGGCATCTTGCAGGGAACAACCACTTGGTTCGTCCAAAGCATTTTTCAAAGAAGCTTGAACATTCAAAATAATGAGCAGGATCAGCTAATCCTGATTACAAGCGTCGCTTATCCGAAGATGCCTCATGCTATTTATCTTGCGGAAGATTCCCTGAATAGACTGATTGCTTCAGTGGGAATCAACCAATCCGTCAAAATCAGTGATAGGCATCTGCGGTTAGGTGATACAACTATATTTGTAACCGGAAGCCCGGTTTATCAATCGCAATTAGTTGGCGGGCAGATTCTGGATAAAGGAAGTCTAGCATGCTTTCTGCAGGTTATCATGACAATAGAAAAAAGAAATGGATTTGATTTTCTTTTTTCTGAAATAGGGAATAAGTCCATTTTTGATACGTATCGGGAATTCAAAGCGTTCGGCATGCTCTTTAACGGCAGCGCCGATGAACAAATAAAGGCGTTGCGACTCATCATTGGTAGAGGAAAGGGATTGACTCCTTCTGGAGATGATATGCTGATTGGAGCCATGGCGGCGAATATTTTCCTGCCGCGATTGCCGAAGGCGTTTGCGGAGAATATGCTACAGATCCTTTCAGGAGATGTGAAGGCCACTACTACCGTCAGTGAGCACTATTTAAGATGCGCTCTTCAAGGCCGGTTTAACGAACCGATAAAGGACTTGCTGCAGGCTTTGTGTACCAGAAGCGGTATCGAAACGATCGAGAAGAAGATTATGAACATCACAGAAATAGGACATACTTCAGGCCTGGATATGCTGACAGGATTTGCAGCAGCGCTAATATTGGATGAGATTTAAAGGAGGAAGATTATGGCTAAAAGAGTGGTCATCGCTTTGGGCGGTAACGCGATTTTGCGACCGAACCAAGAAGCGACATATGAGAATCAGTTGCACAATGTTAAATTGAGTGCTGAACTGATTGCGAAAATAGAAAAACTGGATTATGAAATTGTGGTCACCCATGGAAATGGTCCGCAGGTAGGCAATATCTTGCGCCAAAATGAAGAAGCTAAAGATGTGGTGCCCCAAATGCCTTTGGATGTCTGTAGTGCAGAATCGCAAGGTTTCATAGGGTATATGATGGAGCAATCGCTAAAAAATGCACTGCATCAAGAAGAATTGACAAGCAGTGTGCTTACTTTGTTGACTCAGACGGAGGTGTCATCGGATGACCCCGCTTTTGGAAATCCGACGAAGCCGATCGGTGTCTTTTATTCAAAAGAAGAAGCGGAAATATTATCTGCGAAAAAAAATGGACCATGATGGAAGATGCGGGCAGAGGGTATCGCAGGGCGGTTCCTTCTCCGCAACCTATGAAGATTCACGGTGTAGACTCCATACTGAAACTGCTTAAACAAAATACAATCGTCATTGCCGGCGGTGGCGGCGGCATTCCAGTTATGCGGAACAAACTCGGTCAAATTTCAGGTGTTGAAGCGGTAATCGATAAGGACCGTACCGGTAAAAAGCTGGCGGAACAATTGGACGCTGACGTATTCATGATGTTGACGGATGTAAGCAATGTCTACATCAATTACGGGAAACCGAACCAGGAAAAATTGGGAGAAATTTCCATTGAAAAGGCGAGAGGTTACTTGGATGAGGGGCGATTCGCAGATGGAAGCATGGGACCAAAAATGGAAGCTGCCATTGACTTTGCCGCGCAGGGTAAAAAATCTATCATCTGTTCTTTGGATCAAGCAGCAGAAGCGCTGTCAGGTTTTGCCGGCACACGCATTGTCAACGCGTAGTCGGATTGAATGTAAAAAAATATTTGTAATAGCCGAAAAGCTTGGTTCTATAATAAATGGCATTGATGAAATTTACTTCACCAATGCCTTTTTTTTGTGGAAAATACAAAAAGAAATACCTCCTGCACAATAGTGTCACACCCACAGGTGCTTACTTATTATACAAGAGGCATAAAATGGTAAACAACCTGCCACTCGTGATTGAAGCTACTGATAATGTCGTATTCATGATACAAAGTGTTAAAACAAATGAGAAAACCGCGTTAAAATGGAAATCCATACCCAGTTTAACGCGGTTTTCCTTATCAAAGTAGAGGTTATTCTCAAACAAAAGATCATTAAGCGGATTTTTATCCGATTCAATCTTCTTCAGGCAATATAAAAAAGCCAAAAAGAGAAAAATCCTCTTCTGTATTTTGAATGCGATTCTCTTATCTCAATAGATAAGGTGCCCCATCAACACCATTTTTGGCTAGTACAATGTCACTCATCATTATTTTGTGAAAGCTCTAATGCTAGTCGAAGATTGAGGCTGAATGATGGGTCATCGATGGATTTTCCGAGTATTTCTTCGCAATGGTCAATCCGGTATTTCACGGTATTACGGTGGATGAACAATGCTTTTGATGTTTTTGTTATTTCACATTGGTAATCCAAGTATGCTTTTAAGGTTTTTCGTAATTCAATCATCGCATCTTCTTTCGGATAAGCTAACTCTTGCAGGATTGATTGGCAGAAATAGCGTATTTCATCAGATTGTATGCGTTCAAATAGGCTCATCATACCTTGTGGGCGGTAATGGTTGATTCTTGGTTGAATATCTTGTCCAAATCCTTCCTCGAAGGCAATTTTTGCTTCGATAAAGGAACTGGTTATCATCTCTATTTTCTCATAAGCATGTCCGTAAGAGAAAGCTAGGGATATAGGGAGTATTTTTTCCAGATCATCCGCGGTCTTTTCCAGTATTTCATCAAGCGCATCATTCTTTGTCTGTAGTAGAAGGACCAAATGATTTGTGTTTTTTAATTGGAAAATAAGGGAATCACGAAAATAATTAGCCAGTTTTTCGGAAAGCCATTGGGAAGCCAATTGTATTTTTTCATGATTGTATTTTTTTTTCAATTCGTTCTGTTGGTCGAAGCGGCAGTTTACATAAACGACTTGATAATAGTGCGAATTGACAATGCCGAACCCATGGCCCAAATCTAGCCAATTTTTTTGTTTCGGATTAGGAAGCTGTAGGCTTTCCGTTAATTGAGTGAAATAATCGCTTCTTAGATTTTGTAGAGACTCTTCCACCTTTAGGTTTTTAAAGATGACGAATGAGAGCACCATACAGGCCTGATCCACCGCAAATTCGGAAACGGGATAGGGAATATTTTCCGGTTTTAAAATCAAAAGATAGTAGGGGAAATGACTGTATGCCTGAATGGGGTAGATGGAAATTTGCATTTCCCGATCGTCCATATCATTGATCAAGAACGAGTCGGTCATATCCGCCTTCAGCTGTGGTTTCTTCTGCAAGACTTGTTCCACATAATATTCAGCAGGTTTGCTTGTATGTGTAAAATGTTTGGAATGGGCAATCACTTCTCTGAAGGGATTCAATAGGATAACGGGCGTTTTGATCATTTTGCCGAAGTCGGAAATGAATCGCGCGATACTGGCATCGTTCATTAAAAGATTGGAAAAGCGTTTTTGAATATCCAACGCGAAGGACATTTGTTCCGTTTTTTGGTTCCAAAGATAACTAAGCATCTGATGGGATAAAGTTCCCAAAGTTGTCGTGCTGGGAATCTGGATTAAAGGGAAATGAACGGAATTTGCATAATCGATTACGTTACGATCGATCTCTTCTAAAAAACGGCCAACCTTAATTCCCAATCCGGCTGATTCTACACGGATTAAAGAATCGATGAGAGAAATCAATCCTTCCGGATTATCTCGGTAAGACATGGCGGTAGTCAGCAAGAAAACATGCTTTGGAATATAGAAAGCGATATCGGGAGTTTCCGAGATTTCTATGCTTTGGACTGTTCGGGACAGATCCGCTCCTGCGGTCAGCATCTTTAAATCAGAAAAGCGGGGAATATCTAATAATTCGTTCATTGTTGTCATGAAATCACATCTCCTATGGGTTTTATTTTAAATGAAACCGGAACCATCATCAAGTGGTATTTCGGTCGAAATGAACAAAAAATATTTTTATTTGTTCATTTCATCCAATGCATTTCAAAATGAGGATGTTAAGATAAAAATAACAGTAG
The DNA here is from genome assembly GCA_963730595.1 of uncultured Carnobacteriaceae bacterium. Taxonomy (GTDB): domain Bacteria; phylum Bacillota; class Bacilli; order Lactobacillales; family Aerococcaceae; genus Trichococcus. The sequence continues at coordinate 24,415 of CAVSSJ010000014.1, forward strand.
TACATCAATTAAACCTTCGGGAGGAATCGACATGTATAGTGAAATAAATGCACCAATACGGACAATCATGACACCTGGACCAGTAGAAGCACATCCAAGAGTGCTTCGTGCGATGGGAATCCCTATTTTAGGACAATTCGATCCGGCTTTTCTTAAAATTATGGATGAAGTCAAAGAGATGATCAAAGTTCCTTTTCAGACAAAGAATGAACAAGCTTTTGCCATTGATGGCACCTCGCGCTCTGGCTTGGAAGCTGCTCTAATCGGCTTGATTGAGCCGGGGGATAAAGTGCTTATTCCCGCATATGGGCGTTTTGCGTATCTGTTGGGTGAAATAAGCGAGCGGGCTAAAGCTGACGTTGTTTATCTTGAGAAAGAGTGGGACAGCGTTTTTGATCAAAGCGATATAATCCAAGCAATCAAAGAACATCAGCCTAAGATTGTTGCCCTCATCCATGGCGAAACAGCAAACGGACAGATGCAACCATTGGAAAAAATAGGGGAGTACTGTCAGGAAAACGACGTGTTTTTTGTGGTGGATACAGTTGCGACATATGGCGGATCACCAGTTAAGGTTGATGAGTGGGGAATCGATATCGCCATCGCCGGTACCCAGAAATGTGTCGGAGTCCCATCAGGGATGTCTCTCATCACGTATAATGAGCGCGTTGAAAAAGTATTGACCAGCCGTTACCAAAAAGAACTGGGTCTCAGCAAAGATTTCAGAAACGAAAGGCACATCAGCAGCAATTATCTTGATTTGAGTCAGTTGCAACGTTACTGGAGTAATGAAAGAATCAATCACCACACAGAAGCAACCAGCATGATTTATGCTCTGCATGAGGGCCTCAGACTGATGATTCAAGAAGGCATCGAGAACGGCTACGAGCGCCATCGTGTAAATGATGAGGCCATTCAAGCCGGGATTGCAGCGATGGGGTTGAAACTTTATGGGGATCTGGAAACAAAGATGCCTACCGTCACTCCCATCCTCATTCCGGAAGGTATCGATGGAGAAGCGGTTCGTTACATGCTATTAAATGAATTCGGTGTAGAAATTGCATCCTCTTTCGGTCCTTTACAAGGGAAAATATGGCGCATCGGTAACATGGGTTTCAGCAGCAGAAAAGAAAATGTGCTGCATGTATTGGCAGCTTTTGAAGCTGCGCTTGTCTTCCACGGTGCGGAAATCAACCGCGGCGAAGGTGTGATGGCAGCTCTCCGTGTCTATCAAGAACATAAATAGCATCTAAGCCTTGCACAAGGGAACTATCAAACAGATTTGACTCTGTTTGATAGTTTTCTTTGCTTTTAGACTGAAGGGGGTATCAGCTAATACGATATTTATGTTATGAGATTTTTACATTCCCTCATGCTTTGTATAGAATACACAATATACAAATAGTAGATAGAGCTTTTTAAAACAACATGCTTTGGGATGTGTTGAAAGGACAAAGAATTATTTTGTACAGTGTGCACAATCCGGAAAATGGATTTGTACACCACTCATGATGTAAACGTTTTTACAAGCCTGTACAATAAGCTTATCAATGATTGATAGCGATTCCAAAACGAGGAGGGGTTTGAATGCAAGCAAGTAATGAAGAAGTAATGTTGCAAAGTGTTGATTCTTTTGTAAACGAGGATCAGATTAAGGATTTCAAGGAACGGGGGTATAATGATGACCTGCTCCCAAAAACAGCAGATAAGCGGAATATGAGTTCCAAAAACTATTTCACACTGTGGATGGGTTCGGTTCATAATATTCCAAACTATACGGCGGTGGGAGGATTCTTATTTCTAGGTTTATCACCCATTAATGTTATGTTAGCTCTTATCGTAAGCTCATTGGCAGTCAGCGCATTTATGGTTTACAATGGTCGCGCAGGATCAAAATACGGTATTCCGTTTGCCATGCATCTACGTTCGACATACGGGGATTTAGGTGCTAAACTGCCAGGTTTCCTGAGAGGTTGTGTAGCTGCCATTGCGTGGTTCGGTTTGCAGAATTATGCTGGTTCACTGGCGTTGCTGATCTTGATCGGCAAACTATGGCCAGGTTTCCTGACGTTGGGAGGAGGATTCAGCTTCTTCGGCCTAAGCATGCCAGGCTTGATTACATTTACAATTTTTTGGGCAATAAACTTATTGATTGGTATTGGTGGCGGAGGAGCGCTTAATAAATTTACAGCAATCCTTAACCCATTAATCTATATAGTGTTTGGCGGCATGGCCATTTGGGCAGTCAGCGTTGGTGGCGGAATCGGCAATATCTTGTCCTACGTTCCAACGGGAGCTGGTGTTCAGCACTATACACCTTTCCTTGCCTATTTCATCATCATCAATTCAGTGCTTTCCGTTTGGGCTGCACCGGGTGCAAGTGTTTCTGATTTTACCCAAAATGCAACTTCTACGCGTGCTCAAACGGTGGGGCAGACGGCAAGTTTGTTGGTCGCTTACCTTATCTTTGCTTTCTCAAGCGTAGCCATTTTAATCGGCGGTTCCATCCACTTTGGTGTACAGGAGTGGAACGTTCTGAATATCGTCAACAAATGGGACAGTGTGCCGGCTGCTAGTATAGCGGTAATTGTATTCTTGATGACAACGGTTTCGACGAATGCGACAGGGAATATCATCCCGGCGGCATATCAATTATCCGCGTTGTTCCCTAAATCAGTTGATTACAAAAAGGGTGTTATCATTGCATCTGTCATCAGCTTTTTGATTATGCCTTGGAAATTGATGGAAAATGCAGGCAGTATCTTTGCCTTCTTGAACATCATCGGTGCTGTACTTGGTCCGGTTGCAGGTGTCATGCTGGCACACTACTATTTCGTCAAGAAACAAGAAATCGATTTGGATGCCTTATATATGGATACAACGGCGGATAATTCAAAAAACATTTATCGCGGTGTGAATGTGGAGGCATATATTGCCACTATTGCAGCACTAGTCATCTCTGTAAGCGGTCAATTTATCCCTGCTTTGCAAATCATATCCAACTTGTCTTGGATTGTGGGATCCGCATTGGCATTCGGTATTTATCTTCTCCTGAAAAAGGCTAAAAAATAGTCTCTTTCCTTAAAACTTGGTTTCAAATATATTAAAATATATATAAATTATCTTAGGAGGAAAACACATGAATTATGATTTGATTATCAAAAATGGACTGGTTATTTTAGACAATGGTGAAGTTGAAACAGACGTAGCCGTGAAAGACGGAAAAATCGTAGCAATCGGTTCGGATCTTGGTGAAGCTAGTGAAGTAATCGACGCTCAAGGGCTTGTTGTCAGTCCTGGTATGGTGGACGCTCATGTGCATATCACTGATCCAGGCGGCAGCTACCGTGATGAATGGGAAGGCTATTTAACAGGAACGAAAGCTTGTGCAAAAGGCGGGGTTACTTCTTTCATGGAAATGCCTTTGAACCAAGTTCCTGCGACTGTGGATGCAGCTTCTTTGAAAATCAAATACGCTGCAGGCGAAAATAAATTGACTGCCGATGTTGCTTCCTTTGGTGGACTTGTTCCATTCAATATCGAAGGTGGTATTCAAGAATTGGATGAAGGCGGCGTTGCAGCTTATAAATGCTTCATGGCAACTTGTGGAGACCGTTCTATTGAAGGCGATTTCATGAATGCAGATGATTATACTTTATATGAAGGCATGAAACAAATTGCGAAAACCGGTAAAGTTTTGGCAATTCATGCAGAAAATGCTACTATCACGGATAAATTGGGCGAAATCGCCTATAAAAATGGCGAAACGACGCTGGCAGCTTATGTAGCAACACGCCCTGTATTCACTGAAGTTGAACCGATCAGACGCGCCATCTTATTCGCTAAAGAAACAGGTTGCCGCATCCATATCTGTCACGTTGCTTGCCCAGAAGGTGTAGAAGAAATAACAAAGGCCCGCAATGAAGGTGTCGACGTTACATGTGAAACATGTACGCATTACTTATACTTCGATACTTCAGAATTGGATGCAATTGGCCCAGTTGTGAAATGTTCACCACCAATCCGCGACAAAGAAAACCAAAATGGCATGTGGGAAAAAGTTTTAGCAGGTGAAATTGCATTCGTGACTTCCGATCACTCACCATGTACACCAGATTTGAAAGATAAAGAAAATGCTTTCGAAGCTTGGGGAGGTATTCCAGGCGTACAAAACAACGTGGATGTGTTGTTTGATGAAGGCGTTCAAAAACGTGGCATGTCCCTGAAAATGTTTGCTGACATCATCGCAACAAACCCTGCAGACCTTTACAGCTTGGATTCAAAAGGACGCATCTCTATCGGTAAAGATGCCGACTTCGTGTTGATCAAACCAAATGCGCCATATACACTTCAAGCTGAAGACTTAGAGTACAAGAACAAAATCAGCCCGTACATCGGTCGCGAAATCGGTGCGCAGGTAGCAAGAACGATTCTTCGTGGAGAAACAGTCTATAGTCAAGAAGACGGCGTAGTGGACACTCGTCCAGGACAATTCATCCTAAAATAAATCGCGTCATACTAATAAACGACCAACATATTTTGCCAAAATGAATAGGAGAGAAGGATCCGGGAAATCTGTCCCCGGATCCTTTTCTGTCTATAAGCCTGATCAAATCGTTGAGCCTTTCATTGCTGCAGTCGTGAGTCTGCTCAATTGCCTAATAATAATAGGGGAACTTGTAGAATGATACAAAATGACCGTTAAATTTGTTTGAAACGCACAGGGATACTTTGTTGAAGAGAACATATAATAGAGTCAGCTACATCATTGAAGGTTAACAAAGTTTTACCGAAAAGAAAAAATGACCGGTTACAGCCATTGCCATACCGGTATCATTAAAATTAATATCAAAGGAGAGATACAATGGTTGAGACAGAAGCAACAACAGTAGCAAAAAAGAAAACAGTCTATTGGAAACAGATCATCTTTGTTTTAACAGCCGGCTGGATAGCGATCTGGGTTTACCGGACTGCGCTTGCACCGATTTACCCGGAAATCAGCACCTATTTCGGAGGCGCATCAGATTCGCAGCTGGGTTCCATATCCAGTTTTTATTTTCTGGGATACGTATTGATGCAGATTCCTTCAGGGTTGCTGGTGGATAAATTCGGGCAGAAGAGAATAATGATTCCCGGGTTTTTATTGTTCGGCATCGGAGCCTTGGTGGTCGGTCTTGCGGGTACATTGCCAGTGGTATATATTGGTAGCGTTTTAGCCGGCGTGGGTTGTGGTACTTATTATGGGGTAGCCTATTCTTTGATGTCTCAACATATCCCGAGTTCAAGGAAAAGCTTGTCCATTGCAATTGTGAACAGCGGGACAGCAGTAGGTAGCGGGTTGGGTATGATATCCGCTAGTTATTTCGTAGCACAATTGGGAATGCCGTGGCAATATATGATGTTTTTCACGTTCTCCCTGATTATGATCATGGTATTCATCTTCTGGAAATTTATCCTGGGAAATAAAGAAAACGCGGAAGTGGCAGCCCGTACGCAGCTCATCGCGGAAATCCCCGAGGAAAAAGCAACGTTGAAAGATTTAATGCGCCCGCAGATGATTGGCGCCTATTGCCTATACTTTGCGACATGTTACGCCTATTATTTAACCGATACGTGGCTTCCGAACTTTTTATCCACGGAACGTGGCTTTGAAGGTGCGACCATCGGCTTGGCTTCATCGATGGTGTTCTTCGCTGCCATTCCTGGTGCATTGTTCTTCAGCCGAATCGCTGATAAATTTGCGCATAAAAAAATCAGTTTAATCATCTTTTTGGAGTTGGTGGCTGCCGCTATGCTGTTCATTGCGGTACAGGCACCCAACAAAACATTCTTGATGATTGGGTTAATCTCCTATGGCTTTTTCGGAAAACTAGCTGTGGAGCCCCTCATCATTTCCTGGTTGGGCGAGAATGCGCCGAAGAAGGGAATAGCGACAACATTAGGCTTTTTCAACTTCTTCGGAATGAGCTCATCTGTCATCGTACCATCTTTGACAGGCGCCATCTCGGATGCCACCGGTTCTAAAGTATATGCCTTCTACTTATCGGTCATCATCATCCTGGTGGGAGTAACCATCTTTTACTTTGTGAACGGCAGAAGAAAGAAAGTTTGATTCAAAAAAATACCCCTGTCCCTTGTAAAAGGAATTGGGGTATTTTTCTATATTCGTGGCGCTATGAAATAATAAAAACTCGTATGAGAGGGGCGTAAAGCCACCTTTCATACGAGTCTGGATAAGCGTATCATTGATTTTTATAGATCATCATGGGCAATGTAGTCCATCGGTATAGGGCCTGCTACACCGACAAAAATGAAGCGCTCATCGCCGGTATTGACCATACCGTGTTGTTGCCCTTTTTCGGAAAAAATGATATCGCCTTTTGTAATCTCAATTTTTTCGCCGAAACCAGGATAGAAAGTTCCGGTACCTTGTACGCAGATCCATATATCATCAGAGGTGGAGTGGGAATGATTCGGCACTTTCTGGCCGGGCTCCAGGCACCACACTGCACCAGCCATGCAGTCTGTTTCATAGAAAATCGTTTTCTTTCCTGCAGATGGATCAAAAGAAACGATATCTTCAAGCTTGAATAAGCGTTCCTCAATTTTTGATTGATTACAACATTCTCTGCCTGTATCTGTGTTACTCATTTCACTTGCCATATTCTGTCCTTTTTCCATATAACTCTCTCCTTTTAGTATACTGTCAATACGCGTAATAGCGCTTTAATTCCTTTTTGTTCAAACAATCACAAAAAGAATATACACATAGTATAGCAAGCGAAGAAAACGCCAACAATGCATAATATATATAAAAAATAAAAAAAATTATGCTTAATGCACAATGAAAAAGATTGGTTTTCTAGAATAGTCAGATGAGTGAACCGATTGGGTAGGAAAGATTCAAATTTAGTCCTGAATATAGAATTTATCCAACAATGATAAGACATTCTTCAGTGATTCATGTTGTGTTTTCATCTAGCGGAAAGCAATAATACAAAAAAACGAACGTTTTATGTCTGTTTAGCGATTTTTATTTTGCTGTTTCGGTTGTTTTAGGTACAATAGAAGAAAAGCAGTGAGGTGGGTTCATGAAATCGAGTCAAGGGGTAGTTTTTAAGAGAAGGCAAAACATATTAAAGGCTCTCCAGGAGAAGCGTGTCATCTTGGTAGAAGATTTAGCAAAGGAACTGAATGTATCGGAGATAACCATCAGACGAGATTTGCAGAGCTTTGATGACCAACACCTGATCGAGCGTTTCTATGGCGGGGCGCGTTTGATTGATGGCGCTTTTCAGAAAGAAGAGTTTCCAGCCGTGAGGCCCCAAAGGTCGAAAAAGCAAGAAATCGCTAAGCTGGCTTCCACGCTGGTGCATGATCAGGACATGATTTTCATCAACTCAGGCTCAACTGCCTTCCTGCTGCTTAATTATTTGGCGGATCGCAATGTGACAATCATAACGAACAATGGCCGGGCTATTTTTAGAAATCCGACTTCGAAGGCAGCAGTGGTTTTATCAGGTGGAGAGATTTATGAAAAGAAAAAGTCTCTTGTCGGTGATTTCGCTTTGCACACTTTCTCCAGGGTGACGGCAAATATTTGTTTTCTGGGCGTAGGGGGCATCAACGAGAAGGGCATATCGACGTTTGCGTTGCCGGAAACAGCGGTCAATAAACTGATTTTGGAGCGGACGAATGGCCCGCGGATCGTCGTTGCCGAAGGGAGCAAAGTTGGCCGGGAACATAATTTTTTTACCGCAGATATCAGCCTGATCACACATTTGATTACGGATCATTCTGCGGATAGGGAACAAATCAAAAAAATCGAAGCCAAGGGCGTTAAGGTCCTATTTATTTCAGACAGTAACGACGAGAATATGAAGAATAGTGAATCTTAATCTAGTGAATGTACAGCAGCCGAACGGAGCAAGGGAAAGCCCTCATCCGTTTGGCTGTTTTTTTGTTCAGCGATCGGGAAGAATCATTTGGCGGTAGACAGAGTGTTCATTAAACCTGAAACGTTCATAAAAAAAACATTAAGATTGTTTATTCCCAGCCTATTGTTTATGAAAACGTTTTATTATATGATTACTTCATCGAAAGAGATGTTCGTTTTATGAACATTCAATGTATTAGAAGTGAAACAATCATAAAAGTGATCAGTTTTAAAAAAATTAGAGGAGTGAAGAAAATGAGCAAAATTGATGAGGTAACAAAAGAATCTTGGGTATTGAGTACTTTTCCGGAATGGGGCACATGGTTAAACGAAGAAATCGAAGACACCGTGGTGGCTGAAAATACATTCGCAATGTGGTGGCTAGGCTGTACAGGGATTTGGCTGAAATCCCATGAGTCGACAAACATCCTCTGTGATTTGTGGTGCGGCACAGGCAAACAATCGCACGGCAGCGGGAAGATGAAAGACGGACACCAGATGCAACGGATGAGCGGCGTTCAAAATATGCAGCCGAATCTAAGGGTTCAACCGTTTGTCATCGATCCATTCGAAGTGAAAAATGTGGATGCGTTGGTTGTGACACATATCCATTCGGATCACTTGGACATCAATACGGCAGCGGCTGTTTTGAAAAATTCAAGTGAAGATGTGAAATTTGTGGGCCCGCAAGCGGTTGTGGATACATGGATTGGTTGGGGAGTGCCTGAATCAAAATGTGTCGTCGTAAAACCGGGCGACAGTGTAAAAATAAAGGATATCGAAATCGTCGCATTGGAAGCATTCGATCGCACAGCGTTGGTTACAGCTTCGGAAGGTGAAGTATTAAGAGGGAAAATGCCGCAAGACATGGATAAAATCGCAGTCAACTACCTATTCAAAACATCCGGCGGCAATTTATATCATGCAGGCGATTCTCACTACTGCAACTATTTCGCAAAACATGGCAATGATCACCAAGTGGATGTTTGCCTAGGGGCATTCGGCGAAAATCCAAGAGGGATCACCGATAAGGTTACTTCAGTGGATATGTTAAGAATGGCAGAATCGTTGAAAGCGAAAGTGGTCATCCCGGTTCACTATGATATCTGGTCAAACTTCCAAGCCGATCCTAAGGAATTAGTGGAATTATGGAAATTCAAAAAAGATCGCCTGCAATACGGATTCAAGCCATACATTTGGCAAGTGGGCGGCAAATTCGTTTATCCGGATGACAAAGACAGAATGGAATTCAATTTCAACCGAGGCTTTGACGATGTATTCAGCATCGAAAATGACGTACCGTTTACTTCATTCCTATAAAATCAGCACCGATAAGGAGAGATCATATGTTAGATGAAATCATCAAAAATCAAAGGTATTCTTTCCATGAAGGATTCGACAGTTGGCAAGACAGCATTCGTGCTGCTTGTCAACCGCTTATCGAAGAAGGAGTCATTGAAAAAGAATATCCGGAATATATCATTGAAAATGTCGGGGAATTTGGACCATATATCGTCATCGCGCCGGATATTTGCATTCCGCATGCGCAAGAAGGCAAGGGAGTCAATGAAACCGCTATCTGTTTTATGCGTACGAAAAAGCCGGTGAATTTTGGACCTGCCGCAGAGTATGAAGCACGCATCTTCTTCGTTTTAGCTTCAACGGATAATGAAAAGCATTTAGCGAATTTATCATCGCTTGTGACCTTGCTGTCTGATGAAACTGTCGTAGATGCTTTTATTCAAGCAAATTCTGTCGCTGATTTAGAAAAAATTATGGAAATAGAGGGTGAGTATCTTGGAACTATTAATTAGTGCATGGACATTCTTTCAAGTTAATATCTTAACGCAACCTGCTTTCTTCCTCGGTATTATTGTATTTGTCGGCTACTTGCTGCTGGGCAGACCCGTCTATGACGCCCTTGCCGGATTCATCAAGGCGACGGTCGGTTATTTAGTCTTAAATGTAGCTGCAGGCGGGTTGGTCGGTAATTTTCGCCCGATCCTAGCAGGGTTAAAAGAAAGATTCAACCTATCGGCAGTCGTAATCGATCCTTATTTCGGACAAACGGCTGCGCAACAAGCGATAGAAGGCGCCGGACGTTCCTTCAGTTTGATGGTTATCGTATTGCTCATTGCCTTCATGGTAAATATCGTGCTGGTCATCTTCCGTAAGTATACAAAAGTCCGGACCGTATTCATCACCGGCCATATCATGGTACAACAGTCTTCAACCGCTTTATGGCTGGTCTTGTTCGCTTTCCCTGCAACTGCAGGATGCAGGCGTCATCGTCATGTTGGGCCTTTTGTTGGGAACGTATTGGTCAGTCTTCTCCAATTTGACCGTCGAAGCAACGCAAGATTTGACTGAAGGCGGCGGTTTTGCAATCGGGCATCAACAAATGTTCGGTGTCTGGTTGACCGATAAGTTTGCCGGGAAATTCAGTAAAAACAGCAAAAAACTGGAAGATGTCACTCTGCCGGGTTTCCTTTCCATCTTTAAAGAGAGCGTCGTCGCTACAAGCATTTTGATGTTCCTGTTCTTCGGCATCATCATGGGGATTCTAGGGAAAGATCTTGATGATGACCATCGATGCCACTTACACAGGCGAGCGTAACTACGTGTTCTACATCCTGGAAAAATCGCTGTACTTCGCAGTGTATCTGCAAATATTACAACTGGGTGTCCGCATGTTCGTGTCGGAGTTGACGGAGTCATTCCAAGGGATCTCCAATAAACTGTTGCCTGGTTCCATGCCGGCCATCGACTGTGCGGCAACTTACGGATTCGGCCCAGGAAATGCCGTTACCTTTGGATTCCTGTTCGGAGCCTTGGGACAATTCCTTGCCATCATCGGTTTGGTGGTATTCAAAAGCCCAGTGTTGGTCATTTCTGGATTCGTACCCCTATTCTTTGATAATGCAACCTTCGCTGTATATGCAAACCACAAAGGCGGCATGAAAGCCGCGATGATCATCCCGTTCATTTCAGGTGTCATTCAAGTTCTGGGTGGCGGCCTCGCTGCCTACCTCTTCCAGCTTTCCCAATTCGGCGGCTGGCATGGTAACTTCGACTGGGATACATTATGGTTGGGCTACGGAGTCATCATGAAATATGGCGGTTATGCCGGCGTCGCTGCACTTGTCATAGGGATGCTGTTGATACCACAATTGCAATACCGCAAAAACAAAAAACATTACTTCATGATTGCAGAAGATTATGAACAATATCAAGAAGAGATTCAGGCAGAAAACCAAGCAGAAATGAGTGCCGAAATAGCATAAACAGACAGTGCAAAAGAGTATATAGGAGGAATTGAAAATGAAAGTATTAGCTGCGTGTGGAAGTGGAATGGGCTCAAGCCAAATCATTAAGATGAAGATAACGAATGTTTTCAAAAAATTAAATATCCCTTTGGAAATCCATCATTGTGCGGTTTCCGAAGCAAAAACGCTAGCGCCGAACTACGATTTGGTCGTTTGTTCAAACTCTTTGTTGGATGTATTCAAGAATGTAGACCAAAGCAAAACGAAAATCATCGGCTTGAAGAATCTCTTATCCGAAAAAGAGATCGAAGAAAAAGTCCGCGCAGTCGTTTTAGGCGAGTAGGCGGTGCTCCCATGACATACAGTGAATTGAAAAAAAGAGTGTTGGAAGCTAACTTGCTATTGCCGGAATTCGGCTTGGTGAAATTTACCTGGGGCAATGTTTCGGAGATCGACCGCGAGAGAAATGTGATTGCGATCAAGCCGTCCGGTGTCGAATACGATGACATGACGGTCGAAGACATCGTTGTCGTTGACCTGGAAGGGAATGTCGTGGAGGGGGATCTGAAACCGTCTTCGGATTTGGATACTCACCTTGAGCTATACCGGAACTTCAAGGACATCGGCGGCGTAGTCCATACGCACTCGCCATGGGCAACCACTTTGGCGCAAGGCGGGGTAGCGATTCCGGCATATGGAACGACGCAAGGGGATTATTTTTACGGAACAATCCCTTGCACCCGCAGAATGACCCCCGATGAGATTGAAGGATCGTATGAACTGGAAACCGGGAAAGTTATCGTCGAAACGTTTGAAGCTATCGATGAGAATCAAGTTCCGGGCGTGTTGGTCCATAGCCATGGTCCGTTCGCGTGGGGGACAGATGCCTTCAATGCGGTCCATAACATGGTGGTCATGGAGGAAGTCGCCATGATGTCATGGCGGAACCGGGTCATGAATCCAGCAATCGAATCCATGCAACAAGAACTTTTGGACAAACATTTCCTTAGAAAACACGGTCCAGGAGCCTACTATGGACAGGTCAAGGAGGGACAAGATGGGTTACACGTTAGGAATCTATGAAAAATCCATGCCCGGCAATTTGACTTGGACGGAAAAACTGACGGTTGCGAAAAATGCCGGCTATGATTTTTTGGAAATGAGTGTCGATGAAACCGATGAGAAACTTGCTCGGCTCGAATGGAGCAAGCAAGAGCGGAAAGAAATTCTGGATGCCATGTATGAAGTCGGGCTGCCTATCCGCTCCATGTGCCTTAGCGGCCACCGAAAATATCCGTTCGGTTCCCATGATCCGCTTATCCGCGAAAAAAGCTTGCTGATCATGGAAAAAGCAATTGATTTAGCGGATGATTTGGGGATCCGCATCATCCAATTGGCAGGCTATGATGTTTACTATGAAGAAGGAGACCAGCAGACCCAGGAATTCTTCGTTGAAAATCTGCAAAAAGCAGTGGATATGGCGAGCAAAAAAGGGGTGCTTTTAGGCTTCGAGACGATGGAAACACCCTTCATGAATACGGTGGAAAAGGCGATGAAATATGTGGATATCATCCAATCGCCATACCTGCAGGTCTATCCTGACACGGGGAACTCTGAAAAATGCTTCCCTATCAAGCGATAAATCTGTTCATGAGGATATCCATACAGGACGAGGCCATATGATTGCAGCGCATCTAAAAGAAACGATTCCAGACCATTTCCGTGAAATACCTTTCGGTACGGGACACGTTTCTTTTGAAGAGACTATTACGACGATGTGGGAAGAAGGCGTTCGACGTTTTGTTGCTGAATTCTGGTACATAGGGCAAGAAAATTGGCTGGAGGATGTCCAGTTCGCACAAACTTTCTTAAAAGGAAAATTTCAAAAAGTTGGCCATTAATTGAGTTTGAGAGTGTGACAAAGAACGCTTAGACCCGAATCACTGGAGCGAAACGCGGAGGATGGTCACAGACCATCTGAGTATTGATTCGTGAAGTGACGTCGGTCGTTATTTGGAACATGTTTAGCAGATTGCGTAATCTGCGTTTACGAAATCCATCACAAGAGGACCAACACGAAGCGGACGTTTTTTGCCGCTGCGGTAGTCAAATTAGGCACTAAACGACCCAGTGCGACGTTTAGAGGCTCATTCAGGGCCAGATTTTTGTCCTAATACAAAAATTTCAATGACTCTTGCGATTCAGATCGCTTTAAGAGGTATGAATCATGACCGTAAGGTAAAAGATTTCCTTAATCAGGGCTGGACGAACCCGTTCAGCTTTTCTTAGGAAGAGAGGGTATTCATCATTATGCAAAGAAATTTTGATCAAATCGACGAGTTAGCGGTAAACACAGTACGTACACTAAGTATAGAGGCTGTCCAAAAGGCAAATTCAGGACACCCCGGTCTGCCGATGGGGGCAGCGCCAATGGCGTATGCTTTATGGACAAAACATCTGAAGGTTAATCCTAAAAATAGCCAATGGGCAGACCGGGACCGTTTCGTCCTATCCGCTGGACATGGTTCCTCTATGTTGTATAGCTTGTTGCACTTGGCTGGCTTCAATGTGAGCCTGGATGACGTGAAAAACTTCCGTCAGCTCGGCAGCAAAACGCCGGGACACCCGGAAGTGCATGATACAGATGGCGTGGATGCGACCACCGGTCCTTTGGGACAAGGGATCGCCAATGCGGTCGGTTTTGCGATGGCGGAAGCGCATTTAGCGGCTGCCTACAACAAAGAGAACTTCCCGGTTGTGGATCACTATACGTACTTCCTGAACGGTGATGGCGATTTGATGGAAGGGATCTCCCATGAAGCGGCAAGCTTGGCAGGCCATCTGAAATTGGGCAAACTGATCGGTTTGTATGATTCCAACGACATCTCATTGGATGGGCCGACTTCAAAATCCTTCACCGAAGACGTGGGGGCTCGTTTCGAAGCCTACGGCTGGCAACATATCTTGGTGAAAGACGGCAATGATCTGGAGGCCATCTCGAAAGCGATCGAAGAAGCGAAAGCTGAAACAGAGAAACCGACCTTGATCGAAATCAAAACGATCATCGGTTTTGGCGCTCCCGATGCGGGAACGCATAAAGTGCACGGCGCCCCTCTTGGTGCGGAAGGCGTCGCATTCGCGAAAGCAGCCTATGGCTGTTCCGATGAAGCTTTCTGTGTGCCGGAGGAAGTCGCAGCCCGTTTCAACGAAACGATGGTTGCCAAAGGACAAAAAGCGGAAGCGGAATGGACAGCGCTGTTCAACGACTACAAAGCGGCTTATCCTGCGTTGGCGCAACAATTCGAAGAGGCGCTTGCGGGCAAATTGCCGGAAGGTTGGCAAGCCAAATTGCCGGTCTATGAAGTGGGAAGCCCTGCGAAAGCAAGCCGGGTAACCAGCGCGGAAGCCATCCAAGCATTGGGTGAAGCTGTCCCTTATTTCTGGGGCGGTTCGGCGGACTTGTCTTCTTCAAACAACACGATGATCAAAGCAGCGACCGATTTTGAGCCCGGCAACTATGCAGGACGCAACATCTGGTACGGTGTGCGTGAATTCGCAATGGCAGCCATCATGAACGGAATCGTTCTGCACGGCGGAACAAGAACGTACGCAGGGACATTCTTCGTCTTCACGGACTACTTGCGTCCAGCTATGCGTCTGGCGGCTATCTCGCATTTGCCGGCTACCTATGTGATGACGCATGACTCGATCGCAGTCGGGGAAGATGGCCCGACACACGAACCCGTGGAACACTTGTCCAGCTACCGCGGCATGCCGAACCTGACGGTTCTGCGTCCGGCTGACGGCAACGAAGTCAGCGCGGCATGGGAAATTGCGGTTTCTTCCGAAACCAAACCGACCTTGTTGGTGCTGACTCGCCAAAACCTGCCTGTTCTGGAAGGGACAAAAGAAATGGCGCGTGAAGGCGTGAAGAAGGGCGCTTATGTGCTTTCGCCGCAACAAGGCGAAAAGCCGGCGGGTATCCTGTTGGCGACCGGTTCTGAAGTGAACTTGGCGATGCAAGCCCAAAAACAATTGCAGGCTGACGGCATCGACGTTTCTGTCGTCTCCATGCCAAGCTTGGATCTGTTTGCGGCACAAGACGCTGCCTACCAGGAGTCCGTCTTGCCTAACGCCGTCCGCAACCGCATGTCCATCGAAATGGGCGCGACCTTCGGTTGGGAACGCTATGTAGGCTTGGATGGCTTGGCTTACGGCATCGACACCTATGGTGCCAGCGGCAACGGCGATGTTGTCATGGCCGAATATGGCTTCACTACCGAAAAAGTGGTTGCAGCATACAAAGCGAAATTCGGAAACTAAAAAATATTTCTTAGGTGAATGATGATAGAGGCATTCTCAATATGAACAAATCTGATCTGCAGCCATTGCTGCTGGATAAAGGATGAAGGGAGCATGGATGATGAAAATAACAAAAAAGAAATTGGATGATATGTACAGAAGCTATTGCGCTAGCTACATCACTATCGGAGGCGAAACGTGTGCTTTAATCGCCAGTGAAGAACAAGGATACCCTTGTTATATGTACTCGGGCAAAGACTTCGAAAAGAGAGAGACGGTTTGGGAAAACGGCGGAGGGTGCATGTCCATCATCCCTATCCCAAACAAAAGCAATGAATTTTTGGCCATCGTTGATTTTTACTTGAAGGTCAGCCCAAGCAAAGCGAAAGTTGTCTGGGGCAAATACGATCCAGAAACAGGCTGGGAAATTAAGGATGTACTATATTTGCCTTATCTGCACCGTTTCGATATCTACGATGTCGATGGCGTGAACTATTTTGTCGGCGCCACCATAGCGGATGACAAAGATTTCAAAGACGATTGGTCAAGAGCGGGAAGCATCTATTATGGCGTGCTGCCCGAAAACCCTACTGACGGCGTCGCGTTGAAGGTTTTGGGGAAAGGCTATTTCCGTAACCATGGCTATTACAAGGACTATGAAGATAACAAACCGGTCGGCTACTTCACAAGTGATCAAGGGATCATCAAAGTAACGCCTTTTGCAGAAAAAGCATGGGAAATCGAACAGATTCTGGACACTCCGATAGGCGAAGTGGCCCTGCTGGATATTGACTCCGATGGCACGAAAGAAATGATAACCATTGAACCATTCCATGGCGACAGCATCAAAATCTATAAGCAAACCGAGTCAGGATACGAGGCTGTTTATGAATACCCTTATAAAATTGATTTTGCCCATACATTGGTGGGGACAACGCTCAGAGGCGTCCCTAGTTTTGTGGGAGGAATCAGAAGGGAAAACAGCGACCTGTTTTATATCCAATATGTAGATGGTGAGTTCAAGACCGAAATCATCGACAAGGATTGCGGGCCATCGAATATCATGGTTGTGAACGAGGCAGACAGAGATGTCATCATAGCAGCGAACCACACCGGCAATGAAGCTGCGGTATATATAGTAGAAGACTAATAAAATAGGCGACAAACAGGACATCCCGCACAGCTGGGATGTCCTGTTTGTCATTTAAGGAAGGTGATTTGCTACAGGATAAATTTCTGGGCGACGTAAAAAAATGAAACTGCCCAAAGGGATGCGATAAATGCACCGCCGATAAGCTTGTATTTCTTTTCGATGATGATTCCTTCCGCCGCTTTGGCTTTGCTCTCCGTCCAGACATGATCCGGAATCATCTTGATCCCGACGTAGATCATCAGCGGCAAAAGGATGGCGTCATCCAAATAGCCGATGACGGGGATGAAGTCGGGAATCAGATCGATGGGGCTCAGCGCATAGAGCAAAATAAGCAGCAGAAAGGCTTTTTTATACCAAGCCACTTCGTCGCTTCGGTAAGCCAAAAAGACCGCACCGACTTGGAGTTTCAGCGCTTTGGCCAGTTGTTCCAATTTTTTCTTCATTTCATTTTTTCTCCTTATATATAACGGGATAGCGATTCTTTCTGACGCTACATTAGTCCCATTATAGTTGGAAATGCCGATTTTGCAAATGAGGGAGGTTCATTCACACGTTCTACACATTGGGGATGTATAATGAAGTCAGAAAAACAGTCGGATCGGAAGGAAGGGATTTCCATGAGAAAAAGAACGACGTTGATTGCCGCGCTCGTCTTAGCCGTCGCCCTTTTAATCGTTGCCTCAGCTTATCTTTTTTTACCTCAATTCAATGGGAATGACAGCCAAGTGACCATGCCGTATCAAAATACAGATCAAGAGGATGTCGGGGGTTTTTCGGGCATGGGACATATGGGCGGGACGAATACCGTAGACTTGGTGGATGCCACAACCGCCATGACGAAACTGAAACTTCCGGAATTGTTGGCGGCCGAATCAGAAACCGCTACGGAAATCAGCTACACGGTAACGGCCCAGGTAGGGGAGACAGCTTTTAAAGCAGGGGAAAAGACGCGGACAATCGGATACAACGGCTCCTACTTAGGCCCCGTCTTGATGGTTCGCGAAGGGCAAACGGTCCACATCAAAATCGGAAATCAGCTGTCGGAGGCAACCTCATTCCATTGGCACGGACTGAAGGTCCCTTCCGATGTCGATGGCGGCCCGCATTCGCCGGTAGCGCCGAACAGCACTGCCCAAGTGGACTTTACGGTGAAGCAGGAAGCCGCCACACTTTGGTTCCACCCACATGCATTGGGGACGACCGCTGTACAAGTCTATTATGGCTTGGCGGGTTTGATCTATATCGAAGACGAACATTCGGACAGCTTGGATTTGCCGAAAGACTACGGCATCAATGATTTCCCGCTTATCGTACAGGACCGGACCTTTGATGCGGATAACCAATTCGACTATGCTCGTGCGTACAGCGCTGACGGGACTTTGGGGGATACCCTGTTGGTGAACGGGACAATCAATCCTTACATTGAGGTGAAAAATGAAAAAATTCGTTTGCGTTTGGTGAACGGGTCGAATGCCCGCAACTATCGTTTCAGCCTGAACGATCAGGCTACCTTCTATCAAATCGCCAGCGACGGCGGTTTTCTGGAAAGTCCGGTTGCGATGACTGCGCTCGCTTTGTCACCGGGGGAGCGCGCTGAAATTGTCGTCGATATGAGCCTCCACCAAAAAGGGGACACACTGAAACTGATGGATGGCTCCGCAACGGTGTTGGCGTTGAAGGTGACGGAAGAGACTACTGATCAAACTAGCCTCCCCGAACAATTGAACACGATACCCGAGGCCGATGATGCCGCGCAATTGGAAGTGAAACGTTTCACGCTCAGCGGCATGGGCTTCATGGTCGCCATCAACGGGAAACAATTTGACATGGAACGGATCGACGTTGAACAGGATTTAAACAAAAAAGTGATTTGGGAAGTCTACAACGCTCCCGATATGATGGGCGGCATGCTCCATCCATTCCATGTCCACGGCGTGCAATTCAAGGTACTGTCGCGGAACGGAGCGGCGCCGCCACTCAATGAACAGGGCTGGAAGGATACGATTGCAATCAATCCCGGGGAAACGGTCCGTTTGGAAATAGAATTCCCCGAAAAGGGTGACTTCATGTACCATTGCCACATTCTGGAACATGAGGACATTGGCATGATGGGCCAGGTCAGGATACAATAAAAAGAAAATAAGAAGGCGTTGGGGGGATATGCGTGAAAATATTGATCGTTGATGATGAACCGAACATTTTGGATATCGTGGAAGCGTATCTGGTTGCCCAAAAATATCACGTCATGCGGGCGGAAACAGGGAAAGAAGCCATGGACAAATTCCGATCCTTCCAGCCGGATCTGTTGGTGCTTGATCTGATGCTGCCGGATATGACAGGGCTGGAAATCTGCGAGGAAATCCGGAAAAAGTCGAATGTGCCGATCATCATGTTGACGGCGAAATCATCCGAAAGTGATATCTTAACCGGGTTGAGGATCGGAGCGGACGATTATCTGGTCAAACCATTCAGCCCGAAAGAATTGGTGGCACGCGTGGAGACGGTGCTGAGGCGCTATACCCCTCCTGAAAAAGACGAGAAATGGATTTTTGACGGCGGTAAATTGGTCATCCACCCGCAGACGAAGCAAGTCTTTTTAAACCGGGAAGAGGTCGCATTGACGGCCACGGAATTCGGGCTTTTAGCTTTGCTGGCAGGACACCCCAATCAATTGTTTTCCAGGGACCAGCTGCTTGACCGCATCAAAGGCATGGAGTTTGAGGGATTGGACCGCGTCATCGACACGCACATCAAGAATCTAAGGCAGAAAGTGGAAGAAAATCCGAAAACACCCCGCTATATTTTGACCGTCCGGGGAAGCGGCTACCGATTTGGAGGAGAACGATGAAACGGACCATAGGCTGGCAGCTGATTTTTTCTTTCCTGGCCATTTCCATCGTGAGTGTCGGACTGTTCGGCTGGTTGAGCATGCGGATCATGAATGATCATTTTGAGGAGTATGTCAGCCTCCGTCAGACGGAAGAAATCACGGCCTTTACGGGACAGCTTGAACAGGCTTATGTCGGTGGGGATAGCTGGGACACAACGGCCATTTCAACGATCGGGGCGGATGCGTTGGAATCAAACATCATCCTGAAAGTATATGATGCCAACGGGCAACTCCTGTGGTCTCCTTCCGACGAAGAAGAAAAGACTCTGCAACAGACGGGTTCCCATATGATGCAAATGAACGACATGATGGGCGGTGGTAAGGAGAGCGGCTATACCCTTACGACCACTACGCTTTATGACGGCGGCAAGGAAATCGGCAGTCTCGCAATCGGGACGATCGGCCCATACGCCTACACCGAACACGACAGGCAGTTTATGACGGATGTGAAAAATAATTTCCTGATCGTCGCTGTGCTTACGTTGGTATTGTCGATCCTTTTTGCCGGATGGGTCGCGCGGCAGCTGAGCAGGCCGGTCGTCAAGGTCAGTGATTTCACGAAAGAAATCGCTAAAGGAAACTATGCGGATCAAGTGCCGCAGGAAACCAAAATCGTTGAAATCGATGAACTGATCCATTCCGTCAATAAACTTTCCCATCAGCTGGAGGACCAGCAGGCAATCCGCAATCGCTTGTCCTCGGATATTTCCCATGAAATCAGGACACCGCTCACGACCTTGAAAGGGAACCTGGAAGCGATGCTGGATGGCATCTGGGAAATAACGGAGGATCGGCTGCGCATCTGCTATGATGAGGTGAACCGCATTTCACGGCTGATCGGGGACATCGACAGAATCAATGAAATCGAAAGCCAACACGAAAAATTGACGATCAGCTCCTTTGACTTGCAGGAACTCTCAAAAAAAATCGTGACGAATTTCGCCTCTTCCGTCGGGCAAAAAAACATCGCCTTATCCGTCGCTGGGGAAAGGGTGACGATTGCGGCCGACAAGGATAAAATCAGCCAAGTATTGACCAATCTCCTGTCCAATGCAATCAAATTCACACCGGAAAACGGGAAAATCGAAATTGAGATCCGCAAACAAGGCGAGCAAGCGATTTTGAAAGTTTCCGACAACGGAATCGGAATTTCCTCGGATGATCAGGAGAAAATCTTTGAACGTTTCTATATGACGGAGCCTTCCCGCAACAGCAAATTGGGCGGGCAGGGCATCGGACTGGCCATCGTGAAAAGCATCGTCAAGAAACACAAAGGGACGGTGAGGGTGGAAAGTGCCCCCGGTAAAGGGACCACGTTCACAGTCAGCCTGCCCCTGGAATAACCGGAAAGAAGTGTGATTTCCAAACTTCGTGTCAGCATTTTGGGAACCGGTTAAGAGACGTCAAAATTATACAAAAAGAGGGTGGGACATAAATCATGGTCCATGATTTGTGTCCCACCCTCTTTTGCATGCCAGTGTCTACAGGAGTTTCTTTTTCTTTTCGAATTCTTCTTCGGTTATGTTTCCTTTGGCCAACTCTTTCTTCAATATGTCCAAAGCCGTCTCTTCGGTGGAAGCTGTGTTTGTTTTACTGGTCTGGATGAGAGCTTCACCAAGAGGTAAACAACCAAAATGATCAAGGCTATCCAAAAGATGCCAATGAACATCATGCCGCCCATTCCGAATCCCCCAAAGTATTGAAAGCATCTGCTGAACATGAAAATTCCTCCTTCTGTTTTCTGTAATCTTATCATACTGCCGATTTGTGTGGATTGGATGTAGGATGCCAGCTGCCGTCTTATTTTTCCGTGGACTACTTGCCGTGTGACTGCAAGATCGGAACGTGCTCAGTCGATCTTCAGAAGTCGGGCGTTGATGGCCGTTATGATGGTGCTGACGGACATGACGGCGGCACCGATGGCAGGCGTGATGACGATGCCTTGGCTGACGAAGATGCCTGCCGCCAACGGGATGGCGATTACGTTGTATCCGACTGCCCAGATCAAGTTTTCGATCGTTTTGCGATAGGTCGCTTTCGACAGTTTGATGATATTCAGGACATCCTGGGGATTGCTGTTGACAAGGATCACATCGGCGGTCTCGATGGCGACATCCGTTCCGGCTCCGATGGCAATGCCCAAATCGGCTTCGGCCAGTGCCGGTGCATCATTGATGCCGTCGCCGACCATGGCCACTTTTTTGTTGCCGGCCTTGAGCTCTTTTACGTGTCTGGATTTTTCGGCGGGAAGGACTTCAGCAAACACTTCGGCCAATCCCAATTTCCCGCCGACATAATTGGCAACCCGGCTATTGTCGCCGGTCATCATGATGGAATCGATCCCTTGTTCTTTCAGTTCGTTCACAACCGCGTAGGCGGAGTCGCGGATGATGTCGGCGATGGCAATCATCCCCTGTAGGACATCTTCCTTCAGGACAAAGACGACCGTTTTCCCTTGTTGTGCCAATGCCTCGAATTTTGCGTGGTCATAGGCGACACCGCGTTCCGCCAGCGCTCCCGGGCTGAGGACGGTAATGCGTTCGCCGTTGATGAGGGCCTGCAATCCTTGCCCGGTCAGGTTTTGATAGTCCTTCACGTCCAAAAGCGAAACGTTCTCCGCTTGCCCTTTGCGGACAATCCCCTTGGCAATCGGATGTTCGGATTGGCTTTCGACGGAATAGGCCAAAGTCAATAAATCCCTTTCCGCTACGCCGGCTGCAGGGAGCAGATCGGTCACGCCGAAATTCCCTTCCGTCAGGGTTCCGGTTTTGTCGAAAACGATGCGGTCCAGCTTGCGGGCGTCTTCAAATTGATTCCGGTTGCGGATCAACAAGCCTTTTCTGGCGGCAATGGAGGTCGAAACAGCATTCACGAGCGGAACCGCCAAGCCGAGTGCGTGCGGACAGGCGATGACCAATACGGTGACCATCCGTTCCAGCGCAAACGCCAGGTCCAGCGGCGAACAGCCAATAAGCGAAGGTCAGGATACCGGTGACTACGGCGATGTAGAATAGCCACTTGGCCGCTTTGTCAGCCAAACCTTGGGTCTTGGATTTTTGTTGCTGGGCGTCCTGGACCAATTGGATGACCTGAGCCAAATAGGTCTCGCCGCCGACTTTCTCGACGGCCATCTTCAAAACGCCACTGCCGTTGATGGAGCCGCCTATCGCCTGCATACCGGGTTGCTTTTCGACGGGAACGGATTCGCCGGTCAGCATCGATTCGTCGACGGTGGATGTGCCTTCAAAGATTCTGCCGTCCAACGGTATCTTTTCGCCTGATTTCACCAGTATGCGGTCGCCGGGGACAAGGTCTTCGATGCTCACTTCAAGCGTGTTGCCGGCTCGCATCCAGTTTGTGCGCCTCTTTCGGCATCAATTTGATCAATTCTTCCAAGGCTTTGGATGCGCCCATCTGCGATTTCATTTCGATCCAGTGACCCAGCAGCATGATGAGGATCAGCGTCGCCAATTCGAAGAAGAAAGTCGGATCCCACGATGAAGAAAGCGGTGAAGCTGCTGTAGATATACGCGGAGATGATGGCCAAGGAAATCAGCATCATCATGCCGGGCATCTTGGCTTGCCATTCATCCCAGGCGCCTTTCAGGAACGGTTTACCGCCGTAGAAGAAGACGATGGTCGACAGTACGAATACGACGATGTTTGCCCCGGAAAGTCGAGATGGAAACCGAACAGCATCATGATCATCGGCGACAGCAGGGTGATCGGAATGGTCAACGCCAACGTGATCCAGAAACGTTTTCGGAAATCGGCGACCATGTGTTCATGGTGGCCTGCATGGCCTCCGACACCGTGGCCCATCTGTTCGTGATTATGCACATCATGATGAGGAGAATCGGATCCTCCATGGCTGTGTTCGGCGTGCTGAGAATGGTCATGGCCTTGATGTTGGTGGGCACTGTGGTCCATTGTCTCATGGTCCATGTGTGCATGGGCATCAGGACTGCGGGATTCGGTTTTTGGCGGGGATTGCTCCGCCTGCGTGTCGTCCGCCTTTAATTTTGTGCTTTCGGGCGGAACAGCCTCTCTTTGATTGTCAGCGGGATTAGGAGGCGGAGTTGCGGCCATTTTCGTATGGTCCATATGACTGTGATCCACAGCTGAACCGGGAGATGCGACATTCTCCGTTTGGATGTGTCCGGGTTTTGGTTCTGTGGGTGTGGTTGGTTTCATGTGATGGGAATGGTTGTGTTCGTCCATGTTAATCACTCCTTCAATAATTTCCCCATTAGTGCGAAAATCAATTCGTTTACATTCGTAATCGAACCTACAAACAAAGTTTACTGCTTTTCGGAAACGGCGTCATTTGCTATATAAGAATAGGCGGAAAGGAATCGGAGTTCTTATGTATATCATAACAGAACAGTATAATGGAATGAAAAGGATTACAATTCCGGGGCGGTTATTGTAGAATAGAGTTTATAAAACGCTTTCGAAAGGGATGAAGGACTTTGGGAGAATTGAAATTTCCAGAAAACTTCCTGTGGGGCGGCGCGACCGCTGCCAACCAATATGAAGGAGCCTATAATGTGGACGGAAAGGGACTTTCCGTCCAGGATGTGACGCCTAAGGGAGGATTCGGGCCGATCACGGACGGACCGACTCCGGACAACATGAAATTGGAAGGCATCGATTTCTACCACCGATACAAAGACGACGTGAAGCTGTTCGCTGAAATGGGCTTCAAAACCTACCGCACCTCCATCGCTTGGACGCGCATCTTCCCGAACGGCGATGAAACGGAGCCGAACGAAGCCGGACTGCAGTTCTATGACGACCTGTTCGACGAATTGCTGAAGTACGGCATCGAGCCACTCATCACGCTGTCCCACTATGAAACGCCGCTGCACCTTGCCAAAGAATACGATGGCTGGGTCAACCGCAAGATGATCGGCTTCTATGAGAATTATGTGCGCACCGTCTTCACGCGCTACAAAGAAAAGGTCAAATATTGGCTGACGTTCAATGAAATCAACTCGATCATCCATGCGCCGTTCATGAGCGGCGGCATCGCGACGCCGAAGGAACAGCTTTCGAAGAAAGACCTGTACCAGGCCGTCCATCATGAATTGGTCGCCAGCGCGTCCGCAACGAAAATCGGCCACGAAATCAATCCGGATTTCAAAATCGGCTGCATGGTCTTGGCGATGCCGACGTATCCGTTGACTGCACATCCGGACGATGTCATTGCCGCGATGGAAGCGGAACGCCAAAACTACTTCTTCTCGGATGTCCATGTCCGCGGCAGCTACCCCGGCTACATGAAGCGTTACTTCCGTGAAAACGGCATCGTTTTGGATGTCACGCCGGAAGACGAGGAAATCTTGAAGAATACGGTCGATTTCATCTCCTTCAGCTATTACATGAGTTCGACCGAAACAGCAGACGAATCCAAGAAAGTGAAGGGTGCAGGAAATATTCTTGGAGGGGTGATGAATCCTTACCTGGAAGCTTCTGAATGGGGATGGCAAATCGATCCGAAGGGACTACGCATCGTCCTGAACGACTTCTGGGATCGTTACCAAAAACCGTTGTTCATCGTCGAGAACGGATTGGGAGCGGGGATCAATTGGTGGAAGGGCGAAGACGGCCAAATGACGGTCATCGATGACTACCGCATCAAGTACCTGAACGATCATCTGGTGCAGGTTGCCGAAGCGATCGCGGACGGGGTGGAAGTGATGGGCTATACGACTTGGGGCTGCATCGATCTGGTCAGCGCATCGACGGCCGAATTGAAGAAACGTTACGGGTTCATCTACGTCGACCGTCACGATGACGGTTCAGGCACGTTGAACCGCTATAAGAAAAAATCGTTCTATTGGTACAAAGAGGTCATCGCAACAAACGGTGAAAGTTTGAAGGCGTAAGATTTCTGTTCAAAATTGATTTTACCTGTACACCAACAATTATGAGGTCAGGCGCTTGTGAAAAGGCAGCTTGACCTTGTAATTGTTTTTTTCTTTCGGTAAAATGAAACGGATAGAAAAACCATTCAAAGACACTTAGGGTATGGAAGTTTGGTGTAAATCCAACACGGTCCCGCCACTGTGAAGACATACTTGTATGTCCAGTCAGATCTTTATCCTAGGGTGCTATATATGCATGCGTGCTGTTTCGAGGTAAAACAGTCGACGTGAAGAGTCTATGCGATGGCGCATGGACTCTTTTTGCATCATTTCGGCCGTTGGCGGTGCGACTTCTATCGAAAAAACAATAGGGGTGTAGAATATGAAAAAATTATTGCTTGCATTATCATTAAGTTTTGTCTTGTACGGGTGCTCAACAACAACGGAAACGGCTGATACATCATCCGCAAGCGCAAGCCTCATCTGCGGCCGTCAGTTCGGAAGCGAAAGAAACGGTTACGGTAACGATCTCTTTGAAGGATGGCGGAACAGTCATCGCAGGTTCTGAAAAAACAGTGGAAATCGAAGCGGGTGCCAACCTGTTGGATGTCATGAAAGCGAACTATTCCATCGAAGAAGCCGATGGGTTCATCACAGCGATCGATGGGCATGCCCAAGTGGAAGCATCCGCAGAAACGAAAGCGAAATATTGGTTGTTCGACGTAAACGGCGAACCATCGATGGTTGGAGCCGGTGATGTGGTGCTCCAAGAAGGGGACGAAATCGTTTGGAACCTGACAGAAATGTAAGACCGAACAAGACGAAGTTCAGCGTCAGACGCATGGCGCTGTTGTCCATCCTGACGGCTTTGTGCTATGTCGGGAGGATTGTTTTCCAGTTCATCCCTAACGTCCAGCCGGTGACTGCAATTCTGATCATTTTGACGCTGACGATGGGCATGGCGGATGGCTTCATTGTGGCTATCCTGTCGATCATCCTGACCAATTTTCTGCTGGGGATGGGGCCGTGGACGATTGCGCAAATCGCCAGCTTCGGTGTGCTGATCGTCGTTACAGGACTGGTCATGAAGCCCTTTTACAAAAAGGCGCACAAAGCTTATTTTGTGGTTTTTTCCTTCTTCGGAGGGATACTCTACGGCTTCATCATTTCGCTGCTCACGGTGAAGATGATGGGAATCAATAATTTTTGGGTGTACTATGCTGCCGGGATACCGTTCGATCTCCTGCATGGTCTGGGGAATGCCGGGTTCTATCTGATCCTGGAACCGATTCTTGCGCCATTGGTAGCAGCACAGCTGAAAAAAGGGTGAAGAAAAGCCAGATGGAATGCTCTTATTGAAGAGCGCATTCCATCTGGCTTATTTTTTTCAGGATCATGGCGAAATGTACGGAACAGCAGTTATCCATGCTGTGGCGCCAACTAATGAATCGTCCAGCAAAGACGGCAGACGTTTTTATTTGAAGGTTTTTTTTCAGATTCCGGAACGTGGAGCTGTCAATGGAAATAGCTTGTGCACTCCAGTATAATGGTGTTGCATAGATACGATTCGTTATGCGCGCTGATTGGTGAATTACCTGGGGAAGAGGGTTAGTGGTATGGCTGGTCTATCTAAAATGTATGTGGGGCTGTGGCTATGAAAAACATAAAAAATATATTCCTCATTCTTTTTCTGGTACTTCCCATGTTTGGCTTTGTTGTAGACGGTTTCCAAGGGCTTATTGTAACGATACTGGTATTGTTGTTTGTAATAGGTTCCTATTTGGCATTTCTTATGTCCTCAAAGATGTCAGGCATTGAAGATGATTATTTTAGCTTTGATAGGATGCGTTCGTTTTTGGAGTATTCGTGGGGAGCCCTTCAGCGCGCAGAGCTTAGCGAAGCGATGCCTGCTGTACCGATAAATGACTTTATCCGGGTGGATTATAGCCTATTTGCAGCTTTCCGTAAATACTTCGATCCCGGAGCGAATGATGTTCAAAAAGAGGAAAGGCTGCTTACCAACTACGGTACTTCGATCGTTCATGTGGACGGCGGCGCTATACGAGGATTCAGCTATACGTTTGAACAGGAAGCAAACGAAGGCGAGAAAAGCGAAATAGAGCGTTGCTATGCAGTACATAAAGATTATATCCAAGAAACACTCTTGCGGTATTACTTGGAAAAATATCGGAATGCTTTCTTTCTTTTGCAAAAGAACGCTCTGGGGTCAAGATATTTGCAACCGAATATGTTTGCCTGGAAAACAGTATCTAAGGAAAACCGAGAAATAGCTGTTGGCCTTGACGCATGTGCCGAAAGTTGGGCGAAGGAACAGTATCAAAATTATTTGACGACGGGGGACAGAACCCGATTGCCGCTGGACTTCGAAAGCCTGGATACGGCATTCAGGAAAGAGCTATACGTATTCGTCAAACGTTACAGGTTGATAATCGATAAAGATGAAGTCGAGAAAAAATTAAGCCAAAGCAATATCTCAAAGCAAGGAAGATTTAAAAAATTGTTTGCGCTATTTGGCTTAACTCCGTAAGAAGCCGCCACTTCTAAGCGTTTTGATGCATGCGCAATAGCGAACGAGGAACCCAGTGCGGAAATTGAGGGATAACAGCAAAAATAATAGGCAAGAAACCCATTCGGATTCGCGAGTGAATCTGAAAGGGTTTCTTGTATTCGGTCGGGTCTCGCTTTATCGACAACCTTATCAGGCAAGCCTTCCGGAGCAAGTGCATATGGCCTTTCTGCGAGGGTCATCGGATTGGGTAGCCACAGAAGTAAGATTTCACGTCAACTACCCATGGCTGAAGTCACGGGTCTCCGAAAACAAAAATAATGAATGAAACTAGTTTTCAGAACTGCCGGGGACTATAATGGAAAAATACAGGGTCCTTTTCGATCTATAAAGCCAGCGGTGCTAGCGGATGACACCTATTTGGATATGGAATGAGAAAGCCAGTATTGAACACGATTTTTAAAGGTGGAAGGCGTTTCAAGCCAACCCAAAAATTTGATTCGGACAACGGGGGATATGCCTATGCATGCGATTGAGGTTCAACACGTTTCAAAAAAATTCAAGCAACAGAGCGTTCTGGAAGACATTCATTTTACGATCGAGACAGGTGAAATCGTCGGAATCATCGGGCCTTCGGGGACAGGAAAGACAACTTTGATTAAGCTGATGCTGGGGATGGAGAGCCTGGATGCTGGGCAGGCCAAAATCTACGATCATCTGATGCCCAATTTTTCTGTATTGGGAAAAGTGGGATATATGGCTCAAGCCGATGCCTTATACGGAGAATTGACGGGTAAAGAGAACCTGACTTTTTTCGGGAAATTGTATGGTTTGAAAAAAGATGATCTTCAGCAAAGGCAGGCATACGTCGCTCACGTGACGAATTTGACGAAAGATTTATCCAAGCGCGTATCCAACTATTCCGGAGGGATGAAGCGGCGCTTATCTTTGGCGATAGCTTTGTTGCACAATCCGGATATACTTATTTTGGATGAACCGACTGTCGGAGTCGATCCGATTTTACGGCAAAGCATCTGGCAGGAGCTGAATGAACTCCGGGACCAAGGGAAAACGATCGTGGTTACAACCCATGCCATGGACGAAGCGGGACGCTGCGACAAGCTGGTCCTGCTGAACCATGGACGATTGATAGCTTTGGGGACCGCTGCAGAAATGATGAGGAAATTTGACGTGCGTACCATCGAGGAAGTCTTTTTGGCGGCGGGAGGTGAGGAAGAATGATCATATTTGCCATCGCTAAGCGGATATTCATCCAAATGTTGCGGGACAAGCGGACGCTGGCCTTGATGTGGTTCGCGCCTTTATTGCTCTTTACGTTGATGTATTTTTTGTTCACTTCCTCGGGAACGGACACGACCTACAAAGTGGGAGTCTATAACCTGAATCCGGAAATAGTCGAAAACCTGGAAGACAATCACATGAAGGCCACCGTCTTTTCGAGTGATGAGCAGGTGGCGGAAAACATCAAAAATAATCAATTGGTGGCTTTTATCGCACAAAAAGATGCCGGCCATATTGACATTACTTATGAGAACAGTGCGCCTGCCAAGAGTGCGGTCGTCCGAGCAAAACTTCAAGGAGCCATGGTCAAACGGCAATTGGGCGCACTTTCGTCGCTTGTCCAGAAAGCGGTCGCGGCAAACCCGAGCCTTGCTCAAGCTGTTCCACAACAGCCGGTAATCAACGAGTTGTATTTGTACGGTGAAGACGATTCCGATTACTTCACGACCATCAGCCCCATATTACTCGGCTTCTTTGTCTTTTTCTTGGTCTTCTTGATTTCGGGAATGGCTCTTTTGCGTGAACGGACAACCGGGACGCTGGATAAGATATTGGCGGCACCCGTCCGACGGTTTGAAATCATCGCCGGTTACCTTCTGGGGTATGGTTTTTTTGCATCTATCCAAACCTTGTTGTTGGTGGAGTTTGTTGTCCATATTTTGCATGTTACCGTAGCCGGAAGCCTCGCATTGGTGATGTTGATCACATTCCTGTCGGCGCTATTGGCTTTATCTTTCGGGGTGTTATTATCGACTTTCGCTGCATCGGAATTTCAGATGGTGCAATTCATTCCCGTTGTGATCATTCCGCAAATCTTCTTTTCAGGAATCATCGAGGTAGGCACCCTGGCGGAATGGCTCCAATTCTTGGCTAAATTCATGCCGCTTTACTATATCGGGAATGCTTTACAGAGCGTCATGATCAAAGGGGAAACGCTGGGGGACATCGGTAATGATTTGCTGGCCATTGTGCTGTTCATCAGCTTTTTTACCATTTTGAACGTTTTGGGCTTGAAACGCTACCGCAAAATATAGGCTGGATTGTTGACGATTGGGAAGTCGCTGGTCGAGTCGGGGATTTTTGGGTATAGTTGTTGCCGGTTATCGAAAGCTGAATAAGGATAAAACTCAGGTGACTTTCTGTCAAAACCGCACACCCCATTAGTCTTAACGGATCAGCCCTGATATAATATAAATAGAGAACAATCCATTTGACAATTATCGAGGCGCCGTGACCTGACTAATGCAAAGAATGGGGTGCATAAAGATGGGGTTTGATTGGCCTACTATGAGCAGCAGTTATGCAAATTTTGCGGGGATTCTTGCCGGCTTTGTTTTCAGCGGTATTTTTTTGCTGCTTGAGGATGAAAAAAGAGATGCTTCAGAAGTGATCAGCATATTGCTGGTCGGGTTTTTTGGACTCCTCCTGTCGGCATTTCTATTCTCAAATATAAGCGGGCTTAACATGGAAACAGCCAACCCAATTCAACTGAAAATGCTGTCTTTTCGCATACTTGGTAGCCAGCATTATTTTTTCGATAACAATCATGCAAATGTTCCTTAGTTTGGTTTTTATATTTATCCTTTATCGGTTGCCGCAACAAGTGCTTAGTCTGAGTAAGAATGATTTATTACGGATCTGCCTTCATCGCAACAATGTTTGTCATTCGGACGTTTTCCGGCCTTATATACCGACGAGAACATTCTGTCGACATTGACTCGCGATTTATTTCTGACCGTGCTGGCTTCGGCAGTTGTTCTTTTTATTCTCAGCAAAATATTCAGGGGAAAACTGGACATCATGTTTGAAAAATATTTCGTGCGAATAATAACCTCCAGCTTTGTGTTTATGCTCGCTCTCGTTATCGCTTACAATACCGAAATGTATCTGATGGAGATACCGGTCATTGCCGATCATTTCATCATGGTTTTGTTCACCATAAACATGATGAACAATAATTTCAGCATAAATCATGAATACAGGACGATGAAGCTAAAGGAAAACCGGTGAATCATTCAGCAGAGCGTTCTGTCCTATTCTTTTTCAAGAAAAATAAGGGGATGTCGATTATGTCAATGGTGGAATTGCCTATCGAGAAGGCGTTTATGTTCATTGAGCCCGGGCCGGTTGTTTTGGTCACCACAAACGACAATGGCAAAAATAATATCATGACCCTTTCGTGGCACATGGTGATGGATTTCACGCCGCGAATCGCACTGTCGACGGGGCCGTGGAACCACTCGTTCACAACCTTCATGAAAACGAAAGAATGTGTCATAGCCGTTCCGACGGTTGACCTTGCCGAAAAAGCGATCAGAATCGGCACCTGTTCGGGAACAACGGTGGACAAATTCAAGGAATTTGGCTTGACTCCATTGCCGGCAAAAGGTGTCGGGGCCCCATTGATCGCCGAATGCCTTGCTTGCCTGGAATGCAAAGTCATCGACTATGTGGAGGCCCACGGGATAGTCGTTCTGCAAGCCGAACGCGTGTGGTGCGACAACGACCGAAAAGAACGCCGGACCTTCCATGCCAATGGCGACGGCACGTTTGTCGTTGATGGGGAAACCCTCGATTACCGCAGCTTAATGGAAAAATGGGTGCCGGAAGGCGTTTGATGGTCGAGGATCTGATAATCCGGATAACCTCAGGGTAAACAGCTTCAAAAAATAAAAGAAGGGCAGTATCCTTAAACCGGATCTGTTCCTTCTTTTTTCTTCGGAATTTGTGGTAAGAGCCCCGCTGAGCCAAGAAACAAAAAGTAAGGTCCGCGTAAAAATTCTGTGCTATAGTAGGACAGACGAATCGAAGAAATAAGGAAGTAGGAAATAGAGTATGGGAAAGAGTGTAGTGTTAGCTGAAAAACCTTCAGTGGCAAGGGATATTGCCCGTGTGCTGAATTGCGAGAAAAAAGGGCCAGGCTACCTGGAAGGGGCGGACTATATCGTCACCTGGGCACTGGGGCATCTGGTGACGTTGGCCGATCCGGAAAATTATGATGTGAAATACAAGAACTGGAATCTGGCGGACCTGCCGATGCTTCCGGAAAGCATGAAACTGACGGTGATCAAGCAGTCCGGGTAAACAATACAATGCGGTCAAGTCGCAGTTGCTTCGGAAAGATGTCTCCGACATCATCATCGCGACGGATGCCGGCCGCGAGGGCGAATTGGTCGCTCGCTGGATCATCGAAAAGGCGAAAGTCAACAAGCCAATCAAACGTCTGTGGATCTCATCCGTGACGGATAAGGCCATCAAAGACGGCTTCAAGAACCTGAAGCCGGGCAAAAATTACGAAAATCTGTATCAGTCGGCCGTCGCCCGTTCGGAGGCGGATTGGTACATCGGCTTGAATGCGACGCGCGCGCTGACGACGAAATTCAATGCCCAGTTGAACTGCGGCCGGGTACAGACGCCGGTCGTCGCCATCATCGCCAAACGCGAAGAGGAAATCAAGAAATTCCAACCGAAGACGTATTACGGCATCGAAGCGCAGACCGATACGAAGCTGAAGCTGATCTGGCAGGACGCCAAAACGAACGACACGAAGAGCTTCGACCGCGATAAGGTGACAGCCATCGTCAAAAAGTTGGATAAGAAACAGGCAACGGTTGTGGCGGTCGAACGGAAACCGAAGAAATCGTATGCGCCCGGTCTTTATGACCTGACGGAGCTGCAGCGCGATGCCAACAAGCTCTATGGCTATTCGGCCAAAGAGACGTTGAACATCATGCAAAAACTTTATGAACAGCACAAGCTGTTGACCTACCCGCGGACGGATTCCCGCTACCTTTCGAACGACATCGTCGCTACTTTGCCGGACCGCCTCAAGGCTTGCGCCATCAAGGAATACCGCCCCCTTGTCAACAAGGTGCTGGCGAATCCGATCAAGGCGAACAAGTCGTTCGTCGACGACAGCAAAGTGTCCGATCACCACGCCATCATCCCGACCGAGCAGGTTGTATTGATCGGGAAACTGTCGGCACAGGAGCTTAAAATCTATGATCTGGTCGTGAAACGGTTCTTGGCGGTCCTCTATCCGGCCTATGAATATGAGCAGTTGACGTTGCGCGCGGACATCGCGGGCGAATCTTTTGTGGCCCGCGGCAAGACGGTACTCGCTGCAGGCTGGAAAGAAGTCTACAGCAACCGTTTCGATGACGAGGAAGCCGAAGACGGGCTTGAAGGAGCAATTGTTGCCGAAAATCGAAAAAGGCGATGTCCTGAACATCCGCTATGTGAGCGAGACTTCTGGCCAGACGAAACCGCCGGCCTATTTCAATGAAGCGACGCTGTTGTCGGCCATGGAGAATCCTGCGAAATACATGGATACCAACGATAAAGACTTGGTTCAGGCTTTGAAAGCAACCGGAGGATTGGGTACCGTTGCGACACGGGCGGATATCATCGAGAAGCTGTTCAATTCCTTCCTGATCGAAAGACGCGGACAGGAAATCCACGTGACTTCAAAAGGCAAACAGTTGCTGGAATTGGTGCCGGAAGAACTGAAATCGCCTGCCCTGACGGCCGAATGGGAGCAAAAACTGGAGCAGATCGCCAACGGGAAGCTGAAGAAGGACGTCTTCATCAACGAGATGAAGGCCTACACCAAGGAAATCGTCTCGGAAATCAAAACGAGCGACGGCAAGTTCAAGCACGAAAACATCTCCACCAAGACCTGCCCCGAATGCGGCAAACCGATGCTTGAGGTGAACGGCAAAAAAGGCAAGATGCTGGTGTGCCAGGACCGCGATTGCGGCTACCGCAAAAACGTGGCGCGCGTCACGAATGCCCGCTGCCCGCAGTGCATGAAAAAAATGGAATTGCACGGCGAAGGGGACGGCCAGATCTTCACCTGCAAGTGCGGCTACCGCGAAAAAATGTCGGCATTCAATGAACGCCGCAAAAAGGGTTCCGGCGGCAAAGCCGCCAAACAGGATGTCCAAAAATATCTGAAGAAACAAACCCAGGAAGAGCCGGTCAACAACGCTCTGTTCGAGGCCTTGAAGAAGCTCAAGCTGGAAGAATGACATAGCTTCACCCGGGATTGCGATGGCGCTATATTGAGCCGTCGCGGTCTTTTTTGTTGCGGATGTTGGGTAGCGTAGTCGGGCGGAAAAGCCGTTTTGCCGGCAGCTGCGTATGTTATAATGGGGAGGTGTTTTCTGCCGTTTCAGGCAGGAATAAGAAAAAGATAAGGGGAGGGAGTTCAAAATGAAAACTGTTATTTTAGCTGAAAAATCATCGCAGGCAGCGGCATATGCCGGCTCCTTTCAGAAAAAAACCACCGTCGCAGGGAACTATATGATCCAGGATCCCTTGTTCGATGGGGAAACGGTCATCGTGCATGCATCCGGCCATCTGCTGGGCTTGCTGCAGCCGGATGAATACGATCCGAAATGGAAAAAATGGAACCTGGACAATCTGCCGATCTTTCCGGAGCAGTACAAATATAAGATCCAGTACGGAAAAGGCAAACAGATGGCCAATATCAAGCAGCAATTGAAGGAAGCGGACCGGATCATCATCGCCACCGACTCCGATCGGGAAGGGGAGAATATCGCCCGTTCCATCATCCGGCATGCCGGTGCGGAGAAAAAAGAAATGAAGCGCCTCTGGATCAACAGTCTTGGAGTCCAACGAGATCCGCCGCGGTTTTGCGGAACTGCTGGATGGCAAAGATACCTATCCATCCTACATCGAGGCCCAGAGCCGGGAAATAGCGGATTGGCTCGTGGGGATGAACCTGAGCCGTCTCTATACGATTGCGCTGCAGAAAGCGGGCATCAGCGAAGGCGCCTTTTCCGTGGGCAGGGTGCAGACGCCGACCTTGTTCATGATCTATAAGCGTCAGCAGACCATCGAGAACTTCCAGCAGGAGACGCATTATGAATGCTTTGCCACGATAACGGTCGCGAACGGGTCATTCGAAGCGAAATACCAGCACGAGTTTGAATCGAAAAAGGCGATCAGGGATTTCATCATGGAGCATGGGCTGGCGGCGGAAATGCCCGCCGTCATCAAGAAATTCGAAGCCAACGAGAACAAAAGGGAGTTCGCGCCGCGCCTGTATGCGCTCAGCGACCTGCAGCGTGCCGCCAACGCGAAATTCAAGATGGGGGCGAAGGATACGCTGGCCATCGTGCAGTCGCTCTACGAGGCGAAGCTGCTTTCTTATCCGCGTACCGATTGCAATTTCATTACCCATAACGAGTTCGCTTATCTGAAAAGCAACCTCTCCGGCTATCTGCAGCTGTTGGGGCAAGCGATCGAAAAGCCGAACACTTCCCCGCGCAAGAAATATGTCGATGACGCCAAAGTGCAGGAGCATTACGCGATCATTCCGACCAAGAAAATACCGAATCAAGCCGCTTTTGCGAAACTGAATGCGAAGCAACAAAAGATATACGATCTGGTCTTGCGCCGGACCATGGCGATGTTCGAAGAGGATTTCATCTACGACGAACCGACGATCACGACCGACGTCGGCGGGCTGGACTTTGTGGCTTCCGGAAAAATCATCAAAAATATGGGTTGGAAAAGGCTGGAAGGCAATACGAAGAAAAAAGGGGAGCCGGAAGACAAAATCCTGCCGATGGTCACTGTCGGGGAAACCGGGACAGCGGTGTTGGCGACGAAAGAAAAGAAGACCAATCCGCCGAAACCCTACACGGAGGGGACGTTGATTGCCGCCATGAAGAATGCCGGCAAGGATCTCGAGGATGACGAGGACAAGGAAATCCTGAAGGAGACGCATGGCATCGGCACCGAAGCCACCCGCGCCGGCGTCATCGAAAACCTGAAGGACCGCGGCTATATAACGGCCACCAAAAACCAGCTGTTCATCACCGATAAAGGGACGTTGCTCTGCGAGGCGGTGGCCGGCAATAAGATGAGCGATGTTGCCTTCACGGCCGAATGGGAAAAATATTTGGCCAAAATCCATCAGGGGGAAGGCGACCAAAACTATTTCCTGGAAAACATCAAACAGTTCGTTTTGGAGATCATCGGGACAAGCCATGAGGTGCTGCAGTCCGAAGGCATCGCGGATCGCATCGAGGCGACCGGGGAGAACGCTGTGGTCGGCAAGTGCCCGGTTTGCGGCAAGGACGCCGTCATTAAGGGCAGCTACATCCAATGCGAAACGTTTGGAGACCCCTGTACCTTCCGCATTTCCAGATACATCGCCCACCGCTACCTGAATGCGGAAGAGGCGAAGGATCTGCTGGCGAAGGGCCAGACGAAACAGCTTATCCGGATTCAAGAAGAGGGACGGCAAGAGCTTTTCGACCGCCTTGCTTTTGGGGAAAGACGAGTCCGGGAACTATGCCGTTTCCTTCAAACCATTCGCACCGCGGAAGAAAGCGGCGACGAATAGCGTCAAGAAAAAAGCAAGCGCCAAGAAGACGCAATAGACGGAAAAAAGGTATCGCGGGAACGCTTGCTCCTGGGATACCTTTTTTGATATAATTTTTTAGCCGAAGTAAGCGGGTTCGTCCGACAATCTGACAGCGGTTCCGCTGCAGGTGACCATCAGCATGCCGTTATCGGCACCCAATACTTCGTAGTCCATTTTCGTGCCGACGACTGCATTGGCACCTCGTTCTTTAGCCCGCACTTCCATTTCCTCAAGGGCCTTTTCACGTGCGACCGTCAGTTCATCTTCATAGCTCTTGGAACGGCCACCGACGATATTGCGGATGCCTGCCCCTAAGTCTTTAAAGACATTGATGCCGGTGATGACTTCCCCGAAGACGATGCCATCGTAGTGGGAAATTGTTTTTCCTTCGATATGGTAGGTTGTTGTAATGATCATGGTTGTTTCATCCTCTCTTCTCATCCATTACTGCTAGAGACTAGCCTTTTCGGTTAGTGTCTTTGGATTATTTGAATATGCTTCCATTATAACAAATGTGTGAGGGTAATGAAAACGTTTATATTCTTGCAGCTATATTTTGTTCTTTTTGTGACAAAGATGTGATTTTCCTGTAGGGATGATACAATGAGAGGTATTCTGAGAGCAGTCAAAAAAGGGGATATGACCATGAAATTTGAAAAGATTCATCATGTTGCAATCATCGCTTCGGACTATGCAGCATCAAAAAAATTCTACACGGAAATATTGGAGTTGCCGATCATCCGCGAGAATTATCGCGTCGAAAGGGATTCCTATAAATTGGATCTGCAATTGGGGGAAAGTGAAATAGAATTGTTCTCGTTCCCGAATCCTCCTGCCAGACCGAGTACACCGGAAGCGGTCGGCTTACGTCATCTTTGTTTTTATGTGGATGACGTTGAAGCGGTCGTAGCTGAGCTGAACCGCAAAGGCGTAGAAACAGAGCCGATCCGTTTGGATGACTATACGAACAAGAAATTCACATTCTTCAAGGATCCGGATGGTCTGCCGCTGGAATTGCACGAATAGAAATGACTAGCCTGGGAAAAGTGATGCTGCCGTATTTGGTGGCATTATTTTTTGCATCCAAAGAATAATCTGTAGATATTGATAAGATTTCCAAAGCTCTGAAGGCAAAATTGCCTCAGAGCTTTTTGGCTGTGCGCCCGGCATGGGTGATAACTCGGTGGTGAAAGTCCACTACAGGCTTGGCAGTAGGAACTGTTAGCGAATGACAAGGGTGTCCACCGTGAGGTGGAATCTGAAGGAAGTCGGACGCAAACACTCGCACTGACGGACAGAAATCTCATATAAGGCTGAATGGAGGCGGACGAGCTTGCATCACAAAGTAAAGTCCTATACTGCACGAATCTCCTACAGTAAATGAGGCAGTGACATGAGTGGAAGGTTATCATTCTTACCCGGGGAGGTCTTATGGACATGAGGAATCATGGAGTAAAGCTTGCCATAAGAAGTCAGCAGAGGCCATAGTAGTAACCGTATGGCTACGAAGGGCCGAACAATAATAATCTTGAAAATCAAGGAGGTGGATACGCCACTAACAACGCAGACAACATCATGGTATAGACCGAAAGATGGCTACCTACAGAGGGATAAGCTGGAAGCAAAAGAGTATGTAGGAGTGCGTAGGGGCGTAGCATAGATATGAACAGACAAGATGGTATTTCATTAATCGACCAAGTGGTCGATAGACACAATTTGGAGTTAGCTAAAGAAAAGGTTCGCAAGAACAAGGGAGCTCCTGGAGTCGACGGAGTAACAGTCGATGAACTGGATGAACACATGGCAAAATACTATCCGCATCTGATAAGGAAACTAAAAGACGGATCGTATCAACCACAACCGGTTCGAAGAGTAGACATCCCTAAACCGGATGGAAGTAAACGACAGTTAGGAATTCCTTGTGTACTGGACAGAGTTGTACAACAGGCGATTTTACAGGTGTTGGACCCAATTGTCGACCCGCACTTCTCGAATAATAGCTTTGGCTTCAGAAAAGGTCGAAGTGCGCATCAAGCCGTAAAGAAAGCACAACAGTACTATGAAGAAGGCTACCGTGTAGTAGTTGACTGCGACTTGAAGAGTTACTTTGACACTATCAACCATCAGAAGCTACGGAACAATCTGGATTGGTACATCCAAGATAAAATCGTTATGAAACTGATATGGAAGTTTCTTAAATCGGGCATTCTCGACCATGGCTATTATACCGAGACGGAATCAGGGACACCCCAAGGTGGTCCACTCTCCCCACTACTGGCGAATGTTTACCTCCATCAATTAGATAGGGAGCTTGAACGAAGAGGTCATAAGTTTGTTCGCTATGCGGATGACTTCGTCATCTACGTCAAAACCAAACGAGCAGGTGAAAGGGTTATGGAGAGCGTCACAACATTTGTCGAAAAAGACTTACGCCTTACAGTGAATAAAGAAAAGAGCAGCGTGACAACTCCCACCAAAGCCAAATTCCTCGGATTTCACCTCTATAAACACATGGGAAAGTCGGTTGCCGACCTAGTTGGTCGGCCAAACAACGAATCCGAAGCAAACTCAGAAAATTGACCAGTCGAAAACGCCCCGGAGAGTTCGAAGAAATCATAAAAGAAATTAACCAGGTAACCATAGGTTGGATTAATTACTACAAGATTGCCTTCATGAAATCATTCGTCATAGGGTTGAAATCATGGCTGCATCACCGACTCAGACAACTAATCTGGAAACGATGGAAGAAAGTGTCTACACGCTACAAATGGTTGAGGAAATTAGGAATTGACCATGATAATTCTCTGAAAATGGCTGCAAGCCGGAAAGGGTATTGGCGTAATTCACGAAGTGAAATTCTTCATTGGGCGTTGCCAAACAAAACGCTCGCACAGTGGGGGCTAAAAGACTTAGTCCTTCTGTACGAGCGTTAGAGATACTTAAGTTATTGAACCGCCGTATACGAGAACCGTACGTACGGTGGTGTGAGAGGTCGGTAGATGAATTAATCATCTACCTCCTACTCGATTTCCCTGGCGGTGAAAATCCGCTGAATAATTGAATGTCATCAAACGTTTTTGCGGAAATAATTACTAAATTTTACTGATATGCAAAAGAAGAGCAAATAAGGTTAAATCTCACAATTATTAAATAGAATATCTATATAAAATTAATTATTATGAGTGAATTTTGATTTTTTTGAAACGCTACCAAAAAACGGATTGACATAAGTTAAATGAGTGGGTATACTTTCATTAGTTAATATTTACCTAAAATTTAGTAAATATATTTCAGAGATTTATTAAAAGTGTGAATAGCACTTAAGAATCCTAATTCGGCTTAATGAAATCGATCATTTCTAAATGGTCTTATAAATTGGAGACAGAAAAGCAAATAGAGGAGCGTGTTAGATATGGAAATGGAAAAATTGAAGAGCAAGTTTGAAAATTTATTTGGCGATGCCGATTACAGGGCGTTCTTTGCACCTGGTCGCATCAACCTGATCGGAGAACACACCGATTATAACGGCGGCAATGTGTTCCCTTGTGCAATCACCTTGGGCACGTACGCAGTCGCTTCAAAAAATGACAACAACGAAATCCGCCTCTATTCAGAAAACTTCCCTGATATAGGTGTGATTACTTTTGATTTAACAGCTTTGGACTACAAGAAAGAGGATGTTTGGGCAAACTATCCGAAAGGCATGCTGAAGTATTTGAAGGAGGCCGGTCATGCCATCGACAGCGGCCTGGATATGGTCATCCAAGGGGACATTCCCAATGGTTCCGGACTCTCCTCCTCCGCATCCCTGGAATTGCTGACGGGTGTTGTGCTGGAAAACCTGTTCAACCTGAAGCTTGAACGTCTGGATCTCATCCAGACCGGAAAACGCGTAGAGAATGAGTTCATCGGCGTGAACAGCGGCATCATGGACCAGTTCGCCGTCGGGATGGGAGAAAAAAACAAAGCCATCCTGTTGGATTGCAACACACTGAAATACGAAATGATCCCAGTGGAACTCGGGAACCGTGCAATCGTCATCATGAACACGAAGAAACGCCGCGAATTGGTCGATTCCAAGTACAATGAACGCCGCAGTGAATGCGAACAAGCTTTAGCCCTGCTGCAGACCGTCGTCCCCATTTCCTCTTTGGGTGAATTGGATGAAGAGACATTCGAAAAACATAAGGATGTGCTGAACAGTGATGTACTGTACAGACGCGCGCGCCATGCGGTCACCGAAAACCAACGGACGCTGAAAGCCGCGTCTGCCCTAAAGAACGGGGATTTGGAAACGTTCGGCAAGCTGATGAATCAATCGCATATTTCCTTGCGGGATGACTACGAAGTGACCGGCATCGAATTGGACACCTTGGCTGAAACAGCCTGGGAACAACCCGGTGTCTTGGGTGCGCGGATGACGGGAGCGGGCTTCGGTGGATGCGGCATCGCCATCGTCGCGAAGGAAAGCATACCGGCCTTCATCGAAAACATAGGAGCCGTTTACGAACAAAAAATCGGCTATCCGGCTGCATTTTATATCGCAGAAATCAGCGATGGCGCGAAATTAATGGGGGGGAAATAAGGCATGGTGAATAGTGGCAAGGGAGACATTATCGATCAAGTGGTCGTCGATTTCATTGAAAACGGCATTCAGGTTGGGGACAGCGACGCAATGGACAGGATCGTTCTCAGAAATCAGTTGCTGCTGTTGATCGGGAAAGACGCTTTGGATACGCAGCTGATTCCGACAACGCCCATGCCGGAACGGTTGGATTTATTGGATGTCCTTGTTGATTGGGCCGTTTCGGCTGGTACAATCCCTGATTATCAGTATTCCCGTGAAATATTGGAAGCGCAAATCATGTCCTTGGTCACGCCTTTGCCGTCAGTGGTGAATAAGTTTTTTTGGGAAAAATATAAGGAAAGTCCCAGAAAAGCTACCGATTATTTCTATCGCTTGAGTAAGAATAATGATTATATCAAAACAAGAAGCATTGCCAAAAATATCGCATTTAAACATCAGTCTGAATACGGTGAATTGGAAATAACCATTAATTTAT
Source organism: uncultured Carnobacteriaceae bacterium (assembly GCA_963730595.1). Classification (GTDB taxonomy): domain Bacteria; phylum Bacillota; class Bacilli; order Lactobacillales; family Aerococcaceae; genus Trichococcus. The sequence continues at coordinate 66,123 of CAVSSJ010000014.1, forward strand.
CGAAACCTGAAAAAGATCCCAAACAAATTGCTTTGGCAAGGGATTCGTCGGAATCAGTGTATCCTGCTTGTCAATTGTGCATGGAAAATGAAGGCTATGCAGGTCGTGTCGATCATCCGGCAAGAGGAAACCATCGGATTGTGAGGATGTCGCTGAATGGAGAGAAATGGGGATTCCAATACTCACCATATGCGTACTACGGTGAACATTGCATATTCTTGCTGAATGAACATAAACCCATGAAGTTGGATGGGCATACATTCGCGAAGTTGCTCGGCATTGTAACGCAATTCCCGCATTATTTCGTCGGTTCAAATGCAGACCTGCCGATTGTCGGGGGCTCCATTTTATCCCATGATCATTATCAAGGGGGAAAGCATATTTTCGCCATGGCTGAAGCCACTATCGAAGTTCCTTTCAGAATGGAAAAATTCCCTTCAATTAAAGCAGGAATAGTCAAATGGCCGATGTCTGTCATTCGCTTGGTAGGGACGAACGAAGAGGAAATGGTGGAAGCGGCCACGTTTATTTTAGATGCCTGGAGAGGCTATTCTGACGAGGACGTCGCTATTCTCGCTGAGTCCAATGGCACACCCCATAATACCGTCACCCCGATTGCGCGCATGAGAGAGGGACAATTTGAATTGGATTTGGTTCTGAGGAACAACCGGACATCGAAAGAATTTCCTGATGGCATATTTCATCCGCATCTAGATGTGCAGCATATCAAAAAGGAAAATATAGGCCTGATTGAAGTAATGGGCTTGGCTATTTTACCCCCACGACTAAAAGAAGAATTGCAAGAAGTTGAGAAATATCTTTTAGGTGAGGATGCGAATGTTGCCGAATATCATCAAGAGTGGGCAGACGGCTTGATGGCTAAGGGCCCACAAGCAGGTTCTGACGTTAAGCAATTGGTGAAAGATGAAGTAGGCGAAGCCTTTTTGAAGGTACTTCAAGATGCGGGTGTGTTTAAACGGACAGAAGAAGGGCAAAAGGCTTTCATGAATTTTGTGGATACGTTGCGGTGAGCCATATATCCAAAGAATGATGGATAAAGAGAGAGGGATTTTATGTCAGTTTTAGTTACAGGCGGAGCCGGCTATATCGGCAGCCATACCGTTGTAGAATTATTGAACGCAGATTACGAAGTGGTCATCGTGGACAACTACTCGAACAGCAAGCCGGAAGTGTTGAACCGCATCCAAACGATTACCGGAAAAACACCAACTTTTTATGAAGTCGACGTATTGGATAAGGAAGCTTTGGACGCCGTCTTCGCGAAGGAAGCCATCGATTCCGTCATCCATTTTGCAGGCTTCAAGGCGGTAGGCGAATCGGTTGCGAAACCAATCGAATATTACCACAATAACATCACCAGCTCGCTGGTCTTGTGCGACGTGATGCGCAATCACGGCGTGAAGAAGATCGTCTTCAGCTCTTCGGCGACCGTCTACGGCATGAACAATGTGTCGCCGTTGACGGAGGATCTGCCGACCAGCGCAACGAATCCTTACGGCTACACCAAAGTGATGATCGAACAGATCCTGCAGGATGTCGCTGTTTCCGATGCGGAATGGAGCATCGCTTTGCTGCGTTACTTCAATCCGATCGGGGCGCATGCATCCGGCTTGATCGGCGAAGATCCGACCGGCATCCCGAACAATTTGATGCCGTACATCACGCAAGTGGCTGTCGGCAAACTGCCGCAATTGAGCGTCTTCGGCAACGACTATGACACGCCGGACGGCACAGGCGTGCGCGACTACATCCACGTCGTCGATCTGGCGCAAGGCCACATCAAGGCATTGGAAAAAGTGCAAGATACAAACGGAGTGGGCATCTACAATCTGGGTACCGGCACAGGCTACAGCGTATTGGACTTAGTAAACAACTTCCAGGATGCGAATGGCGTGGAAATCCCATATGTCATCGTCGACAGACGCCCCGGCGACGTGGCGACCTGTTATGCGGACGCAACCAAAGCACGCGAAGAATTGGGCTGGACGGCCAAAAAGATGTTGGCTGACATGTGCCGCGATTCCTGGAACTGGCAAAAAAACAATCCGAATGGATACGAAGAAGCTTAGACAAACGAAAAGACTGCGTCAAAAATAGGGGCCATGCTCTTATGTCGGATTGCGGCAACTCTGTTTTTATCTTCTTCAAGGATTCGGATAACCTGCCATTGGCAGAGTGTGAATAGTATATATCAACAGAGAAGTAATGCCGCCTAACTGGCGGCATTACTTTTTTAGTGAAAGCTATAGATTATGAACAGCAAGCGATTGTTCATAATCAGAATGCAGCAAGAAAAAACAGTAAACCGGAAACCCAATGAAAGCCTTTACTTTCTTCGTGTAAGCGTTATAATGAAAAGATAAAAATTTGAGGTGATGAGATGTACCAACCGGCAGAAGATCGATATGAAAAAATGATTTACAATCGAGTGGGCAATAGCGGATTAAAATTACCAGCCATCTCCCTGGGCTTGTGGCATAATTTCGGCGAAGTGGATCTATTTGAAAATTCGCGCAAGATGATTCACCGTGCATTCGATTTGGGAATCACTCATTTTGACTTGGCGAATAATTACGGTCCGCCGCCAGGCAGTGCGGAGGAAACTTTCGGGAAAATCCTAAAAAAAGATCTGCTTCCTTATCGCGATGAGCTGATCATTTCCAGCAAGGCGGGATATGACATGTGGCCGGGTCCCTATGGGGAATGGGGCTCAAAAAAATATTTGACAGCCAGCATCGATCAAAGCCTGAAGCGGATGGGGTTGGATTATGTAGATATCTTCTATTCCCATCGCCCGGATCCGGACACCCCGTTTGAAGAAACAGCTCAAGCGTTGGATCTGATGGTCCGCCAAGGGAAAGCCTTATACATCGGCATCTCGAGCTATTCTGCAGATCAGACAGCCGAAATAACAGCCATCTTTAAAGACTTGAAGACGCCGTTCATCATCCACCAGCCCAATTACAATATGTATGACCGCTGGATTGAAGACGGATTGCAGGATGTCCTTGCAGCCAATAAATTGGGCAGCATCGTCTTCAGCCCGTTGGCGCAAGGCATGCTGACGGACCGCTACCTAAAGGGCATCCCGGAAGATTCGCGTGCAGGGCGTACCTCCTCGCCGTTCTTGAATGCCGAAAAAGTGGAGGAGACCATCGAAAAATCAAGGGCCCTGAATGAAATAGCGAAACGCCGCGGCCAGACGTTGGCTGAAATGGCTGTAGCCTGGGTTTTACGTGATGGAAAAGTCACAAGCGTACTGATTGGCGCAAGCAAAGTCAGCCAAATCGATGATAACGTCAAAGCCTTGGAAAACCTTGCTTTCAGCAATGAAGAGTTGGATGAGATCGAAGCGGTATTGGCGAATTAAATGATTGGAATAGCTTCTCGAACGGTGCTTAACAGCCCTTCGAAAAGCTATTTTTTTCTTTTCGCGCTCTTTTTCTTAGCGCTCCGGTGATTCCAGGGAAAGGGGAGCTTTTTCTGCTTTGGCAGTCCTCCGGAAGAGATGCATATGCAAAAAGAGGCGTTTTTTCAGAGGGATACCTTGCGGTCAGGCTGGAAATTAGGTAGAGTTGAGAGTGATGCCGAAATCGCTGAAATGATGTTCCGGCAAAGGGAAATATAGGATTAATAAAAAGAACGGAGGAGAAGGATGTCAAGCAGAAGAAAAGGACAGATTGGCCTAATGTTTGTCACTGTCATATGGGGCTCCGGCTTTGCCATCAGCTCCATAGCGTTGGAGTATTTTTCGCCTTATCAAATTTTGACCATGCGGTTTTTGTTGGCCTTTTTGATGATGGTGGCATTGTTTTCGGGGCAGTTGAAGCATGCCACACAAAAAACATACGTCAGAGGGATCGGATTAGGGGTAATCCTTTATATTGCCTTTCTGTTTCAGACGGTGGGGCTGGTCTATACCACGCCCTCCAAGAACGCTTTTTTGACGGCGTTCAATGTGGTGTTGGTTCCGTTCATCGGGGCGTTGTTCTTCAAAAAGAAAATTACGGCGCCGGCCATCATTGGGGCATTGCTGTCCATCACTGGGATAGCGGTGATATCGTTGACCGACTTCGATACGATCAATTTGGGTGATATGCTGACTTTGTTATGTGCGTTATTTTTTGCGCTGCAGATCATCTGTACGAATCTGTTCGTGTTGGGCGAAAATGTCTATGCCTTGAACACGATACAGATGGGCACCGCTGCTTGTTGCGGATTGATCGTTTCACTTTTCAGGCGGGAATTTGTTCTATCCTCTGAAACGGAAGGTTACTTCTCCATTTTCTTCCTGGGGGCCGTCAGCACGATGCTCGCTTTTTTGATCCAATCTGCCTCTCAGCAATACACGAAAGAAACGGAAACAGCCATCATTCTGTCGATGGAAGCCGTCTTCGGGATGATCTTTTCGGCTCTGTTCATTAAGGAACAGATAACGATCCGGATGCTCATCGGTGCAATGTTGATCTTGACGGGGGTGCTCGTCGTCGAACTGAAGCCGCGAAGTAAGAAGGGCTTCGACAGAATCGTCAATGGTATGGAAAGCGTTGGATTGAACGGAAAAACACAACAAAATGAATAAGTAAAAGCGATGCCGGTGTTTAGGCATCGCTTTTGCTTATTTATATGCGGGTCAGCGTTTCGAAGTGGTAGGTCGTTTCTGCCCGATAGATTTCATCTGGATGCAGGGCGATATTTCCGAAGTCGGCTTGATTGATGGCGTCGGGCAATGCCTGCGTCTCCATAGTGATGCCGGCATATTGGATGACGGGTTTTCCGTCGATTGTGTACGTGTCGATGGCGCCGTTATGCATAAAAATGACGACGCAGTCCTGATCGGTGTGCATTTTTACGCTTATGCCGGATTCTGCATCGGACAAGACCGCATCAGGCTCCTTATTGAAGTGTTCCAACACAAAAGGATGATCAAAGCCGTTTGCTTTTTGTGTTTGGGGGTGATTCATTTCCGCTGCAACCGCCAATTTTCCGCCCGTCCTGAAATCAAATGGGGTGCCTTCAACCGGAAGCAAGGTTCCAGTTGGGATATTCGCGTCACCCAACTCGGCGAAACTGGAGCTGTTCAGCTGCAGTTCATGTTGCAGGATCGGTTTTGTGGCATCTCCGCTCAAGTTGAAATAGACATGGTTTGTCGGGTTGAACAGTGTGGTTTGATCGGTGGTGGCGCGATAGGCGACTTTCCACTCATTATTCGCCGTCAAGGTATACGTGACGGCGATCGCAAGATTTCCAGGATAGCCATTGGAGCCATCCGGATCGGTCGTCGTGAAACGGATGCTCGACTCGTTGGCCGAGGTTTGTACGGCAGCATCCCAGACGAGTGTATCAAGACCTGCCGGGCCTCCGTGCAGCTGGTTTTTCCCTTCATTTTGAATGAGGTGGTAGTGTTTGCCGTCCAATGCGAATTTTCCATTGGCGATGCGTCCGGCGACACGGCCGATGGTTGCGCCGTAGTAAGGTCTGTGTGTGACGTAATCATCCAAGGAATCCGGCGCCAGGATGATGTTCTTACGGTTGCCGTCTTTATCGGGGACGGTAATGTCGGTAACGGTGGCGCCATAGGTCATGGCTGTGAGGGATACACCGTTTTTATTCGTCAGCGTGTAGGCAATGATATCCTTGCCGTCGACCTGCCCAACTATTTTCTCAGAGGTTTTCATATCATTCTTTCCCTTCCGTTGTTATCACAGCTTGGTGCCATCATTGCCAAACCGGCGACAGCTGCTTCGCACCATCACTGATTTCAGCGATATAGAATGCAGCCGGATAGCCGATCTTTTGTTCGTAAACGGCTCCTACGGTTTCGATGAATGCCGGTATGCTTTCCTTCGCGACAATGGCGATGCCGCAGCCGCCGAATCCGGCACCGGTCATCCGAGCGCCCAAGACGCCGGCTTGTTCCCAGGCTGTTTCAGCCAAGGTATCCAATTCGATGCCGGTCACTTCGTAGTCATCCCGCAAGGAAATATGCGATTGATTCATCAGTTTGCCGAATGTATCCAGATCGCCTGCCTTCAAGGCGGTGGCGGCTCTCAATGTCCGTTGGTTTTCGGTGACCGCATGCCGAGCGCGTCGGTACAGTACGTCGCTGTTCAGCACATCCTTATGTTTTTCGAACGTCTCTTCATCCAGTTCACCTAAAGAAGCGATGGGGACGACGGTCTGCAGCAGGGCTAGCGCCTGTTCGCATTCGCTGCGGCGTTCATTGTACTTGGAATCGACCAATTCGCGGCGTTTCTTCGTGTTCATGATGACGATGGCGCGGTCCCCGAGTTCCACCGGAATCATTTCATATTCGAGGGTGTTGCAGTCCAAAAGAATGGCTTTGTTTTTTTCTCCCATCCCGACAGCGAACTGGTCCATGATGCCGCTGTTCACGCCGATGAATTCATTCTCCACGCGTTTTCCGGTCTGGATGAGATCCAGACGATCAAGCTTCAGGTTGAACAGGTTTTCCAGCACGACGCCCGTTAGCAATTCCAGGGATGCGGAGGAGGAAAGTCCGGAACCGTTAGGGATGTCCCCTTGGATGACCATATCCAGTCCGCTATCGATGGCATGTCCGGCCTCCTTCAAAAATTTCAGCATGCCTTTCGGATAGTTCGTCCAGCCATGCTCGGCGCGATGCATCAAGTCGTCCAAATCGAAGGTGATGATGCCCACTTCCGGGAAGTTTTCCGAATAGAGGCGGATTTCGTTGTTGTCATTTTTTGAAGCGACTGCGTACGTGCCTAAGGTGATCGCACAAGGGAACACATTGCCGCCATTATAATCGGTATGTTCACCAATCAGGTTGATCCGACCGGGCGCGAAAAAAGTCTGGTAAGGTTTGTCGCCAAATAATTCAATAAATCTTTTTTCTACATTTTCAATATTCATAAAAAATCTCCTTTTAGGTATGAGTGATTTTGAGTGTTATATCTGTTTTCTTTATTGTAAGCGTTTCAAAACGACAACGCAACGAAAATAGTAAAAAAAACAGGGAATTAAGTAAAATTTTACCAATTTTTCCGGGTGTTGTAAAAAAATCCGATTTGCCGACAAAAAAATGTGCAAAAACATGGAACGTGAGGTTGAAAGCGGTATAATAGAAGGACGTGATGAGAGTCTTTTTGGATGGCGGTATTGGAACCAGAAGGCGTATTTTCAGAACGGGAACAACAGATACTAAAAGAAAATTAACAGGAGTGAAGCGAATGTTAGTAGGAGCAATTGAAGCAGGCGGAACGAAATTTGTATGCGCAGTCGGAAACGAAAAAAACGAGTTATTGGAACGGGTCGCTTTTCCGACCACAACGCCGGAAGAAACCATGAAACAAGTCTTTGCCTTTTTTGATCGATTTGAGTTAGCGGCCATCGGGATCGGTTCGTTCGGACCCATCGACGTGAAGAAGGATTCCGAAACGTATGGCTATATCCTTTCCACCCCTAAATTAGCCTGGAAGGACTACAACTTTTTGGGTGCCATGAAAGAACGCTACGACATACCGATGGGCTGGACTACCGATGTGAACGCTGCTGCATTGGGAGAATCAGCCATGGGTGCTGCAAAAGGCTTACGGAATACTATGTATATCACGATTGGAACAGGTGTTGGTGCCGGTGCGATTGTCGACGGGAAGATTTTGGAAGGCATCGGTCATCCGGAAATGGGTCATCTATTAGTGCGTCCGCATGAGCACGACCATTACAAAGGATTTTGCCCATACCATGGCAATTGTTTGGAGGGAATGGCTGCAGGCCCATCGATAGACGGTCGTTTGGGAAAAGCCGGTAAAGATATCGATCCGACAGATGAAGTCTGGGATTTTGTGGCCTATTATATCGGCCAAGCATTGGAAGCATATACGGTCATTTTACGTCCGGAACGGATTGTCCTCGGTGGCGGCGTGATGAAGGTTCCCGGCATGTTGGAGAAGATCAAAACGCAATTCACGACACTGTTGGCGGACTACGTTCCGGTGCCGGCGGTGGATGATTATCTTGTGACACCGGGATTGGGCGACGATGCCGGAATCACCGGCGCCATCATCCTGGCGAACCAGAGTGCAACGGAATAGGGGAAACGAAAGGTGTGTCCAAATGAAGAAATTGAAATGGGCGATTCTGGGGACCGGGCAAATTGCTTCGGAATTCGCATCGCGATTCTCAGCGGAGAGAGCGGAGTTGGTAGCGGTGGCTTCCCGGACGAGCGGAAAAGCGCAAGCCTTTGCTGAAAAATATGCCATCCCCGTATCCTACGGCGACTATGCGGAACTGCTGGCGGATGCCTCGGTAGACGTGGTCTATATTGCCGTACCGCATAGCCACCATTACCCATTGATCAAGGCGAGCCTGGAAGCGGGGAAACATGTGTTGTGCGAGAAGGTCATCACGATCAATAAAGCGCAGCTGGATGAAGTTGTGCATTTGGCCGAGAAAAAGGGGATCTACCTTTCTGAAGCGATGACGCTCTACCATATGCCGCTTTATCGCGAACTCAATGACTGGATAAAGACGCACGATATAGGCCCCCTGAAAATGATCCAGGCTTCTTTCGGCAGCTTCAAAGATACAGACCCATCCGTCTATTATTTCAATAAGGATTTGGCCGGCGGGGCATTGTTCGATATCGGGACATACGCGTTATCCTTTGTTCGCAACTTCATGAGCAGTAAGCCGATAGAAGTTTTGACGATGGGAAATCTACATGAATCCGGTGTGGATGAGTCTTCCGCCATCATCCTACGTAATGCCGAGAATGAGTTGGCGACCGTGTCACTGACTTTCCACGCGAAAATGCCGAAACAAGGCATTGTGGCATTTGAAAAGGGCTTCTTCACGATCGTGGATTATCCAAGGCCGACAAAAGCCGCCTTCACTTCTTTCGACGGGAAAGAAACCTTATTTGAAGCGGGGGAATACGCCCAGAGTTTAAATTATGAGTTGGCGGCTTTCACCGACATGGTTTTGGATGGGGCTCATAATAGCACCATTGGCTATACGCAAGATGTACTGGAAGTGATGGATACTGTCCGCAAAGAATGGGGACTGGTCTATCCGTTCGAGTAAAAATTTAAGGAATAAAACAGCGCAGGCTTTTCGATTGGAAGAAAAGCCTGCGCTGTTTTTATGATGGATCAACTATTTTTGGGACCAGGTGTGGATGCGATCAGTTGCATCGTGCCCGACAATGTCCAGGATTCCACTGGGTTAGGGATGATGAAATGCTCCCCTTTGTTTAATGGATATGCCTTTCCGCCGATCGTCAGTGTCCCTGTACCTTCTAGGACGCTTGCGAGCGTATAAGGGGCGGTCTTGTTGAAAGTCACTTCCGTTTGAATATCCCATTTGTATACGGTGAAATAATCGCTTTGGATAAAGGTGGTCAACACATTGGGACCTTCTTTTACGATTTCGAAATGGTTCACGGCATCCCGGTGCGGAATCATCGAGACGTCGATGGATTGCTGGATATGCAGATCACGGGTGTTGCCTTGATCGTCCTTGCGGTCGAAGTCATACACTCTGTAGGTTGTGTTGCTGCTCTGTTGGGTCTCCAAAATGGTGATGCCGCCTCCGATGGCGTGGATGGTTCCGCTAGGGACGAAGAAAAAGTCGCCTTTTTTCACTTTGACGTGGCGCAACAACTCTTCCCATTTGCCGTCAGCGATCATCCCAGCAAATTCGTCTTTTGTTTTGGCGTTATGGCCATAGATGATTTCGGCATCCTCATCGGCATCGATGATGTACCAACATTCCGTTTTTCCTAATTCGCCTTCATGCTCCAGCCCGTAAGCGTCATCCGGATGGACTTGGACGGATAGGGCTTCCGCTGCATCGATGATTTTTGTCAACAAAGGGAAGACCAGGGAAGCGGGATTACCAAAAAGTTCCGGATGTTCTGCATAGAGAACGTCCAATTTTATGCCGGCATACTCCCCATTTTCGACAGCGCCTATACCGTCCGGGTGGGCACTCATAGCCCAGCATTCACCGGTGTGCTCGCTGGGAATGTCATAACCGTAAATGTCTCGCAACTTTGTGCCGCCCCAGATTTTTTCTTGCAGGACAGGTTGAATAAATAAAGGTTCTTGCATGATTTTCCTCCTGAATAGTAATTTTTTATATTTCGGTTGCTCCAGTGATTCCGTTCTAAGTGCAATTCATCGTATCCTATTAGTTGAACTCTGAAATGCAGAAAAAGCTGCATCATTTGTCGTGGTACAACAATTTCGAAAGACCTCAAACGTCGCACTGTGACGTTTGAGTGCCTAAGCTGTCTAGTCCGCATGGGCAAAAACCGGCCCATTTACGGCTAGGCTAGCCCTCTTAGTGCTCATCCCCTGGACGCATTTCATCGTATCCTACTTAGTCGAGTTCTGATTCGCAGATACCACTACCGTTTTGTCATGGTTCTTGCGATTTCAATCGCTTAGAACCATGATACACTTGAACGGCACGGTCACAGTGCTTCCTTTTAGGGTTGTCCACAAAGGAGGTGAACAGCCCGTGTTTGCTCCAACGTACGGGTATCTAAACGCGAATCATCTCATCCTATTAGTTGAACTCTGAATTGCAGAACGGACATCCACTTCACACCCTAGGCCTAAATCTGAAAACCACAGATTTTGGTCTAGGGTGCTCCAGTGATTCCGTTCTAAGCGCAATTCATCGTATCCTATTGTTTGAGGATGTCGGTGATGGTGTATGATCTTGTGTCGTAGCGGCTGCGGGAGGTGGAATATTCGAATGGTGTCCCGTTCGTCAGGTAAACGACCTGCTCGACTTCCAGAATGGGTGTGTGCTCATCGCAGATCAGTTCCTGCCAATCCAATTTATTGGATTTATCGGCATGGATTTTCCGGTAGGCGCCACCGATTTTCAATCCCAACGTATCGCGGATATGATTGTAGATGGAATGGTTGATGATATCTTCCGTCAGATCACGGACCAAGTTTGCCACAAAATAGGTGTTCTCCAGGATATAGGGCTTATCGTCGATGATCCTCAGCCTTTCAATGTGATAGACAGGTTGATTGTCTTCGAGCATCAGCAGGCTCTTGATATTTTCAGGAGGAAACAGGATGTCGAAGGTGATGATTTTGCTTTTGATGGTTTTATTCGGGAACTGCTTGGAGAGGCCGGCATATTCGTCCACCTTTGAGTCTCCGCTGTTCCAAAGTGCGCTTTTGATGACGAATGTTCCGACGCCGCGTTTACGGAAAAGCAGGCCTTCCATGGCTATCATATCGATCGCTTTTTTGAGTGTCATCCGGCTGACGCCGAATTCTTCAGCCAGAGCGATTTGATCAGGAAGCATTTCATCCTCTGCGTAATCGCCGTCAACGATGCGGCGACGGAGTTCGTCGGCAATTTCTTGGTATTTTTTCATCATTTCTTCCTCCCGGCAGCTAAACGTTTTCAATCATTATTATAGCGTAATGGCTATACATGATACAACTAAACCTTTACTTTCCATATACAAAGTAAAGGCAAGAAGGCCCAGAGCAGCTGCTCCAGGCCTTTGCCGTGAAAGTATATCTTGTCGCACCGGGTGTTTTATCTAGCTTTTTGATTCTGCGCCGTGAAAAGAGGCCGTCCTTGATTCAGGAACGTTTTCTTCTGATGTAGCCAGAATGTTGGCTCTGTCGACCACTTTCAAGAACGGATACCACATCAACCCGACGATTGCGAAGTCGATCAGCTGCAGCACGCCACCCATGACGGAGTTTGTGGCCATCATCCCACTGAAGAATAACGGAACCGTCCATGGAACCGTAACGCCTGTCGGAGTCGGGAACAATCCTGAGGCCATGGATAAGTAATTTACGGTCGTGACGACTAAAGGCGTCAAAATCCAAGGGATAGCGATAGAGGCATTCAAGACAATCGGCAATCCGAAGATGACCGGTTCGTTAACGTTGAAGATTCCTGGTCCGAGCGCCAAACGGCCGATGTCCTTCATTTGACGGCTCTTCATGACGAAAGCCATCAAGATGACAACCATCAAGGTCATGCCGGAACCGCCCAATCCGACCGTGAATGTTTCCATAAATGGTTTTGTGATGATATGCGGTAAAGTTTCCCCGGCTTTAAAGGCATCCAAATTTTCCAAAGCCAATGTGTTCCAGATCGGATCCATCACGGAGTTGACGATGATTTGGCCATGCAAACCGAAGAACCAAAGGATTTGCACGAAGAAGAGCGAAACCAAGGTGGCAGGCAAGCCGCTGCCCAGACCGACAAGCGGTTTTTGGATGACTGTGTAAACGACATCGTGCAAGTTTGTTGTAAAGACCCCTGAAACCAAGGCGTTCAGCAATAGGAAAACGGTAAGGGTAGAAATTGCCGGGATCAGGGAAGCGAAGGAGCGGGCAACAGCATCAGGAACGCCTTCGGGCATTTTGATGACGATGCCTTTTTTCGTGATCCGCACGTAAATTTCGGCTGCGATGAAGGCGGCCAACATGCCGATGAACATCCCTTTAGCGCCTAAGCGATCCAAGGAAAGGGCCCCGCTGACTGCAGCACCGTCAGCTGTCGTAAAGCTGAACGGCGTCAAAATCAAGTAGGAAGCCAACGAAACAGCCCCGCCGAAGACGCCATCCTCATCGTAGGAACGGGTCAGGTAATACCCGATACCGAAAGTGATGAAGATCGTCATGATGGACATGGTCGCGTTTTGGCCGTTGCCGAATAAGCCGCCCAACGTCCCTTTCGTGTCATCGCTCCAGAAGGGCAGGTTGTTCAACACGACTATGATGGATCCGAACATGGTAAGCGGGAAAGAAAGCATAAACGCATCGCGTAATACGGCAAGATATCTGTTCGAGCCGAGCTTGCCGGCGAAGGGTGTCAATTTTTCCGCTAATGTATCAACAAAATTATTCATTTTTTTAATTTCCTTTCCATAGAAACCTTATGCGTCAAAACCATTATTGTCTGATACTTCTTTGAACCAGTGACCACTTTTCTTGATGGTGCGTTTTCCTTTTTGATCCAAGTCGACGGCAATAAATCCATATCTGTTTTTATAGGCGTTGGTCCATGACCAGTTATCCATGCATGTCCACATATGGTAGCCTTTCACGTTGCAGCCTTCTTGAAGAGCCTGATGGACATATTTCAGATGACCTTGGACAAATGCGATCCGGTAATCATCTTCAATCATGCCATCCGCATTGACGTAACGTTCTTCGCCTTCCACACCCATCCCGTTTTCGGAGATGAAGCAAGGAATATTGCCATAGTTGTCGCGGACATTGATCAAGCAGTCATAGATCCCTTTTTCATAGATTTCCCAACCGCGGTACGGATTCATTTTTCGATCCGGCCAGATGTAATTGTCGAAATAATCATCCGGCATCGGTTTGTCGGAAAGCCTTTCGCTGCTTTCTTTCTTCTTGATTCTTCTTGGCTGATAGTAGTTGATGCCCAGCAAATCAATCGTATTGTTTCTGATAAGTTCTAATTCTTCTGTTGTGTGTTCGGGAAGATAATCCAATGATTTCAATAACAAGACCAAATCTTCCGGGAACGTGCCTTTGATGGCAGGATCCAAGAAAGACCGGTTGAAGAAGGCGTCAGCCAATTCAGCTGCTTTCACATCTTCGGGATCATCCGGATTGCGCGGATAGCTCGGCGTCAAATTCAGGACGATGCCGATTTGTCCGCCAAGCTTCATTTCATGATAGATTTTGATTGCTTTTGCGCTCGCCAAACTTTCATGATAGCCTACTTGGACGGCTTTTTTCATATCTACGATGCTGGGGTAGTGGAATTGATACAGATAACCGCCTTCCACCGGGACGATCGGTTCATTGTGGGTAAACCATTTTTTCACGCGGTCGCCGAACAGCTCGAAGCAGGTCCGTGCGTAGGCGGCGTAAGCTTCCACAACCTCTTTGCTTTCCCATCCTCCTTTCTGTTGCAATGACAACGGCATATCAAAGTGATAAAGATTAATGAAAGGTTCGATGCCGTTGGCCAGCAGTTCGTCGATGTAGCTGTTGTAGAAAGCGACTGCCTCTTGGTTGACTTCACCGGTTCCGGTTGGAATCAGACGGCTCCATTGGATGGATGTGCGGTACGAATTATGTCCCGTTACTTTCATTAATGCGATATCCTCTTTGTAGCGATTGTATACATATGATGTGTTTTCTGGGCCACACCATTGAAAAAGATTTCCGGATTTTGTTTGTACCAGTAATCCCAGATGTTCTCGCCTTTGCCATCGCCGGCTACAGTCCCTTCTGTTTGTGGGCCGCTGGCGGCTGATCCCCACCAAAACGCTGCAGGAAATTCATATTTCATCTAAACAACTCCTTTTGTATGTCTATACATAACTACAAAGAGAATTATACAAAACAAAATACCGTATTGCAACCGATTTCAGCTGAGAACGTGAAATTTTTTTATTACCCTTGTTTTTTCTTAGTTTAGAAGAGAAAAAGCTGTTGGAATGTGGTATAAACAGGTTAAACAAGTAGGAGGCGATCTTCAGTGAAGATAGGAGTTATTGGTATTGGCAATATCGCTCAGAAGGCGTATTTGCCGGTGATGGTTGAGATGCAGGATACGATCGAGTGGCATTTATGTTCGAGGAATCAAGAGGCTTTGGAATCTATCGGCAAGAAATATGGCTTTAAACATCTATATGCATCGATAGAGGAATGGTTGGACAGCGGTATTGAAGCGGCTTTCGTTCATGTGGCAACAGTCGCACATGGGGAAATCATCCGCATGCTGCTGGAACGCGGCATCCCTGTCTATGTGGACAAACCCATCAGCGATCGGCTGGAGGAAACAAAAGAATTGATCGAATTGGCGGATGCGAAAGGATTGCTATTGACGGCCGGCTTCAATCGCCGTTTTGCGCCGTTGGTCCAGCGTTTGAAAGAGATACCCGATAAAAAAATGATCATCATCCAAAAGGACAGGGTCAAGAATGTCGAAGAGGTCCGTTTCGCCATCTATGATTCCTTCCTTCATATTGCGGATACCGCCTTATATTTGCTGGATGATGAAGTTGTTTCGGTCCAATCCCATATTGTTGAGAAGGACGGGGAATTGAAGCGCGTATGGCTCGTGCTCGAAACGAATACAACCAGCTGCTTTGTTTCGATGAATTACGAAGCGGGTGCCAATCAGGAAGTGATGGAAGTACAGAGCTTGGAAGGGGTTGTGCGGGTCATGAATTTGACCGACATGACGATCACACGGAAAGGTGAGAAACAGATTGTATCCTTTGAAGATTGGGAATGGACACTCCGCAAGCGCGGATTTGCTCCGCTGATCCATGAGTTCGTCGAGGGGATCGCAAAGAAAGAGAACCCTGTCACGACAGAGTCCGCCTATCTGAGTCACTCGCTATGTGAGAAAATACTTACAGATAATGGGTTTTGAAAGCGGTAAACATCAGGACAGGCCTTTCAAGAATAGCTTGAGAACACTGCTTTTTTTTAAAAATCATTTTCGATAATTATTCTATATTGTCTTGTTGTCGTGATTTTAGGTTATTTTGTTTATATACGCGCATCAATTTGGTATAATAGCATGGAACCGACCGCAGGACAGCCATTGGAATTCCTGCTGCTTAAAATAGTCTCATTCTTTTCGCGGGAACAATTCTTTGAATTGCAGTTCATTGAGGAATGTGTGACGGCAGATGGGCTTTTTTATCTGTTAAGAACGCTTTCTGGATAGTTGACCGTTTGATTGCGTTTTATTTTTTAATCAAGGTTTTTCGGCTAGACAATATAAATATAC
>CAVSSJ010000015.1:0-134970 GCA_963730595.1 uncultured Carnobacteriaceae bacterium
CCGATAAAGTCGTTGTTCAGAAAAATGAAAATTATACAATTGTAACCTTAAACCAAGATGATAGAGAGCTTGCAGGGGATTGGCAGTTGCTTGTGAGAGGAACGGGAAAAGTCCAATTGTTCGGCGATAAGGATCTCTTCCTGAAATCATGGGTAGTGGAACCGAAAGCGAATATGCAACATCCGATCAATGAACCGATTGCTGTATCCGTCGCGGTGACGGGAGAATTGGATCCTCAGATGAGTGTAGAAGTTCAGGTTTCAAAAAATGGAACAGCTGATATGGACAGCGTTACGCTAACCTTACAAGATGGCTATTATTTAGGTGCCTACGAAAATGTTGATCAAACGGGTGAGTATATTTTGGATACCCGCATCAAGGATGGCGAAACGGTTATCACCAATAACCTGACAACGATTAAAGTGCAGGAACTGCCGGTTCTGATGAGCGAGGTAAACCTTCAAAATGAAATCTTCAAGGTTTCGGAAAGCCAAAAAATAACCGGCTATCTTGAATTAAGTGGAAACCTTGTCGACGGTTCGCAGGGTGTTTCCATCAACAGTTTCAATTTGGTGGCGGATTATTCAGATGGTAGGCAAGAAATTCATTCCCTTATGGATAATCAGGATGAAGCAAGCGGTGATGAATTGGGAGGAGATGGCATCTATACGATGCTGCTGCCTTTCGATTCAGAAGGGGAAGTAACCGCATCACTGAGTGTGCAGGGAACGTATGATGGGTTGAATTTCACAGTGGAAAAAGAAATCGGCCAATACAAGGTGGTTTCTGCCGGCGAAATTACAGGCACGGTGCTTGCGAAGAATCTGACTGGGAAGCCCGGCGGAAGGGTGAGCGTTCCGATTAAACTGGAAAATCATTCCGGCAGAAGTGAAACGGTTCATTTATCGACAGAATCTGATTTGGGGTTAACAGAAGAAAAGATCATAACTTTGGAACCAAATGAAACCGTAAATGAAGCTGTTACGATTTCAATCTTTAAAGAGACTCCATTATCAAAACAGGATCTTGAGATAATGCTTACGGCTGAGGATCAGCTGACAAGCGTGGAATCAAGCGTTAAATCGACCATTTCGGTCATTTCAGGATCAGCCATGCTGATAAGGAATGTACAGACCTTCATCGTGAAAAGCTGGTATGTGGTCGTCCTGATCATACTGTTACCGTTATTCATTTTAGCAGTCGGAAAACTGCTGTATATGCAAAAAGTGAAACGAGCATTGCGCATTCCCCGTTATTTGCAATATAAGACTTTGGATTCAGCTTATGATTCAGATAAACAACAGGAAATAGTATTGCCGAATACAGTTGGAAAGATTGTAATTGCCTTCGGGCAGGAAGATCCGACTGCAGATCTGGTTTTAACTGAATCAAAATATTCCTATCTGTTGACGGTGAATGTATTAGAACGTCATACGAACCGGAAATGGCTAGAGGGATATCGTACCTTATCAAAATCCTATCTTCCTGTTCGCATCGAAGTGAGCACCACTCCACCTGGGATATTCAAATTGAATGGTGAAGTATTCACGAACAAAGAAATATTTGACCGAGACATCTTCGAGTCTGGTGGCTACCATTTCACCTATAAGCAGAGAAAGCACTGATACAGGAAGATAAGGCAAAAAATTTATTGGAAGGTAAACTATGATATGGATAAACTAATGAACGTGGAGACAAATGAAATCATTTTACATCAATTGGATCAGGCAAACAATTTTATGTCGCGGTTAAGGGGACTGATGTGGAAGGGACCTCCCCGAGAATACAGGTTTGATGATCCATCCCTGTAATAGCGTACATTGTTTCTTTATGAAATTTCCGATTGATGTCGTTTTTGTCGATAAAGATCATCAAGTGGTCCATATCATTGCCAATATGAAGCCCGGCCGCATTTCTCCATTGTCAAAAAAGCAAAATACGTAGTCGAGGCAAATGCGGATACTATCAGTAGACAGGTAAGAATTGGGGATACACTTTCAATGGAGAAATTTGGTTGACTGCAATGATTGATTATGAAGAGTGGGATTTTCTTCATAATCATGTCCAAAAGTGAATGGAACAGTATGAAAAAGCATCGACATCCCTGATACAAGGGTAAGCCGATGCTTTTTGTGTTAATGATGAGATAAATGTTTCAGACGTTTTAAATGATTGCTTGTGTTAACGATTATTCCCCTGCATTAATCTCTTTGCGGTTGTTCAAAGCCAAAGTTCCCAAGTATTTATAAAGGGGAAGGATATCGATAGTTTTTGGAAATTCAAATTTTCGCATTTCGAAGCTTTCTGCGTGTGCTTTTCTTTTGACGTTCGTCAGGTAGGTGATTGTAATCTCGCTATCATCAAAACCAAAGCCGGCTGTTTCCATTTCCACATCGACGATATTCATAAGATAAATGGATTTGAAGGATGTCTTTTTGCCTGTTGTCCCATGTTTATCAACAAAGAGTATACGTTCATTTGTGAATACAATCGCGTCTCGAACCAATTGATAGCCCGTTTCGACAGCTTCACCTTCGAAGAGGTACTTTCCGTATTCTTGCTCCAAATCGTCCTTTGATTGCGTGGACATGTTGCCTAAGACACCTTGCATAATATTACCGAATCCAAATTTTGCCAATTGCTTTCCCTTCCCGAAATGATAGATAATTAGCAACATAAAAATATTTGCTGATAGTATTAGTATGCTGCAATAAATCCATTTTCGCGTATATTATTGAATAATAGTGGTACTACTACTGTAGTAAGGCGTAATATAAAGAAAATAAGCAAGCAACATTGACAGAAAAGCGCTTCAATATTATAATGTAATAGTTGGTTTCGCGGTCATGGCGGAATGGCAGACGCGCCAGCTTGAGGGGCTGGTGGGAGTATCTCCCGTGGAAGTTCGAGTCTTCTTGGCCGCATAATAAAATAAGTCATAGGTTGGATGTATCCGTTCAGCCTATGACTTTTTTGTTGCTCTTATTTTATATTCGGGGCATGCTTGGTTTCGATTAATCATTTTATGAACAGAAAAAGAAAGTGCTGGACTCTGTACTATACAGGATCCAGCACTTTTAGCATTTTTAAGATTTTTTCCAATCAATAACCGCGCGCAGTGCTTTTAGGAGTGAACAATTGTGGTGTCGTTCTGATGATGACGAACAGGACAAAAATGGTGAATGCACCTGTCGCCAATGCGCTGACGCCATTCATGACGATGGAGTAGAACCATGGGCTCCATCCTTCAGGTGCGTACATCCCCCAGAAATAATATCCGGCGATGGTATGCCAGAAGTATCTGGCAATCGTACCGACAACCGTTCCCAGAAAAACAAGCCAATACATTTTTTTGGCGTTTTTTTCAGTGAAGGCTGCCTGCACTTTGGGAGTGAACAATCCGGCCAAACCGGTGAAACCGAAGGCGATGAAATATTCGATGAAACCTTGCAATGGCGTCAGGATGTAGGCTGTACCGATCAGGATGTGCAATACTCCCCATAAGAAGCTTGCGAAGAAACCAGGCAACAGGCCACGGCGCAAACAATAAAGAATCATGACAGGGGCACCCACAGTGACCGAAAAACTTGGTCCGATATTAAAGGGGATCAGCGAAAGAACGGTTGCCAATGCGGCCATGATCGTCCCTTCAATCCACACATTCAGATTTTTTGACATAAAAAACTCCTCCTTTTTTGGTATGATACACCATCAACAAAGGAGGAGAATAATATAGATTATTTCTACTGTCACAATCCCTACGCTCGCACTAACGAACAGGTTCCGAGGGTCAGAATTTGCATTCAATCTCAGCCAAGACAGGCTCCCCTTTGTGAAACGGTCTATTAAATTATCTTTACTTTACAAGAGTTCTCAACTATATGCAAGACCGAGCGATTGTGGAAAATGCCAAAACGGTAAAGCAGGGTGCTGTTCAAGAATAGGCTTACGCTTTTTTCTCGTCTTTTTCTTTTTCGATTGCTTCGCGCTTCTTTTTCTTTTGGGTATTTAAAAAGACATCGACGACACCACCGATCAGGATACCAATCCCGAAGCCTAGATTTAGATTGCCCAACAAGAAGTAGCCCACTAATGCACCCAGCAGCATGCCAGCCATCGTAAAGGTGTATGAATTTTGCAATGCCGGATTTTCAGCCACGGGGATATTTTTAGATGCCTGCGCATTGCCGTTGCTGTGAAGATGCGGAACCGTTGGTGTTACATTTCTGCGTTGAATTTGATTGCCTTTACTTTTCTTAGCCATGACGTTCATCCTTCCATCTATATACAAATAGTTATTTATAAATTTAAAGCTACTCACAATAGCAATCTTAACAGTTCATTTTCCATTGTTCAATAGCTTCCTTGATAGAAAGACTGCGTTTGCAAATAGAACATAGATGTTTTGTTCACAAATCATAGGTTGTAGGAACTGGGGCGTGGATTACCGATATTCTGGATGCTAGTGGAGTGGCTGCTCATTACAATGAATCATTCATCCAGCTCCACCGGATCGCCGATATCGGCACCGAAATAACCTTTCAGGGTGAAGGCATCGTCCTGCGGTTTGTAGCCGATGGTCGTGCGTGCCTGCAGGATATCCAAACGCGGGAAGCGATTGTCCGATAGGCCGTTCACTAAAAGGAAGGGTTCCTGCAAAATAGCCGTCAAGGCGCAGTCCACCAACTGACACAGGTCACGCGGAGAGAGGTATTCCGCAAGCACGGTTTCGTCAACGGAGGGATCGTTCAAGTCTGCATCAAAATTTCCGATGCGGATGCCGATTGCCTCCTGACCTTTGTTGTAGGCGAAGTAGTTTGCCAGCCCCTCCAAATAGACTTTCGATACGCCGTACAGGTCCACAGGGCGGATTGGGTCGTTCACGGAGACTTGCACATGCTTCGGATAGGCGCCGACTGTCTGGAGCGAGCTGGCAAAAATAATCCGTTTCACGAAGTTCTCGTATTTGGCAGCCTCGTCGAAAAGATTGTAGGGAAGCCTGTAATTTAGATTGATTAGTGCATCATCAAAATCAGTCTCGGGGGAAGAATCGTCGGCCAGATGGATGAGATAGTCGATTCCTTCCAAAAGGCCATCCAGATTGCCGATGACGGTCAAATCCAATTCTTTCACAGCGGTGCCTTTTAGCAGGCTTTCGTCCACACTGGAAAAGTCGATATCCACTAAGGTCAAATCGTATTTCGTTTTGAGATGGGCGACTAGCGTTTGGCCGATTTTCCCGCTTGCACCGGTAATTAAAATGCTGGACATGTTGGAAACCTCCTTGCGTTCACAATGACTGTTTGTACCGCTATAAGTGGACCAGGGAAGGGATATTCCTGGTAGATTAACTGTATGCAAATGCGGCAGAAAAGTCAAAAGAAAGCACTTTATTTAGACGCGGGAAGTCTCATAAAATGAAGGGAATGTAAAGATTATAATGACGATGTAAATTAATTGAGTACGGCAAAGAAGACTTGTATAATAAGGGTAAGATGATAAGGAAAGGGCAGGCTTCTTACAAGAATGGTAGGGGAGTGAGCGCAATGTTCGCGTCAGGCAAATCATTTTGCAGACCAGAAAGACAAAAGGATGTTTTTCGCGCACTGGCTAACCTTTCCGTTGCCTGTCTATGCCCAGCTAATACCCCTGACAAAAACACGTGCTGATGCATGTGTTTTTGTTGCTTTTGGGATGACCGCTCTGAACGGACTGGGTATCATGCATCGCTTATCGTCAATGGATTGGTGAAACGAAATAGGGGGTGATGACCATTCGAATTTTTGCAAAGGTATCTGACCAGAAAGGGAAGGTGATCCGCTATCTATCTCCTAGCTGTCAGGTGTGACAGCCGCTGTATCGATGAAAGGCAGTTGAGGTCCACTCGGAATAGCTATCCACCGATCATCCACATGAATGAAAATAAAAAACGTGCGAAGCCATCCGAATAGGATTGCCTCGCACGTTTTCGATTGAGTTGGGAAATTAAGCTTTTTTGACGAACTCGGATTTCAGTTTCATCGCGCCGAAACCGTCGATTTTGCAATCGATATTGTGGTCGCCTTCGACCAAGCGGATGTTCTTCACTTTCGTGCCGACTTTCAGGGCAGTAGGGCTTCCTTTTACTTTCAAGTCTTTGATGACCGTAACAGTATCGCCGTCGCTCAAGATAGCGCCGTTTGCGTCCTTCACAACCAATTGGTCTTCTTGTGTTTCCGCTGCTGCGTCCGCACTCCATTCGTGGGCACATTCCGGGCAGACCAACATCGTGCCGTCTTCATAAGTGTACTCTGAACCGCATTTCGGGCAGTTAGGTAATTCCATCATTTTACATTCCTCCATAGGGTAGATTTTCGTATTGTTTCAGGATCATTGTTGAACCTTCTTGGTGCCGCTTTGTTAACATCTGGCACCTAAAGTTTCTTATATACTGCCATATTTTCTGCTTGTTGACAACCTTTTGGAGGCAATATAAGAATAATAGCCAATAAGCACAAAAGTTATTTCAATGAATGGGCTAAAAAAGCAATAGAAAGCTTTTTTACTGCTTGTGAAAAGCGCTGAAAAACTGCGAACAAAAAACGAACGGCAGGCCAGTATTGGTCGTTGCCGTTCGTTTTGTCATTCGTGTGTATTGCTTAATGCACTGCTTCTGTCACCTTCGCGTGTTTAGGCATTGTTTCCGGGTTGCGTTGTTTGATGGTTTCCTGTGCCGCGGCCAGACGTGCGATCGGCACGCGGAATGGGGAGCAGGAAACATAATCCAAGCCGATGCTGTAGAAGAAGGCGATGGATCTTGGGTCGCCGCCGTGTTCGCCGCAGACGCCGAGGACAAGGTCTGGATTGGCTTCGCGCCCTAAAGTGGCGGATAGCTTAACCAGTTTGCCGATGCCTTTTACATCCAGCGAATGGAACGGATTGGGTTTCAGGAGACCCTTGTCTTCGTATTCTTGCAGGAATTTTCCGGAATCGTCACGTGAGAAGCCGAAGCCCATTTGCGTCATATCGTTCGTGCCGAAGCTGAAGAAATCCGCTTCCGTGGCGATTTCATCGGAAGTGACCGCAGCCCGCGGGATTTCGATCATGGTGCCGATGTGGTAAGGGATGGTATTATTCTGTTCAATGAAGACTTCGTCGATTTCTTCCTGAATCTCGGATTTCACATAGCGCAGCTCATCCACGTCGCACACCAACGGAATCATGATTTCCGGCGTGATGGCGCTGCCGGTCTCTTTCACGGCCTGAAGGGCGCCTTCGATAATGGCGCGCGCCTGCATCCGGTAGATTTCCGGGTAAGTGACCGCCAGACGGCAACCGCGGTGTCCCAGCATCGGGTTCACTTCATGCAGCGAGTCGATGTGTTCCTCCAGTTGGGATAGGGTCGTATCCATCGCATCGGCCAAAGCGATTTTGTCTTCTTTGGCGACCGGCAGGAATTCGTGCAACGGCGGATCCAACAGCCGGACGGTCATCGGTTTTTCCTGCAGCAAGGCAAACATTTCGTAGAAATCTTGGCGTTGCATGCCCAAAAGTTGCGACAAGTATTTCTTGCGCTCTTCGACGGAGCGGGCCAGGATCATCTTCCGCATGGCAGGGATCCGGTCCTTATGAAAGAACATGTGCTCGGTCCGGCAGAGGCCGATGCCTTCCGCCCCCAATGCAAGGGCCTGTCTCAAATCGGCAGGGGAGTCCGCATTCGCTTTGACGCCGATTTTCTTGATGTCATTGACCCAGCCCATGAAGGTGTTGAAGTCGCCGCTCAAGGTCGGGTTCTGTTTCGGGACGTTGCCGGCATATACTCTTCCGGTTGCGCCATCGATGGAAAGGATATCCCCTTGGTGCAGGATGATATCGCCGATGATGACGGTTCGGGTATCTTCAATGATGACGGCAGCGGTGCAGCCTGCGACGCAGCATTTGCCCAGTCCGCGGGCGACTACGGCCGCATGGGAGGTCATCCCGCCGCGCGCCGTCAGGATGCCTTCGGAGCTGACCATGCCGGCCAAATCCTCGGGAGAGGTTTCGCGGCGGACCAGAATGACCGGGATCCCCTGTTTGTTGGCTTCCTCAGCATCCTGGGTGGAGAAGTAGATATGGCCTGAGGCGGCACCCGGCGAGGCGCCCAACCCGGTTGCCAACAGGACGGCATTGTTCAGGGCATTTTCATCGAAAGTGGGGTGGAGCAGCTGATCCAATTGGCCCGTTTCGATGCGCAAGACAGCTTCCTCTTTGGAAAGGATGCCTTCATTCACCAGATCCACGGCCACGCTGATGGCGGCTGTCGCCGTCCGCTTGCCGTTGCGGGTCTGCAGCAGGTACAGTTTGCCTTTTTCGATCGTGAATTCGATGTCCTGCATATCGCGGTAGTGTTCTTCCAGTTTTTCTGCAATCTCCTTGAACTCGGTGTAGACAGCAGGCATGACCATCTGCAGGGAATCGATGCTGAGCGGGGTCCGGATGCCAGCCACCACATCTTCCCCTTGGGCGTTCATCAGGAATTCGCCGAACAATTTCTTCTCGCCGGTCGCGGGATTGCGGGTGAAGGCGACGCCGGTCCCGGAGTCGTTGCCGCGGTTCCCGAACACCATGCTCTGCACGTTGACTGCTGTTCCGAGATCGTGTGCGATATGGTGGATATCTCGGTACAAGATAGCCCTTTCATTGTTCCACGAAGCGAATACGGCTTGGATCGATTGGCGCAATTGGTCTATCGGTTCCTGCGGGAAGCTTTCGCCGGTTTCGCGCAGGTAGACTTCCTTGTATTGTCTGATCAGGTCGGTCAGATCCTCCAGCGTCAATTGGTTATCGCATTCGTAGCCGTTGACGTGCTTGATGGTATCCAAGATGGATTCGAAATGGATGCGGGAAACGTTCTTCACGACATCGCCGAACATTTGGATGAAGCGGCGGTAGCTGTCGTAGGCGAAAGTGGGATTCTGCGTCTGCTCTGCCAACCCTTCAACGGATTTATCGTTCAGCCCGAGATTCAGGATCGTGTCCATCATGCCCGGCATCGAGAAGGCGCTGCCGGAACGGACGGAAACGAGCAGCGGGTTGGCAGGATCATGGAAAGACTTGCCGACTGTCTCTTCCAGCTTTGTAAGAGCGGTTTCAATTTGCTTGTTCAGAGCAGGCCAAAGGGTTTTCCCTTCATCGAAGAAATGGATGCAGGATTCCGTGCTGATGGTGAAGCCGGGCGGGATGGGCAAGCCAAGGTTCGTCATTTCCGACAGATTGGCGCCTTTTCCTCCCAATAACATTTTTTGTTCCTTTGATCCTTCTGAAAAACGGTAAACCCATTGCTTTGTCATATTCTTCTTCCTCTCTGATTTTGGATTATAGTTGCTTTCTTTTTACATGTAGGGCATCCATGTAGTGCAGGATGTGGTCAGCCGTTTCTTCGATGGCTTTGTTCGAGACGTCTATTTTTTTGCAGCCGATCTTCTTCATGATTTGATCCGCGTATTCCAGTTCCTCCAGGATGCGCTCCATGCCGGCATAGCTGGCTGAAGGGGGCAGCCCTAAGGATTTCAGGCGTTCTTTGCGGACTTCGTTTAATTTCGCCGGCGAGTTCACCAACCCGATGATGCGCTCCGGCGGAATCTGGTAAAGCTCCTTCGGCGGCTTCGATTCGGGGAAGAGCGGGATGTTCGCCACTTTGAGATTCTTGTTCGCCATGTAGATGGACAACGGCGTCTTCGATGTCCGGGAGACGCCGATCAGGACGATATCGGCTTTCTCGATGCCGCGCGGGTCCCGTCCGTCGTCGTACTTGACGGAAAATTCGATCGCTTCGACCCGGTTGAAATACTCTTCATCCAGTTGGCGGTTGATGCCCGGTTTTTCCAAGGGCTCCATTTGGAACAGCTGTGACAATCCGTTCAGGATGGGACTGTAGATATCCACGCTGAAGAGCGTCTTCTGTTCCGTCAGCCTTTTCATGTGAGCAGCCATTTCCCGTTTGACAAAGGTATAAAAAATCATGGCGTTTTCGGATAAGGCTGCTTTTTCTAAGATGCTGTCGATTTCTTCCGTCGTCTGGACGTAGGAATATTTCCTGATTTGGTAATTATCCGTTTCGAATTGATACAGGGCGGAACGGACAACCAGCTCGGCTGTCTCCCCGATGGAATCGGAGATAAGGTAAATTGCGTAAGGTTCCATGTGTGCACGTGCCTCCTATATGTCTTTGTTGAAGATATCAAGCAGCAGTCTGCTGGCGGTTGATTTTGAAAATTTTCCGATGACTTCTTTCCTGCCGGTTTCTTCATAGGTTTTTCTGGAAATGACCGGCAGACCGTCGACCCGATGGGCAACCAATAATTTGGTGGCATCCAACACTGTGGTATCGCTGAAGACGGTATAGAGATTCGGCATTTTCGTCATGACCATGCCGACCGGTATTTTTGTCAAATCGTTTTCGCCTAATGCGCTCTTCAAAAGATCCTTGCGGGAGACGATGCCCAGAATCTCCAGATTGTCGGTGACATAGAGGGAACCGCAGTCCTCCAGGAAGAGTTGGATGATGGCGTCCTGGATGCTGGTTTCCTTGGTGAGGTTCACCGAGATGGCCATCACTTTTTCGACTTTCTGTTTGGCGATCTGATCGACGAAAAAGGAATTGCTGTGCTCTTCATTGATCAGGTAGCCAACTTTCGGTTTAGCCAGGAGGATGCCGCTCATCGTCAGCAGAGAAAAATCCGGCCTTAGGGTAGCGCGGGCAAAACCGAGCAGGGAGGCTATCTTCTCTCCGGATATAGGTTGTTGCTTCTTCACGATTTCGATGATCTGTTTTTGTCGTTCCGTTAGTTCCAATTCCTCACCTCAATTTCTAATGTGATGTGTTATAAGTTATATAGTATGTCACATTGAAAAGGTTGTCAATAACAAAATTGCCGAGTCAGCAAAAAAATTATTTTCAACTGTCGCAGGGCGATAGCTCGAAGGTCGTCCAGGTCATCCGCATGATCGCGACGGGGACCATCGAGAGCGCATCAATGAGCTGCGGCCCAAAAAGGAACTGATCGATTCCGTCATCCAGTCGGCGGACAATCCGTCACGGCGCTCAGCAAAGAGGAATGAATGAAGCTGTTGGATATCTAAGGACGATCCTTTCGGGAAGGACGGACAAGTTGCTTTACTTTTGCTTGCGGAAGGATTATGCTTTTCCAAAATAAAGTTTCTGAAGGAGTCAAACGCATATGGGATTGAATACAAACGTACCGGCCACCTTTTCCGGCGATGAAGCTGTGTTGCACATCAGCGATGATTTCGAAATCGTCTTTCCCGATCTGCTCAACACGGAAAAGGCCTACGAAAAATTGGAAGAATTCATGGAATTGCCGGAAACTGCAAAAATCGTTGAAGATAATGACGATAAGAAAAAATAAATTTCACAAAAAGAAGCATTCTGCATAAAAGAATGCTTCTTTTTGTGAAAACTTACTAGGCAGAATAAGCTATAATGGACAGTGATTGTGTTCGATACGAGAGGAGCAGCTTATGACTGATAAACCCAATCCTGAAATGGATTATGAATTATATATGGACACCGCCGTTTTGGCCGGCAAAATCATGCTGGAAAGCAATGCGGAAACCTATCGCGTGGAGGATACGGTCACAAGGATCCTCAATAAAACCGGTCTTGAGATGGCCGATGCCTTGGCCATGACGACGGGTCTGGTTGCTTCACTGGACAGCCCGAATATGCACGCCATCACCTGTGTGAAACGAATTACCGAACGCTCCACAAACCTCAATAAAATTTCAAAAGTGAATGCGGTATCGCGGGACTTCATCGATGACAAGCTGTCCCTCGAGGACGCCTATCATGCCCTGCAGCATATCGATGAAATCCAATACGATGAACGGCTGCAGGATTTCGCCATCATCGGCTTCATCCAATCGTTCATCTTCCTGATGGGCGGTGGCTTTTATGACTTTTTGCTGACGATGCCGATCAGTACGGCAGTAGCTATCATTTTACGTCTGGGCAGGAAATGGCGCGTGCGTCCTTTCATCCAAAATATGGTATCCAGTTTTACGGTTGCCCTTTTGGCTACCATTTTGACGGCAATCGTATCCTTTGCCGTCAAGAGCGATACCATCATCATCAGCGCCATCATGCCGTTGCTTCCGGGAACCGCGCTGACGAACGGCATCCGGGATACGTTCCGCGGGGACTACATGTCCGGCTCGGCCAAAATTTTGGAGGCCTTTGTCATTGCCTTGTTCATCGCGATCGGCATCGGTTCGGGTCTGATCGTTGGAGGGGAGATTTTCGGATGATAAAAATAATCGTTGAAATAGTGATCGCCTATGTTTCGGTTTGGTTTATCGCCATCACGCTGGAATCACCGAAGCGGACCTTGCCTTTCGCTTCCTTGGCAGGAGCGCTGGGCTGGGGAGTCTATCAGATCGGTTTGTTGTACATGAACAAGGTGACGGCAACCCTGCTCGCCGGTCTTTTCATCGCGTGGCTGTCGCATCTTTTGGCCCGCAAGCTGAAGACGCCGGTTACGGTTTATTTCATCCCGGGCTTCATCCCGTTGGTTCCGGGAATGGGTGTCTATCAGGTTGTCTATGCTTTCATCCGCAATGATTACGTGACGGCACAAGCAAGCCTGGTCGAGACGCTGCAAATCTCGGGCGCCATCGCGTTGGCCATCTTCTTCGTCGACAGCGTTTTTGGCGTCTTGGCAAGGATTAGGGCGGCAAAAGATAGGGAAGTACGGATCAAAGGGAAATGAGGAAAGGCAATCTTGGGCGTCCCTGACACACAGTTGTAAAGGGAATTTAAAAGATTCGTATTGTAAATGTGATAAACTGGTGTAAATTCAGAAGGGGAGTATACATATATGTCCGAGAATAATCCTAAACAGACACGGAAAGACCTTTATAGAAACAATAAACGAAATACTCTATATGTTGCATTGGCGGTCGTAGGGGGAATCCTGCTCAGCCTGGTTTTGCTTTATCAATTCTTCTACGGTTCCGGTGAGGAAGCACCTGCCTCCTTGGCGACGAATGGCCAAACAAATGAACAAAGCATGATCACCAAGTCCAGCGACTCATCCGCTGCATCCGACTCTTCCAAGTCAAAAAGCAGCAAGAAAAAAAGCACAGCTAAGGACAGTGCTGGCAAGGAAGCGGAAACTAAGGAAGTTGCTTCTGCAGATGACAATGTCGAAAAAGCCTATACCGGCGATTGGGAACCCGTCGGAACGAGCCAAACGGGGGAACATGTAACCAATTATGACGACGGTTCCGCAGACAGAACAGAAATCAAACAAGCGACGGCAGCGGCGACGGGCATCGACGCTTCTGAAATGGTAGAATGGTGGGTCGGAAACGCCGGCGACCAACAAGTCACGACGACCGTTTCCGATAAAGCCAAATCAAAAATTGCCCGCGTCACCCTATCCTGGATCGATGGCGAAGGATGGCAAGTCACGCAAATCGAAGAATTAAAAGAAATCCCATGATGATGTTGGGAAAAAAGATGTGAATCCAAGATTCACATCTTTTTTCCTTTCTGGCGGTGTTTAGAATAAAATATGTCTAACGCCCGACAAGGTCCTTGAGTTGGGTGCGTTGTGAGGTTAAAGTACATCAAACAGCCGACTAATACTCGTGGTGTCGATCGTTGGGAGAGAAGAGCATGTTGAACCTCCGACAAATCTTTGAGTTGTCGGTACTTGGAAGGTGGAAGCACGTCGATCAGCCGACGAATCCCAGTAATGTCGGCCGTTGGGAAAAAAATGATGCCATTAAGATTATGAACGAATGAACCTCTGGAATCTTACGATTCAAGACCCACTGTTCGACAAGGCATGAATTCTTGTCATCTCTGCTGACTTAGAAACATGATAGACTGGAACGGTCACGTAGATTCCTATGAGTCTTTCAGAGTCTTTCAGCAATTTCCTATTCGGAAATTTTTCTGTACGGAATCCGGAATCTGGTGTAAACTATTTCCATATAGGAAATGAATGGGGTCGGGTGAATATCATGGCAGAAGAGAAAAAACCATACGGAACGGTGCTTATCAAGGCGGCAAAAATCATCGACTTCCTATCAGACAGCCGTGAAGGGCAAACGTTGACTGCCATTGCAGCGAATACGGGTCTGTCGAGTCCGACGGCATTAAAAATATTGGATACCTTGCTGTTGATCGGCTATGCCGAAAAAGATGAACAGAACAAGCTTTTCACGTTGGGGACGGCGCTTATCCGCCATGCGAACAATCATTTGGCCGGCTTGGACATCATCAAAGTCACCGATCCCTATTTGAAAAATTTGCAGGCCGGCTTGGACGAAACGGTACATTTGGGCATCCTGGATAAGGATGAGGTATTGTACGTCAATAAACTGGAGACGCAAAAGGCGATCGCCAACATCAATTCCCGGATTGGGAACACGAATCATCTGTACAGTTCGGCTATGGGCAAGGCATTGTTGGCTGAGTTTGATGAGGAGGCGCTGGCTGATTATCTGAAGCGCGTCGAGCTGGTCGCGGATACGCCAAAAACCATTACGGATGTCAACGTCCTGCAGGAGCAAATTGCGAAGGTAAAGGAAGAGGGCTATGCCACGGATGATGAAGAAAGCGATTTGGACGTCATCTGCATCGGCGCCGCTTTGGTGGTGAATGACAAAATTTACGGGGCGTTCAGCGTCAGTACGCCGAAATATCGTTTTGAGAAAGAACAGACGATAGCAAAAGTTTTGGAAACAAAAAAACAGTTGTTAGCCGAATTGAAGCGATTGAGGCCATTCAACCATTGATATACATGGATCTTTAGAAAAAATAGGGGATAGGCAAATACGCCGATCTCCTATTTTTTTGCACAGGCAAAGAATCCGTTTTCCTGCAAATGTGAACAAACTATTTCATTGGAGCTGCCTAATTGAAATCTGTCCGTTTTTTTATCGCATTAACCGTTGAAAAAGGTTTCATTTGAACGTATAATGAAATTAGTTATTTCCTAAACGAAAATCATATTTCCTATTTGGAAATTATTGAAAAGTGAAAGGCAGAACGAATGCGAAAGCGCACATTTTTTTATTGCGCGATGTAAACGCGTTCAGAAGTTTTTGGCATAAAAAGATAATCGAGGAGCGTGTGATAGGATGAGTAAAATTTTGACATTGGGTGAAATCATGTTGCGTCTTTCAACAGATCCAGGGACGTTGATGACCTATTCTACAAACTTTACAGGGCATTACGGCGGAGGAGAAGCGAATGTCGGCATCAGTTTGGCCAACTTTGGCCACGACGTGGAATTTGCCAGCAAAGTACCGGCCAATCCTTTAGGCGTTGCCGTGCGCAAGCATCTGAAAAGCTATGGTGTGGATACTTCTTTATTGAATAAGGGCGGGGAACGTCTCGGAACTTATTATTTGGAGAGCGGTGTAGGGGAACGGGCGGCATCCGTCGTCTACGACCGTGCCTACTCCAGTTTTTCAAGCATGAAGGAATTGGAATGGTCTTTCGATCAGTTGTTTGACGATGTGAAGCTGTTCCACATTTCCGGTGTGACGGCTGCACTATCGCAGAATTGGGCCGATTGGACGGTCGCATTGGTGAAGGAAGCGAAAAACAGAGGCATCAAAGTCAGCTACGACATCAACTACCGCGCGAAATTATGGACGCAGGCCGAATGCGGCGCGTTATTGGACCAAGTGTTGCCTATGGTGGATTATCTGTCCGCCGGTAAATTGGATGCCTTGTATTTGATGGGCATCGCGGAAAACACCAGCGAAAAAGACGATGTGACCTATTACTATGATAAGATGTCCGAGAAATTCCCGAACATCGAAGTGATCTATTCCACCATCCGTCAAGTGCATTCCGCCAGCCACAATGTCCTGCAAGGGACGATGTGGAAGAATGGGGAAACGACTTATTCCAACGTCCATACCATCACGCCGATCGTGGACCGCGTGGGCGGAGGCGATGCCTATGCAGCGGGCATCCTTCACGGAATATTAGCAGGCTTTACGCCGGAACACACAGTCGACTTTGCGATTGCGGCATCCAGCATGAAGCACACCATCAACGGGGACTGCAACCAATTCTCCGAAGAAGAGGTAGAGGACTTCATGAATTCGGAATCAGGCGCAATCAAGCGATAAGCAGAGGGATGGCTTCCTTTGCCGAGTAATATATGACGATAATAGAAAAAGTTGCGGGCGCAAAAGCGCCCGCAACTTTTTTTATGTACAGCCGATAGTGTTCAGATGAATTCGCTGTCATATTGGATTTCCATCAGTTTCATTTCGTTAAAACTGACTTGATCCAAAGATTTGAAAGCCAAAAGCAGATTGAAATCTTCCCTCGCATCGGGATCGTTTGCGCCCCAAATGATGTTGTGTGCGGCTTCGTCATCGTCCAGATCCTCCGCAAAATCGACCATGCTTGCACGCCATTGGATATAGGCTTCGTATTGTCCAGGTTTCATGTAGTTAGCTCCTTATCTATCATCATTTCATTATATAGATCATTTCGATCTCGCGTTTGTCCAAATCGGTTGAACGCTTCATAAACCCGGCCGTTTCCAAGGTGTCGCGGGCGCGTTTATTTCCGATGGCTACGCTCGCTTGAACCAATTGGCAGTCAAACTGTTCCTCAATCCATTCGACTATCCTGCGGGTGCTTTCGGCGCCAAAGCCATTGGATTGAAAAGCGTGCCCGATCATGATTTGTTGGAGGGTCATGATTGCCGTGCTCTTCTCGCGTCTTGTAAAGGCAAGGCCAACCAGCGTCTCATCATCATAAAGCGCAAGCGGGAACAGATTTTGTGGGTCGACATAGGCCAATGCAATCATTTCAGCGTTGGGTAAAACATATTTGCGTTGCCAATCATCCACAGCCAGATGGATGGCTTCGTCGATGTTGGCCAGTGATAGGTTTTGGATATGGATCATTGTTTGCTCCTTTTTTTCTTAGTATCATTCTTTTTGCCATTCGTTTCATCTTGGGAAAAGACGATAAGATAGCCTTCCAGCCATCCAATGTTCTTCTTCAGGGAAATGTAGCCGAGGGTGGCGACGATGGCCGCGGCGGTGCAGTTGACGATCAGGTCGCCCATCGTATCCATCAGCGCTGCTTGCCCGACTAGCAAAGTTCCGTCAAGCAGCATAAATTTTTGGGAGTTTTGGCCGAGAAAGGTATCCGCAAAAAATTCATAAAATTCCCAAAAGACGCCGATGGTTGTCGCCAAACAAAAGGAAAAAAGCGATGAGAGCAAAGGCGTCAGCTTCAAATCCTCATTGCCGTTCTGTTGCAGATTGGCGATGACGGAAAAACCGAGGACCCCCATCAAAGCGGCGCTCAGGGCATGCTGAATGGTGTCCCAATCGGCGATGGTATCATAGAAACCGCCAAGGCTGCCCAGCAAAAGTGCCATAAACAGAAAGATGGCATAGAGGAAGCTGATTCTTTGCGGCAACTGGATGGAGGTTCGTTTCTTTAGGACGGTAGGGAATTGCAGGGCAATCAACCCAAAACCGGCCTGCACGAATCTCAGGAAATGCTCCGCTTGATTTGGTGTTCCATTTGTCAGGATGATCTGGAATAACTCATAGCCAGTGATAATGATGAAACTTGCATAGATGAAAATGATGATGTAATAACTTATTTTTTTAACCGTTTCCCGCATGATGATCTGCCAGCTCTCTGTTTATTTTTTGCCGTTCCGCCATTGACAAACCTTACCTTCATTTTAATTCACGAAGTGGGTATGGTCAACTGAGGGCATTGCCGAAGCGCTGTTCTTTTGGCTGCGGTTGAACGCAGAGAAATAGAAGGGGTGAAGACCGGAACAGCAAAAGGCCGGATCTGTTCCGCAGCAATTTTCAAGGGATTCCAGTTCAGGGACAAAAGCCGAAGACTGCCATCACTTTTGTTGGAGGATGCGTAAACAAAAAAAGATGCCGTATCGGGCATCTTTTTGCTGAAGGATTCAAGTGGAATTATTTATCCAATTGTTCTCTGCGTTTTGTCGATTTGATGAAGAGCTCCTTCAAGGCTGCGCTGTCATCCGTTTTGATCGCATTTTTGATGAGGTCAAGCTGGTCCTCGAATTGTTGGATGCTCTTCAGCAGAGGCTCCTTGTTTTCCAGGAACAGTTCACTCCACAGATCCTCATTGATGTTGGCGATCCGCGTCAATTCCCGGTAGCTGTCGCCGGTGAATTTCCCGGTTTCGCGGCCTTCGACATCGCTGTTCACCAGGGAAACCGCAATCGCATGCGGCAACTGGCTCGTAAAGGCAATCAGCTCATCATGGTAGTCGGCGGAAATGCGGGTGATCCGGCCGAAGCCCATTTCCATGATCAATTTTTCCATGAAGTCCAAATTTTCCTTTTTGTTGGAAGGGATAGGGGTCAGGATGTAATTTGCCCCTTTGTAGACGGAGCTGCTGGCAAAATCGATGCCGCGTTTTTCGCGTCCGGCCATGGGATGACCAAAGATGAAATCGATGGAATCGGGCAAGACTTCCATGATGTCGGCGATGAAGAATTTCTTGACGCCGGTCGCATCCGTCAAAATCGAGCCATCTTTGAAAAAGGTGCGATGGTTTACGATGAAATCATGGACCAGGCGGGGATACAGCGAAAAAATGACCAGATCGGAAGTCGGCAAAATGATTTTTCCGTCTGTGTATCCTTCTTTGATGATCCGTTGGGCCTTGGCCTTGTCCAACGTGTTTTGGTCTATATCGATTCCGTAAATATTATGGTAACCGGCCTCCTGCAAGGACATGGCGAACGAACCGCCGATGACGCCCAGACCGACTATCGTGATGGTCATATCTTTGTTTGGGGTCTTAATGGGAATCACCTTCATTCGTTATTTTTTGCTGCATGTTGTTGCGCAATCTCTGCGACGATTTCCTCTAAAGGCTTGTCATTGCGGATGACGATGTCGGCCGCCGCATTGTAGAGGGATTCTCTTTCAGCTTTTAAAGAGTAGATCCTTTTCAAACCATCTTTCAACAAAGGGCGGTTCGAAATTTGGATATCGTGGGTGATGTCTTCGACCGGACGATCGATATAATAGATGGTTCCATTTTTCTTCAATGCTTCAATGTTCTCGTTTCTTTTCACGACGCCGCCACCGGTACTGATGATGGTGTCCTCCAAAAGGGCGATTTCCTTGTACGCCTCCGCTTCGATGGCGCGGAAAGATTCTTCACCTGCTTCGAAAAGCTCCGAAATGCTTTTCCCGGTACGCTCCTCGATATAACAATCGGAATCGATAAAACGGAAGCCCAGTGCCTCGCTTAGTAACTTGCCTAAAGTCGTCTTGCCTGCACCCGGCATCCCGATCAGAACGATATTTTTACCCAAACTCTTCACCTGCTTCTCTCATGATGACGTTATTTTTTCATAAATTGCCTGATTTATTTTTGGTTCAAAAGCTTGTTCCAGCCAAATTTCTTCCGATTTGATGGCTTGATGCACCAGCATCTTCAGCCCATCGCACGTTTTTAGGCCGGCAGCTTCCGCTAAACGCAAAAACTCTGTTTGCCGTGGATTATAGATCAGATCAACGGCCGATTTGAAGTTGCGGATGATTTCGACCGGAACGGGACTGATGCCGATTTTATCCGGGAACATGCCGAGCGGCGTCGTATTGATGATCAGCTCTCCCGTGACGGATCCGATTTCATCGTAGCCCTTCAGCTGGATGCGGGGATCATCAGGGACGTCCGTCAGTTCGCCTTTTTTACGTGAAACAATGATAATATTTTTGACGCCATGATCCAACAGATACAGGACAACCGCTTTTGCGGATCCGCCGAATCCCAGGACCATCGCGGTTTGATTTTTGACCAGAATACCACCGGCTTCCAACATGGTTCCGAAACCGTAATAGTCCGTATTGGCGCCGTAAAGCTTGCCATCCTTCACCGTAATCGTATTGACGGCACCGATCCTCCGTGCTTCGGGTGTGATTTCATCCATATAGGGCATGACGGTTTGTTTGTATGGAATGGTGACGTTGACGCCCGTCAACTGCAGGACACGGATGCCCGCAATAGCGCTTTCGATATCATCCGGAGCGAGCTCAAAATGTTTATAGGCAGCGGGCAGGCCGATCAGCTTATAAAATTCCGTATGAATTCTTTCTGAAAAGCTGTGGCTTAAATGCTCACCAAATAATCCAAAAAATTGCATTTGTTTCACTCCTTTTAGCAAAGTGTAGTTGATGGGGCATTAAATTTCAAGATAAAAATTAAATTAAAAAATAATTAAAAAAAGACTTGATTAGATGAGAGTATTTGCTATAATAGTGGAAATCGATTGTTTATGATGCTCATTCGGGCAGAAGATGCGATCGCTTGGAAACAAAAAAAATGATACAAAAGAGAAGAGGTCCAATTGATGAACTCGCTGAACATTATGAATCATTTGCAAACAAACTTTTATTTTACATACTTTACATTCTGGGGCTTCTTTTTTAGCGCTGGCTATTTTGTTTGCGAAAAACTTCATAGGGTGAATATGAGACTACATCATGGATGTAAAGATTAAGATGTCAAGCAAATCAACGGGACATCGGAATTTTTGGATACGAAGCTTCAAAACGGTGCTCATATAAAAATGAGCGCCGTTTTTTTTTAAAGCATGAGAAAACAAAACAGGGGGAACACAACATGATCATCATCTTAAAGAAAAGCGCAAAACAAGAGGAAATCAATGAACTGACAAAACGTTTGACGGATAAGGGCGTCATCGTCAGCCCGGTAGTCGGCGAAAACATGACCATTTTGGGCTTGGTAGGCGATACGACGAAAGTGTCGATGGACAGCATCCAGCAGCACCATATCGTCGAACGCGTCTTGAAGGTGCAAGAACCTTACAAGAAAGCGAACCGCAAGTTCCATCCGGACGACACTGTTGTGGAAATCGATGGCCAACGCATCGGGAACGGCTACTTCGGCGTGATTGCAGGTCCTTGTTCCGTTGAAGGGGAAGAACAGATCATCAACATCGCCCGCCGCGCGAAAGCTGCCGGCGCAAACTTCTTGCGTGGCGGAGCATTCAAACCGCGTACTTCACCATACAGCTTCCAAGGTTTGGAATTGGAAGGACTGCGCTTATTGAAATTGGCGAAAGAAGCGACCGGCCTGCCGATCGTAACGGAGTTGATGTCCACGAAATACGTCGATGAGTTCGCTGAAAATGTCGATCTTATCCAAATCGGTGCCAGAAACATGCAGAACTTCGATCTATTGAAGGAAATCGGCAAGACAAAGACGCCTGTGCTTTTGAAACGCGGTTTGTCGGCAACCTATGAAGAATGGTTGATGTCGGCGGAATACATCATGTCTGAAGGAAACGAGAACGTCATTCTATGCGAACGCGGCATCCGTACTTTCGAATCAGAAACGCGTAATACGCTGGATATCCAAGCGGTACCGGTCATCCAAAAGCTTTCCCACTTACCGATCATTATCGATCCAAGCCATGCGGGCGGCTCGTCTTACCTGGTACCATCAATGTCCAAAGCGGCAGTCATGGCCGGTGCGAACGGCTTGATGGTCGAAATCCACCATGACCCTGAGAACGCATGGAGCGATGGCCAACAATGCTTGAACCCGGATGAATTCGACCAATTGATGACTACTGTAAAACAATTGATTGCCATTGAAGGAAAACACTTGGATAAGGTAGAATAAGGATAGGAATCTTTTTTCTGATCTCGATCTAAGTAAGGAGTGAAAAAATGTCAGAGTTACAAGTGGGTCTTGGAAAAAACAGCTACACCATCGTGATTGAAAATGGTTTGCGCCATCGCTTGCCTGAAGAAATCAAAAAAATCTATAGCGGCAGCAAGATTGCCATCATCACCGATAACAACGTCGGCATGTATTATGGAAGCCAGTTGGAGTCCGGATTGCAGGCGGCTGGTTATGAAACGGTCCTGATTACGTTGCCTGCGGGCGAACAAACGAAAGATTTCATGGTCCTTCCCCGGATTTACGATCAATTATTGGACTTCCAGTTGACGCGCGATGAGCTGATCATTGCTTTGGGCGGCGGCGTCATCGGCGATGTCACCGGCTTTGCGGCATCCAGCTATTTGCGCGGTGTCCCGTTCATCCAAATTCCGACATCGTTGTTGGCGCAGGTGGACAGCAGCATCGGCGGAAAAGTGGGCGTGGATTTAGCGAGAGGGAAAAACTTGGTGGGAGCCTTCTACCAACCCAAGAAAGTATTCATCGATCCGCAAATGCTGGACACTTTGCCGGACCATTATTTCCGCGACGGCATGGGCGAAGTCATCAAATATGGCTGCATCAAAAATGCGGCATTCTTTGAATTTTTGAAGACGATGCACACAAGGGAAGAATTGATGCTCCATATAGAGGACATCCTCTATACGTGCTGCGACATCAAACGGAGAGTGGTCGAAACGGATGAAAAAGATACGGGAGAACGGATGCTGTTGAACTTCGGTCACACCATCGGGCATGCTCTTGAAACCTATACAGAGTATTCCAAGTACTCCCATGGCGAAGCCATCACGATCGGCATGGTTGCGATCACCCGTCTTTCCGAAAAAAAGGGCATCACAAAACCGGGTACGGCCGATGAAATCGAAGCATTGGCAAAACAAATCGGCTTGCCGACCACATTCCAGGTCAGCGAATGGGACAGATTCCTGGCCATCATGACCTTGGATAAGAAGAACCTGGCCGATCATCTAAAAGTCATTCTGCTGAAAGAAATCGGCGAGAGCATCATCCAGAACGAATCCATTTCATTTTTTGATGATTTAGAAAACATACTATAGAAGAAAGAAACGGGAGGAATAAAATGGATTTGACAATTTTACCCCAAAAACTCTCGGGTTCAGTCACCGTTCCGCCATCAAAAAGTTTGGCGCATCGTGCAGTAATCTGTGCAGCCCTTTCCGACGGCAGCTGTAAAATCGATAATATCGCCCTGTCGGACGATATCATCGCGACGACCGAGGCAATGAGAATGTTTGGCGCAACCATCGAACAGGACGGCAGCACGTTGACCATCCATGGAGCAGGGCGCAACGTAAAGAAGGCCGGCGATGCCGTCAGCTCCGAAGAACGCGTCATTGATTGCAATGAATCAGGCTCAACGCTTCGTTTCATTGTTCCGATAGCAACCTTATTTTCCGGCGTCAGCCGTTTTGTCGGGAGAGGGAATTTAGGCAAGCGCCCTTTGACCATCTATTACGATATCTTTGAGGAACAAGGCATTGCATATCAAGCGACAGAAGATGAATTGGATCTGACGGTCGACGGGCTGCTGAAGCCGGGACACTTTTCGTTTCCGGGGAATGTGAGTTCCCAGTTCATCACCGGTCTGCTGTTCACTTTGCCTTTGTTGGCAGGGGACTCCGTGATCACGATCACGACGCCTTTGGAATCGGTCGGATACATCGATTTGACGCTGCAGGTCATGAAAGACTTCGGCGTGGACATCGAAAATCAAGGGAATCAAAAGTTCATCATCAAAGGGAACCAAAGCTATCATGCGACGGATTACCGCATTGAGGGCGACTATTCCCAAGCGGCCTTCTTCCTTTGCGCCGACGCCTTGGGTAGCGCTGTTCAGGTCGAAGACCTGTCAAAAGATTCGTTGCAGGGAGACCGGGCAGTGGTTTCCATCCTGGAGGCGATGGGCGTCACTTTCCAACAAGTGGACACAGGCATGGTCGGCACAGCCAAAGAAGGCCTGCACGGTACACTGATCGATGCAGCCCAATGTCCGGATATCATTCCGGTGGTGGCTTTGACGGCTTGCCTGAGCGAAGGCAGAACCGAAATCATCAACGCCGGAAGATTGCGCATCAAAGAATGTGATCGCTTGGAGGCGACCGCCAGCCAACTCAAAAAATTGGGGGCGGACATCCAGGAACTTCCGGAAGGCTTGCTGATCAATGGTGTCAAATCATTGAGAGGCGGCAAACGCGTCTGGAGCTTTAAAGATCACCGCATCGCCATGATGCTGGCCATCGCAGCGACGGTATGCGAAGAACCGATCACCGTCACGGATGCGGAATGCGTATCAAAATCGTACCCCAATTTCTGGGAAGATTATCAATCAATAGGGGGCAAGATTCAATGAGCGATGTATGGGGCAATAAATTGAAAGTGTCCATTTTTGGCGAATCACATGGCGCGGCTATCGGCATCGTCATCGACGGTCTGCCGCCAGGACATGAAATCGATATGGATAACGTGGCAAAAGAAATGAAGAGACGGGCGCCCGGCCAAAGCGCCTTGACGACGCCGCGCAAAGAAAAAGACCAACCGGAAATAGTGAGCGGTTATTTCAATGACCGCACGACCGGGAGTTCGTTGACCGCGATCATCCGCAACAGCGACACCCGTTCCAAGGACTACAGTCAAATGAAAAAACTGATGCGTCCGGGCCAAGCGGATTATCCGGGCTATGTCCGCTACGAAGGGTTCAACGACTATCGCGGGAGTGGGCATTTTTCCGGAAGGATCACAGCGCCGCTTGTTTTTGCGGGTGCCATCGCGAAGCAACTGTTGGAAAAACAGGGCATCACGATCGGAGCGCATCTCAAGAGTGTGGCAACCATCCAAGACGACAGCTTCACGGATCGTGAAGTGACGCCGGAGCTGCTGAGAGGCTTTTCGGAAAAAGAATTGCCGTTGCTGAACGAAGCGCTTGAACCGCAAGTGAGAGAGATCATCCGCGAAGCGAAAGCGAAAGGCGATTCCTTAGGCGGAACAGCGGAAGTCTGCGTGTTGGGCATCCCTGCCGGCATAGGGAATCCGTTCTTTGATTCCGTGGAATCGGTCCTATCGCATATTATCTTCTCCGTGCCAGCCGTCAAAGGTTTGGAATTCGGGGCTGGCTTCGGCATCTCCGAAATGCTCGGATCTGAAGCGAACGATTCCTACTATTATGAGGGGGACGTCATCAAAACGCGCACCAATCATAACGGCGGCATCGTAGGCGGGATTACCGATGGCATGCCGATCTTATTCAAGGTGGCAATCAAACCGCCGGCATCCATCTCCATCAAACAGCAAACCATCGACATCGAAGAAAAAACCAATGCCGAATTGGTAGTGGAAGGAAGACATGACCCAATCATCGTGCCGCGCGCGATTCCGGTATTGGAAGCCGTGACCGCCATCGCGATTTTGGACTTGTTGTTGGACTCCAAATTGTACAAAAACCAATAATTTTTGCTGAGGAGTGGAAGCATGTCGGATCTAGAGGACTATCGCAAAGAACTGGATGCCATCGATCAGGAATTGGTCTCTTTATTCGAGAAAAGACTGGCGGTATCCAAAAAAATAGGCAATTACAAAAAAAATCAATCTTTACCGATCTACGATAAGGAACGCGAGCGACAAGTGCTGCTGCAAAACATCCAGCAGATAACGGATAAGGATTCCGAGGTCCAGGTCCGCCACTTTTTGGAGACGGTGATGGACTTGTCGAAAGAGGTCCAGAAAGATGTCCGGGCCTCCGCCGTTGATTACAACCAGCTGTTCGCCAGCCATCCGCCGAAGAACGATCCGAAAATCGGTTATTTCGGAGAAACGGGTTCCTTCTGTGAAGAAGCGATGTTGGCTTACTTCGACGAAGCACCAGCAAATCCGGCAAACTACCATACGTTCGAGTCGCTGTTTTTGGCCATCCAGAACAAGGAAATCGACTATGGCGTTTTGCCGATCGAGAATTCCTCGACCGGTGCGATTTCGCAGGTGTATGACCTGTTGGCCAAATATGGTTTCTCCATCGTTGGGGAACAGTACATCAAAATCGAGCAGCATCTGATCGGACTTGAAGGGACCAACTTGGATGAAGTGGAGGAAGTCTATTCCCATCCGCAAGGGTTCCAACAGTCGACGGAATACTTCAAAAACCATGAGAAATGGCGTCAAATACCATTCCATAGCACGTCCGACAGCGCTAAATTGGTGAAGGATTTGCAGGACGTCCGTAAGAGCGCAATCGCCAGCAGAAGGGCAGCCGAAATCCATGGCCTGTCCATTCTGGCGGATAACATCCAAAACGAGAGCGAAAATACGACGCGTTTCATTATTTTGGGGAAAGACTTGGAATCGGACCCGCGCTGCAACAAGGTGAGTGTGGTGTTCTCGTTGGATAACGAAGCGGGGACGCTGTTCAAATTATTGCGGCACTTTGCGGAATATCACATCAACTTGATCAAAATCGAGTCCCGCCCCGTACAAGGGGAGAAGTGGGAATATCTGCTTTATTTGGACTTCGAGGGCAACATCGCGGAAGAAAACGTGAACGGCGCTTTGCGGCTGCTTCAGAAAAACAGCGTCTATTTCCGCTTGCTCGGCTGCTACATAGCCGCCACAAAAAATAAATGATGAAGAAAGAAAAGCGGTACAAGCCCGCCTTGCCTCGACAGAGAAGTTAAGGAAGCAACGCTCCTTGCAGTCGCCTTGTACTGGTAGTCTAAGGAATGAATTCCCAAGACTACCATGCAAATGAGCATACTGCGCAATTGCTGAGAGACTTCCTGCTTCAGCTGGTTAGTCGAACAGTATGTCTTGGCTCGCAGAGCCAAGAGGACCCTTCATCTTCCTTCCGAGAGGCAGGCTTGTACCGCTGGACATCATGTGATGGCGTCAAACAGATCAGGAATCTGTGAAACACCTGAAATGATGCGCTTCTTATATCAAAAAAATTAATACGTTTTGCTATCAAGAAAAGATGAGGCAGAGACCCGAAGGACGGGTTTTTGCCCCATCTTTTTTTGCCGTTACCGGAAAATTGGGCTCGGGCCGATTTGTCCACTTGCGATAGGGATGAAAAATGGTTACCGAAAGAGCGTCGTAAAGCCCCTTGCTTTAGCTATGGGGATATAAGACGTGCACTTAGTTGTATTATATGTATGATATGCTGTATAATGAGTGTATGGAAAATAAAAAATATAAATCAAATAATGACATCATTTATTCTTGTACCTACCATGTTGTCTGGTGTCCAAAATATCGGCGAAAGGTCCTTGTCGGACCAGTAGCGGCACGCTTAAAGGAGCTCATTGTAGAAACGTGCACCGCTCTATCCGTTGAAATTCAGGAAATGGAGATCATGCCAGACCACGTTCACCTACTATTGGATATAGACCCACAATTCGGGGTTCACAAAGCAGTCAAACGCATCAAGGGAGTTTCTTCCCGCGTGCTGAGACAGGAGTTTAAGGAACTGACGACGAAGCTACCCACTCTTTGGTCGAATAGCTATTTCGTTTCCACAGTGGGTGGGGCACCGCTTGAAATGATTAAGCAATACATCCAAAGCCAAAAGACCTCACAACGCCAGTAAATACAAAGGAATCATCAAGAAAGGAGGAACACGTATGGCTAAAAGCAAAACAGCTTCATTTGTCGTAGAGCTGCGACTGGTCACGTATCAAAATGAACAAGCAGTGCTGGATAAGCGTTTCAAAATCGCTGAAAAACTGTATAACAAGGTCTTATACCATGCGCGGACGCAGCTGACAGAATTGTATAAGAACCGTCGATACCAAGACGTGCTGGCAGAACGCCGCTTGGCTATCAAAGCAAAGGACAAAAAATGTGAGACCGCGTGCAACAAGGAGTTGCAAGCTATCCAAAAGACCTTCGGTATGACGGAATACGCTTTGCATGCTTACATCGGACGGATGCGCGAGGCGTACAAGAAGCATATCGACAGCTTCACAGCACAGAAAATCGCTTCTACGGTCTGGATAAGTGTGTCCTCCCTTCTGTATGGCAAAGGTAAAAAGGTACACTTCAAAAAGTTCGGACAGCTGGAATCGTTGGAGGGCAAGTCGAACGCTACGGGCATGCGCTTCAAAGGCGACCGTTTGGAGTGGAACGGGCTGGTTCTGCCTGTCAATATCCGAGCCAACGACCTATTTGTTCAGGAATCCCTTTCATTGCACCGGGTGAAATACTGCCGCATCGTACGCAAGGCGTTCAAGAGCGGCAATCAGTACTTCCTGCAACTGGTGTTGGAAGGCATCCCGCCAGTGAAACGCAACAATAATACAGGTATGCCCCGCCGACAACCCGCTCCGAATGCGGAAGTGGGCATCGATATCGGCACCTCTACGGTGGCGGTGGCAGGTGATGACGGCGTCATCTTGAAGGAATTATTTCCAGAAGGAGCGTCCTATGACCGCGCGATTCATCTGTTGCAACGAAAACTGGACCGGAGTCGCCGCGCAACAAACCCCGCCAACTTTAATGGAGACGGCACCGTCAAGCAGGGTGTCAAGTTGACCTGGGTACGGAGCAGGAACTACATGAAAATCATGTTTCGCTTGAAGGACCTCTACCGCCGTCGGGCGGTGGCCTTAAAGGAAGCCCACAACAAAACCGCCAATGCCATCCTGGCACTGGGTAATCAGGTTTATGTGGAGGACATGGATTTCCGCGCATTGATGAAGCGGGCCAAAGAGACCACTGTCAATAAGGACGGGCGATTCAAGCGTAAGGGGCGCTATGGCAAGTCCATCGGCTATCATGCGCCGGCCATGTTGGTCGGCATCGTGAAGCAAAAAGCACCCCAAGAAGGGGGTGCGCTGTACGAGGTGGATACCTTTAA
The DNA here is from genome assembly GCA_963730595.1 of uncultured Carnobacteriaceae bacterium. Classification (GTDB taxonomy): domain Bacteria; phylum Bacillota; class Bacilli; order Lactobacillales; family Aerococcaceae; genus Trichococcus. Next base: position 28,614 of record CAVSSJ010000015.1, read on the forward strand.
ATTCCGTGCCAGCCAGTATAACCACGTAAACGATACCTACATTAAGAAGACACGTGATGAACGTACGACCTTTGTTGGCGGGCAGCTTGTCCAACGGGATCTGTACAGTGCGTTCCTCCTGAAAAACAGCCAACCGACACGCAACGAAACTGACCGCACAAAATGTAGCACGACGTTCGCCACCTTCATGGCGCACCACGACACCTGCATCCAGACGCTCTGCCAATCAACCGAACGCCAGTCCCGCAATTTCGGACTGCGAGACTTTCAATTTGCTTAACAAATGTATATAGCAACCAAAAGGTTCAGCTGCGAGCCTTCAACGTTAATGGTGCCACTGGGCGCCTTGTTGAGAAAGTCTAAGGGCTATTGGGAATAGAACGGAAATAGAAAAACGACATCTCCACTTTTGTGGAAATGTCGCCAGTACGGTCCGTGACGTCCCAACCGCCCTTGGAACCCCCTGGATTTATCCATGGGGAGCAGTCAGTATTAAGGGTGAGAAGCTGTACAGGAAGGGTGAGATGTTTGAAAGCGACAGACAGAAGAAACGAAATCATAAAAATATTGGAGGCATCCGATCAAGCGGTCAACGCTACGCAGTTGGCGGAACAATTTTCGGTGAGCCGCCAAATCATTGTAGGGGACATCGCCTTGATCCGCGCAAAAGGGATAGAAGTGATTGCGACGCCGCGGGGATATCTTTCGGCCAAAGCCTTGAAAGGGGAGGATAAATCCTTCACCGCCAAAGTGGCTTGCCTGCACAGCGAAGCAGAAGTCGAAAAGGAATTGACGATCGTCGTCGATAACGGCGGGGAAGTGGTCGACGTGCAGGTGGAGCATCCTTTGTACGGGACCATAACCGGTGAATTGCATATCGGCTCACGCCATGATGTAGCCGATTTTATGAAGAAAATGGGCGCAAAAGAAGTGACCATGCTATCAGCCCTTACCGGGGGTGTGCATATCCATACGATCGCCTGCAAAGATGAAGCCGCTTTGATCCGCATCAAACACGAGCTGAAGCAAGCGGGCATCCTTTTCGAAGGCTAAGGGCACCTTGACATCTTCACAAAACATTATATAATTAACTGAAACTGTCAAGACAGTTGTAAATATATTTGGAGGGCTGTAAACATGAAGACGCGCATGAAAACAAAAGATCTTACTTTAGCGGCATTATTGATCGCAATCGGGATTCTGATTCCGATGGTGTCGCCATTTAAAATAATATTGGAGCCTGCATCCTTTACCTTGGCAAGCCATGTTGCAACGATGATTGCGATGTTCATCTCGCCAGGCATTGCCGTTGCTGTCGCATTCGGTACAGCAGTTGGCTTTATGCTAGGCGGATTTCCGCTGGTTGTCACGTTACGGGCAGCGACACATATGATTTTCTCTTATTTCGGGGCGAAATATATCCAAAAGAAACCTGAGCTGGCCAAAGGCGGCAAGCAAACCTTGTTGTTCAGCTTAGTCCTGGGTGTCCTGCATGCAACTTGCGAAGTGATCGTCGTGACGTTATTCTATTTCGCCGGGAACTTGACGACTGCCTATTACGACAAAGGGTTGTTGACATCCGTCATGCTTTTGATCGGCGTCGGCACCGTCATCCACAGCATGGTGGATTTCTGGTTGGCGCAACTTGTCTGGAAGGTTGTCGGAAAAAGCGCGGCACCCGCAAGATCGCTCTAACAATTAAAAATGAACACAAAAAACTTCGCAGCCCACGATAGGCTTCGAAGTTTTTTTATCTTAAAGAATCCGAATCGGCTGATCTTTCAGCTCAGCTATCACCCGAAAAGGGTTTGGGCGAATTCCACGATCAGGGGGATGGTCAGAATAGAAAGCAGTGTGGTCAAAACCACAAGGCGCGCTCCATATTCGTAGTCCCCGCCGAATAACCTGCCCAGGATGGCGGTGTTTGTGGCGGCGGGAGCACAGGATGCAATCGTCAAGACGATCTCCACCACATAGTTGTCGATCGGAAGGAAATAGATAATGAAGATGGAGACAAAAGCGGTAACCACAAGCCGCAACAGCGAAGTCCAGTAGGCCTTAGGGAAAGCGAACACTTCCAGCAGATTGCTGTTTGCGATGTAACTGCCCAAAATCACCATAGCCAAGGGCGTGTTCAAACCGGCCAGACTGTCTGTTGCATTCCACAGGAAATCCGGAACCGGTAGGCGGGTTATGTAGATGATCAAACCGATAACGGCACCGATCATCCCAGGATTCAATAACGTTTGCCGCAGCGTCATCGCCTGCTTGTCACCTGAAATAAGGTATTGTCCATACGTCCATTGCGTGACGTTATTTGCCATGATGTAACCCGACATGAAGAAGACACCTTCATACCCGACCGTGGCCAGAACCAAGGGAATACCCACGAAACCCGCATTCGGGAAAATGGTGGCATATTGGTCGATGCGGTCGTCTTTTTTCTGGAGGAAACGGGCGATGAAAATCCTTGTGAAAATCGTCAGGAAACCCGCAAATGTAGCCCAAAACAATAATTTCAAGCGATGCGCATCAAACGCCGCATTGAAGGAAGTGATCATCGTCGCCGGCATAACGAAGAGCGACAAAATCGTTGAAATCTGGCGCGTCCCTTCACTGGTGATGACTTTCGTCCTCACTAAAATAAAACCAAAAAACATGAGAGCGAACATCGTCAACATTTGCTGAAAAACAATGGAAAGCATAGTATCGCGTTCCTCCTTTCGTGGATCGTTTTCATGGAACGACTTCCTATCACTGTATGATAGCATAAATCAGACGAAATTTTTAAGGAAGTTTTGTGAAATCTTCTGTATAATGAAAAAGTGACTATTAGGATTTTTTATATATATTTTTATTCGAAAAGGGGTATAAAGAATGGCAAAAGTAGAAAGTTTTGAACTCGACCACAACTTGGTGAAGGCGCCTTATGTCCGTCAAGCAGGTTATGAACAACACGAAACAGGAGCGATTGTGACAAAATTTGATTTGCGTTTTGTGCAACCGAACCAAGATTCCTTACCGACAGGCGCTTTGCATACATTGGAGCATCTGTTGGCGATCAATATCCGCGACTACATCGATGGCGTCATCGACCTGTCGCCGATGGGATGCCGTACGGGCTTCTATCTGATTTGTTGGGGCGAGCACACGACGGAAGAGATCGCTTCCGCGTTGGAAAAAGTCTTGAACATCGTCTTGGAAACGACGGTCGTTCCGGCAACGACAGCGAAGGAATGCGGCAATTACCGCGATCATTCCTTGTTCGGCGCCAAAGAATATGCGAAGCAAGTATTGGCAGCGGGCATCAGCAGAGACCCGTTTGTGCGCACTGTCTGATTATTTTGGGAGAGGTAGGTAAAAGGAAGATGACAACCGCATTAACCGTAAGACCCGGCCCGCAAGAATATGAGTGCAGATCCGGTGTTTTGGCGACGCTGCCGAAACGTCTCTCGGAAAGATTCGCAAAAAAAATAGTAGTCGTACACGGCGGCGTGTCCTGGCAAAAAGCCCGTCCTTATTTGGATGAGCTGTATGCGGCGGACTTTGAAATTGTGGAAGACAAGTTCGGCGGGGAATGCAGCTACGAGGAAGTGGACCGCATCGCCGAACTGGCGACCCGTCATCAAGCGGATGCCATCATCGCTGTGGGTGGCGGTAAAATCATGGATGCCGTCAAATATGCGGCAGCCAAAGCGGGCTGTCTGCTGAATGTCATGGTGCCTACCTTGGCCAGCAACTGCGCGCCTTGGACACCGCTGAGCGTCATGTACACGGAGGATGGCGTATTCATCCGTTACGATTTCATGCCGCAGCAAGCCTCCATCCTGCTGTTGGATCCGGAATTGCTCGTTGATTCTCCCAAAGACTTCTTTGTGGCCGGATTGGCGGATACATTGGCGAAATGGTACGAGTCCGATGAAATCCTGTCCTTGCCTGAAAATGAGCATCAGCCGATGTTGATGATGGCCCGCCATGCGGCCTCCATCTGCAGACAAGCCATCCTTGACTATGCGGAAATGGCCATCGCCGGCTTGGAAGCCGGTGAAGCGACGGAGACCTTCGCGAAATTGGCGGAAGTCATCATCTCCATCAGCGGGATGGTCGGCGGGATGGGCGATACGTTGGCCCGGACGACCATTGCGCATGAAATCCACGATGCCATCACCGCCTATCCGGAATCGCATCACTTTCTGCATGGACACAAGGTCGCCTATGGCATCATGGTACAACTGGCGTTCGAGAAGAAATGGGCGGAAATCGATAACCTGATTCCGTTCTATGAACATTTGGACATTCCTAAGAGCCTGCACGACTTGCGTTTGGATCGTCTCACAGACGAAGATATCCTTGATATCGCTGCATTGGCTACGAAACCGGAAGCGCCGGTTCATGGCTTGCCCTATGAAGTGAATGCCGCCTTGATGGTTCAAGCAATCAAAGCATTGGAAAATTATATGGCCAATATTCCGGAATTAAAAGATTAGTCATTCTCAAGAAAGAATGAAGAGCGCTAAGGGGCTGTCTCGAGACAGCCCCTAATGTTGTCACTTACCCGGTGAAGCCGCGCTCACCGGGGAAACGAAACGAAATTTTGCTTCATACATCCGACGATCAATGCTTGTGTCGGGTGTTCGGGTATATTTTGCTTCATACTACCGAGTGACAGGGCGGCCGTCGGTTGTTCGCGCATCTTTTTGCTTCGTAGGCGTCCGACTGCCAGGGCGGATGTCGGTCATTAGAAGAAAACGGAGCTGATTCCCGGCGAAGGATGCCGAACACCCGAGAGGGCACGATTCTTAGTAATGTTATGCGAGACAACCCCTTCGCGCCCTTTTTTTTTTAGCGCCGTCGCTTGTCTCGTCCTTTCCGTGCCGTGCAGGATGCGTGTCAAATAGGACCGCGGTCTTGCCAAAATTGGCAAAAAGGATGCAAAGCCGCTATACTTGGTTTAAGGCTATTTTTCCGTTGTATGCGGAAAAATGGAAAAATCGAGATAAGCGAGGTAAAGAAAATGGATGTTGAACAATTAGTGGCTAAAGCGAAAGAGGCCAAACAGCATGCCTATTGTCCGTATTCGCATTTCCCTGTCGGTGCGGCTGTCCTCTATAAGAGCGGGGAAGTCATCACCGGGGTAAATGTCGAGAATGTTTCCTTTGGCGCGACCAATTGTGCCGAAAGGACGGCCTTGTTTGCTGGCATAGCGAAAGGCTATCATAAAGAGGACGTGATGGCCATTGCTATTTCGGGGGATACCGAAGATTTCTTGCCGCCGTGCAGCATCTGCAGGCAAGTCATGGTGGAACTTTGCGACTACGAAACGCCGGTCTATCTGTCGAAAAACAACGGCGAAATCAAGGGACTGACGGTTAAAGCATTGGTGCCGTATGCATTCACCGATATGAACATATGAAAAAAGCTGCAGGATGACTCGCTTATGCGAGAAAATCCTGCAACTTTTTTTTTACATTTTAAAGAAGAGCAGATAGGCGATGCTGATCATGATGAGCAGATGCGCGCTGATTCCGCCTAAGCACAGATAGAGCGTTTCGTATTTCGTCTCATTGATTGTCTGATAGAGACTGGCAATGAAGGTAACGAGATAGGACGTCAAATGGATCAAAAATAACAAAAGGACAGGCACAGCCATAAGGATAGGGGCAATCATGCCGAAAACAAAAGAGATGACCAATAAAACAAAGCTGAATGCATTCATACCGGCAAATTGCGTCATCCAATTGGGGAAAGCATGGCGTCTATGCAAAAAATAGGTTTTGATGACGAAGGATAAGATCGGGAACAGCAAATAGTATAATAACAGCAACAGGAAACCCTTCATATACCATACGAGCGGTTCAATCTTAAACGAAACCGCCGGAAACAAGGATATCTGCGACAGCAGGTCATACTGAACTGCAAAAGCGACCATCGTCCTTGTGGTGAGACCTGCAGACAACAGGGCGGATGCGATGAAAGTGAAATAGCCGTACAGGTCATGGGTGTCTCTGCGCGTTTTCCTTGTTTCATCGGGATCTTTCATTTTCTTCCATAAAAAAGAGCAGTAGCGGACAAATTTTCCTCTTAGTTGTTGAAAAGAAAATCCATTTTTTTGCAATCTTAAATTTGGGAAAGAATCCTCTTCGTTTGTGCCGTCAACGACACCGGATGGGTTATCCTCAAACAGGGTGGCTTGATAAAATTCATCTTTATGGATCGCTTCAGAAGCGGAAACATCTGATCCACACATGGGGCAAATTAAAGCTTCTTTTGGAATGCTATTATGACAATATACACATGTCTTCATTTATGTGGCTCCTTCTCTGAATCACTAACTTCTAGGATAATTCAGATTACAAGATATAGCAAGTCTATTTTTAAGTCAAAACTTTGAAAAACGGGGCAACATTCGGTATGATAAAAGACAGAAAGAAAAGAGAGGATGATTAGATATGAAAATGCTTCATACTTGTATTCGCGTACAGCACCTGGATAAATCATTGGCATTCTACAAAGAAGCTTTCGGTTTTAAGGAAAAGAAAATGTTGGATTACCCTGAGCACAAATTCTCGATCGTTTATTTAGGTTTGGAAAATGATGACTATGAGTTGGAATTGACCTATAACTACGATCACGAACCGTACAATATCGGCGATGGCTACGGGCACATCGCGCTTGGCGTGGATGATTTTGAAGAATTGCACGACAAACAGGTGGCGGCCGGCTTCACCGTAACGGACTACAAAGGCCTGCCGGACTCATCGGTCAGATATTATTTCGTCACCGACCCGGATGGCTATAAGATCGAAGTCATCAAAAACAAATAGGCGATTATACGTTTGAGCCAGGACGAGTCAAAAAGCTTTTTGACTCGTCCTGGCTTTATGAAGAAATTTGCGGGAGGTGTCGGAAATGGAAACGATGCAAAAACAAAAACTGCTTTTTATCGGGGACAGCATCACCGATGTGCATCGGAACAGGGCGAATCCCGATTCGCTGGGCAGAGGCTATGTTTCGATGATTCAGCAAGAATTCCAGAACCGCGGCGAAGCAGAACGCTATCAGATCATCAATAGAGGCATCAGCGGCAACCTGATAAAGGATCTGGTGGAGCGTTGGCACAAGGATTGCGTATCCCTTCAGCCGGATGTTGTGACCATTTTGATCGGCATCAATGATACGTGGCACAATGTTGGCGACGACAGTCTTTTCGGGACAGAGAAGGCAACGGGCTTGTTCGAGATGTACTACACGCATCTGCTGGCATCCTTGCGGAACCAATCGCAAGCACGCATCATTTTGATGGAGCCGTTTGTGTTCCCTTTCCCGGAGGACCGGAAGATGTGGCGCAAAGATTTGGACCCGAAAATCGACATCGTCCGGGAACTGGCGGACAAGTTTGGGGCCGAGTGCATAGGCTTGGACCGCTATCTTAACGAAATAGGCGAAGAAGTAGGCTACGAAGCCTTGTCAAAAGACGGCGTCCATCCCACCGAAAAAGGGCATGGGCTGATTGCGGAAACTTGGATGCAACGATTCGAAAAGGGGAATTGAGCATTATTTTGGAAATAGGCTTGCTATTGCAGCAAGGGCATGGTATTATTCTATACATGCGATGAGGCGACGAGCAACCAGATGAGTTTACTCATTCCGCTTTGACGGCTAGTGGTTGCGAATCTTAACGGGACATGCGTGCTTTGCACACCACAGGATGTGGATGTTTGATAACAACTGCTGTGAACAGGAGTTATCCATGATTTATCATGCCGTACTAAAAGGTTGAAAGTTCTTAGGGACTTTCAATCTTTTTTTTTGCATTTTTTTGTAAGGGCTTTATTTTAGGAACTGCTTCAGGAATGCTGTATAATTTAGATAAGAATATGGGCATTTTTGATGCGGAGGCGATTTTGGTGAAGAGAGCGAAACTATTTATTGTATTTCTCCTGTCTCTGACGTTGTTTGGTTGCTCCTTGTGGACAAATGTAACAACGAATACGACCCAGGATATGGCAGGCGTCGACAATGTAACGACGATGGAGGTGGCGAAAACCGGCAGTGCCGCAGGTCAAGGGTTGCTGATTGGCGAAAAAGTCATCACCACCATCAATCTATCCTATGAGACGCTGGAATACGAGGCTTCGATTGATTATTTGAATCAAGTTGTCGAAAAATATGGCGCCTACATTGAATACTCCTATGAGTACAGCGGAGACAACGGCATCTATAATCCTGCTGCCACATCCACAAACTATCGTCAAGGGTCTTATACCATCCGCATCCCGAACGCTTCCGTAAATCAGTTCATGCAGGATCTGGAAGGGGATCTGGGCACAAAAATCAGCGAACAAATCGGCAACCAGGATGTCACGCAATCCTACAAAGATACCGAAACCCGCATCAGCGTGCTGCAAAGGAAAGAAGAGCGGCTGTTGGCCTTGTTGGATCAAGCGGAAACGGTCGATCAAATACTTGCCATCGAAGACAGTCTGAGCGCAACCATCTCCGAGAGGGAAGTGTTGCAGTCCGAATTGGATAACATGGATTCTCTTATCGATTATACCGCTCTCTATTTGACGGTCACCGAACGTTCCCGCATCAGTACGAACCGCGGAGGATCGGTTCCGTTTTGGGGTCGTGTCAAGGAAGCTTTCCTGGATTCCGTGTATGCTTTCTACTACTGGATTCAAGATGCGGCCATCGGGCTCATCTATGCATTGCCTTACATCGTCGTCACATTGGGATTCATTCTGCTGTTTTGGCTCATCAAGAAAATGTTCTTCAAAACCCGTTGGGGAAAGAAGAGGATAGAAAGACAGCTCCAAGAAAAGAAAATGATCGAAGACAGAAGGAAAGAAAGATTTGTGCGCACGCATCCTAAAAAAACGGATGCAAGAAACACAGCGAATAAACCAGCGGAAAAGCCGACAGAACCATTGAAAGAGGAAATGAGACAGGATACACTGACCGGCAGTGAGGTGAAAACGGAAAGCCCAGCGGAACAACCCACTGAAGAAGATAAAACGGAAAAATAATGACAGGGAAGGTCTGGAACAATCATTCTGGACCTTTTCACATGTGCGCCCGGAAAAAGACAAGGGTGGCCATTATGTGAGGTGGAGTCTTAGGCAAGGCAAAGCCCGAAGCTGCACGAGTTCCAGGAAGAGCAAACAGCAGCAACACGGAAAGGCAGGCTATACGCGGTTATCAGGGAGTATGCGGGTTCAAAGCCCACTCTTTTTGTGTTCTATCCGGTAAGTACGCAGTACTGTCGCGAACAAGCGCGGATCAGCGTTTTTTTGGAGAATCGAATAAATCATTGTTTTGCCGAATATTTATGATTTCTTATATCATTCACATTAGGGAATGCAAATATATGGTAAAATAATGGCATAGGAGGGCGTGGCTATGGGGAAAAGAAAACTGTACATCATTTCGTTAGATGCATTTGGTGCCGATGATTTGGCTTTTGCCAAGACATTGCCGCATTTTCAAGAAATCATTAACCGAAGCGCATTAGTCAAAGAAGTGGAGTCTGTCTATCCTTCGCTGACATATGTTGCCCATACTTCGATCGCAACCGGGATGTATCCGAATCGCCATGGTGTCGTTCACAATACTCACCTTCAACCGGAACGGCAATCCCCTGATTGGTATTGGTATGCAAAAGAAATCAAGAAAGCGACCATATTTGATGTTGCCAAGCAGGCGGGGTATACGGTCTGCACCTTGCTGTGGCCGGTGACGGGCAAGAGTCGCTCCATCGATTACAACCTGGCCGAAATCTTCCCGAATCGCCCCTGGCAAACCCAAGTGTCGGTATCCGCTCTTGCTTCCAGTACACGCTACGCATTAGAGATGAATAAAAAATTCGGGAAATTGCGCAATGGCATCGCACAACCGGAATTGGATGAATTTGTCACAGCAATCGCGGTCGATACCATCAAAACGAAGCAACCGGATTTGCTGGCTGTCCACCTTGTGGATTTGGACAGCATGCGGCATGGGTACGGTGTTTTGAGCGATCAGGCGAAGAAGGCCATCGTCAGGATGGATCGTCATCTCGGCCAAATAATGGATGCCATGAAGGAAAGCGGCATTTTTGAAGATACGGTGTTCGCCGTATTGGGGGACCACTACCAGATCGATACCCATACCGTTATCCGCCCCAATCACTTGTTTCTGGATAAAGGTTGGCAAACGTTAAATAAGAAGAAAAACATCAAAGACTGGAAAGTATTGGCGAAAGCCGCAGACGGTTCTTGTTATATTTATCGCAGGGACGATAGCATCACGAACAAGATGATATTGGATGCCCTAAAAGGGTTGGATGACCGAATCGATACCATCTATTCCGCCAAAGAAGCCAGCAAAATGGGAGCCGATGAGAATTGCCTGTTTATGCTGGAAGCGAAACGCGGCTACTATTTCGAAAGCGATGTCCGCTATCCTTTCATGGAAAGCACCGCGAAGAGTCTGCCCGATCGCAAGCTGCATAAAGCCACGCATGGATTCAGCCCCAAAAAGAAAAACTACGGCACGATGCTGCTGCTGTCCGGTCCTGGAATTGACGCGGGTGCAGTCGTCGAGAAGGGCAGGTTGGTTGACGAAGGTCCTACTTTCCTGCATGCCATCGGGTTGAAGTTCCCTGAAGTAACGGATGGCAGGGTGATCAATAAAGTATTCATATAAGAAAGTCCGGAATATCCGTGATTTTAGTCTCATGCGAATTTCAGGAAATAATGGAGGTTATTTTTTGAAGATGGTAAAAGTTGTTGGAGCTGTGTTGGAAAAAGATGGAAAAATCTTCTGTGCCCAAAGAGGTTACGGCAAATCATTGGCGGGACTATGGGAATTTCCGGGCGGCAAGATGGAGGCGGGCGAATCCGAGGAAGAGGCGCTCATCCGTGAAATGCAGGAGGAATTCAATTGTAAAGTCATTGTAAAGGAAAAGCTGGTTAGCGTGGTCCATGAATATGATTTCGGAATAGTGGAGTTGGCTACGCTGCTGTGCAACTTGGAAGAAGGAGAACCGCAACTTTCGGAGCATCAGGACATGCGTTGGGAAAGCATCGCTAATCTCGATCGTCTCGACTGGGCTCCGGCGGATATTCCAACGGTGGAACTGCTAATGCAACGATGCAAACAATCATGAAAAATGACAGGAATCCCAATTTGTAAATAGGGTCGTCTAAACTATTTACAAATTGGGATTCTTTTTGGGCATTTATCGCAAACGCATACAAAAGGAAAAGTCATAAAAAATATTGCATGTGAATAAGTGAGCTAATGGGAATTCCCAGTCGCAGGTGTTCCGATAAGGACACTATTCGGTGTGCGAGGATGCGGGAAGGTTATTTTTAATTTTTCTAATCGTATTTTAACTTTACTTTAATTTTACAATTACCCACAAAAAACGAGTCTGCTATATTAATATAGAAAAAATGTTATTCGTTTCCATTGTTGTGAATTGGATTTTTTGTAAAGGGATAGTTTTGTCTTATTTATGGCTAAAAATAAAACTTGTTTCAATATGTTTATTATGCTTTATGGCAAAACAAGCGGATAAATGTTATGATAAATAACATGATGGAATATGAGGTTAAATTGATTGGAATATAACAATTATGACTTTTTTTGAAGTGTAATATAATCGAAAGGGGAGTGCTTTGATGAGTGCAGAAATGAACATGCTGAATGAACTTGAAAAACAAATGTATTTGTTTAACATTGGAGAACACTTTGAGAGCTATCGTTTTTTTGGCAGCAAAAAACGCAATGAGGACAATAAGGACGGCTGGCGGTTTACTGTTTGGGCGCCGAACGCGAAGAGCGTCGCATTGGTCGGCGATTTTTCCGATTGGAAACCTATCGAAATGCATAAAATCGGCAAGACGGGCGGATGGTCTGTTTTTACTGAGGATGCCAAAGAAGGGGAATGCTACAAATATTATATCGAAGATGAGAACGGCAAGAAGAAATACAAAATAGATCCTTATTCCTTCGCGTATGAAGTTCCACCGAAAGATGCCTCCGTCATCCTCGATATGCCCGACAAAAAATGGAAAGACGGCAGATGGCAAGCGAACAAGAAGAGGAAATCCATTTATCAAAAACCGCTCAACATTTATGAAGTACACTTCAGTTCCTGGAAGAAACACGAAGATGGAAGCTGGTATTCCTTCAAGGATCTGGCAGAAACATTGATCCCATATGCGAAAGAGATGGGCTACACACACATCGAATTCATGCCATTGATGGAACATCCGCTGGAAGCTTCCTGGGGCTATCAAATCACCGGCTATTATGCGGTGGCTGCGCGCTACGGTAATCTGTTGGAATTGCGGGAATTTGTCGAAGAGGCTCATAAAGAAGGCATCGGCGTCATCATGGACTGGGTACCAGGCCATTTCTGCCGCAACGACTATGCGTTGTCCTATTTTGATGGGACGCCGACTTTCGAGTATGCGGATCCGAATCGCGGCGTCAACAATCGTTGGGGCACCTTGAATTTTGACTTGGGCAAATCACAAGTACACAGTTTCCTGATCTCAAACGCCATTTTCTGGCTGGAAGAGTTCCATTTGGACGGCATCCGCGTCGATGCTGTTTCCAACATGCTGTACTTGGATTACGATGATGGCCCATGGACACCGAACGAAGACGGCAGCAATCATAACCGCGAAGGCATTCACTTCCTGCAAAAAATGAACAAAAAAATATTCGAAAGAAACCCCGATGCCTATATGATCGCTGAAGAGAGCACCGCTTGGGCGAATGTGACGAAGCCAATCGAAATGGGCGGCTTAGGTTTCAATTACAAGTGGAATATGGGTTGGATGAATGACACGTTGAAATTCTTCGAAATGGATCCGTTGTTCAGGAAAGATAATTTCAACCTGATCACCTTCTCGTTCATGTACGCATTTAACGAGAATTTCATTCTTCCTTTCTCACATGATGAAGTTGTCCACGGAAAACAATCGTTGTTAGGGAAAGTGCCTGGCGACAGGTACAACCAATTTGCGAATTTGCGGACAATGCAAGCGTTTATGATGGCTCATCCCGGCAAGAAATTGAACTTTATGGGGAATGAGATCGGCCAATTCCTTGAATGGCGTTTTTATTCGCAATTGGAATGGACAGACTTGAACAATGAATACAACAGCGAATATCAGCACTTCATAAAAACATTGAATCATTTGTACAAAGATACAAAAGCATTGTTTGAGGTTGACGATAAAAATATCGGCATGGAGCTTTTGGATGCCGACAACAAGGAACAATCCATCCTTTCCTTCATCAGAACCGGTGAAAAACCGCGTGACTTCATCATTGTCGTATGCAATTTCGCTCCTGTCGAAAGACGCAATTTCCAAGTGGGCGTGCCATACGAAGGACATTACGAAGAATTATTGAACACGGAAATGAGAGAGTTCGGCGGCATGTGGACAGAACACTTGCCTGAAATGGCTACAAGTCTGGATGGACTGAACGGTCAGCCATTCTCGCTCGAATTCACACTACCGGCACTAAGCGTCGTATACATCAAACCAAAACGCGTATTTGGCGTAGGTAAATAAATAGCTTTAGCAATTATATTGGAGAAGGAGGGGAAGGGAAGAACATTTCTTCCTGTTACTTATGAAAAATCAAATGGTAGCAATGATATTAGCGGGGGGCCAGGGCACCCGGTTGGGCAAACTGACACGCGAAACCGCTAAACCTGCCGTTCCTTTCGGCGGAAAATATCGTATTATCGACTTCGCATTGAGCAACTGCGCGAATTCAGGAATCAACAAAGTGGGGGTTGTGACACAATATCAACCTTTGGAGTTGAATGAACATATCGGAAATGGGGCATCATGGGGCCTCAATAGTTCAAATGGAGGTGCAACAATCCTTCAGCCTTATTCAAGTGCAGACGGTGAAAAATGGTTCAAGGGCACAGCCCACGCCATCTATCAAAACATTGCGTACATCGACAGATATAACCCCGAATACGTATTGGTCCTTTCAGGAGATCATATTTATAAAATGGATTACGCCCATATGCTGGATTTCCATATCGCCAACAATGCGAGTTTGACGGTGGCTGTCATCCCTGTGCCGATCGAAGAAGCACCACGCTTCGGCATCATGAACACGGACCAAACAAACCGCATCATCGAATTCGAAGAAAAACCAAAAGAGCCTAAGAGCAATTTGGCATCCATGGGGATTTACATCTTCAATTGGCCGATATTGCGCAAATATTTGGTCGAAGATCAAGCTAAACAACGCGAAATGGAAGACTTCGGTAAGAATGTCATCCCTGCTTACTTAGAAAATGCCGAAAACTGCTTTGCCTATGCTTTTGATGGCTACTGGAAAGATGTCGGCACAATCGAAAGCCTTTGGGAAGCAAACATGGAATTCCTTGATCCGAACCACAGCTTGAACATCCGTGATGAAGACTGGAGAATCTATTCCAAAAACCTTGTCTCTCCGCCACAATTCTTGACCGAAACATCCAATGTAACGGATGCCATGGTTGTCGATGGCTGCTATGTTGCAGGAGAAGTTGAGCACTCCATCCTTTCCCAAAACGTAAAAGTGGGAATCGGATCGGTCGTGCGCGACAGCTTGATAATGGCAAATGTGACAATCGGGGAAAACGTTGTCATTGATCACGCCATCATTGGCGAAAACGCAAAAATTGCCGACAATGCGACTGTCATCGGAACCGACGGGGCGATCGAAGTTGTAGGATATGCGGAAGTAATAGGAGGACTTAAAGATGAAGATGAATAGTATTTGTGCCATTTTAAATTTAACCGAGGATCATACGGCTTTAAAACCATTAACAAGATTACGTCCGATAGCGGCCCTGCCATTCGCGTGCCGCTACCGCGTCATCGACTTTAATCTGTCCAGCATCAGCCATGCAGAAATCGACTCAGTCGGCATGTTCATTGCAGAAAGTGGTCGTTCCATCTATGACCACATCAGAAGCGGTGCCGTCTGGAATTTGGAATCCGGCTTGCGTGGGGGAATCTTCACCTATTCGCAACAGTTGCTTAAAGCTTTGCAGGAAAAAAATGGCGACCCTTATGATCCTTATATGGACCACAAGGAATTCATTGAACGTTCAAAATCCGAATACGTGATGGTAATGGGCAGCGAAATTATCGCGAATGTCGACATCAAAGCGGTTATGCAACATCACTTGGCAAAAGATGGGGACATCACCATTTTATACAAGAGTGTTCCGAAAGAATTCGTTGCGAAAAGACCAACGGAGAAACTGTTGAAGATCGATCGCGAGGAGCATCTGGTGCATTTGACCGATGTAAGCAAAGCGGTAATCGAAACGGAACGCGTTGCTTTGAACATGAATATGTACTTCATGAGGGCCGACAAGATGTTGGAATTGATCCACCGCGCCGCTGAAGAAGGGTTCTATGCTGACTCCAATCAATTGATCGAATATTATCTGTACGATAACCAAGTCAGCGCATACGAATATACAGGCTACTTGGCGGATATCAGCACCATCGAAGATTATTACAACGCAAACATGGAAATGCTCGAAAAAA
This sequence comes from uncultured Carnobacteriaceae bacterium, assembly GCA_963730595.1. Taxonomy (GTDB): domain Bacteria; phylum Bacillota; class Bacilli; order Lactobacillales; family Aerococcaceae; genus Trichococcus. The sequence goes on from CAVSSJ010000015.1 coordinate 44,186, forward strand.
ATAAATTCACTGCTCTATTCCAAGGAAGCCACAAAGTCATCACAAAAGTGAAAAATGGCGCGCCTACCTATTACTCCAAAGAAGCAAAAGTGAAAAATGCGCAGTTTGCAACAGGTTGCTTCATCGAAGGGACCGTCGAGGAATCCTTGATTTTCCGTAAAGTAAACATCCATAAGGGTGCGGAAGTCCGTAAATCGATCATCATGCAAGGCTGCGAAATCGGTGAAGGCGCAATCCTGGAATATTGCATCCTGGACAAAAACGTCAAAATCGGCCCAGGCGTCAACCTGAAGGGCACAAAAGACAATCTGATCGTAATCGAAAAAAATAAAACAGTTACCGTTTAGAAAGAAGGTCACATAATGAAAGTCCTATTTGCATCCAGTGAGGCAGCACCTTTTTTTAAAACAGGCGGTCTAGGCGACGTAGCGTATGCTTTACCGAAGGAATTGGTGAAGCAAGGGGTAGATATCAGGGTTGTTTTGCCGTACTATTCGACGATGCCCAAAAAATATAAAGAACAAGTGGAGGAGCTAATATCTTTCCGTGTGCAAGTCGGCTGGAAAACCATGTACTGCGGCATCAAGACATTGGTTTTAGAGGGAATTACCTATTACTTTATCGACAACAAAACGTATTTTGACCGCTCGTCATTCTATGGACAATTGGATGATGGCGAAAGATTCGGCTTCTTTTCCCTGGCCATCTGCGAAATGATGGAAAAAATAGATTTCATCCCGGATGTTGTGCATGTCAATGACTGGCACACCGCAATGGTACCGGTGTTGCTGGTGGACAAATACCATTGGGTGCAGGCGTACAGGGACATCCGTAAAGTGATCACCATCCACAACATCCGTTTCCAAGGTATCTTTGATCCGGTCGTTCTTTCCAGCATCTTCGGGACAGGAATGAACATCTACCATGAGGCCGGAGTGAAATATTACGATAACGTCAATTTCCTGAAAGGCGGCATCAATTTTTCCGATGTCGTGACGACAGTGAGTCCATCTTACGCCAATGAAATCCAGACGCCGGAATTCGGCGAAGGCTTGGAGGGCACTTTACGCTACAACAGCGGCAAAATAAGAGGGATCATCAATGGTATCGACTATGATATCAATAACCCGGAAACCGATCCAAAGTTACTCTACCATTTCTCCAGCGACTGATCTATCCGGAAAAGCTAAAAATAAAGCAGCGCTGCAAGAACGCTTGGGGCTTGAAGTGAACCCTGATATCCCATTGATAACGAGCGTCGGACGCTTGACGGATCAAAAAGGATATCAATTGGTCCAAGAAAAAGCTGAGGAATTGCTGAATTCGCGCGATGTTCAAATCGCCATTTTGGGCACGGGAGAAGCTGAGTACGAAAATTCGTTCCGTTACTTTGCCTCCGAATACCCGGATCGCTTCAGCGCCGTGATAGACTTTGATATCACGCTGGCGCAATTGATGTATGCGGGCAGTGATCTGTTCCTGATGCCATCAGCATTTGAACCATGCGGCTTGTCACAAATGATTTCATTGCGCTACGGCACTTTGCCGATCGTTCATGAAACAGGTGGCTTAAAAGATACCGTGGTGCCGTATAACGCTTATACAGGCGAAGGGACCGGCTTCACTTTCATGGACTTCAGCGGCTATGCGCTGCTTGGGACCATCTACCGTGCCTTGGATGTATACGAGAATCAGCCGAAAGCATGGGCTGCGATGGTGCAAACAGCGATGGACCAGGATTTCAGCTGGAAAGAACCTGCTAAAGATTACCTGGAAATATATGAATCTTTAGTAAATGAGTAACGGAAAGGTCTGAGTATTCACATGGCATTTAATGTAGAAGAATTCAAAAAAGAATATACAAAAAAGTTCGAAGAATTATTTGCATATGGTTACGAAGAAGGATCAAATACCGAACGGTTCATCGCACTCGGCGATCTGGTGCGCGGACACTACACTGACGAATGGAAACATACAGTTGAAGATTATATAGCTAATCAATCAAAACAGGTCTACTATTTTTCCATGGAATTTTTGCCGGGAAGAATGCTGAAAAGCAACCTGTTGAATCTGGGCATCCTGGATTGCGTGCGCGAAGGCATGCAGGAACTGGGGCTCGACTTTGATGAAGTAGCGCGAGGCGAAGTGGATCCCGCTTTGGGAAATGGCGGTCTCGGGCGATTGGCATCCTGTTTCATGGATTCCATCGCTTCCACCGGACTTGCCGGCCATGGTAACGGCATCCGTTACCGCTATGGCCTGTTCCAGCAAAAATTCGTCAACGGCTACCAAATTGAATTGCCGGAAAACTGGCTGCGGAACCGCAACGTCTGGGAAGTCAGGAAAGAGAACAAGGCCGTCATCGTCCGTTTCGGCGGGCAAGTGAATCTCGCGGCCGATGAGAACGGCAAGGTGACGGTGCGCTATGAGAATACGCGTAATATTTTGGCCGTTCCCTATGATACCGCTCAAGTCGGATACAAAAACGGGGTCATCAACAATCTGCGTCTCTGGTCAGCCGAAATCCCCTATGGCGAAGAAGCCAATTTTTCCACGGTGGAAGAACGGGATGAGGTCAAACGCATTACCGAAGTGTTGTATCCTGATGATTCAAATTATGAAGGGCGCTTATTGCGCGTCAAACAGGAGTATTTCTTCTCTTCCGCAGGGATACAAAGCATTATCCGGTACTTCAAAAAACTGAAGCTGGACTGGAATCAATTTCCGGAAAAAACTGCCATCCATATCAATGATACCCATCCGACTCTGGCAATTCCTGAATTGATGCGGATATTGTTGGATGAAGAAGGATTAGGCTGGGATCAGGCTTGGGAAATAACGAAAAAAACGGTGAGCTACACCAACCATACCATTCTGCAGGAAGCGATGGAACGCTGGCCGGAAGGCATGATTGCGGAATTGCTGCCGCGCATCTACCAAATCATCTCCGAAATAAATCGCCGTCACATCGAGAAAAAAGCGCCTATCTATGGAGATGAATTGGCCTACCGGACAGCTATTATCGACCAGGGCCAGATCAAGATGGCCAATTTGGCGATCATCGGCAGCCACAGCGTCAACGGGGTTGCGCAACTGCACACCGATATCCTGATGGCTGAAACATTGCACGATTTCTTTGTGATGTACCCTCAGAAGTTCAACAATAAAACGAACGGCATCACGCAACGGCGCTGGGTTCAAATCGCCAATGAAGAGTTGACGGCGTTGCTGGATGACACGATCGGGACAGAATGGAAGAAAAATCCATTGGAAATCCGTCTGTTGAAGGCATTCCGGGAAGATGAAAGAGTCTTGGAGGCGTTGGAAACCGTGAAGTTGAAAAATAAACAGCGGTTTGCCGATTATGTGCTGAAAACAATGGGTATTGAGATCGATCCGAATGCCATCTTCGATGTGCAGATCAAACGGATGCATGCCTACAAGCGCCAATTGCTGAACGTCATGCATATTTTGGACCGCTATCTGCAGTTGAAGGATGATCCTTCTTTGGATTTCCCGAAACGCGTCTTCATTTTTGGTGCGAAAGCGGCACCGAGCTATTATTACGCGAAGGAAATCATCAAATTGATCAATGCAATTGCGGATTTGATCAATAATGACTCTACCATCGGGGATAAAATCAAAATCGTCTTTGTGGAAAATTACGGCGTTTCCCTTGCGGAATTGATCATTCCAGCCGCGGATATCAGTGAACAGATCTCCTTGGCCGGTAAAGAAGCTTCCGGGACAAGCAATATGAAATTGATGTCCAACGGCGCCGTTACGATGGCCACTTTGGACGGAGCAAACGTAGAAATCCGGGACAATGTCGGCGACGAGAATATCTTTGTCTTCGGATTGAAGAGTGAAGAAGTTCAGTCGTATTACCGCAACGGCAACTATCATGCCTACGATATCTATGAAAAGAACCCGCGTGTGAAGCGTGTGCTGAACATGCTTGTCGATGGCTCCATTCCGGGCATCGAACAAGAAGGGCGCGATATCTTTGATTCTTTGGTGAAATTCAACGATGAGTACTTCCTGTTGAAGGATTTCGACAGCTACATCGCAGCGCAATACAGCGCGGACAGAATCTATGCCGATCGAGGGAGATGGAACCGGATGGCATTGATGAATATCGCCAATTCTGGGCCGTTCTCGTCAGATTATACGATCCGGCGCTATGCTGATGAAATCTGGAAAATCAAACCGAAAAGCTGATGCAACAAAATAAAGAAGGTGGGATAGAAAATCATTTTTGGATGATTTTCTATCCCACCTTCGTATGTTTTTATTTGGGTTGTACGCGATTTAAGTGATATTCTTTCTCTTCTGCTTCGTCATAGATGTATAAACTAGGATATGATTGCTTTTTCAATATAATATAATAGCCGAAATGGTCCCGGAACACTAATTCATCAGGCTTCACTTCTTCCAGCGTTGCATCCAATGTCTGGTTGTTGATCAAGATGTCCAGGTCATCAGTAATTTCAACCTTCAAGGATCGATTATTATTTTTCCAAGTACCGACATAGGGCGTTAATGAGGTAGATACATTCGTCTTATCGGAACCTTTTTTCTTCCAATTCGACTGAAACAATGCTGAGCTGATACTTGCTAAAACAGACAATCCGAATAACATCCTCCAAGGATTCTTTTTTTCCACTGATCCGATGACCTCCTAAATTAACTTACTCCCATAGTATATTCTTTTTCTTGAAAATGACCATAGCATTCATAATACAAATATGTTACAAAATTTGTGCAGTTCTAAAATGTGGCCATCTCCAGTCGTAGGTGATTAGCCCAAATGTGTTTTTATCGAAGGCTGTCACTATGTGTTAAAATTCACTTAACGCTTGGAAAGAACCTAAAATGTGTTGCCATACGGGCCGGATGATGATATTCTAAAACATAAATGATAAAACAAAGAAAAAATGAGAATCTGATTAAAGAAACTATACGAGGAAGTGTGCGGCTTGAAAGTAATTAAATTTGGCGGGAGTTCACTTGCAAATGGAACTCAATTGAAAAAAGTATTGCAGATTGTAAAAGATGATGCGGACAGAAGAATTGTTGTCGTTTCCGCTCCAGGCAAGAGAAATGATTCCGACGAAAAAGTAACCGATTTATTGATCCAATTGGCGAATGAAGTGAATCAAAAAGAAGATTATCACGTTACTCTGGCAAAAATCATAAAGAGATATCAGGACATCGTCGACGAGTTGCAACTCGATAACAGTATTATGGAAGAAATTTCAAAAAATTATGCTGATTTGATTCAAACAAAGTTCAAAGATGAATGGTATGCACTGGATGCTTTTAAGGCGAGTGGAGAAGACAACAATGCGATATTGATTGCTGCCTTCTTTAACAAAGAAGGAATACCCGCCAAATATGTCAATCCGAAAGATGCCGGACTTTTAGTATCCGACGACCCGGGCAATGCCCGCGTATTGCCGGAAACCTATAAAAACTTGTATGCTTTGAGGGATATCAAGGAAGTCATCGTCTTCCCGGGATTCTTCGGGTATACAAAAGAAGGCGAATTGTTGACTTTCTCTAGGGGCGGATCGGATATTTCGGGTGCGATTGTCGCAAACGGCGTCAAAGCCAACTTGTATGAGAACTTCACGGATGTCGATGCCATTTATGTGGCAAATCCGAAATTGGTGAAACACCCTAAGAAAATCGCTCATCTGACTTACCGTGAAATGCGTGAATTATCTTACAGCGGTTTCTCCGTTTTCCATGATGAAGCCTTGCAACCGGCTTTCAGTTCCGGAATCCCAGTGGTGGTAAAAAATACAAACAATCCATCCGCACCAGGGACCAGCATCACCAAGTCAAGACCGGCAAACGAGCATATCGTCTCCGGTATTGCCAGCTCGACCGGGTTCATCGGCATCTACATCAGCAAATACCTGATGAACAGAGAAATCGGCTTCGGCCGCCGCGTGCTGCAAATATTTGAAGATTTCGGCTTGAATTTTGAACATATGCCTTCAGGCATCGATGATTTATCCATCATCCTGCGCGAAGATCAAATGACCATGCAGCAGGAGCAAGAATTATTGTACCGTTTGAAGACGGAATTGGATGCTGATGATGTAAGCATCAAGCCAAACCTATGCTTGCTGATGATCGTCGGCGAAGGAATGGTATCATCCGTGGGGACGGTTGCAAAAGCTTGTACAGCGTTGGCGGAAGCAGACATCAACTTGGAGATGATCAACCAAGGTTCATCAGAGGTCAGCGTCATGTTCGGCATCGACGAAAAAGATGAAGCGAGAGCCGTAAAAGCTCTTTACGATGCTTTTTTCCCAAGAACCAATAAATAAGCGAAAAAGCAGATTCCATCTGTTTCGCCTGCATATTTTAAACGAGAAAGCTCCCATCAACCAAGCCGTTGTAAACGGCCAGGTTGACGGGAGCTTTTGTGCATAATGAAAGGGAAGGTTGAATTTCTTCGGAAGGAACGGATAAACCCGAAAAAAATGAGGGACGGATTCATTTCCGCCCCTCGTTTTATTAATTTTCTTCGACAGCCTTTTGTGCTGCTTCTTTTTTGATTACTGGTTTCATCGGTTTGTTCGAGGCATGCGTTGGGATGGCTGCCAATAGACGGAGACTGTTCAAGATGACCAAGATTGTGCTGCCTTCGTGGCCAACCACGCCTAGCGGCAAGTTGATCAATTGGAATAGATTGGAAGTGATCAGCGTGAGGATGACGCATACCGAAAAGATGATGTTTTGCATCGTCACTTTTTTCAATTTAATAGAGAGACCGTATGCATATTCTAATTTGTCCAACTCATTTTTCATCAAGACAACATCAGCCGTTTCCATTGCGATATCTGTACCTTCGCCCATCGCAATCCCGATATCGGCATTTGCCAAGGCAGGGGCATCGTTGATGCCATCCCCAACCATGCCGACAAGCTTATACTGGCTCTGTAGGTCTCTTAGGATGGTCGTCTTATCTTCTGGAAGACAATTTGCACGGATTTCATCTACACCCAATTGTTTGCCGATTGTTTGGCCGGTTGCTTCATTGTCGCCGGTGATCATGATGGTGTGGACACCGTTTGCCTTGAAGAAGGCGATCATATCTTTCGCATCTTCTTTTGGTGTATCCAATAGGCCGTAATAAGCGACTACCTTATCATCCTTGGAAACATAGATGACGGTTTTGCCTTCTTTTTCAAGGGTGAAAGCATCAGCAACAAACTGTTGGTTTTGTTGGTTCTCCGATACAACAAAGGATTGTTTGCCGATTTTCCAGTCGCTGCCGAAAGCGGAGCCTGCAAGCCCGAATCCTGTCAAATCTTTGATGCAGTCCATTTTTGTGTGACTGTACTCTTTTGTGTCCAAATAATTCACTAGAGCAATTGCGATCGGGTGGGTTGAGCTGTGCTCCAAAGCATACACGACTGACATGATATGCTTTTCATCTTCGGAAGCTGCATAGATTGCTTCGGTTACTTTTGGTTTGCCTTCCGTTAACGTCCCTGTTTTATCGAAGGCGATGCAATCCATCTGCGAGAAGTTCTCGATCGGGATGCCGCCTTTAAACAGGATGCCGCGTTTTGCTGCGTTTGAAATGGCGGATAGGGTAGCGGGCGTTGCCGAGGCAACCAATGCGCAAGGGGATGCCACTGTCAGCAATACCATGCCGCGGTAGAAGGATTCATTCCAGCCCCAGTCCAGCAAGAAGTAGAAGAGGGCGATCATCACAGGAACGAATATCAACACGATTTTTACGTATGTATTTTCGATGCGGTTGATGAAGCTGGCCGTTTGTGAAGGGGTACTTTGCGCTTCTTCGACCATGCGGATGATCTTAGCGAATAGGGTATCTTTCGATTCTTTTGTTACGGTCATCTTAATGGCTTCGTTCAAGTTGATCGTACTTCCGAATATTTCATCGCCGACTTTCTTTTCCACCGGAACCGACTCGCCGGAAATGGCAGCTTCGTCGATCAAGCCGAGGCCTTCCTTGATGACGCCGTCGATCGGGATGCTTGCTCCTTTTGGAACCAGCAACGTATCGCCGACTTTTAATTCCTTCGTTGGGACTTCTTCGATTGTGCCGTCCGCTTTGATGCGTTTGGAAACATCAGGCACGATGTTCATCAAAGCGGTGATGGCTTCTGTGCTCTTATCCATAGCGTATTCTTCCAATGAGCCGGAAAGCGAGAAGATGAAGATCAATAATGCGCCTTCCATCCAATAACCGATGAGGGATGCGCCGACTGCCGCAAGGACCATCAAAATATCCACGTTCAAGTGTTTGTTTTCAAAGGTATCGATGACGCCTTCTTTTGCTTGCTTAAAACCGCCGATTACAAAGGAAAGGACGAAAATGATGGCTGCTGCTGTATCTAAATTTTGCCATTGCAAGATGATTCCGATAACGATGAGAATACCGCTGATGATGGTAGCGATCATCGCCTTATTCTTTAATAGATCTTTCATACTAAGCACTCCTTTTTTTTGTTTCTTTTTCTATTTGAATCATAGCACTTTAAGTATGCAGATTATAATCATTACAATCAAACAGAAATGAATATCATTCTCAATATACATAATTTAGACACATTCGTAACGGATGATACTGCAGGAAAGACGGTTGTCATTAATAATAATCGCTTCTTCTAAATTGTAATCATTATAAATAATGGGCTGTAGGATTAAGCTGTCCGAAAATTGAACATAAAAAAATCCCATCCACAGTAATTGTGGACGGGAGCTGGTGCCTCGTCAGAAAATGAAGAAGTAGATCAATACGATGGCGCCCAGTGCGATGCGGTACCAACCAAAGGCCTTGAAGTCATTCCGTTTCAAGTAGCCGATCAGGAACTTGATGGCCAGGACGGACACGATGAATGCCGTAATCATTCCGGATAAAAGGACAGCTGCCTCTAATCCGCTGAAATGGAAGCCGAATTTGATGATCTTCAAGAAACTGATGCCGAACATGATCGGAATACTCATGAAAAAGGAGAACTCGGTCGCGATGAAGCGGGAAGTCCCCAAAACCATGCTGCCCAAAATCGACGATCCGGAGCGGGAGGTGCCCGGGATGATGGAAAGCGCCTGGAACAATCCGATTTGGAATGCCGTTTTGTATGTCAGCTCGCTGAAATCCGTCACATGAGGCTCCTTGTCTTTATTGCGGTTCTCAACAACGATGAACAAAATCCCGTAGACGATCAAGGCGATGGCTACGACGGTTGCGTTCAAGAGATGTTCATCCGCCCAGTCATTCAAAGGCAGCCCGATTACGGCAGCCGGTATGCAGCCGACAACAACTTTTTTCCAAATATCCCACGTCTGCGTTTTTTCTGTTTTTGTTTTAGTGGGTGAAAAAGGATTCAGCTTGTGGAAGTAGAGTACGATGACTGCCAAGATAGCTCCCAGTTGGATGACATAGAAGAACATATCTTTAAATTCTTGCGTAAGATTCAATTGGATGAATTCTTCAACCAAAATCATATGTCCGGTGCTGCTGATCGGTAGCCATTCCGTGACGCCTTCAACAATGCCGAGGATGATTGCTTTTATAATTTCTATCAAGTCCATATTCAGTCCTTTCAAAATGTAATTTTATTCTTTCCTAAGTATAGCGAAACAAAAAAGATAAGCCAATACTTTTCAGAAAATACACATCAAAACGGGACTTTAGGCCTAGGGTTGTTACTTTTTTTCATGAGAGAATGTGTTTTTATTATGATTTTTCCTTCCACTATGTTTCAATACACTTCTTTTTGCCGGAGCCTACTGGCAATTTGTTTTTGTAAGCGTTATGAAAAAGAGTAACAAATCCGACACATTTGTGTTAAAATGAAGTGTAGAATTTGAATGATAAGATTATTAATTAGGAAGAGGCGATAGTATGTTTGGCTTTTTAAAAAAAGATAAACAACTTGCTGAAAAAGCAATTTTATTTTCACCAGTCAACGGGAGAGTAGTTCCCATTTCAGAAGTTTCAGATCCAGTTTTTTCTCAAAAAATGATGGGTGACGGATTCGCGGTCATTCCTACCGACGGGAATATCTATTCGCCAGCACAGGGCAAAGTATTAAGCGTCTTCCCTACAAAGCACGCAATCGGCATCCAGTTGGATAATGGGGTGGAGTTGTTGGTGCACATGGGCTTGGATACGGTGGAATTGAACGGCAAACCGTTTGAAGTTTTTGTGAAAGAGGGCCAAGCCATTACACCGGATACCTTGATTGCCAAAGTTGATTTAGAGCAGTTGAAGGCTGCCGAAAAAGATAACGCCATGGTTGTTGTCATCACAAACATGGATAAAGTGAAAAATTACAGCTTGACCGGAACCGGCGAAACGGCCGTGAACGCTGAAATCGGAAGCATTGCAACGAAAGAATAATAAAAAGAGAGTGAGACAAAAAGCGTTTAGAGCCGAATCACTGGAGCGAATAAGCGGAGGATGGTCACTGACCATCTGAGCATTCTTCGTGAGGTGACGTCGGGTCTGCTTTTTGGAACACGGTTACGATTAATTGTCAGGAAATAAGGAAGAGGCTGGGGCTTTTGTCCCAGCCTCTTCCTTATTTGGGTCTATCGATCGAGTAGATATCACCGATCGTCGCGTATTCGTTTCCGGCCAGCCGGGCGACCGGCTTCAACTGATCGGCCAGAACATATTGTTTTTCTTCGTCAAAGACGGAATCAGCAAAATAGAATTCATTTGCCTGCAGGATGAACAAATCGGTGATGACATTCCCTTCATCATCCATGACGGGGACATATTGGTGCAAGGTGACTTCCATCCGGATCTTGGCTTCTTTGATGGCGGGCACGGATACGGAATGGCTTTCGGTCAGCGTCAACGAGGTCAGATCGATCTCGCTTTCGGTATCGGGAAGCGGTGCGGATGTTTTATTCATTTCTTCAACCAATTCCTGGCTGACGATATGGACGACACCCTGTTTCCCTGACAAAAGATTTTTAGCGGAATCCTTTATCTTCCCGCCATTACGCAAGATGGCGATCGTAAGCAGAGGGGAGACATTCGAGACGGCACTGAAAAAGCTGAAGGGTGCGGCATTGACGATCTTGGTTTCCGGGTTCTGTGTCGTAATCCATGCGATGGGGCGCGGGATGATGCTGCCGCTGAGGAATTTGTACATCTGCTTAGCGGTTAAATCCTTTGTTTTGAAATGGTGCATGCTAAACCTTCTTTCTTTTTCTGATGTTTTCTTCGATTTCTTCCCGTTTCGGCTCCAAGAAATCCGGCAAGGCAAAAGACTCGCCGAGATGCTCCAACGGTTCATCCAAGATGAAACCGGGTTTTTCTGTGGCAACCTCTATCCTCAGACCGCTGGGTTCGCGCAGATAGATGCTGCTGAAATAGCCGCGGTCGCTGACTTTCTCGATTAAAATAGACTGTTCTTTTGCTTTGGCCAAAATGGCTTCAAAATCCGAGGCATCGGGAACGCTGTAGGCGATGTGGTCGATTGCGCCTTTTCCGAGTCGGGACGTTTTCGTGCTTGTCGATTGCGCCAACCAATTCACACTTTCACGGGAGTCCTGCGGGTAGACGATATGGTCCTCCGAATGCATCCCCAGCACTTGGGTGAAAAAGGCCAGTGTTTGTTCAAGGGCGCTGACGGTGTAATGGATGCCGTGGATGCCGATGATTTGTTTGTCCCTTGGAATAGCCGTATGGCGCGTTGCGTTCTCAGCGGCGATGATGCCGTCCACTTCTATCAAGCCGATGTCCATGCCATCCGGGTCCGCAAACAGCAATTCACTTCCGCTTCCTTCATTAAAGGAAATCCGGTTCAAGGAAAGGTGTCCTTTCCAGAACGGCAGACTTCCTTTTGGAACCTTCAAATAGACGGTATGAAAAAAAGAGTCTTCATCTTGACGGTTCCCCACCTTCGGAATTTCGAAAAAAGTGAGCACCGTACCGGGATTGCCTTGGTAATCCCCGTAGAACAAATGGGGATCCTTCAAATTTTCTTGATTGACCGTGTTTTTCACCAAACGCAGCCCGAGTACCTGTGTGTAAAATTGCATGTTCCTGTCTGCATCCTTCGTGATCGCCGATAGATGATGGAATCCTCTGATCATGTCTTTTCCCCTCTCATACTTCTGAAGCTTTCTTTGAGTATACGCAAAAAAACAGGAATGCGCATGGTATTTGCTTAGCCTTGTCAGGTGTTCTGTTTTTTCAAAGACGGCGGCATGAAAGAGAAGGGCGCGAAGTGACAAAAAAACTTCCCGTTGATGATAAACGGGAAGTTTTTTGAGAGTAGCGTCTTATCGGAAAATAAGAATCAATAGAATACGCAGACACATTCAGGAGCGTACACATCTTTTTGAAGCAACGTCAATTTGCCTGTCGACGCATCGCGTTCGAATAAGGTCAAATTATCGGAATCCTGATGGGCGGCAATCACGAATTTTCCGCTTGGATCCAAGTTGAAATCGCGTGGCGTCTTGCCTTCCGTAGGCACATATTCCACCAATTCCAGCTTTTCGCCGTTTTCGGAAACTGCGTATACCACGATGGAATCATGTCCGCGGTTCGATGCATAAACGAACTTTCCGTCTGCCGAAATGCGGATGGCTGCACCGCCGTTAAAGCCGGTGTGCTCCGCCGGGATGGTCGGGATGACTTGCAGAAGAGCGAAAGAGCCATTTTTTTCGTCATAGCGCAATACCTCAAGATCACTGCTTAATTCGCCGAAAAGGTAGACGATCTTACCGTTAGGGTGAAAAACGAGGTGACGAGGACCGGTGCCGGGAGTTGCTTGGTAACGCGCTTTCTCTTCCAGTTTCCCTTCTTCCGTTACGGCATAAGAATAGATGCGATCCGTTCCCAAATCGCAGACCAACAGGAATTCCTTGTCTGGGGATAGTCTGGTGTAATGAACATGCGGTTTTGTTTGGTTTTCATGGATGCTGGATCCTTCGTGCTGCGCGCGGTCGGTTACGGTCAATGTGCCGTCAGCATTCTCTTTATAAACGGTTACAAAACCGCCGTGATAGTTTGCAGTGAAAAGGAGTTTACGGTCTTCATCGTAAGAGATGTAGCAAGGCGCAGAGCCTTCCGTAGAGCTGTCTGCGATCTTATCGTACGTGCCGGCTGCATTGCGTTTGAATGAGGTGATACCGCCGCCTTCAGCCGTGTTTGAAATGGTGTACATGAAATCTTTGTTTTTTGATAAATCCAAATAAGTAGGGCTATCGACTTCCGCAATCATGCGATAATCGCGCAGTTCTTTTTTTTCTGTATCCAAAACGATTTGATGAACCCCTTTGCTTAAACGTTTCGTGTATGAGCCAAGATATAAAATTTCTTCCATCCAGAATACCTCCCAAAAATTGTAATACATCAATTATAGCAAAACGTTCACATAAAGGTAGGGGGAAAACGATTTATTATTGTCCGCAGACATACTTTTCCAGTCGGCTGAAAGCGCTGCTGAAAAAATCGCCTTCGTTCAGGGGGAATTGATGGTTTGGAAAGAAAACTGTGCTAAAATAAGAGGTGTAAACATGCAACGAAAAAGGAGAATTAAGCAATGCAAAGCACAGTTATAAGAATAGGGAAAGACGCAATCGACAAGGATGATCGCATGGTCATTTTATTTGGCGAGACGGCGACAGAAGCGCTGCAGAATGTGTCCGTCATCCAGCGTTTTGAACAGAACGATCCATGGACAGAGCTACGAAGAGGAGATGCCATCCTATTCGATGAGCAGGAATATACGATTGCATTTATCGGATCTTCCGTCCATGAAAATCTCCGGTCGCTGGGCCACACGACCTTCATTTTTAAAAGCGAAGGCGAGGCGCCTTTGGATACGAGCGTTTACCTGGCTCCGTACACGATGCCTGCTATCACGGATGGCACAACCATCACATACAAAACGAAGGTTGAAGGTGATCTATAATGGAAAAAGTTCCTCGCAGGGGAAATAAAAAGAACGCTGTTCAGGGGTATTGGTTCAGCAGATGGTTCCTGAACAATAAATTCGTCACTATTTTGTTGATCCTTTTGCTGGTTTTATTGATCATTTTGGTTTTCTCGAAGATATCTTACCTGTTTAAACCCATCGGCAGTTTCTTCAGTGTCATCGGTTTTCCGTTGGTGCTGGGGGGCATTTTTTACTATTTGCTGAACCCCTTGGTGAATTTCATGATAAAAAGAGGCACCACCAGACTCTGGGCGATATGGATTGCGCTTGTCGTCGTCTTGCTGCTCTTGGTTTGGGGATTCGCTATCCTGATTCCCATCATCCGTGATCAGACGGTGGGGATCATCAATGACTTTCCAAGTTATTGGACGGCCATCGAGAAGATGACAACGGAAGTGGTCAACTATGATTGGTTCACCTCCCTGCAAAATCAAATCAATCAACTGAATGCGGATATTTTCAAATCCGTATCGGTAAAAGTGAACGAAATCCTTTCGAACACCGTGAGCGGTTTAGGGAATGTTGTCGGCATCGTAACCAACGCCTTCGTCGGCATCATCACCATGCCGATCATCCTCTTTTATTTATTGAAGGAGGGGGAGAAGTTGCCGCAAAGCTTCATAAAGTTTTTCCCGACAAACGTGAGGGAATCCATCGATGTACTGTTGAAAAAAATAAATAACCAAATCAGCCAATATGTACGCGGCCAAATAACGGTGGCCTTCTTTGTGGGCGTGATGTTTGTGCTGGGTTATTCCGTCATCGGCTTGAAGTACGGTGTTGTCTTAGGTGTCCTGGCGGCCTTTTTGAATATCGTCCCTTATTTGGGGTCGTTCCTCGCGATGATACCGGCCGTCATCATCGGCATCGTGGATTCGCCGATGATGCTGGTGAAGGTCCTGATCCTCTTCTCAATCGAACAATTCATTGAAGGGCGCGTCATTTCGCCACAAGTATTGGGTAGCAGTCTGGAGGTCCATCCCGTGACGATCATCATCGTTTTGCTGACGGCAGGGAAACTGTTCGGGTTGATGGGGTTCATCGTCGGTATTCCGGGCTATGCGGTTTTCAAAGTGCTCTTCATGCATATCTTCGAGTGGTATAAAGAAATTTCCGGGTTATATTTTGAGGAAGAGACAGGGGAATCGGAAGAGTTGCAGGAGCTGGACATGGATGACGAATAGTTCATCCGGAAGAGAGGGGTCTATTTGTGAATAAAAAGAGATGGATAGCAGTCGGCATAGCCATTGTGATTTTTATGAGCTCCATAGGGTCAAATTTTTTATCGGCACGGTTGGATAGTCAAGCCCAGGATGCGATCGGTCAGTTGACGGGGACTTTGGTTCCGGGAACAGATCTGCAGGAAAACATCCAGGAAAACGGCGATAAAGCGAACCGGATTGCGGTCCTCCGCGTCGAAGGGACAATCGGTTCCGGATCGTCAGGCATTTTGGGGGATGCTACCGCCTATAACCATGAGCTCTTTTTGGAGCAATTAAAGGCCATCCGCGAAGATGATACCGTAAAGGGAATCTTCTTGATTGTGGACAGCCCTGGCGGCGGCGTGTACGAAAGTGCTGAAGCGCATGACAAGTTGCTTGAACTGAAAGAAGAGAAGGGCATTCCCGTCTATGTATCGATGCAAGGGATGGCTGCGAGCGGAGGATACTACATCGCCGCATTAGCGGATAAAATCTACGCCACCGCAGAAACGACGACCGGTTCCATCGGCGTCATCATGCAAGCCGTCGAATACGCGGGTTTGCTCGAAAAACTGGGGATCCAGTACAATACGATCAAATCGGGCGATTTAAAGGACATCGGCTCACCGGACCGGGATATGACGGACCAGGAGCGCGAGCTGCTGCAGGTTTATGTGGATGAAGCTTTTACGCGTTTTGTGGCGGTCGTGTCGGAAGGCCGAGCTATGCCGATAGAGGATGTACGGGCAATCGCGACTGGGATGATCTATTCCGGAACGCAAGCGAAAGAAATCGGGTTAGTGGATGAGATTGCCTACACCGATGACGCGCTTGCCGCCATGAAAACAGAGAATGGTCTGGAGGATGCGGAAGTCTTTGACTATGCAACGGCATCCATCCCGTTCTCCGATTTTTCATGGTTGTTCAGCCAAGCCGTAAGCAAGGTGACGGATCAAGAAAATCAAGTGTTGTCCGAATTACGGCTATTGCGGGAAACATTCGGAACCTCGGCTGCCCCGCGCTTGATGTATCTGTATGGAGGTGAGTAGTGTGGATGAAAGCCAAAAAAATCAGGAGGAACGACTCGCCGCTATCCAGCAAAAGAAACTGGAATGGGATGAGGAGAACAGGCTGACGGAACAGAAGGAACGGCCATTCCATCGTTTTCCCGATTATTTCTATGCCGGATTTTGGATCAGACTGGCAGCCTATTTGATTGATTTGCTGCTGATCTACGCGCTTGCCGCCATCCTCATCAAGCCGCTCTTCATCTTGATGGGCATATCCATCTATGAGCGGGGCGCTTTTTCTCCCTTCACGCTCGCGAATTTGCTGCTGTATCTTGCCTACTTTGTTCTGACGACAAAATTTACGAACGGACAGACTATCGGGAAGATGATCTTCGGGATACGTGTGGTTTGCTTCAATGAAGAGAATCTAAGTTGGGAAACCGTCCTTTTGAGGGAAGGCATCGGCCGCTACGTCCTCAAGACGATACCGCTGCTCTTTCTGGTGGCAGCATTCCAACGTCAGAAGCAACATCCGATCGATATGCTGTGCGACACGTCCGTCGTCATAGAGAATTGTGTGCAAGCCTATTATTCAAAATGAAAGCCGAAAAGCTTTTAGTGGAAAATGAAACTGCTGAAAAAGTCGGGTAGATTACAAAGGACGCCGCAAAAGCGGTCCTGTCGGTAGATCAGGCCTCCATTCCACTACAAACAACCGACGAACAGGGGGTTCGTCGGGTTTTATGACTTATCGGCAGTGTTTCAATACAAATAAACAATATAATCCTTTTTACTTCAAAAAACGAAAAAACTCCTGGATGGGAATCGACTGTTGTCGTTCGCATCCAGGAGTTTTTTAATATTTAGGAAAATTTAGAATTTTTTGATATAAGAAGCGCATCACGACAGGTGTTCCACAGATTACTAATTTCTTTCACGCCAGCACATGATGTCTAGCGGTCCAAAACTGCCACTCGGAAAAAGGATGAAGGGACCTCTTGGCTCTGCGAGCCAAGACATACTGTTCGACTTGTCATGGCTCTTGCGATTTCAATCGCTTAATCCTTTCATCAGACCATCAAAAATGCCTCGCAATGTGACATCAGAGTACTTGACCGTTTTTGGGTCACGGTGTTTCCTTACTAGTCGAGGCAAGGCGGGCTTGTCCCGCTTTTCTTTAGATGATTCCAGTTTTTTATTGATTCGTGCCGCAAAAGTGTTATATTTGTTATATAACAAACAGGAGGGGACGAGCATGTTTATAGAAATACTGCCCAACAGCGATACACCAATCTATACGCAATTGATGTATCAGATAAAAAAAGGAATCGTTAAGAGGGAATGGAACTTCGGCGATGGTCTGCCTAGTGTACGCAGCCTGGCGGGGGATTTGGGAATAAATATGCATACCGTCAATAAGGCGTACAACCTGTTGGTGGAGGAAGGCGTCCTTGAAAAAAAACAAACAGGGTATTTTGTAAAGGAAAAGAGCGCCATTGTATCGAATGATAAGCTGCAGGCATTTCTTCAGGAAAAGCTCCAGGAAATCATGATCGACAAAAAAATCTATGCGATTTCCGACGAGACTTTCGAAGCATGGTCGGATACAATCGAAAAAGAATTTAAAAGCGAGGGGTAATGGATATGTTGGCTTTCAGTTTATTCATGTTTGTCTTGTTCTTCATTTTGGGCTTCGTCAACGGGATTACCCCTTTCTACAGCAGGAAAGGGACTCCCTTCGGAGTGACGGTTCCGACCGCTCATCAGAAAGATGATTATATCATCAGATTGAAAAGAGAGTATCTCTATCAAAACATCAGCATCAGCATCCTTTTTGCCTTGCCGATCCTGTTGTTTTTATTGCTGGATGATTTGCGTCAGGCGGAAATGATCAGCAGTATTTACGTGACTGCAGCGATGCTTGTGTACATGATCCTTTCCTTTGTGCTGTATCTCCAAAAGCGGAAGAAGATACGCGCATGGAAAAAGGCGAACAACATCAAGACGGATCCGAAAAGGGAGAAGGTCGTCATCGATACTTCCTATCAGAAGGATCTGAAGGTCATTTCCAACGGTGTCTTTGTGTTTGCTCAGTTATTCATCGTGTTGGTGACGGTCGGCATTACGCTCTATTATTATGATGCGATTCCGGAACGTTTTCCCGTCCATTGGAACAGCGCCAATGAACCGGATCGAATCGTCGACAAATCCTATTTGTCGGTGCTGATGTTGCCGATGATGCAACTGCTCATGATTCCCGTTCTTTTTTTCAGCCATTACTCCTTCATCAAATCAAAACAAAAACTATCGCCTTATCTTTCCGACTTGTCCAGCAAACAGAGCAAATTGTTCAGGCAGGCGTGGTCCTATTACTTCTTGGTTGTTAGCATCTTGACGCAGCTGCTGTTAAGCGGCGTTCATTTCTTCAGTGTGTTCTTTGCGGATTCGGGCGTTAAATGGATAATCTGGATAACCGTCCCATTCGTCATTATCATCATGGGCTACAGCCTTTACCTGACGTGGAAATACGGACAGGGCGGGGAAAAATTGTTTCTGCGCGAAGCAGGCGAATTGCCGGATACTGTTGCGGAAGCGGATGAAGAGGATTATTGGAAGTGGGGAGTATGGTATTACAATCCGAATGATCCGTCGATATTCGTCGAGAAGCGATTCGGAATCGGCAGCACGATGAATATGGCCAGATGGCAAGCCTGGGCTTTTGTAGCGGGCATCCTGCTGTTCGTCGTGCTGATGATGGTCCTGTCTTTTGCGATGGAATGAGAACACGTTTACGATTAATTGTTAGAAAATGAGAAAGCGGCTAGGACTATTTGTCCCAGCCGCTTTCTCATTTCTTATTTCACAGCCAGTTTGCTGTTGTGCTCCGCCACTGCTATGTCGATGATGCGATTGGCCAGATGGATGTTTCTGACCAAAAGCGGGCCGTGGAAATAGGAACAGAAGACATTTTTATAACGGGCGCCTTCTGTCTTGTCCTCGCCGTTATTGCCCATGCCTTTTTGGACAATCCCGAGCGGCTTCATGCTTTCGCCCAGGAAGGTTCGGCCATTGTGGTTTTCGAAGCCTTCATAGGTTTCGTTGAATTCATCGCTATGAATCGTGATGTCGCCGATGAAACGGTTGTTGTCTTGGCTGAGTGTGTAATAATCGAGTGCGC
The DNA here is from genome assembly GCA_963730595.1 of uncultured Carnobacteriaceae bacterium. GTDB lineage: Bacteria > Bacillota > Bacilli > Lactobacillales > Aerococcaceae > Trichococcus. The sequence goes on from CAVSSJ010000015.1 coordinate 63,534, forward strand.
CGATGCCGTCGATTTTTTTGCCGGAAGCGTCCATGTAATAGTGTCCCAGTAATTGGTAACCGCCACAGATCGCAAGAACGACGCCGTCATTTTCGATATATTCCTTGATCTGATCGGCTTTGCTTTTGATGTCTTTGGAAACGATGAATTGTTCATAATCCTGGCCGCCGCCGAAAAAGACCAAATCGTATTTATCCGCCTCAAAGGGCTGATCCAGGCTGACGATTTCCGTCTCGAAATCGATGCCTTTTTCGCGAGCGCAATATTGCAGCATCAAAAGATTACCGTTATCGCCATAAGTATTTAACAGATTGCCGTATAGGTGGCAGATGCGTAATTTCATCTATTTCATCCTTTCAGCGATATAGCCTTGGTTCGCCAATTCTTTGCGCAATTGCAGAACGGCTGTGTAGGTGGCCAATACGTATATTTTTTTCGTGGGTGCTTTCTTGAATTCTTTGATGACATCCGTCACCTCGGGCAGGACTGTCAATCGGTCTTCCGGGATGCCGGCGACTTTCATGCGCAGCGTAAGCTCTTTATGGCGGATGCCGCTCACCGTGACTTTTGGAATGTCGAAGTCCAAAAGTTTTTCATAATTCCCATCCCAGATCCAGCTGACATCCGTTCCATCCGCAGGGCGGTCGTTCAGGATCGAGACGACGCTGAAGGGATCCTCTTCGTAGTTCAATAAATCGATGACCTGGTTCAAACCGACCGGATTTTTAATCAGATTCAAAATGATTTCCTTATCATCGACCTTGATGGTTTCCTGGCGGCCAAATTTTTGTTGAGCCGCAGAAAAACCGGCTTGGATCTGTTCCGGCGTCAACCCGAAATAACGACCGACGGAATAGGCAGCCAACGCATTGTACACATTGTACAAGCCGGCCACATTCGTCGTGAAGGGATGTCCATCGATTTCAAAGGAAGAAGAGTTGTGCGTCAACTTGTTCACTTTCGTGACCGCATAAGTCAGCTCCGGACGCTTGAAATCGCAATGCGGACAGTAGTATTTCCCCAGATTGCTGTAGGTATTGAACTTATAGCGCAAAATATGTTGGCAATTCGGGCAGAGGACGCCATCTGTATTGTAGTGGGCAGCCGTATCGCCATCCGGCTCGTGATTGAATCCGAAATAGATCTGTTTATTCACCAATTCTTTGGAATGGAAAATGGGGCTGTCCCCGTTCGCAAGGATGACGGCATCAGGTGCCAAGGCAGCGCCGTCGACCATTTTTTGATAGATTGTGTAGATTTCACCGAAACGATCCATCTGGTCACGGAAGACGTTCGTATTCACGATGACTTTCGGTTTGATGAACTTGGTCACCTTGACTAGGCTGGCTTCGTCGACTTCGAGGACGGCAAGGGCCTTTTCACGCTTCACTTTTCTGGAATAGCCATCCAGGAAGGTTGAAATGATGCCTTGTTCCATATTCGCACCGGTAGGGTTGGTCAAGATGTTCGGGAATTTTTGTTGCAAGACATGATAGGTCAAGGATGTCGTCAGCGTTTTGCCGTTGGTTCCTGTTATGATGACTACATCAAAATTTTCAGATAGATGTTTCAACACATCTGGATCCAATTTAACCGCTAATTTACCAGGCAGGCTTGTGCCGCCTTTTGTAAATGTTTGAAGTCCCCATTGGGTAAGCTTGCCGATGTTGATTGCTATAGTTCCGCGGATACTCAAATAAATTCGCTCCTTACTAATAATATCTCATGCCATCATAGCATAAAACTAGCTGTTTTCGATAGCGTAAGTATAGCAGAAAGTGAAAAACAGCGATAGTGTGCGAACGTCTCCCTCAAATCAAAGATTTGGAAAGGATGCGCCGTGTAAAACGGGCATCAAAAATCGATCAGCCGTTCTTCCGGGATTGCATAGGGAGTGAAGGCCGAGTGAAGAGTGAATCTTATTGACTTTGGCGTTATTTCCTACTATTATTATACGGGATGTTATTCAGTTTTTTTATCTCTGTGAAGACGCATTGGGATAATAGATGTTGGGGAACGGATGGCTTAAAAGGCATCCTTTCTTTTTGCAATAATTTTTATTCACTATTTTGTTTTAGAAGTTTCTTGGTATTCTTTTGGAAAGGCGGAAATAATGGCACAATTATTTTTTAAATATGGCGCAATGAACAGCGGTAAATCGATCGAGATCCTCAAAGTTGCCTATAATTATGAAGAGCAGAACAAATCCGTAATGATTTTTACCAGCGCAATCGACGACAGGGATGAAGTCGGTTATGTATCAAGCCGGATTGGTTTGAAGCGTCAGGCGTTTCCAGTTACGGAAGATACGGACATCTTCGAAGAAGTAAAGGATAATCCTGTCAAACCTTCCTGCGTTTTGGTGGATGAATCTCAGTTTTTATCCAAAGGCCATGTCGTCCAATTAGCGACCATTGTGGATGAATTGGATATTCCGGTTATGGCGTTTGGTCTGAAAAATGATTTTCTGAATGAGCTGTTTGAAGGTTCGAAATATCTCTTGCTTTATGCGGATAAAATAGAAGAAATAAAAACCATCTGCTGGTATTGCCATAAAAAAGCGATCATGAACATGCGCGTTGTCGATGGCAAGCCTGTCTACGCAGGTGAACAAATTCAAATCGGCGGCAATGAAGCCTATCTACCGGTATGCCGCAAACATTATCACCATCCGCCGTTGGATTAACGGTGCGAAAATCGAGATCATTTAAATAAAGAGGAGTTTTGAAAAAATATGTATGATCAATTAGAAGCATTCATCATCCGCTATGAGGAACTAGGGGAACTATTGAGCGACCCATCGGTCATCTCCGACATAAAACGATTGATGGAACTGTCGAAAGAAGAAGCGGGCCTGCGCGAAAAAGTCGCCACGTACCGTCACTATAAACAAGTGGAGGCCGACATAGCCGACACGGAAGAAATGCTTTCCGAAAATTTGGATGATGAAATGGCCACAATGGCGAAAGAAGAATTGAGCAGCTTGAAGAAAGAGAAAGCTGACTTGGAAGAAAAAATCAAACTGTTGCTGCTTCCCGAAGACCCTAACGACGGCAAAAACATCATCATGGAAATCCGCGGTGCTGCAGGCGGGGACGAAGCGGCCTTGTTTGCCGGCAGTCTGTTCAGCATGTACAGCAAATACGCTGAAAGCCAAGGCTGGAAAGTCGAAGTGATGGATGCCAATATCACCGGTATCGGTGGCTACAAAGAAATCATTTTGATGATCACCGGTTCAGGCGTATACTCAAAATTGAAGTACGAGAGCGGCGCTCACCGCGTGCAACGTGTTCCGGAAACGGAATCCCAAGGGCGCGTGCATACCTCTACAGCTACGGTTGTTGTTATGCCGGAAGCGGAAGAAGTGGAGATCGATATGGCGGATAAAGATATCCGTGTAGACATCTATCATGCCAGCGGAGCCGGTGGACAACACGTCAACAAGACCGCTTCAGCAGTCCGGTTGACCCATTTGCCGACAGGGATTGTCGTTGCGATGCAGGATGAACGCTCGCAGATCAAAAACCGTGAGAAGGCGATGAAGATTTTGCGCGCCCGCGTATACGATAAAATTTCATCTGACGCACAATCGGAATACGATGCGACCCGCAAATCTGCTGTCGGAACCGGGGACCGTTCTGAACGGATCCGTACCTATAACTTCCCTCAAAACCGAGTGACCGATCACCGTATCGGCTTGACGCTGCAAAAATTGGATATCATTTTGAACGGCAAGATGGACGAAATCTTCGATGCGTTGATCATGTCGGACCAAACGCAACAACTGGAGTTGTTAAACAATGGTGGCATCTAAAGGCTTAACCTACCAACAGGCATTGCAGAATGCCGCTCTTTATCTTGAACAAAACGACAAAAGTCCACAGGGTGCGGAACGTCTCTTGTTGGACCGGCTCGGATGGACCAAAACGGATCTTTTGATGCGTTTCACGGAAACCATTTCGGACGAGGAACACAAGCAATATCTGAGCGACCTGAATGAATATATCGCCGGCAAACCGATCCAATACATTGTCGGTGTGGAATGGTTTTACGGCTATCCATTGAAAGTGACGGAAGCGACCTTGATACCGCGTCCTGAAACGGAAGAACTGGTGCAAAGAGCATTAGCCGCGCTGGAAGGGAAAGGCCCGCAAAAAGTATTGGATATCGGAACCGGATCGGGCGCCATTGCCATTGCGATGAAGAAAGAACGCCCGCAAGATGACGTGACGGCCATCGATATTTCCGAATCCGCACTTGCGGTAGCGCAAGAGAACGCGAAACAATTACATGCCGAGATCCGTTTCCTGAAGGGTAACCTGCTGGAGCCGGTGCAATTGGAGACCTTTGATTGCATCATCAGCAATCCCCCTTATATAGGAGAAGATGAAATTCACTTGATGGATAAATCCGTTTTGGAATATGAACCGCATACCGCATTGTTTGCTGAAAACAATGGACTGGACCTCTATGAAAAAATGGCATTTGAGCTGCCGTTCTATTTAAAGACAGACGGCTGTCTGTTTATGGAGATCGGCTTCAAACAGGGTGATAAATTGCTGGCACTTTATAAGCAGGCTTTCCCCGACAAAACAGTCACCATCGAAAAAGACTTGTCCGGATTGGACAGGATGCTCATCGTGAAATAAGCGCGATGCTGAAAGGCGAGCGACCGACGAAAACACGATGAAAGATCGATCAGCTGTAAAATACGGATGGAATGAGACAAAAATGCAAGCCGATACAGCTTTTTGGAACGCGACTACTCAACAGGCTCGCAGAACAATGCACTGAGGCCGGGACTTTTGTCTCGGCCTCGTTTGAATTTCATTGCGTGACAGAACGGAAAGGAGCAGGAACTGTGGAAACAAAAATATACGACCGTACAACCATTGCCGAAGCGGCACAAAAATTAAGGGAGGGCGAACTGATCGCTTTCCCTACCGAGACGGTCTATGGCTTGGGAGCTGTCGCTTCCAACGACCAATCGGTCAAAAATGTTTATGCCGTAAAGGGAAGGCCCAGCGACAATCCCTTGATTGTGCACGTCGCCGATAAGGATATCGCAAAATTTGTCGCCTCTGTCCCGGAAAAAGCGCAAGCCTTGATGGATGCCTTTTGGCCGGGGCCGCTTACGCTCATTTTCCCGATGAAGGAAGGTGTCTTCGCTCCTACGGTTACGGCCGGTCACGCGACGGTTGCGCTAAGGATGCCCGATCAAGAGCAGACATTGGAGCTTATCCGGCAAACGGGATTCCCCTTGGTAGGACCCAGCGCAAACACTTCAGGCAAGCCGAGCCCGACAACGGCGCAGCATGTTCTGCATGATTTCGATGGGAAAATTGCCGGCATTGTGGATGGCGGTGAAACGGACATCGGATTGGAGTCGACGGTTTTGGATTTGACGAACGAGGCCGGATTGGTGATCCTGCGTCCCGGCGCCATCACCAAAGAGGAGCTGGAGCAGGTTGTGGGGAGACTCGCAGATACTGAAACAGCGGCGAAAGATGGCGAGGCTCCGAAAGCCCCAGGGATGAAATATCAGCATTACGCTCCTGCCCAACCGGTCATTTTGATCGAGGGCGGTGCGGAAAATTGGGATGTCGTGATCGCTAAGTACAGAAGCGAAGGCAAACACATCGGCATACTGGCTTCCGAAGAACTGCTCGATCGCTACCGCGATGAGGCGGATGCCGTCTATTCTTTGGGGGCAAAAGCAGAACCGCAACGCGCGTCCCAACGCCTGTATGCAGGACTCCGCTACATGGATGAGCAATCCGTGCAAGTGATTCTGGCGGAGGCCTATGAAAAAGAGGGCATCGGAATAGCTTTCATGAATAGGCTGGAGAAGGCTTCTTCCGAAAAATATCCGGTTTGAAAAGCATTTCGTTCGGAAATAAGAGGCGAATCGAAGGGGTTTAGTTGTTTCTTTTGAATCGTGAGCATAATCTGCTTTCCTTTCATGGAATCTGTGCTATACTCTACTTATATTTTTCCAGTAATATTTTCAACTCAAAACTAAAGTAATGGACGGTGCAAATATGGATAAAGAGTTATTTGATGCAATTGAAAAAGAACGCGAAAGACAAGAGAATGGAATCGAATTGATTGCATCCGAGAATTTTGTTTCCGAAGACGTATTAAGAGCGCAAGGTAGCGTTTTAACAAATAAATATGCCGAAGGTTATCCTGGGCACCGCTATTACGGCGGCTGTGAATTTGTGGATGTCGTTGAGAATTTGGCGATCGATCGCCTGAAAGCATTATTCGGAGCCGAATATGTAAATGTTCAACCGCATTCCGGTTCGCAAGCGAACATGGCCGCTTACCGCGCATTGGTTCAGCCTGGCGATAAGATCTTAGGGATGGATCTAAGCCATGGCGGACATTTAACGCATGGGGCTTCCGTTAACTTCAGCGGTCAAACCTATGAATTTGTTGCCTATGGCGTCGATCCAGAAACTGAAATCATCGATTATGACGTCGTAAGAGAAATCGCAGTGAAAGAGCAGCCTAAATTGATCGTAGCGGGCGCAAGTGCATACCCCCGCGCCATCGACTTTAAACGTTTGAGAGAAATCGCTGACGAAGTAGGCGCGTACCTGATGGTCGATATGGCCCATATTGCAGGACTTTGTGCAACTGGCCATCATCAAAACCCAGTGGAATATGCACATGTCGTTACCTCAACAACCCATAAAACATTACGCGGACCTCGCGGAGGGGTTATTTTAGCTAACGCCGAATTCGGTAAAAAACTGAACAGTGCCGTTTTCCCTGGTATCCAAGGTGGCCCATTGGAGCATGTCATTGCAGCCAAAGCGGTGGCATTCCGTGAAGCGGCTGCACCGGAATATAAAGAATACATCGGCCAAGTCGTCAAGAATGCGCAAGCGATGGCGGACGTGTTCAATACTTCCGATCTGCGCGTCATCAGCGGTGGAACCGACAACCACTTATTGCTGTTAGATGTTACCGGCACAGGCTTGAACGGAAAACAAGTGGAGAAATTATTGGATACGGTCGGCATAACCGTAAACAAAAATTCGATTCCATTCGAAAAACTGGGACCGAACAAAACGAGCGGTATCCGTGTCGGTACACCTGCCATCACTACACGTGGGATCAAAGAAAACGAAGCGCGCAAAATCGCTGAATTGATCATCGATACAATCAACAACGCGAAGGATGAACTTGCTTTGGATAAAGTGAGAGCGGAAGTAAGAGCCATCACGAAAGCATTCCCTTTGCACAGCAAGGAAATTGTTTCTGCAAAATAATAAAACGAATACCCCGTCGGCATCTATCCGACGGGGTATTTCTTTATGCAGTCAGGAGTTGGGAAATAAAACTAAAAATAGTCCGCGCCAGGGGATATCTTAATGCGGAATGAACGAACGTTAGGCTTTTCTAATGTAAGGCACTTTTACTGGCTTTTGAAGAATATTTCCTTTACAATGGATTGAGCAAAAATGAAAAGTGAGGCTGAAAATTATGGGAGAATTTCATGTAATGGATCATCCGTTGATCCAACACAAATTAACGATCATCCGCGAAAAAGACTGCGGTACAAAAGTATTTCGCGAGGTAGTAAGCGAAATTGCCATGCTGATGGCGTATGAAGTCACGAGAGACATGCCTTTGGAAGACATTGAAATCGAGACTCCGTTAGTTAAAACGACTCAAAAAACCTTAAGCGGGAAAAAAGTTGCCATCATCCCTATTCTGCGTGCCGGACTGGGAATGGTCGACGGCTTTTTGGCTATGTTACCGGCAGCAAAAGTAGGGCATATCGGTATGTACAGAGACCACGAAACACTGGAGCCTGTTGAGTATTTCGTTAAATTGCCGACAGATATCCAGGAACGCCAATTGTTCATCGTGGATCCGATGCTTGCAACCGGCGGATCGGCCATTGCAGCCATTGAAGCTTTGGTGAAAAGGGGCGCAGCGCCATCTTCCATCAAATTCATCTGTCTAGTGGCGGCTCCGGAAGGAGTGGATGCGTTGCATACGGCTTATCCGGATGTGGACATCTACGCAGCGGCATTGGATGAAAGATTGGACGAGAACAGTTATATCCTTCCCGGTTTAGGGGATGCGGGCGACCGTTTATTCGGAACAAAATAGCCGATTATCAGCAACTTGAACAATTTCTGTTCGTTTTCATGACAAAAACCAATATATCGTTATGAATCGGTTTGTTTTCAAGGATGTATTTCATAAAATTAGAGGACTGAAGAGCATTTTCTTCAGTCCTTTTTTTCTATTAAAAAGCAATTTTACGACTTTTTTCGGGGAGTTTTCATCATTTTCATAAAAAACCGAAAAATATATTTATAAAACCCAGAATTTCTTTGAATTTCAAAGATGATGGTGTTATGATAGGCAATGTCAAACAGGTATGCAAAAAACTTATGAATAGCCACATATTGTGACTAAAGTATCGGGCAGACAACTGAAAGAGTTGTCTACTTTACCGCGTCTTTTAATGATAATGGAGCATGAAATAAGTCTAGGCATAGCTGTTTTTTATTTGGATTGAAAAGAGGTGAACGTATTGGAAGCTGAATCAAAAGTCATACATCTTATGGGTTTGGGTTTCAGTTTGAATATCATAATCAGTGTGCTTGTAACATGTATTATTGTATTCTTGTTTTGTTTTATAGGCACCAGGAAATTAACTGTCCGGCCCTCCTCAAAAGGTCAATTGATGATTGAATATCTAGTGGATTTCATCCGCAATTTGATATCAAATTCATTGGATTGGAAGAAGGGGCAACAATTTCACTTGCTTGGTTTTACGATATTCCTATTCATTTGGGTAGCGAATATACTCGGTTTGGTTGTCATCCTGAAGGTTGACGGTTATTCCTACTGGAAGAGCCCGACGGCAAGCCCCATTGTTACATTAGCATTGGCATTGCTCGTGATTCTGTTGACCCATTATTTCGGGGTGAAGGAACAAGGGTTTAAAGAATATTTCATGAACAGTTATATTCGTCCGGTTGCACCGCTTATGCCGATCAAATTGTTGGAAGAATTCACTAACACGTTGACACTGGCCCTTCGTCTTTACGGGAATATTTACGCTGGTGAAATTTTGTTGGGGTTGATAGCTTCGTTGGCAAACTCATATGGGATGCTGACCTGGGTTGTCGGGATACCGCTGCAAATTGTGTGGCAAGGTTTTTCTATTTTTATCGGTTCAATTCAAGCGTTTGTTTTCACAACTCTTACGATGGTTTATATGGCGCATAAGATCGAGCATTAATAATCCAGGTTTAAGAGCATCAAAAAAGCAGTTTATTACTTTTATATGAAAAGGAGAAATATTATTATGAACTTTATAGGAGCTGCTATTGCGGTTGCCGGTGCAGCCATCGGCGCATCTTTAGGAAACGGGAAGGTTATTTCTACTACGATTGAAGCGATTGCGAGACAACCAGAATTACAAAACAGATTACAGACTTTGATGTTTATCGGTGTTGGTTTGATTGAAGCAGTCCCTATCATGGCAGTTGTTATAGCTTTCTTATTGATTTTTCAATAAATAAAGAACGCTGAATTGAAACGACTACAGGAGGGATGAGAATGACAGCCAATCTCGTATTGGGAGAGATTACAGCCTTAGGCGATACTATCGTAACATTACTGTCATTTCTTATTTTAATGGCTCTCATCAAGAAGTTTGCATGGCACCCTTTGATGAAGGTCCTTACAGATCGAGAAGAAATGATTAATGCAAATATCGATAAAGCGGAAGTTGCTCGTACAAAAGCTGAAAAGCAAAAAGCCGATGCTGATGCACAGCTAAAAGAAGTAACAGCCAAAGCGAACGATATATTGACCCGTGCACAGGCTGAAGGCACTGACATGCAACAACAGATCATCAAAGAAGCCAAAGAAGATGCAGCCAGAATCAAAGTGTTGACGCAAAAAGAGATTGAACTGGAAAGAAAGCAATCGCTTGAAAGTTTGCGTTCAGAAATCGGGACATTATCGGTTGATATCGCCGGGAAAATAATCGGCAAAGAAATCAACCAAATGGACCAAAATGCGTTGATTGAAAAATTCATTGAAGGGCTGGATGAATAATATGGGCAAAGAGGGGAATTCAACTTCTTCATTGAAAGCCTATGTACAAGCCTATTTTAGTAATCTGGATCATTCAAAAAAAGCTGAGAAGATTCATGTTGAATTGAATCAGTTAAAAGAATTGGTGAATATCTCAGTTGCGCAAGCCGGCAGCGGCGATCCGTCACAGTCCGACCGCGCAACACAAGAAAGTTTACAACAGGCTGTGAAATACCTCTCCAAGGATACACTGGAATTTTTAGCCGGATTGGATGAAAAGGTTACCACTGAGGGTATTTTGACTTCCATTGAAGAATTTAATGCGATTTATGAGAACAAAGAAAAATTTGTGAATGTTACATTGACTTCCGCTGTAACGTTATCCGAAGATCAAAAATTACGGATCCTCAAGAAATTCCAAACAAAAATTGGCGAAGCAACAATCTTCGTCAAACAAATAGTGGATCCGGATGTGGTTGGTGGGGTTCGCTTAGAATCGGAAAACCATTACTTTGATAATACGATCGTTACAACGTTGAAAGAAATGAAAAAACATATCTTACAAGATTAATAGGTTGAAGAGGTGAAAAATGTGGCTATTGTAAAGGAAGATTTAAGTTCTTTAATTAAGCAAAGAATTGACTCTTTTCAATCTGTATCAGGATTTGAAGAAATAGGTAAAATTACCTATCTTGGGGATGGGATTGCCCGTGCCAAGGGTCTGGAAAATGTAATGTCCGGAGAATTATTGGAGTTCACCAATGGCTCAATCGGTATGGCGCAAAACCTTGAAAAAGAAGACGTCGGGATCATCATTTTTGGCGCTTATGAAAATATTCATGAAGGCGATATCGTCAAACGTACCGGAAAGATCATGCAAGTCCCTGTAGGGGAAGCTTTGATCGGTCGCGTTGTCGATTCGTTGGGCCGTCCGGTGGATGGTCAAGGAAACATCGAAACGACAGGCATGCGCCCCGTTGAATTCCCTGCACCAGGTGTAATGGATCGTCAATCTGTCCGTGAGCCCATGCAAACAGGGATTAAAGCATTGGATGCGCTTGTGCCGATTGGCCGTGGACAACGGGAATTGATTATCGGTGACCGTAAAACCGGCAAAACCAGCATCGCATTGGATGCCATCCTGAACCAACGCGGAAAAGATGTCATTTGTATCTATGTAGCGATTGGTCAAAAAGAATCTACTGTCCGTAATTTAACGGAAACGCTTAAGAAACATCATGCGATGGACTATACGATCGTCGTTACGGCCAGTGCTTCTCAATCCGCACCGATGCTGTACATTGCGCCTTATGCTGCGACTGCGATGGCTGAGGAGTTCATGTATAACGGCAAACATGTTTTGATTGTTTACGATGATCTTTCTAAACAGGCGGCTGCATACCGTGAAATGTCCTTGCTTTTACGTCGCCCGCCAGGCCGTGAAGCTTATCCAGGGGATGTTTTCTATTTGCACTCCCGTTTATTGGAACGTTCCGCAAAATTGAACGATGCGTTAGGCGGCGGATCCATCACATCCTTCCCGATTGTCGAAACACAAGCTGGCGATATAGCTGCCTATATTCCGACAAACGTAATCTCGATTACCGATGGACAGATATTCTTGGAAAGCGATTTATTCTTCTCCGGCGTTCGTCCGGCGCTATCTGCCGGGTTATCCGTATCCCGTGTCGGTGGTTCGGCTCAAATCAAAGCGATGAAGAAAGTATCCGGTACACTCCGTATCGATTTGGCTAGTTATCGTGAATTAGAAGCCTTCACACAGTTCGGTTCTGATTTGGATTTATCTACGCAAAAACGCTTAAGTCGTGGTCGTAGAACAGTTGAAATCCTAAAACAAGACTTGCACAAAACACTTGAAGTCGAAAAGCAAGTCATTATCTTATATGCCTTGACCCATGGCTTCATCGATGAGGTTCCGGTCCAAGATATTGAGCGTTTTGAACGTGAATTATTCAGCTATATGCATTCAACTTATCCGCAATTGATGCAAATCATTACAGAAACAAAAGATTTGCCGCCTACGGAAGAATTAGATGCAGCTTTGGGTTCGTTTGCAGGTATTTTTGTTCCCCATGCTGAGTAAGTCAGCTGCGGTGTGAACGATGAAGATTGAGGTGAAAATATGGCAGCGTCTTTAATAGACATCCGGAAGCGAATCGCTTCCACAAAAAAGACAAGTCAAATTACAAGTGCCATGCAAATGGTGTCCGCTTCCAAATTGATACGTGCAGAGCAAAAAGTAAGAGGATATCAACTATATGCAGCGAAGATCCGCGAAATCGTTACGCATTTAGCCAGCTCCCAACTTTCGCTTCTGGAGGAACACGGACGTAAAGCTTCTGGTAATCAAGACTTAATTGACTTTCATGATATGTTGATTGAGCGTCCGGTCAAAAAGACGGGTTACCTGATTGTATCTTCTGATAAAGGGTTAGCCGGAGGTTATAATACATCCATCCTGAAGGCGACAAAAGAAATGCTTGCATTAGACCATGAGTCGAAAGATGATTATGTTGTTCTTTCTGTCGGTGGAGCGGTTGCGGATGACTTAAAAAAGAATGGCATCGAAGTGCCATTCGAAATCAGAGATTTAGGGGATCAGCCTGCCTTTGAAGAAGTGCGTGATATCGTTATGAAGGCTGTTGAAATGTACCGTAATGGTGCCTTTGACGAATTATATGTTTGTTACAATCATCACGTTAATGCCCTGATATCAGAGTATCGTGCTGAAAAAATGCTGCCTTTGACCGATTTGGATTCTCATGAAGCTGTCGGATATGAAGTGGAATATTTATTTGAACCCACCAAAGAAGATATTTTGGAGATTCTGCTTCCTCAATATGCGGAAAGCTTAATCTATGGGGCAATCATTGACGCCAAAGCATCAGAACATGCGGCCCGTATGACTGCGATGAAGAGTGCCACAGATAATGCGGCAAACATAATTAGTGATTTGACAATCCAATATAATCAGGTAAGACAGACAGCAATCACACAGGAAATTACGGAAATTGTTGGCGGAGCTTCTGCATTAGAAGATTGACAAATGGGAGGAATAAAAACATGAAAAAAGGTCATATCGTACAAGTAATTGGGCCAGTAGTAGACGTTGGCTTCCCATTGGAAGTAGGGGTTCCGGATATTCGCAATGCCCTTGTTGTACAAAAAAGTGACGCTGAAGGTAAAGAGGAAACGATCATTTTAGAAGTTTCGTTGGAACTTGGTAATGGTATCATCCGTGCGATTGCAATGGAATCGACGGATGGATTGCAAAGAGGGATGGTCGTAAACGATACAGGTGCACCTATTCGGGTCCCTGTTGGGACAGAAACGTTAGGCCGCGTCTTCAATGTATTGGGAGAGGCGATCGATTTAAAAGAGGATTTCCCAGCGGATTTTCGTCGTGAATCCATCCATAGAAAAGCACCAACGTTTGATCAGTTAAGCAGTAACTTCGAAATACTGGAAACAGGCATCAAAGTTATCGACTTGTTGGCTCCCTACTTAAAGGGGGGGAAAATCGGATTGTTCGGTGGTGCCGGAGTAGGCAAAACCGTACTGATCCAGGAACTGATCCATAACGTAGCGGAACAGCACGGTGGGCTTTCAGTCTTTACCGGTGTCGGGGAACGTACCCGCGAAGGAAATGACTTGATCCACGAAATGGAAGAATCCGGCGTCGGTAAAAAAACGGCCATGGTATTCGGACAAATGAATGAGCCGCCGGGTGCGCGGATGCGTGTTGCGTTGACCGGGTTAACGATGGCAGAGCATTTCCGCGATGAAGAAAAACAAGACGTGCTATTATTCATCGATAATATTTACCGGTTTACCCAAGCGGGTTCTGAAGTATCCGCTTTGTTGGGCCGTATGCCTTCCGCAGTAGGATATCAACCAACGTTAGCGACTGAAATGGGACAATTACAGGAACGTATCAGTTCCACCAAAGATGGTTCGATCACATCCATCCAAGCGATTTATGTGCCCGCAGATGACTACACCGATCCAGCGCCAGCGACAACATTCGCCCATCTGGACGCGACGACGAACTTGGAAAGAAAGTTGACCGAACAAGGGATTTATCCTGCCGTTGATCCATTGGCTTCTTCATCCAGTGCTTTATCACCTGAAATTGTAGGGGCTGAGCATTATGAAGTTGCGACACAGGTACAACGCATTTTGCAACGTTACCGTGAATTGCAGGACATCATCGCCATCTTGGGTATGGACGAACTTTCCGATTCGGAAAAAATAACGGTTAACAGAGCAAGAAGAATCCAATTCTTCTTATCGCAAAATTTCCATGTGGCCGAAGCCTTTACGGGTATTCCAGGCTCTTACGTTCCAGTCAGTGAAACCGTTCGTGGTTTCAAAGGGATCGTCGACGGAAAATATGATGGCGTTCCGGAAGAGGCTTTCCGAAATGTCGGAACGATCGAAGAAGTATTAGAAAAAGCGAAAGATCTAGGGTATAAAGGAGGGGAATGAAATGGCATTCTTACAAGTTAATGTTGTGACGCCTGACGGTACCGTCTTTAAGCACCGTGCCAAGCAAGTGAGTGCGAAAACGACGGATGGTGGCATTACAATTTTGCCGAATCATACACCTATCATTGTTCCTTTAGCCATATCAGACTTGATAGTTACAAGAGTAACCGATGACGACAGTAAAAATCACATAGCCGTAAACGGCGGCATCATGGAAGTCCGTGATAATGTCGTGAACATCATTGCGAACAGTGCAGAGCGCGAGAAGGATATCGATATTGACCGCGCTGAAATCGCGAAAGAACGGGCCGAAAGAAAAATGGAAGAAGCCCGCAACATCAAGAACGAAAAAGAATTCCAGCGTGCCCAAATCGCACTTAGCAAGGCTATCAACCGTATCGGTGTTTCAAAAACCAGATCAAGATAAAAAAGTCTTTCCTGTACTGAATGTAAGATGCAATAAAATTGGACGTTCTAGCACATTGCTAGGACGTTTCTTTTTGTTTCGTCTGGGAATAAAGAGCTGGTAAATGCGCAATAAGTCAGTTTCCCTGCTGTCCTGCAGTTCGGAAATTTCGGTCTGCGGCAACAGGCTGGCGCAGACCGGGCACTTTTTTCATGCCGGTATGCCGCTCGGTCCAACTGCAGGGATGGCATCAGCCAAATTGACTCGATGAATTATCTAATAGAATTAACCTGCAATTTCATTCCGTAACATGGAAACATATTATTATACCGCATCGGGAAAAGTTTTGTAAACGGTTTTCTCATGGAAATTTTACTGTATTCGTCCATAAAAAACGCCAACTTGGTTTTTTTTTCAAAATATTTATGTTAGTATAGTTTGAGAATATGGGAGGAGTGTAACAAGTGGACATGGTACTATTTAATGGCGTGATGGTATTGCTCTCTCATATGTTATTTATTTTGATTTCTTTTTGGTCTTTGAAAGCCATCAGAATTGAAAAATGGATAAAGAAAGGGCACATACGCGAAGCAAGGGTGCTCTATTTGTTTCTGTCGATTGCAATAGGTTATACGGTAAGCACTTTTCTTTTGGCGTTCGTTATGGCCTCAAGGAATATCAGTTATTTACTGTTTCAATAGTTGTGATTGACGAACTGCTCTGATCAAGATATTTTACTTCAAACAAAAAACTGTCATTTTGATAAAAACGATTCATACCAAATATAACGGGCACATGATGTGACTCTCGGAGGGATTTTTAATGGAAAAAATAATTGTTCGCGGCGGTAATCGCTTGGAAGGAACAGTTAAAGTTGAAGGCGCAAAAAATGCGGTGCTTCCTATCTTGGCTGCAACGCTATTGGCTAGTGAGGGACAATCAATCCTGACGAATGTACCGATCTTATCGGATGTCTTTACGATGGATAATGTATTGAAGCACTTAAACGTGGCAATTGATTTCAATGAAAAGGAAAACACCGTCATCGCAGACGCTTCCGGGGACATCAATTTTGAAGCGCCTTTCACCTATGTAAGTAAAATGCGTGCATCGATCGTTGTGATGGGGCCGCTTTTGGCGCGTTTAGGACATGCCAAAATCGCATTACCAGGCGGATGCGCAATCGGAACGAGACCGATTGATCTGCATTTGAAAGGCTTCGAAGCAATGGGAGCGGAAATCAAAATCGAGAACGGATTTGTTGAAGCAAAAGCTGACAAATTAGTGGGAGCACGCATTTATTTGGACTTCCCGAGTGTGGGTGCAACACAGAATATTATGATGGGCGCAACCCTGGCTGAGGGGACAACGACCATCGAAAACGTTGCCCGCGAACCTGAAATTGTCGACTTGGCTAACTTCCTGAACCGGATGGGTGCAAAAGTTGTCGGCGCCGGTACGGAAACGATCCGCATCGAAGGTGTCCCTTCATTAAAAGGAACAGACCATTCCATCATCCCCGATCGCATTGAAGCTGGGACATTCATGATCGCAGCAGCCGTTACGAACGGAAATGTCTACATCGAAGATGCCATCGCCGATCACAACAAACCGCTTATCTCCAAGCTAAAGGAAATGCATGTAGCTTTCCAAGAAGACGAGAACGGCATCCGTGTCATCGGACCGAAATATTTGAAAGCGACAGACGTGAAGACGATGCCGCATCCTGGCTTCCCGACGGATATGCAATCGCAAATGACGATTGCGCAACTGGTATCACAAGGCACAAGCACGATGACCGAAACCGTATTTGAAAATCGTTTCATGCATATGGAAGAACTGCGCCGTATGAATGCGGATTTCAAAATTGAAGGGCAAACCGTCCTTCTGCACGGGAATACCGAACTTCAGGGTGCCGAAGTGGCTGCATCTGATTTGCGTGCCGCTGCTGCATTGATCATCGCAGGCTTAGTCTCTGAAGGTTATACGCGCGTCACCAATCTAAAACATTTAGACCGCGGTTATTATGAATTCGATAAAAAATTGCAAGCGTTGGGCGCGGATGTTGAACGCGTCGACGAAGCCGAAGAAAATAGATTGAATGAAGCTGATATTGAGGCATTATTCGTAAAATAATATAATCATTATACAAGATTGGAAACAAATCAATATAAATGCATGTTTGAGAGGAGATCAACGTGGCCAGAGATATAGGAATCGATTTAGGGACTGCAAATGTACTGATACACGTTAAAGGGAAAGGGATCGTCTTGAACGAACCTTCCGTTGTTGCAATTGACACAAAGACCGGCAAAGTTTTGGCGGTCGGGGAAGAAGCTTATCTGATGGTTGGGCGTACACCGTCGAACATCAAAGTCATTCGTCCGTTAAAGGGCGGGGTCATCGCTGACTTCGACATCACGGAAGCGATGTTGACGCATTTTATCGACCGATTGAATGTGAAAGGATTTTTGACAAAACCAAATATTTTAATTTGTTGTCCGACTAACATCACGACGATTGAACAAAAAGCGATCATCCAAGCTGCTGAAAAAAGCGGCGGACGCAATGTTTATTTGGAGGAAGAACCTAAAGTGGCTGCGGTTGGCGCGGGGTTGGATATTTTTCAACCGAACGGCAACATGGTCATTGACATGGGTGGCGGTACGAGCGATATAGCGGTGCTTTCGCTGGGCGGCATTGTCACGAGCAGCTCCATCAAAACTGCCGGGGACAAGCTGGATGCTGACATCATGAACTATGTGAAAAAAGAGCATAAGCTTTTGATAGGTGAAAGAACATCCGAAAAAATAAAAATAACAATCGGGGCAGCATTGCCTCCTGAAAAAGATGAAATAATGGAAATACGCGGCCGCGATATGGTGACCGGCTTGCCGAGAACAATCACCATTACGTCCATCGAAATTTACGGAGCGATGCATGAAACGCTGATGCTGATCGTGGAACAAGCGAAAGAGGTGCTTGAAATGACACCGCCGGAACTTGCCGCCGATATCATCAACACCGGTATTGTTGTAACAGGTGGTGGAGCGTTGATAAGAGGCATCGAAAAATTGTTCTCAGATGAACTGAAAGTGCCTGTATTTTCTGCCGAAAAGCCGTTGGATGCAGTCGCGCTCGGAACGGGCGTTTTATTGAATAATATCGATCAAAAAAATCGTCCCTCAAATTCCGTTTCCGGCATACTCATGAGATTGCTGCACAACCTAAAAAATAGAAAAGGAAGATAGGTGATTGCGATGAAGTTTGATTTTAAACCCGTAGTTTCAACTTTGGTGCGGGTTTTGATTTTCTTGCTATTGGCAATGATCCTTTTCTCTGCCGGGCTGATGGTCGGTTATGGTGTGATCGGTGATGGCGATCCCATGCTTGTGTTCGAGAAGCAAACGTGGGAACACATTTTGAATTATGTACGCTAGGGAACAGTCTTCGCAAAACTGTTTCTCAAAAAAATTAGGCAGGAGCCAAAACGGCTCCTGCCTAATTTTTTGCGTATCTGCGTGGCACAGCCGGTCATATGAGGGTGTGCTGAAACTAAAAATAACGATCCACGAAGGAGTCGTCGTTTGAAATCCGTTTGTTGTTCTTCTCTGCTTTTTGTTCCAAAAAAGAGAGACAGGACAAATGTCCTAGTCTCTAGGGATTCTTATTTCAACGATTTGGAGTTAACCATTACATCGTCGATCAGACCATATTCTTTTGCTTGTTGGGCAGTCATGTAGTTATCGCGGTCTGTATCGCGTTCGATGACTTCCATCGGTTGGCCTGTACGTTCAGCCAAGATTCTGTTCAAACGTTCTCTCGTTTGGAGAATGTGGCGAGCTGCAATTTCGATTTCGGTAGCTTGACCTTGGGCTCCGCCGAGTGGTTGGTGAATCATGATTTCAGCATTCGGCAATGCGAAACGTTTGCCTTTTTCGCCAGCCGTCAACAGGAAGCTTCCCATTGAAGCTGCCATACCCATTGCGATTGTTTGAACATCTGCTTTGATGAAGTTCATTGTGTCGTAGATGGCTAAGCCGGCAGATACGCTGCCGCCTGGTGAGTTGATATAGATGTAGATGTCTTTTTCTGAATCTTGTGCGTCCAAGAATAGTAATTGTGCGATCACGGCGTTTGCTGTATCGTCATCAATCGGTCCGGCCAACATGATGATGCGGTCTTTCAATAAACGTGAATAGATATCATAGGCACGTTCGCCGCGGGATGATTGTTCAATGACTGTAGGTATTAAATTCATATATGTTTCCTCCTCGATATTACTGATTGATCAAAATTTGCTTTACATTGTCCATTTTAACTCATTGGTCAAAAAAGGTCAATTATATTGTTCGTTGATCAACGCCGTTTTCGGAACGGCTAAGCATAGCTAAATCATATAGGTTCCCGATGGCGATTGTCTAAAAATAAGCCTTTAATGCAAAAAAACTTCCAGCAAGGTTTCCCTCGCTGGAAGTTTTTTGTACAAGACTGCTGAGAAATACGTCTCCTGAGGGAATCGAACCCCCATCTCAAGAACCGGAATCTTACGTGATATCCATTACACCAAGGAGACATGCAACATTTGTAATTATAGCGGATGATGGGATTAAATTCAAGCATTATTTTTAAATATATTGCTTCGGACGACAAAGGCTGCTGGCCTCCGCCGGATGTTGGAGACAGAAGCAGTTCAGAAAATGGCGGCATTGATATGGCAGCGTTTCCAATCGGCTGTTAATTGTGCTAAAATAGTTTAGAGAAGAGAGGAGTGAGCTGCTTTGTCCACGCTATCAGATAAACAGTCAGAAGAAAAAAAACAGGAACAGGATTCTGTGGAACTGATTCAGTTAAGCAACGATGAACTGATTTCATTTCTGCAGCAAAAAGCCTTAGGTAATCCATTGATGGAAGTGAAGATAAATAAAGAATTTGATGCCCGTGCAGGAGTCGAAAGGCCGGTGATGTATCATCCTGAAAAAGATGATACGGATGATATGGCGTCGATGATGGAACAAATTCCAGAGGAAATGCCGACGCTGGATACATTTTTGCTGGAGCAGATTCATTTAACGATGAGGGACACTCCTCTAAGGGATTTGGTCATATTTTTGGTTGAATTTCATCAATCCTGAAGGGTATGTAACGATCGATCTGCACAAGGCCGCCGAGATGAATCAAGCGGAGGACATCCAGATGCTTGATGCTTTGACGCTGTTGCAACAATTGGATCCCCCAGGCGTCGGGGCGAGGAACCTTCAGGAATGTTTGCTGCTTCAGACGGAGAGGGATGAGCAATCTCCTGAAGTTGCCTACTATATATTGGAGTCGTTCTTCGAGGAGCTGACCAATAAAGACTGGTCCGGTATTGCGGGAAAAACAGGGATCACTGTGGAGGAAGTGATGGCTGTCTTCCATTATGTGCAAACGCTGAATCCCAAACCTGGTTCAAGCTACAGTGAAAATATCTCAGTGTACGATCGGCCGGATCTTTATCTGCAGGAAGCCGATGGGCAAAATATCGTGAAATACAATGAACTGGGATCTCCGTATATTGTTTTTCAAAAAGAATATTATGAAGATATGATGGAGCTTGAAGATGATGATGTCCGGATTTTTTTGGATGAGAAGAAGGCGGAATGGGAAATCATCAGAAAAGGGATGCATGAACGGAAAGAGATCTTGCTGAAGGTGGCGGAAGCCTTGGTTGAGACCCAGGCAGATTTCTTTGCGCATAAAGGCGATCTAAATCCGGTTGATATGGATGCATTGGCCGTGCGATTGAACAAACCGAGTGAATATATCCGAATGGCGGTTCAAAATAAGAAGATTGAGACGGAACGCGGCACATTTCCCCTCCTTTTTCTCAGCGGTGAGCTTTGATCGGGAAATTTATTTGCAATCCAAGCGAATATATGCGGAAACATAAACATTTCAGGGACGATTCCGGTCCCGTCTGAAAAGATTGACCTGTCAACATTTCTGGAAGCGATTATCAAAATAACGTCAGTGGCAGGGTGTCGTTCGTGACGCATTGAACGAACGACATCTGTCCTTGAATGATTTTATTTGCTAAAAAGCTTGAAACGTATTGGTTTTACTGATAAAATAACAATGTAAGAACGGAAGAGGGTAGACCTAAAAAAAAAATGTTTACGTCCAGACTATCTCTCCTATTTTAAGATGCGAGGGTCACTTTGTGACACAACGGGTCGAAGAGTGTCCATGTGTATAGAAGAGGGGTTTTATGGAAGAGTCTATTTCAGTCTTGCAGCAAGTTGTTCCGGATATTATGACGGTTTTGATTAACCGGTATCATATTTTACGAAGTATTCACATGTATGCCCCGGTTGGGAGACGTATCCTCTCGGAAAAAGTTTCTTTATCCGAAAGAACGTTACGGACGGAGACGGATTTTTTGCGGAAGCAAGGTTTGCTTTCCAGTTCTCAAAGCGGCATGCAGTTGACCCCGAAAGGGGAAGAGGTCTTTCTTGAACTGGAACTCTTTGTGGGGATTTTGTACAAGATGAGTCCCGAAGAAAAGGCGTTGGCTGATTATTTAAACATTCAGTTTTGCCGGATTGTGCCAGGCGATAGCGATCTGGACGCAACCGTCTTGGACGAGATGGGGAAAGAGGCTTCGAAAGGGCTGAACATGCTTCTGCCTGCAGGCGACTATATTGTCGCTGTGGCTGGCGGGAATACGATGGCTCGTGCGGCAGCTCATTTTTCGCCGGAATTATCCGGAAACAGAAAATTTGTATTTGTACCGACGCGCGGGGGATTAGGCGAATCGATGTCCATTCAGGCCAACAGCGTGAGTGATCTGATGGCCCAATCAGTCGGCGGGGAAAACATGGCGCTTTTTGTTCCGGACAATCTGAGTGAACAAGCCTATGAATCAATGAAATCCGAACCTTCCATCAAGCATACCTTAGAGGTTATGAAAAAAGCGAATTGCTTGTTATATAGCATCGGTAATGCTAAGGTTATGATGGATCGACGGAAAATGTCGCCGGAGGAAATAGCATCTTTAAACGAAAAAGATGCAGTCGGTGAGGCCTTTGGTTGTTACTTCAATGAGAACGGCGAAATCGTCTATCGATTATCCCGCTTCGGTCTTCAAATTGAAGAAATTGACAAGATACCTTATGCGATGGCCATCGCAGGAGGTCAATCGAAAGCCAAGGCAATTAAAGCTTTTATGAAACTTGCACCACATCAAACATGGCTGATTACGGATATGGGTGCAGCTAATCTGATTTTAAAAGGGATAACCCTTTAAAATAAAAAATTTTTGATTATCCTAAGGAGGAAATCTCAGTATGACAGTAAAAGTTGGTATTAACGGGTTTGGACGTATCGGACGTTTGGCATTTCGCCGTATTCAAGAAGTAGAAGGAATCGAAGTTGTGGCAATCAATGACTTAACAGATGCAAAAATGTTAGCTCATTTATTGAAATATGATACAACTCAAGGAAGATTCAACGGAGACGTTGAAGTTCACGATGGTTTCTTCACTGTAAACGGAAATGACATTAAAGTGTTGTCACAACGTAATCCAGCGGAACTTCCATGGGCAGAACTTGGCGTTGAGTTCGTATTAGAATGTACTGGTTTCTTCATGAGCAAATCAGGCGCACAAGCACATATCGATGCAGGTGCTAAACGTGTTCTATTATCTGCTCCAGCAGGAAGCGACGTTAAAACAATCGTTTATAACGTTAACCATGACGAATTGAATGCTGATGATATCATCGTTTCAGGTGCATCTTGCACAACTAACTGCTTGGCTCCAATGGCTAAAGTATTGAATGACGAATACGGAATCATCGAAGGCTTGATGACTACAATCCACGCTTACACTGGCGACCAAAACACTTTGGATGCTCCACATCCTAAAGGTGACTTCCGTCGTGCACGTGCTGCTGCAGAAAACATCGTTCCTAACACAACTGGTGCTGCTAAAGCTATCGGCGATGTATTGCCTGAATTGAAAGGCAAATTAGATGGAGCTGCTCAACGTGTTCCAGTTCCTACCGGTTCATTGACTGAATTAGTGACTGTATTGGAAAAAACTGTAACTGTTGAAGGAATTAACGCTGCTATGAAAGCTGCTGCTAACGAATCTTACGGTTACACTGAAGACCAATTAGTTTCTAGCGATATCGTTGGAATCAACTTCGGTTCATTATTCGATGCAACACAAACTAAAGTTATGACAGTTGGAGACAAACAATTGGTTAAAACTGTTGCTTGGTACGACAACGAAATGTCTTACGCTTCTCAATTGGTACGTACTTTAGTACAATTTGCTAGCTTATAAGATCAACTCTTTCATATCTGAAAGTTAAATCGTACAAGATAACGAAAAGCGGTGAGGCAACGCGCTTCTCCGCTTTTGTTATGTGAATACTACTCTTTAGGAGGCTACAAAATGGTAAAGAAAGTTGTAACTGACTTGGCTGTATCCGGTAAAAAAGTATTGGTTCGTGCCGACTTCAATGTTCCTATGAAAGATGGTGTCATCACGAATGACAACCGTATCGTTCAAGCGTTGCCTACAATCAAATATTTGATTGAAAACAATGCAAAAGTAATCTTATTCTCACATTTGGGCAAAGTGAAAACGGAAGAAGACAAAGCGAAATTGTCTTTGAAACCTGTTGCTGATCGTTTAGCTGAATTGCTAGGCAAAGAAGTGACGTTTGTTCCTGAAACCCGTGGGGAAGCATTGGAAAATGCTATCGCAGCATTGAAAGACGGAGATGTTTTAGTATTCGAAAACACTCGTTTTGAAGATGTTGACGGTAAAAAAGAAAGCAAAAATGATCCTGAATTAGGAAAATACTGGGCAAGCCTTGGCGATTTGTTCGTCAATGATGCATTCGGTACAGCTCACCGTGCGCATGCTTCAAACGTGGGTATCGCTTCTAACCTTGAAAGTGCTGCCGGATTCTTGATGGACAAAGAAATCAAGTTCATCGGTGGTGCAGTAGACCAACCCGTTCGTCCTTTCGTTGCCATCTTAGGTGGAGCAAAAGTCAGCGACAAAATCGGTGTTATCGAACACTTATTGAACAAAGCCGATAAAGTCATCATCGGTGGCGGTATGGCTTATACATTCATGAAAGCACAAGGCTTAGAAATCGGTAAATCCCTTTTGGAAGCTGATAAAGTTGACTTGGCTAAAGATTTGTTGGCACGTGCCGGCGATAAATTAATTTTACCGATCGATGCGAAAGTTGCTCATGAATTCAGCAATGATGCAGCAATCACTATCGTGAAAAACGCTGATTTCCCAACCGATCAAATGGCGTTGGATATCGGACCTGCTTCAGTAGAATTGTTCACCAAAGAACTTCAAGGTGCAAAAACAGTTGTATGGAACGGACCTATGGGCGTATTTGAATTATCAAACTTTGCTGGCGGCACAATCGGTGTCTGTGAAGCAATCGCTAAATTGACTGATGCTGTAACAATCATCGGCGGTGGCGATTCTGCAGCTGCTGCAATGCAATTAGGCTTTGCTGATGATTTCACGCACATCTCAACTGGTGGCGGAGCATCTTTGGAATACCTTGAAGGTAAAGAATTACCAGGTGTAGCATCAATTTCTGACAAATAAGCAACC
This sequence comes from uncultured Carnobacteriaceae bacterium, assembly GCA_963730595.1. GTDB lineage: Bacteria > Bacillota > Bacilli > Lactobacillales > Aerococcaceae > Trichococcus. The sequence goes on from CAVSSJ010000015.1 coordinate 88,161, forward strand.
TATCTAAGGAGTGATTATATTGCGTAAACCGATTATTGCCGGTAACTGGAAAATGAACAAAACAGCTAAGGAAGCACAAGCATTTATCGAGGCTGTCAAAAATAAGATTCCTGCTTCTGATAAAGTAGAAGCTGTTATTGGAGCACCGGCTTTATTTTTAGAAAAAATGGTAGCAGATACAGAGGGGACAGATTTGAAAGTTGCCGCGCAAAACTGTTACTTTGAAGAAGAGGGTGCCTTCACAGGTGAAATCAGCCCGAAAGCTTTAGGGGACTTAGGCGTCGACTACGTCATTATCGGCCACTCTGAAAGACGTGAATACTTCCACGAAACAAATGAAGACATCAATAAAAAAGCACATGCGATTTTACGCAATGGCATGACTCCGATCGTTTGCTGCGGCGAAACGTTGGAACAACGTGAAGCAGGCGTAACAAACGAGTGGGTTGCAGGCCAAATCACTGCAGCTTTGAAAGACTTGACTGCAGACCAAGTGGCAAACCTTGTCATCGCTTATGAGCCAATCTGGGCAATCGGAACAGGCAAATCTTCTACAGCTCAAGATGCGAACGACACTTGCGGCGTTGTACGCGCAACTGTTGCATCAATCTACGGCCAAGAAGTTGCTGACAAAGTTCGCGTTCAATACGGCGGCAGCGTCAAACCTGAAAACATTGCAGAATACATGGCTGAAGAACATATTGATGGCGCTTTGGTCGGTGGTGCTAGTTTGGTTCCTGATTCATTCTTAGCATTATTGGAGGCTATTTAACAATGAGTAAAAAACCGGTAGCAATAATTATTTTAGACGGTTTCGGCTGGAGAAACGAAATGATGGGCAATGCGGTTAAGCAAGCAAACAAACCGAACTTTGACCGTTATTGGAACGAATTTCCGCATGCAACGATGCAAGCTTCCGGCTTAGCAGTTGGATTGCCGGAAGGCCAAATGGGTAATTCCGAAGTGGGACATACCAATATTGGTGCCGGACGAATTGTCTACCAAAGCTTGACCAGAATCGACAAAGCCATCCTGGATGGCGAATTCTTAACGAACGAAGCGCTTGTAGGGGCTTACGGTCACGTTACTGAAAATGATTCTGCCTTGCATCTTTTCGGATTGCTTTCTGATGGGGGCGTACATAGCCACATCAACCATATCATTGCTTTGATCAAGAGCGCTAAAGAAAAAGGCGTCAAAAAACTATATCTGCATGCTTTCCTTGATGGCCGCGACGTGGATCCTCATGCTGCACCTGGCTACATCGAAACGGTAGAAAAAGCGATGCAAGAAATCGGACTCGGCGAAATCGCGACTGTATCAGGCCGTTACTACGCTATGGACCGCGACAACCGTTGGGAACGTGTCGAATTGGCTTATAACGCAATCGCACACGGCGAAGGCGAAAAATTTGAATCTGCGCAAGCTGTTGTTGAAGCAAGCTATGCAGATGGCAAAACGGATGAATTCGTCTTGCCGACTGTCATCGTTAAAGATGGCAAACCAGTAGGTCCATTGCAAGACAATGATGCTATCATTTTCTTCAACTTCCGTCCTGACCGCGCGATTCAATTGTCGAATGCGTTCACGAATGAAGAATGGAGCAACTTTGAACGCGGAGAACGCGCTAAAAATGTGAAATTCGTGACGATGACGAAGTATCAAGATACAGTCATTGCAGATGTTGCATTCAAACCAATCCCGATGACGAACGTTCTGGGTGAAGTTTTGGCACAACACAAACTTTCACAATTGCGTATCGCGGAAACAGAAAAATATCCGCATGTCACCTTCTTCATGAATGGTGGCCGTCATGAACCGTTCGAAGGCGAAGGACGCATCCTTATCCCATCGCCAAAAGTTGCAACCTATGATCTGAAACCTGAAATGAGCGCTTACGAAGTCGGTGATGCGTTAGTAAAAGAAATCAATGACGACAAATATGACGCCATTATCTTGAACTTCGCGAATCCGGATATGGTAGGCCATTCAGGCATGCTGGAACCGACAATCAAAGCAATTGAAGCTGTTGATGAAAATCTTGGTAAAGTCGTCGATGCCATCTTGGCTCACGATGGTTACGCCATCATTTTCGCCGACCACGGCAATGCGGACACAATGGTGACGGAAGAAGGCCAAGCGCACACTGCGCACACGACAGTACCTGTACCGGTCATCGTGACGAAGAAAGATGTCACTTTGCGCACTGATGGGAAGCTGGCTGATGTAGCCCCAACCATGCTTGATTTATTGAACGTAGAAAAACCAGAAGAAATGACAGGCGAATCGCTTATCGTAAAAGGCTAATCCATCGGGATAGCCCTTGCATAAATCGAGGAAATTGTCTAAAATGATACTTGGTAAAACAAGTAATTCAGTCAACTAAAAGGAGAGAACAAAATGCCATTTATTACAGAAATTTTAGCTAGAGAAGTATTAGATTCACGCGGTAACCCAACAATCGAAGTAGAAGTTTTCACAGAAAGCGGAGCTTTTGGACGCGGAATGGTTCCTTCAGGAGCATCAACTGGTGAACACGAAGCCATCGAATTACGTGACGGCGACAAAGCTCGTTACCTTGGCAAAGGTGTTTTAAAAGCTGTTGAAAACGTAGACATCATTGCAGATGCTCTATTAGGTTTCGATGTACGTGACCAAATGGCAATCGACAAAACAATGATCGCATTAGACGGCACACCAAACAAAGCTAAATTAGGCGCAAATGCTATCTTGGCAGTATCTATCGCAGTTGCTCACGCAGCAGCAGATTACTTAGATCTTCCTTTATACCAATACCTAGGCGGATTCAATACTAAAGTTTTACCAACTCCAATGATGAACATCATCAACGGCGGATCTCATGCTGACAACAGCATCGACTTCCAAGAATTCATGATCATGCCTGTAGGCGCTCCTACATTCAGAGAAGCTCTACGTATGGGTGCTGAAGTATTCCACGCATTGGCTTCAATCTTGAAAGCTAAAGGCTACTCAACTGCTGTAGGTGACGAAGGCGGATTCGCTCCAAACTTGGGTTCAAACGAAGAAGGCTTCGAAGTTATCATCGAAGCTATCGAAAAAGCTGGCTATGTACCTGGTAAAGACGTTGTTCTTGCTATGGATGCTGCTTCTTCAGAATTCTACAACAAAGAAAAAGGTGTTTACGACTTGTCTGATTCAGGCGAAGGCGAAAAGACTGTTGACGAAATGATCGAATTATATGCTAGCTTAGTTGAAAAATATCCACTTATCTCAATCGAAGATGGCTTGGATGAAAATGACTGGGATGGCTTCAAACGTTTGACTGCTCGTTTAGGCGACAAAGTTCAATTAGTAGGTGACGATCTATTCGTTACAAACACTGAAAAACTGAAACAAGGTATCGAAAACGGCATCGCTAACTCAATCCTTATCAAAGTTAACCAAATCGGTACTTTGACTGAAACATTCGACGCTATCGAAATGGCTAAAAAAGCTGGCTACACTGCAGTTGTTTCTCACCGTTCAGGCGAAACAGAAGATGCTACAATCGCTGACATCGCAGTAGCTACAAATGCTGGCCAAATCAAAACTGGTTCATTGAGCCGTACAGACCGTGTTGCTAAATACAACCAATTATTACGTATCGAAGACCAATTAGGTGAAGTAGCTGTATACCAAGGACTAGATGCATTCTACAACTTAAAAAACAAATAATTAAAAATCGTTAAAAATACAGGTGCAGCTTGGAATGCATTTGTATAATAATGACCGTCAGCAAACAACCTGATGGACCATAAGGAATAGCCCAGCTGCTTGGAACAGCTGGGCTATTTTTTTGGCGAAAATTGCGTATGCAATAGGGCCTGAGGATGTTCCTGACATGTGTGTGTTAAAATATGTCTGAAATTTGTATTTTAGCCTTTCAATAAAAATGTAATCTGATATAATTAGATTAAATTCTTATTAATAATTAATGAGGAAAAGTACATAAGGGGGAGTTAAGATGAAAAGAGCTAGAAATTTTTCAGCTGGTCCGGCCATTTTACCGGAATCAGTATTGGAGATCGTGCAAAAAGAAATGTTATCTTATAAGGACAGCGGAATGTCAGTAATGGAGATGAGTCATCGCTCCTCCTTATTCGAAAATATTATTCAAGAAGCAGAACAGTTACTGAGAGAATTAATGGGTATTCCAGACGGCTATAAAGTGTTATTTTTACAAGGTGGAGCAAGCCTGCAGTTCGCAATGGCGCCGATGAATTTAGTCAAAACCGGCAAGGTAGGGTACATCAATACCGGATCATGGGCAAAAAAAGCGATATCCGAAGCGAAAATCTTGGGCGTTCCGCACATCGATGTGTTGGCAAGTTCTGAAGGTGATGGCTTCACGCACATCCCGGAAATCCCAGCGGTGGATGAAGCTTATGATTATATCCATATCACAACAAACAACACAATCGAAGGGACTGCGTTCCAAACCATTCCTCGTTTTGTGAATGCACCGATTGTCGCAGACATGTCATCAAACATTTTATCGAACTTATATGATGTGAATGATTTCGGCTTGATTTATGCAGGCGCACAAAAGAATATCGGTCCAGCGGGCTTGACGATCGTCATCGTCAAGGAAGACTTGATCCAGACGGAAAAAACATTGCCTAGCATGTTGGATTACCGTACGCATATCAAAAATGATTCCCTTTACAACACACCGCCAAGTTTTGCGATCTATGTCGCTAAATTAGTCTTTGAATGGTTAAAGGATTTAGGCGGCGTCACTGAGATGGTCAGACAAAACGAAGAAAAAGCAGGCTTGCTGTACCGCACCATCGAGGAGTCATCTATCTTCACCTCCCCGGTTGCCGTCGATTCACGTTCCCTGACCAATATTCCTTTTGTTACAGGGGATAAGGATTTGGATGCGAAGTTCGTCAAAGAAGCAACCAATGCCGGTTTCTTGAACCTGAAAGGTCATCGTTCCGTCGGCGGGATGCGCGCAAGTATCTACAATGCGTTCCCGTATGAAGGCGTACAAGAATTGACAGAATTCATGAAAGCATTTGAAGCGAGAGAGGGGAAATTTAAATAATGTTCCATATCAAAACATATAACGCAATCGCAAACGAAGGCTTACGCCTTTTAGATAAAGACCAATATGCTCTGAATCTGGGCGATGATCCGGATGGCATCATTTTAAGAAGCGAAAAATTACATGGCATGGCATTCCCTAAAAGCTTGAAGGGTATCGCCCGCGCAGGGGCTGGGGTAAACAATGTCCCCGTTGAAGCCTGTTCTGAAGCCGGTGTTGTCGTTTTTAACACACCCGGAGCAAATGCCAACGCAGTAAAAGAAATCGTTTTAGCCGGCTTGATTATGGCTTCCCGTCCCATCAAAGAAGGAATGGAATGGGTCCAAACATTGAGCGGCGATGATGTTGAGAAACAAGTCGAAAAAGGCAAAAGTAAATTTGCGGGCACGGAAATATCCGGCAAAACATTGGGCATCATCGGTTTGGGTGCAATCGGCTCGCTGATCGCAAACGACGCATACCGTTTGGGAATGGAAGTAATCGGTTATGATCCATACGTCTCAGTGGAAACAGCATGGAACATCTCACGTCGTGTCCAAAAAGCCCAATCCATTGCAGAAATCTTGGAAAAAGCGGATTACATCACAATCCATGTGCCGGTTACTCCGGATACGCTGGGTATGGTAGATGAAGCATTCATCGAACAAATGAAGCCGGGCGCGGTTCTATTGAACTTTGCGCGTGGGGAACTTGTCAATAACGATGCAATCATTGCAGCCGTCAACGAAGGGAAAGTTCGTAAATACGTAACTGACTTTGCTGATGAAGCGTTACTACATAACGAAAACATCCTTGTATTCCCGCATTTGGGTGCATCAACCGAAGAAGCGGAAGTGAACTGTGCCATCATGGCAGCCCAAACATTGAAGTATTTCTTGGAGACCGGGAATATCGTTAATTCCGTCAACTTCCCGACCGTCGATGTCGCTATGCAATCGCCTATCCGTTTAGCGATCATCAATAAAAACGTTCCGAACATGGTTGGCCAAATGTCATCTGATTTAGCTAAACACTTCATCAACATTGAAAACATCATCAACAGAAGCAAAGGTAATTACGCTTATACAATCATTGATATCACAGAAACAGAGACGCACTTGCTGGATCAAGTCGTTGAGGAGATCAAAGGAATCGATGGTATCGTAAACATCCGTGTGATCAGAAAATAATAAAGGGTTTGGTTCCTGCGTGATTCGGAAATAAGGACCGCAATGTGTGAAAACAAATGGTATGGCCGCTATCCTTTTGCAAAATTGCTAGTAAATGCAAACATTTTATGCTAAAGTAAAGTGTAGAAAATTATTAAAGGGAGGTCCATCCTTTGTCTTTATACGATGTACTATTAACCGCCCTGCTGATTGTTTCGGTGTTACTTATCATTGTTGTGTTAATGCAACCATCAAAAACTAATGCAGCCAGCACACTTACTGGTGGAGCGGAACAATTATTCGGTAAACAAAAAGCAAGAGGTTTTGAAGCTGTTTTACGACAAATCACAGTCGTTCTGGGTGCGTTGTTCATCATACTGGCCGTTGCCTTAACGTATTTGTCATCAAAATAAAAAATTGCGGGCAGAAATCATCGTGTTGATTTCTGCTCTTTTTTTATTTTATTTTAGATGCGCTGTTCTTGGTTCAGCGGAAATTATATAAAAGATGCTGATTGCTCAAAATATGCTTAAAATTTATGTTTAGAAGATCAGATATATTAGGCTTTTATCTGAAAATACAGTAAAATGAAGATGAATGGAGTGGGGATGACTTAAATGAAAGCAATTAATTTACCGAGACCCTTTTTTTTTGAAAGCGGAGAAAAAGCTGTTCTGTTGTTGCATGCCTATACAGGAAGTGCAAATGATATGCGCCTGCTTGGAAGAGAACTGGAACGAAATGGATATACAGTCTACGCGCCCAATTTTACGGGACATGCAACGGAACGGTTTGAGGATATCCTTGACTTAGGGAGTCCTGAGGTTTGGTTTGCGGATGTGATGCGAGCGAAAGAAGAACTGCTCAAGCGGGGGTACAAAAACGTTGCCGTCTTTGGCCTTTCTATGGGCGGCATCATGGCGGCCAGAGCACTGGAAACGGAGGCGTTCATTGGCGGTGGATCATTCAATTCGCCAATATTCAAAATGGGCGAGTCAAATGTGCCAAAAATGTTCATGTATTATGCAAGGATGTTCAAGAAAAAAATGGATACGCCAAATGAAGTAATCGAGCGAGAATTGGATGCGATGAAACCGAAATTGGCCAATCAATTGCGCAATATGGATGACTTCACCGACAGTATCCAAAATGACCTGGACAAGATCACCGTTCCGTATTATATAGCCCAATCAGGAAAAGATGAAATGATCGATTCGGATTGCGGGGAAATTTTAGCGGAACATCTGAGGAATACAAATGTAGATTATAATTGGTTTCCGGAAGCTACACATGTCATTACGATCGGTAAGGACCGAAAAGAATTTGAATTGACTGTATTGGACTTTTTAAGCCGATTAAACTGGAATGAGGGATAAAGATGAGAAAACTGGATCAAATACAAAATGATGTTCTTGCCTATTTTCAAGAGAATGCCTCAAAAAGCATGTCACTGAAACAAGTAAGTGAAGCCTTGGGATACACAGCGTCCGATGATTTCAAAAGCCTGGTTAAGGTCTTTGCGCAACTGGAGCAAAGAGGGGTTGTAGTGTTGAACAAAACAGGGCAATTCCGTTTGAAAGAGACGCGCAGCACGCTTACGGGGACTTTCCGCAGCAATGACCGCGGCTTCGGCTTTGTGACGATCGATCCGAATGAAGCTGATGTCTTCATCCCGCGCGGCCGCACAGGCAGTGCAATGGAAGGCGATACGGTCGAAATAAAAGTGACGCGGGAAGCTGATCCTTTGGCAGGAAAGGGCGTTGAAGGGGAAGTCACAGCCGTTTTGACGCGCAAATCCAACCAGGTCGTCGGGGCATTCACCCCTTATGATTCCGATAGGCGGGAAGAGACCGGCTATCTGGGCTTCGTCATTCCGCAGGACACCAAAATCAGCAACATCGTCGTCTACATCAAACCGGAAGGGATTCATCCGGTCGAAGGCAGTGTCTGTCTCGTGGAAATCACGAGTTATCCTACCGCCAAAAACCCCGTCAAAATGGAAGGTTTGGTAACGAAGGAAATCGGGCACAAAGACGCTCCCGGTGTGGACATTTTGGCGGTACTGTACAAATTTGGCATCCCGACCGAATTCCCGGCAGATGTCATGGCGCAGGCGGAAGGCATTCCGTTGGAAATACCCGCGGAAGAAGCAGCCAACAGACGGGATCTGCGGGCAGAACGGATCGTTACGATCGACGGCGCGGATGCCAAAGATTTGGATGATGCGATTTCATTGAAAATATTGGAGAACGGCCATACTCTATTGGGCGTCCACATCGCGGATGTCTCGTATTATGTAACGGAAAATTCGCCGATCGACAGGGAAGCGTACGAACGCGGAACCAGCGTCTATTTGACCGACCGCGTTGTACCGATGTTGCCGCAGAAGCTTTCCAACGGCATCTGCTCCTTGTTGCCGCATGAAGACCGTTTGACGTTGACATGTGAAATGGAAATGGATGCAGACGGCGAAGTCATCGCCTATGATATCTTCCCGAGCATCATCGAATCGAAACAAAGAATGACCTACACGGATGTCAATGCCATCTTGATGGATCACGATAAAAAATTGCGCGAAAAATACAGCGATTTTGTGCCGATGTTCGAGGAGATGGCGGCTCTTCATGAGATTTTGTTGAAAAAGAGGCAAAAGCGCGGAGCGATCGACTTCGAAACCGACGAAGCGAAAATAATCGTCGACGAAAACGGACATCCGCTCGATATCTATGTTCAGGATCGCGGCGTCGGAGAGCGGCTGATCGAGTCGTTCATGCTGAGCGCGAACGAAACGATCGCCCATCACTTCACGAAGGCGAAATTGCCGTTCATTTACCGGGTCCACGACCAGCCGGATCCCGTTAAAATGCTGCGCTTCCTGGAGTTTGTGACCACCTTCGGGATATTGGTGAAGGGTACCCATGAGAACGTCAAGCCAAAACAACTGCAGGCCGTATTGGACAAAGTCAAGGATGAGCCCTATGAAGCGGTCGTCTCGACAATCTTGCTGCGCAGCATGCAGCAAGCCAAATATGACGTTACCCCGATCGGACACTATGGTTTGGCCGCGAAGGATTACACCCACTTTACCTCGCCGATCCGCCGTTATCCCGATCTGATTGTGCACCGTCTGATCCGCGTCTATGGCAAAGGGACAGAGGACGCCAAATTAATGGGTGAATGGGAAGCAAAATTACCCGACATCGCCGTCCAAAGTTCGCAGATGGAACGCCGCTCCGTCGATGCCGAGCGTGAAACAGATGCCCTCAAGAAAGCCGAATTCATGCTGGATAAGATCGGTCAGGAATTCGAAGGCGTCATCAGTTCCGTCACGAAATTCGGTATTTTCGTACAGTTGCCGAATACGGTTGAAGGGCTCGTGCATATATCCAAAATGACCGAAGATTATTTCAACTACATCGAAAGCCATATGCTGTTGATGGGTGAACGTACGGGGGTCATCTATCGAATCGGTCAAAAGGTAAAAGTGAAGGTGGAGAACGCCGACGTAGCGACCCGAGCCATCGACTTCTCACTGGTTGTCGACAAGGAAAAACAGCCTACGCAAAGTGACCTTGATCTGGTGAAACAAATCAGGGCAAAGGCTCCGAAAGCCAAGAAGAGAAGACCAGGTGCGGCCGAGGAAGCTGGACAACGCAAGAAAAAAAATAAAGCCAAAGATCCTTTTTATTCGCACCAACATAAGAAGAACAAAGGGAAGACGAGTAAAAAAAGTAAGTAAATGAAATGAAGGTGGTCAGTCTATGCCAAAAGGCGAAGGGAAAGTATTAGCTCAAAACAGAAAAGCGAGCCATGATTATGCGATCATCGACACGCTGGAAGCGGGGATGGTTTTGACCGGGACGGAAATCAAATCCATCCGCGGCGGGAAAATCAACCTGAAGGATGGGTATGCCACCATCCGCAACGGGGAAGTTTTTCTGCAAAATGTACACATCAGCCCGTTTGAACAAGGGAATATCTTTAACCACGATCCCTTAAGGACCCGGAAATTATTGTTGCACAAGAAGCAGATTGCATACCTTGTGAACGAAACGAAAACAACGGGCGTCACCTTGGTTCCGCTGAAAGTGTATTTGAAGAATGGCGTCGCCAAAGTATTGATCGGCCTCGCAAAAGGGAAGAAGAGCTATGACAAGCGGGAAGCGTTGAAACAAAAAGATGTGAAACGCGAAGTGGACAGAGCCTTGAAAGAAAGATAGCAACCGCTGATCGTGACGCGAAAAAAGCAGAAAAAAGGAGCCGGAAGCCGATGTCCAACATCCCTTCCGGCTCCTTTACTTTCGGCCTAATTTGAACAATTATTGAACCTTTGCTACTTTCCTATCATTTTTATTAAAATCAGGCTATTATAGGAGTAACAATGTTGTCTCATAATTATGAATAGTCTTATAAAAAATATTGTCTTATGGGATTGTTCGCTGAGTGAAATGAAAAAAGTAGGGGTGTATTGGTTATGATCACGAAAGACAAGTATCTTCGATTACTGGCAAAGGAATATCCAACGGCTGCGAAAACAGTGACCGAAATCATTAACTTGGAAGCCATCATGAACTTGCCGAAGGCAACAGAACATTTCATCAGTGATTTGCATGGCGAATATGATGCCGTGCAGCATGTACTTAGAAATGGATCAGGGAACGTGAAGGAAAAAATCAGGGAAATTTTCCAAGGCAGGCTGAGCACGCGCGAGATGAACCAGCTGGCTACGATCGTCTATTACCCTGAAGAAAAAATAGACATGATCGTGGAGAGCTTGGATTCGGAAGATGAAATCAACGAATTCTATTCATTGACGTTGTCACGCATCACCGAACTTTGCGCGTTTACCGTTTCAAAATATACACGTTCAAAAGTCCGAAAATCATTGCCGGCGGATTATGCCTACATCATCGAGGAATTGCTGTTCAAGGATACCATCTTGACGAACAAAGAAGATTACTATGATGAAATCATCAAGACCGTCATCTCGCTCGACAGGGCAAGCGAGCTGATTACGGCCATCTCCTTTGTCATCCAACGACTGGTGGTTGACCATATCCACGTCGTCGGCGATATCTACGACAGAGGTCCTCACCCCGACAAAATCATCGACACCTTCATGGACGGCCATGAACTGGATATCCAATGGGGAAATCATGATGTCCTTTGGATGGGAGCCGCGAGCGGATCGGCCGCCTGCATGGCCAACGTGATCCGCATCAGCGCGCGCTATAACAATTTGGAGATTGTGGAGGATGCATACGGCATTTCGCTTCGTCCCTTGATTACCTTAGCCGAAATGGTCTATACCGAGGACAGAAATGGACCCTTTGTGCCAAAAATCAGTCCGGAAGACGAAGAGAAGACTTTCCCGGAAGAAATCCGCCAAATCACCAAAATGAACCAAGCCATCTCCGTCATCCAGTTCAAGCTGGAAGGCGAAATCATCCAGCGCCATCCTGAATATGATATGGCTGATCGGATGGTTTTGGATTTCATCGATTACGAAAAAGGGACGGTCACCTTGGACGGGAAAGAGCATGAGTTGTTGTGCAACTACTTCCCTACAATCGACCCAGCCGATCCATACAAATTGACAGCGGAAGAACAACAGGTTGTGGACAGGCTGCTGACAGGTTTTTTGAATTCCGAAAGGCTGCAAAAGCATGTGCAGTTCCTGTTGAGCAAAGGCAGCATGTATCTGACCTACAATGACAATCTGCTGTACCATGGCTGCGTTCCGTTGAATCCAGACGGGACTTTCATGGAATTGCCCATCGCTGACCTCAAATACAGGGGCAAGGCATTATTGGATAAATACGAAGATGTCCTACGCAAAGGCTACCTTAACCGTGAAAATAAAAAACGGAATATTCCTTGTCTGGATCTTATCTGGTATTTGTGGGAGGGGAAAGCATCCTCCCTGTTCGGAAAAGACAGAATGACCACGTTTGAACGCCTATACGTTGCCGACAAAGAAACGCACATCGAAAAGAAAAACCTGTATTATGAGCAAAGAAACAACCCGGAAATGAGCTATCTGATCCTGAAGGAATTCGGATTGGATCCGAACAAAGGCCATATCATCAATGGCCATACACCGGTTAAAGAAAAAATCGGCGAGAATCCGCTTAAAGCAGACGGAAAACTGATCGTCATCGATGGCGGCTTTTCCAAAGCCTATCAAAGCACCACTGGGCTGGCAGGATACACCTTGCTTTATAATTCATTCGGCATGCAATTGGTTTCGCACCAACCGTTCACATCCCGCCAAGACGCAATCGAAAACGAAAAAGATATCATCTCGACGAGAAGGGTCGTAGACAAAGAGTTGGAGAGGAAAACGGTTCGGCAAACCGATGTGGGGAGAAGATTGACGCAACAAGTAATCGACCTGCAGCAACTGCTCCGTGCCTATAAATCCGGCGAGATTGTCGAGAACTTAGCGAGCGACAAATAAGGAATACGGTTAGGCACGGATACTATTTTAGCAGGGGCGGGATGTGGATCATGAGAAATGATTTGCATCCCGCCCTCTTTCAGCAACTTTCGACGAAAATAGATGCATTCTCCAGATGAAATTGATAAGATAGAGTCAAGGGATTCAAACTCCTTGTGGAAAATTGCTTAGAGAGGCGGGTTAACCTTGAAAAAAGGAGTAACATTTTACTTTATGCGTCACGGAGAAACGTACCTTAACAAATATAACCGTATGCAAGGCTGGTCAGATACACCGCTGACGCCAAGAGGAAGACGCGATGTGATGCGCAGCGGAGCGGGGCTGGCGGATGTCGTCTTTGACGCGGTATATTGCAGCGACTTGAGAAGAACCTTTGAGACGGCGCAGATCATACTAAGAGAAAATCAACATGCCGAAGACTTAAACGTGAAGGCCATGCCGGAATTCCGGGAAATATTTTTCGGTTCCTTTGAGGGGTTGGATTCCAGCGAAACCTGGGGGAATCTGAACAAATTCCTGGGAAATGAAGACGGCTTGCCTTCCTATAGCGAAAACCGATCCGTCATCGAGGAATTGAATGGGTTGAAGAAGATGGACCCTTATCACGAAGCCGAAGACTACATGACCTTTTGGCTAAGGGTGGAACGCGGTCTGATCAAACTGATTGCAGAACATAGGGATTCCGAAAGGAACATCCTGATCGTTTCACATGGGATGACCATCCGCAACATGATTCATGCCGTCATCCCCGATTTTTCGATCGAGCAGCACTTGGATAATGCGAGTGTCTCCATCGTTCGTTATGAAGACGGATTTTATCACTTGGATCAATACAACGGCACCGACCATTTTGTCGACGACTTCACGCCGGCCAATGAACAGGAACCTGAAATCCACAAGGTGACACCGGCAGACAGAGTGGAAGATAAGATAAAATAAAGATATTGTATTCTTGGATCCCTTGGGCGTATTTCCCAAGGGATTTTTTCAGGATGAACAGCCTTAATTACCTGTAATTTGACTTTTTTAGTCTTTTTGAAAATATAAATTGAAATTTCCATTAGAATAGTCTAAAATTAACGTAATCCACAGGAAGCTGTACGAGATACAGAACGTGGTTAGAACCAGTCTTTAAATTAGCCCAGAGAGGCTAACAAGGCATGTGAAACGATGAATGTAAACAACCGTTAAAACACGCCTACAAATAGGGGTGTTTTTTTACATTTTTCCTGTTATCATGCAAGTATTAGTGCGAATAAACTTGTCAGAAAAGAATTCAGGGGGAAAAACATGAAACAACGTAGATATTTAGTTTTAGAAGATGGAAGTTACTATCCTGGGTATGCATTCGGGTCAGAGAAAGACGCGATCGGCGAAATCGTCTTCAACACAGGGATGACCGGATACCAAGAAACTTTGTCAGATCCTTCCTATACAGGGCAAATCATCACGTTCACCTATCCTTTAATCGGAAACTACGGAATCAACGAGGATGACTTTGAAGGTCTGCATCCTGGTCTTAAAGGAATGGTTATTCATGAATTAGCGGATCATCCAAGCAATTTCCGTTGTACAAAAACATTGGATGAAGCATTAAAACATTTCGACGTGCCTGGTATCTATGGCGTAGATACACGCAGCATCACCAAAAAAATCCGGAATGCCGGCGTTATGCGCGGAACGATGGTCAACAATGCGGATAACCTTGAAGAAATCGTGGCAGGCTTAAAAGCTTATGTTTTGCCTACCGACGAAATCCAAATGAATTCAGTCAAAGAAGTGCAACGTTATGAAGGCGTTGGCCCACGCGTCGTCTTGATGGACTTTGGATTCAAGGACAATATTTTGGGCTGAGTTGAGACAAAGAGGCTGCGAAGTCATCGTTGTTCCTTGGAACACGAGCGCGGAAAGCATCTTGGCTTACCAACCTGAAGGAATCATGCTGAGCAACGGACCTGGGGATCCAACTTCAATCCCGGAAGCGATCGCAACCATCAAAACATTAATGAACGAAGACAATCTGCCGATTTTCGGCATCTGCTTGGGGCATCAATTGATTGCCCTAGCGGGCGGCGCGAAAACATACAAAATGAAATTCGGCCATCGCGGCGCCAACCATCCGGTGCAGGACGTCGTTACTGGAAAAGTAAGCTTGACAAGCCAAAACCATGGCTATGCCGTGGATGAAGACAGTCTGGCACAAACTGACTTTGTAGTGACGCATCGCGCTTTGAATGACGGCACAAACGAAGGTATCAAACATAAAACAAAACCGATCTTTTCCGTGCAATATCACCCGGAAGCAGCACCAGGTCCGCATGACGCCAACTATCTCTTCGATGAATTTGTTGGCACGATGATTGCATCTAAAGGAGGAAACAAACATGCCTAAACGCACTGACATTAAATCTATCTTGGTTATCGGATCCGGTCCGATCATCATCGGGCAAGCCGCAGAATTCGACTATGCCGGAACGCAAGCATGTTTGGCTTTGAAAGAAGAAGGCTATAAAGTAATCCTGGTGAACTCAAACCCAGCTACAATCATGACGGATGTCGAGATTGCCGATAAAGTTTACATGGAACCATTATCCGTGGAATTCATCTCAAGCATCATCCGCAAAGAACGTCCGGATGCCTTGTTGCCGACATTGGGCGGCCAGACAGGACTGAACATGGCGGTTGAATTGGATAAAGCCGGCATATTGGAAGAATACAACGTCGAATTGTTGGGCACGAAATTGACATCCATCCAACAAGCGGAAGACCGTGATCTGTTCAGACAATTGATGGCTGAGCTGAATCAACCCGTTCCGGAAAGCGACATCATCCATACGGTGGCGGAAGCGCTACAATTCGCAGCAGAAGTCGGCTACCCGCTGATCGTCCGTCCGGCATTCACGATGGGCGGCACCGGCGGCGGCATCTGCCACAATGAAGAAGATCTACGTGAAATCGTCGCGAACGGCTTGCGTTACTCGCCAGTGACCCAATGTCTATTGGAAAAATCGATTGCCGGCTTCAAGGAAATCGAATACGAAGTAATGCGCGACAGCAACGACAATGCCATCGTGGTCTGTAATATGGAAAACATCGACCCGGTCGGCGTGCATACCGGCGACTCGGTCGTTGTGGCGCCTTCCCAGACTTTATCCGACAAAGAGTACCAAATGTTGCGTGATGTATCCCTGCAGATCATCCGCGCCTTGAAAATCGAAGGCGGCTGTAATGTGCAATTGGCACTTGATCCGTATTCCTTCGACTACTACATCATCGAGGTTAACCCGCGCGTCAGCCGTTCATCGGCCTTGGCAAGTAAAGCGACAGGGTACCCGATCGCGAAAATGGCGGCAAAAATTGCTGTCGGCTTGACGCTGGATGAAATGAAGAACCCGGTTACAGGCACGTCCTATGCGGCCTTCGAGCCAGCCTTGGACTACATCGTGTCAAAAATTCCGCGTTTCCCGTTCGATAAATTCGAAAAAGGCGACCGTAGCCTAGGAACACAGATGAAAGCAACCGGCGAAGTAATGGCTATCGGCCGTACCTTCGAAGAATCCATGCTGAAAGCGATCCGTTCTTTGGAATACGGCGTGAATCATCTGGCTCTACCGAAAGAAAAAAGCAAAACAGTGACGATGGAAGAAATCGAACAGAACATCCGCGTTGCCTGCGACGAACGCCTTTTCTATCTTGGCGAAGCCTTACGCCGCGGTGTCACACCGGAAACAATCCATGAGTGGAGCGAAATCGACTACTTCTTCCTTTACAAATTCAAGCACATCATCGATCTTGAAAAAGAAGTCCAGGACAACGTCCAAGACTTGGAAGTCTTAAGAGAAGCTAAAAAATATGGTTTCAGTGATGAAGTCATCGCCGAGTACTGGGGTGTAGCTTCAGAAGAAATCTATGCTTTACGGAAAGCAAACGGCATCGTGCCGGTCTACAAAATGGTGGATACGTGTGCGGGCGAATTCGAATCCTCGACGCCGTACTTCTACAGCACCTACGAAATGGAACAGGAATCCTTTGCAAGCGACCGCGAAA
The DNA here is from genome assembly GCA_963730595.1 of uncultured Carnobacteriaceae bacterium. Lineage (GTDB taxonomy): Bacteria > Bacillota > Bacilli > Lactobacillales > Aerococcaceae > Trichococcus. Next base: position 104,887 of record CAVSSJ010000015.1, read on the forward strand.
AAGTGATCGTTCTGGGTTCCGGCCCTATCCGTATCGGACAAGGGGTGGAGTTCGACTATGCGACTGTCCATGCCGTGTGGGCAATTCAGGAAGCCGGCTATGAAGCGATTGTTGTCAACAACAACCCGGAAACCGTTTCGACTGACTTCTCCATTTCCGACAAACTGTACTTTGAACCGTTGACAGAAGAAGACGTCATGGCCATCATCGACTTGGAACAGCCGATGGGAGTCGTCGTGCAATTCGGCGGACAGACAGCCATCAACTTGGCAGATAAATTGGTGAAGCACGGCGTGAAAATCCTGGGAACCAGCCTGGAAGATCTGGACCGCGCGGAAGACAGAAAATTGTTCGAACAATTGTTGCGTGATTTGGACATCCCACAGGCCCCTGGTAAAACAGCCGTAAACGTGGAAGAAGCCGTAGCGAACGCCAATGAAATCGGCTATCCGGTCTTGGTCCGTCCTTCCTATGTATTGGGCGGCCGCGCGATGCAAATCGTCTACAATCAAGCAGACCTTGAAAAATATATGCGTGAAGCAGTAGTGGCAAGTCCGGAACGTCCCGTCTTGGTCGATCACTATCTGATCGGGGAAGAGCTGGAAGTGGATGCCATCTGTGACGGCGAAACGGTCCTGATCCCCGGCATCATGGAACATATCGAACGTGCGGGTGTCCATTCCGGCGACTCGATCGCCGTCTATCCGCCGCAAAACCTGTCCCCGGAATTGATCAAAACGATCGAAGACTACACCATCCGGGTGGCGCAAGGCTTGCACACCATCGGTTTGGTGAACATCCAATTCGTCATCAGCGAAGGCGTTGTGTACATCATCGAGGTGAACCCGCGTGCCAGCCGGACGATTCCGTTCCTGAGCAAAGTGACCGGCATCCCGATGGCGAACTTGGCGACAAAAGGCATCTTGGGCATCAAATTGAAGGACTTAGGCTACAAAACAGGCTTGGTAGCACCGAAATCCGGCGTATACGTGAAGATGCCGGTCTTCAGCTTCAACAAACTGAAGAAGGTAGATACCGTTCTAGGACCTGAAATGAAATCGACCGGTGAAATCATCGGGAAGGATGTCAACTTGCCGAAAGCTTTGTATAAAGGCTTCATCGCTTCCGGTGTCAACGTTCCCGAATACGGCACAGCCTTGATGACCGTATCCGACAAAGACAAAACGGAAATCATCCCGCTTGCAAAACGCTTGATCGCATTGGGCTATCATATCGTCGCAACGACGGGGACCGGCAAAGCTTTGGAAGCAGAAGGCATCAAAGTGGACGTTGTTGAGAAAATCAACGAAAACAGCAACGACATTCTGGATGCCATCCGCGACGGCCGCATCAGCTTGGTTGTGAACACGATGACCGAAGGGAAGACAAGCGAAACAGACGGATTCTTGATCCGCCGTGAAGCAGTCGAAAACAACATCCCTTGCTTGACTTCGTTGGATACAGCCGAAGCCTTGCTGCAAGCGATGGAAACCATCCACTTCCAATTGGAAGACATGAGCAAATAAGCACCATCTTTAAATGAACATGACGAAAGCCACCGGTGGGGGAGACAGTAATGTGTCCTTGCCGGTGGCTTTTTTACGTTTGTCCATAGATGACGTCGTCGCCCAAGTGCCAAAATATTTTGTGCAGAATGCTTGCAATTTCCTCAGGATGTCGTATAATATGATTTACAGTACACATCTGTAATTCTGTACTCCCATATCGGGGGCGTTACGGATTCGACAGGTATAGGTCGAGCTTTCAATGCGCTTCGTAGGTTACGGCTACGTTAAAACGTTACAGTTAAAACAACTGACAAAACACAAAACAATACTTTAGCTTTCGCTGCTTAATTGTAGCTAGCTAAGATCCTCCTGGTATCGCCCATGTACTCAGGTAAGGGTCTCAATGATGTGGGATACGCTGTGACCTTCCATCTGGAGGAATCAGAAGAGATCAATCAGATTAGCCAAAAATGATGCCTGTTAAGCGGCTAGTTCAAGGCGAATCCCAATTGCTTAACTATGAGCGTAGATTTGGAAGTGCCGATATGCTTGGACAGGGGTTCGACTCCCCTCGTCTCCATCTAGATGAAGATGAAAAGCCTTAGAAATGTTGATAGAACGCATTCATTCGATGTTCTGAGGGTCTATTTTTTTGTATTAATACCCCGTTTAATACCCCGTATAAAAATTGACTTATTGCGCGAACTTTTCAGCGGTTTGTTCTTTAGCCTGTTTCGGTTACATTAGCGTATATATTCATGGTGGTTTGAATATCCGAGTGGCCCAATCGTTCCTTTATTTTCTGGGTAAAGGCCACCAACTTCGAACAATGAATTACGGTGTGTATGCCATAAGCCGTGAACAATTATTCTCTTCAAACCATATTCTTTAATAAAGCAATTGAGTTGTTGGTCTACTTTGGTGGGGACATCAGCTCATTTTTTGTATTGGGAAAGATAAGTTGATTTTCTCATTAATGGTATTGAATTCAAGCTTCAGGAAATTTTTTGATTACTGTTTGCACCACTCTTTCAATAGGGGAGAAGTATAGATAGTGATCTTTGAATTTTATCAACAAGATTAATAATTCAATCTCCATTCAAATTGATTATTGTCTCATTTTCATTTTATTATTTCACTTTTTAATCTAGCCCGTCCTTCGGTTCGTTGAATACATATACATCCAGGTCAACGGAATTATCCGTTACACTTTTCGCCATAATATGCAGGCCTTCACACATCAATTCCTCTCCCACAAATATTGGTGTTACACGATAACGAACAACAGAACCATGTTGAACAGCTGTCTTCACAATGTCTTCCGCAGCAAAATACATAGTCGGATAATTAGCATTACGGTACAAAGTGACCAGATTACGCCAGTCTTCTCCACTTCCGCCTAGCACATCTGCTAAAAGATGCCCTCGATTGAGCTGCTCTGGATTACCTTCATTCTGGCCACTTTTTTTCCACCCCGTGGGCAATATACGGCTGTCTGCATCTGTACCGGTGTCATACATGTTAGGCGTTACCATAGCATTCATAGTCGTCACACGATTCCATTCATCTAAATTACCATACACCGCCCATCCTGCACCGTCATACTGTAACTCAGCTACTGTAAAGGTGCTCTTTCCACCATTCAGTATTGACTTCATCTACCCCAGTGTATGTAGGAACGTCTACTGCCGTTAAAATAGCAGAATTTACCTGTTCAATTGGAGTTTCGTTTGGAATTTCTATGGATGTATCAAGTGGGGTCTCTATTGATTCCACTTGGCTGATATCCTGATTAACTGGATTCTGTTGAGGATCTTCGATTCTACTTCTTTTATCGATTCAAATAGTATTTCTGAATCCGATGAACTTGTCGATTCCGCAAATAAAAAATCATCTGATTCAGCTTCTGCTTCAACTACAACTTGTGTTTCTTTTACCGAAGTTTCTATTTTTCTGTTTGATGGATCGTTACTGATCATCACAGAAAAAACAATGGCGGGTACAAGTAAAAGTCCTAGCATACCGAAAAATGGGTTGTCCCCACCTTTTTTTGACATTAACTTGTCCTCCTTTACATTACTATTTCTATATTAACACCGTAGGAAAATAATTTCCTTAGTATAATTGCTATTTATATATATTAATATTAAAATGTGATTATAACATTAAATATATTTGTTATATATGATTAAAAAGGAGTGATGAAGATGAAAAAGATTGTGAACGTGCTTGGCGTATTAGTTGCTTCAATTTTTGTTATTGCTGTATTTCCCATCATCTCACCCATAGTTCTCGTTCTTGGCGGATATGGAATTTGGTATTTCTTAAAGAAAACTCCGAACCCCAAAAAGATGAAACTCGCAATACTTGGTGCAGTGATTGGTTTATTCGGCTGTTTTGCATTAACAGGGTGTTCTGGAGGAGAAAACTCGGCTTCTGAAACAACAGCAAAACAATCTCAAGTAGAATCATCTTCTACAAAAGAAAAGGCACAGAAAGAACTTACAGCGGAAGAAAAAGCAAAGGTAAAATCTGAGCAAGAAAAATTATTGAAAAATGCTACGGCTGCTATTGCGTTAGTAGAGAAAGAACCATCACGTGCTAATTTCACTAAAGCTACAAGTATTGTGGATAAAATAGACAAACCGTCTCAAGAATTACAAGATAAATTTCAGGCTGTTGAGAAGCGAGTCATTCAAGAAGAAGATAATCTAAAATTAGCGGAAGCTGCAATTGCATCAGCAGAAGCAAACCAAACTAGAGAAGCTTATGAAAATGCAAAATCAACTCTAGCAGTTTTAGTTATTCCCAATTCTACTTTTACAAACCGTTTATCTAACATAGAGGGGGTTGTAGTAGAAAAAGAGGCTGCCGAACAGGCTGCGGCTGCTCAAGCTGATGCTGATCGGATTGCTGCTGAACAAGCTGCGGCTGCTCAAGCAGAAGCCGACAGAATTGCTGCTGAGCAAGCTGCGACTGCTCAAGCAGAAGCCAATAGAATCGCTGCCGAACAGGCTGCGGCTGCTCAAGCTGAAGCCGACAGAATTGCTGCAGAACAAGCTGCTTCACAACAAAATAATGGGCAGGTTGTTTTAATTACTGCAACGGGCTCAAAATACCATAATCATAAATGTGGAAATGGCACATACTATGAATCAACAATGGAGCATGCTCTTTCTCTTGGGTTAGAGCCTTGTTCAAAATGTTATTAGCAATTTGACTTAATAATTAAGGCATCTTCGCAATGAATTACATATCACACATTACTGTGGGAATGCTAACCCTATTGTAGGCATATCCTTATGTGAAGCCCAGGCACAAGAATATATTTTTTGCAGTTGGGAAGATTAGTTTGTTAATTCTAAATATGTTATGATTTCCAAAAAAATAAACTCATAAATGAGAACATTTTATTTTTAAAGTGCCTCATTTGTGGGCTTATTTTTTATCTGTTTTTATAGTAATTAAGAAAAAGTTGTCCATAGATGAACGGATAATTCAAGAGTTCGAACGAGAAAAAGATATTTTTCAGTATTTACCGAAAAATAAGTAAAAAGGTAATATGAAGCTGATTGAAAAAGCCATAATCATAGGTATTACGATATAGGATTTACAAATAATGATAAATGCAGACGGTGTTTGGTCCGAGCAAAAAAATGGTGGTAATTAATACAAAGGACGTAATAAGTCTCACATAAGTGGAAATCCACAATAATCTAGCGCAAATGTTAGGCTATTTTATACTTATAACATCACAAAAAAGGTTTGTTAAACTTAAAAAAGCTTAGCATAGTTGTAAATTTGAACATAAAAGCTGTTAAGAATTGTTAAGGTCATGGAGATCACGGCCGACTGATAATATGATAATATTAAAGAATATCCGCAAATCGAAACAGAAGCACTAGCAAAAGAAAATATGGTATTTCTGATTCGATTTAAACGGTCAAAATATAGGAGGAGATAAAAGATGGTAGAAGATGATTTTCTTTTTGGGTTATTGCTCCTTGTCCCAATTCTTTTAAAGCTACTTTATGAGTATGTGAGAAAGCAAAGATACCTTGAAATGCTAAAACGGGCGAACATTGCAGAAATAGATATAATGGAAGGAATACAATTTGAACACTATTTACAGCAATTATTTCTAAAATTAGGTTATAGAGTTGAAATTACAAGGGCCAGCGGAGATTTCGGAGCAGACCTTATTCTGACCACAGAAAACACAAAAATTGTAGTACAGGCTAAAAGATTTGGGAAAAACGTAGGGTTAAAAGCAGTACAAGAAGTATATGGAGCAAAAAATCATTATGGTGCTAGCAAAGCATGGGTAGTTACTAATAGCTTTTATACGAAACAGGCTAAGGAACTCGCTCAATCTAATGATGTTTCATTGATTGATCGTCATGATTTATTAGATTTGATTCTAACTGCTAAGGATCTGGAATCCCCCGAATACGTTGAAAAAAAGTTGAGAAAATTAGATATACTTTCCGGCTCTCTTAAAGTGATTGGATACACAATTGCTATCTTATGTTTATTAATTGCGATTTTTGTATTTATATGATTGCTATAGGACTATAGTCAACTCCAACTATTAAAGAAATCCTCTATTGCTCAAAATAAGATCGAAGAGGGTTGCGAAAAATTCTGAAGACCAATCCAAAATCGGAGAGCATCTAACGCAAATACAAACGATTTAAGAGGTTTAAGCTGCTAACCATATAAATTAATGTATCAACATATATACTTGGTTTTAGTAAGGTTTTAAAAAGTTCTGGCATCATTCCGGATCGGTTAGATGAAAAATTATTGGATATGTTTTCAAAAATAGGATATACAATGTAAGCTATTTTTCGTCAAACTAGTATAATGAATCGTATAGAGTGTGTATTTTATAATACGAAAGGACTGATGATATGAAATTCGGTATGCGTACACCAAGCATTAAACGCTCAATCAAAGCAAGGACAACAGGGCGAGTGAAACGTGCAATCAAGAGTTCCGTCAATCCGCTTTATGGTAAAAAAGGTATGGGATGGATACGTGATCCAAAACGTGCAGCGTACAATAAAATATACAAGAAAACATCGTTCTCATTTTGGGATTTGTTCAAGTAGGACACGGTATAGGAGATTAGCTTAAAACAGCCAATAGGTAACAACCCATTGTCACCATATTAGGAATGAGACAACACCTCTTAAAAATATCGATATGAAGCGATTCATTCGATTTTCTGAGAGGTTTTTTTATTTCCACCCGGAAAAATCACTCGGAAACGATAAAGTCAGACGTATGTCTCATTTTTTGAGCGTATATTTTGGATCACCCTCACGGCCATTGTCTACAGTTGCGTTCAGCGGATTCCTTGCCAATAGCATCAGTATGTCCCTTTTTAGGCTGAAAGCTCGCAAGCACAGAAACAACTATTTGGAGCGGATATCCAGTAAAAATAATTATAACCAATTCCATTTGCGCACTTTCTGTCATTTGCAACAGTCTATGTGTTTGCTTGTTATGTTTGCAAAAACAATTGTTTCAGTCCTGTGTATTTTGTCACGCGAATGCAATGATAGCTAATTTATATTTCAATCCATTTAAAGCTGGCTTACAATCAGCCAAAAAGGATTTTCTTTCTCAATTTATCATGTTAAAGTCTGTCATGTTCAAAGGAAAAATATGAAACGATATTCTTTCTAAAAAATGAGAACATGGGAGAAATTTATTTATGAAATCAAACAAAAAAAAGATTCTGACAACTATAACAGCAACCGGTATATTGTTCAGTTTTGCAGTTACTGCTGGAGCAACAGCACTCGCAGCTGTAATGCCATCAGCTAGCCAAACCCAAAAAGCAACTTACAAACAGGCAAATGAGAACCATTTAGTCAATAACCATATAACTGAAAATCAAGCTGCAATTAACCAAGCTACAGCAAAGGAAAAACTAGCAAAAAAAGTAGCTGAACAGGCGGCAGCAGAACAAGCGGCGGCAGAACAAGCGGCGGCTGAGCAAGCGGCAGCAGAGCAGGCAGCAGCCGAGCAAGCGGCGGCAGAACAAGCGGCGGCAGAACAGGCAGCAGCAGAACAGGCGGCAGCCGAGCAAGCGGCAGCAGAACAGGCAGCAGCAGAACAAGCGGCAGCCGAGCAAGCGGCAGCAGAACAGGCAGCAGCTGCTGCAGTACCAGTAGCAACAGTCCCAGATATTTCAAGCAATTACTTCTTTTACCAAGTTGTCCAAGCTGAAGCAGGTCCAAGCTACCAGGAAAAATTGAATGTAGCATCCGTCATTATGAACCGCGTTGCATCAGGCGCTTGGGGCGGAACGACCATTGATGCAGTTGTGAATGCACCAGGCCAATTCGAGGCAGTTTGGATTGGAGCCGCTGCAGCTCAGGTTCCATCGGCCGAAACGATACAAGCTGTCAATGAAGTATTGAACGGAACCCGCACAACAACTGCCCAAAGCTTCCGTGCTTCTGGTGATGGCGTGACGAATGTTTTCTTTTAAAAAACGTCAGACAAACATTAATTAAATTATTATCAACGAATCTTAAAATCGCTAAAAACCGGAAACCTGCTACTCAAAAATGAGCAAGCAGGTTTCCGGTTTTTTTGGGTGAATTGGGGCAGGTTTCAAAAATGCTAACATTTCATCTTTTGGAAGCGGATACGGTATAATGGAACTGAAAGATTTTCTCGCGTTTTTCCGCAAAAGGTCCGTTAATTTCTGTCCTTTTCCATCACGCCTATCAAGTGAACACCATGTGCATGATCATTGTGAAATAGCTTAAACAAGGGGGGGGCTCAAATGAAAAATTTTCTAAGGGCAATTTCAAAAGTTGTTTTGGCCATCGGTATTTTGGCGATGTTCGGCTGTTCGAAAGGATTCACTGTCAAAGATTCCCTTACTGCGGTGGAAGCTGGTGACCCCATCGACCGCACTGTGAATCTTGGCAATATTTCGGAAAGCGACGGCTTGATCTACTATTCCGTGGACGAAAAACTGTATCAAAGAAAATATGACTGGACGGAACGGTTACTGGTATCCGATAATCCGGTCGCTTCCTTCCAGGTTGTCGGAGAGTGGATCTATTACCTTGATTCCGCAGATGGCGGCAGCCTCTATAAAATGAAGAATGATGGTTCGGAGAACACCTTGATCAGCGACGATTCCATCGGTGTGTTTGCCGTTTCGGGCGATACGATTTTCTACAGCACCATGCTGAGCCTGGATGAATTAAATGCAACCAAGAAAGACCTCAATGAGGGAAAAAACTCTGATAAAATTACCGAAAAGATGGTCACCATTGACGATTTATATCGCATCGGCACGGACGGCACAGGAAAAGTTAAGCTCGTTTCCGATGGGACAGCGCCACAAGTCTTCGGCGACTGGGTCTACTATCATAATGCAGCAGGAAATCTATTCCATATGAAAGCCGATGGCACCGAGCAGAGCAAGATTGCTGAACAGGCCCTGGTTCTTCACGGATCCGGCGATTATCTCTACTATACCTACTCCGAACCAATAAACGATAAGGGGGAAGAAAAAATCTTCCTTTATCAAATGAAGCTGGATGGGTCAGAAGCTTCAGAAGTCTGGGCGATGGACCGCGTCGTCTATTACACATTTGACGACGGCTACTTCTATTACGGATTGGGCAAGGACAAAGGCGGCTTGTACCGCATGAACTTGGACGGAACAAACAGTAAAAAGATGAATGAAGTCGGCATCTACTCGCTGGACGGTGTTGCAGGCGACTGGATGTACACGACAGAATACGAGGGTCCGACGTTCCGCGTGAAACTGGATGGGACTATAGGGGTCAAGCTGGATTAAAAATGTCATTATGCTTTAGATTTTGAAAAATAAGGGAGTGTTCATCATGGATCTGAAAGACTTTGAACGGAAATTCGAGGAAATAAAGAAAAATTATGCCGAACCAAAACGCACGAACGAACTTACCAACCTTCTGGAGGAGATGGAGCGTGAATACGGCTCGGTCAAGAATTGGGGGAATGATGAGGACACCCCTTACTTAGAAACGCCTCAAATGATTTTATACCGTAATATAAGCATGGCCAGAGAGCTATAAGCAAATGCAGCGTGCAACAGGAACAGTTGGTATACCAATTTTTGGGAATTGATTGAAACGCAAAGGGACCTCTACCGAGCGTAAATCCGAAAAAAGTGTAAAGGGCAGACAGATACAGCCGCAATTATTCCGCCATCGCAGAATAATTGCGGCTGTATCTGGTTTTTAATAGGAATAGGTGGGGTCAGAGTCGATATAGATGGCCTGATTGCCCATCTGCTCCCACGACTGGATGAATCCCGCCCGGTCGACCGCTTGATCCTTTATTCCGTAAGAATTATTGAGATAAATGGAATCGGCATCATAACCCACAACAGCCACACTATGCATGAAATAGGTGATGCCGACCGGCCCTGTAGGTGTTTGCCAAATTTGCATGTCATCCACCGGTAAAAAAGTGGTGGTCGTGACGACCCAAACGGGGTGCCCTTGGTTCAGGGCTGAAATGACGGCATCAAACCCGCTGCCGGTGATATCCTTTACACGCTCAGGGGCAACGTATTGGGCGGCCAATGAGGCAATGGGACCATGGTAGACACAGAAGCCGTAATCATACCCCGTCACGTCCCCGACAAAACCTTCATTCGGATTGCCGTGCAGGCCATTATCGTAGTATATCGGAACGGAGGGGAGCCTGTCAGCCAACTCATTCTTTGTAACAGCGATCCCGTTGTATTGCAGGACCATCGCTAAGGAAGTGACCTCACAGCCAAGCAATAAGGCGGGCGGATCCATCTGGTTAAGCAAAGGTACATCCAACAATACGCTTTCATCCAATTCAGTTTGCGTGGTGGCCATTTGTGTTAAAGAATTTGATGCAGTCGCATGCCGCTCCGGCGAACGTTGCACCGCCATACTTTTTATATAAAGAACGCTGACTGTCAGGAGACAGACGAAAGTGAACAATGACAGCATTTTTTTGAGGAATGATTTTTTCCACATAGGGGTACTCCTTTACAGTCTCGAATAACAAAAGGAATGACAGCCAAGCCGCAAGCGTACTGGATTGTACAGAAAGAACATTTTTATCCTATAATAAAGACAGAAGACAATAGGCATACCTGATCAGTTTACGAAAGGGGGCAATGGAATGAAAGATATCATCATCAAAGGCGCCAAAGAAGGGAATCTGAAGGATATTTCATTGGAGATACCAAGAAATAAACTGGTTGTTTTCACCGGCTTATCCGGCTCCGGCAAGTCCACCTTAGCGATCGATACAATCTATCAAGAGTGTCAAAGACAATATCTGGAGGCGATGGGCTATCAAGGGCTCTATAAACCCAAAATAGAGTACATGCGCAACGTATCGCCGGCGATCAGGATTATGCAAAACGAATACAATAAAAACCCGCGTTCTTCCGTGGGTACAGCCACCGACATCTATACGGACCTCCGGATGATCTTTGAAAAACTGAGCAAACGAATCTGCCCGAATTGCAGCCGGGAAATCGTCTCTTCCGACTGCAAAGAAGAAATCGAGAAATCCGAAGATGATTTCAGGGTCTATATGTACTGCAACCATTGCAACCACCGCATGGAGAAGCTCACCAGAACCCATTTTTCCTTCAACACTCGGGAAGGTGCCTGCGAAACCTGCCAGGGATTGGGTAAGGTACTGACGGTGGACGAGACAAGCGTCGTCCATGGACAGCTGTCATTGGAGGATGGCGCAATCGATTTTTGGAAACATAAATATAAGGATTATCAAATCGTTGCGTTATTCAATGCCTTCAAACACTACGGCATATCCGTCGAGCCGGGCACGCCGGTTATGGACTTTACGAAGGAGCAAAAAGCGATTCTTCTTCACGGCGTCGACAGCACGCAGGTGAAGAAGGCTTTCCCGCAGATCGTTCCGCCGAAAACGGTGGAGGGTGGCAGATTTGAAGGGGTCTTCACGTCGCTTTGGCGGCGAATAGCAGAAAAAGGCGGCAATTCAAAGCTGCAGGATACGTATTTCGCTTCTGTTGTATGCCCGGATTGCAAGGGGGAACGGCTGAATGCGTTAAGCAGAAGCGTGACTGTGCTGGACACGCGCCTTCCAGAATTGGTTTCGGTCTCGTTGCAGGAGCTGTTTCGCTGGCTGCTGAGGCTCAAGGACAGTCTGGGCGGCGAGCAGTTCATCTTGGTGGAAGTCTATTTGCTGGATTTGGAAACGAAAATACGCCGAATCGTGGCTGTCGGACTCGGTTATCTTTCTCTCGACAGGCAAACAGTCACGTTGTCTGGCGGGGAGGCGCAAAGGATAAAATTGGCGGCAACTTTGGATTCGGATCTGACCGGAATCATCTACATCATGGATGAACCGACAATCAGCCTCCACCCCAAAGACACATTCGGCATCATTGCCATATTGAAGGAATTAAGGGACTTGGAGAACACGGTAATCGTCATCGAGCATGACCTGGATATCATGAAAGCCGCCGACTATATGGTAGACATCGGACCCGGTTCCGGCAAATATGGCGGGGAAATCATCGGGAAGGGAACGTTGGAAGAAATAAAAAGACAGGATGCTTCCGTCACCGGAGCCTATCTGAAGCGAAAGACTCACAATCGTAAAGCGTTCCGGAAAGGGACCGGGGCTTTCATCGAAATAAAAAATGCGAAGATGCACAACCTAAAGGACATCACCGTCCGCTTCCCAGTAGGCTGCCTCATTTGTGTTACAGGGGTTTCCGGTTCAGGGAAATCGACACTGGTGTTCGAGGTGCTGTCAAAATCAAAGGAAACACAGCAGGCAGCGTACAACCAGGTCAGCGGCACCGGTATTTTTGATCAAATCGTAACCGTGGAGCAAGCGCCTCTGACCAGGATGAAGCGATCGAATGTCGCAACCTATTCCGGTGTCTATAAGGAGATAAGGAACATTTTTGGCGGATTGAAGGACGCTGTGGACAAGGGGATGACCGCAAAGCATTTCTCGTTCAACGCGAAAGGCGGACGTTGCGAGAATTGCGAGGGACTCGGCTATGTCACGAGCAATATGCTGTTTTTTGAGGATCTGGAGGTGCCTTGCCCGGTTTGCCGCGGCAACCGATTCAATGATGCCGTGCTATCCGTGAAATATGAGGGCTGCTCCATAAAGGATGTTCTGGGAATGTCCGTTGAGGATGCGGTTCCTGTGTTCAAGGAGCATTCAAAAATCCTCATCATATTAAGCTTGTTGATAGAGGTTGGATTAGGCTATCTGGAACTAGGGCAGACATTGACCACCTTATCCGGCGGCGAAGGCCAACGATTGAAGCTGGCGCAAGAACTGATTACGCATCAGGGCAAGCATAACCTTTATCTGATTGATGAACCCACAACGGGGCTGCATCCGATCGATGTAGAAAACTTTCTTAACCTACTGGATCGCATGATCGATGCAGGAAGCACGGTCATTGTGGTGGAGCACAACCAGCAAGTCATCAAGGCTTCCGATTGGATCGTGGATCTCGGCCCGGAAGGCGGCATCGCTGGCGGATACGTGATTGCCGAAGGGACACCGGATGACATACGGGCCAATAAAAATTCGATAACTGGGAAATACATCTGAACAAGAAGATTTGATCCATGGCAAGGGAAGGAAAGCTCTTGAAGCAGTCACTTGCTGGCTACTTCATCCGCGTTGCGCTTCTTTCCTGCCATTTTTTTCGTCAGCAAGGAAGTGATGGCGGAAGTCAGAATGACCCCGAGGGCGATTTGTGCGATAGCTGCTGCTTGGAGCGGCAACAGTTCCGGGTGTGCTTGCGCAACAAAAATCGGAACGGAAATGGACAAACCGGCAAGGGAAGACATCGCCGTTGCAGCGAGACCGTTGAAATGCAGCAGCTTGCGTTCGATGAATAAAAGAGGGATCCAGGTCAAGAGGTAGAAGGCGACAATCAGGATGATGCCTTGCAAACCAGATTGGGCGGCCTTGATCAGATTGATGTTGGCTCCGAGTGCGATTCCGAAGAATGGCGTCATAATGGCGGTGCCGGGATTGAAAAATTTCGTGAAGTTATCATCCAGGTTCCCGAGGACAACCCCAAGCAGCAACGGGAATAGGATTGAAATGATGGGCAACCAGTCGGCGCCTGTCCCCTGTGAACGGTTGATGATCAGCAAAGGCAAAGTCGGCACAGCGATCAAGCCGAGCAACCCGAAAGCATCGCGGTCCCGCTCATCACCGTAATCGGTCATCAACGACAGGAAAAGGGTCGGATTCGTGCTGCTGATGACGGCGATGAAAGCGATAGCGCTTATGCCCCAAATGCCTTCTATCCCCAAAAAGTGAATGAACAAGAAACCGAACAGGAAGCTGAGGACAAGCTTGGCAAAAACCAATATGCCTTCTTTTTTCATGACACCCGGCAAATGGCTCAATTTCAGGCCGGTACCGGAACAGAACAGCAGTACCCCGATGGCATAGTTGATGCCTTGGGCTGAAAATACCGCCTGGGTGGCCCCGCCGATTTGGAAGAGGGTGGGCCAGAACGTGTAAATGATTGCAGTGATGAACATGGGAACCAACAATAAACCGCCGGGTATTTTTTTCATGAAACGGAACATCTTCTTCACTCCCTCATTTGCTCTCACTGAAATTATACTTCATTTTCGACGGATTTGGTTAGCGGTTGCATTTCGGCGTTTCAAGATGAATGGCGGCGAAAGCTGACATCCATAAGCAGAAACACTTCCATGCGGAAGTCATTTTGTGGTGCAAAAAAAGGGGGAATGAACAAATCAATAAAACGGTAGTCCCGTCCTACTGCCATCCAATCACCAAATATTTTCTTTTTTGAAATTCCCCATTTTATTGATAGAAATCACAAAAAAAGCTTATCTGATAGGCATTTTAACCCCTGTTTCCTTTGTCGTCAGCGACAGGTTATGTGAGCTTATTCACACAGTGAACGCAGCTTAGTGGATGGTGCGCAAGGCAAAGAAAACACCAATGATGGATATGTTCTGCATTCAGGGAAAGCGTTGCTTATGGCATGAAATCAACGAACAATCCTATGTTTTTAGATGTATTTCCGCAGAAAAAAGTCCTGTAACCCTGAATTGATGCGTTTTTCGGCTTTCCTTCCTTTACTCAGAACGGAAGGAGGGTGGGGATGATCACCCCGCAATCACTGCGGAGTATATTGTTGCGAACGGACAGCAACAACAGACAGAACAGGCAACGGTTTAAATAGCCCTTGGTTGAAAGCGTAATCACTCCGCTGGATGGAATACCGACATCATGTAACATATCATGCCATGGCTTGTCAGAAATGAAATGACTATCTTCTTTTTTGAATATATAATTTGCTCAAGAGTTAAGAACAAATTATATATCAATCAAAGGAGATCAATAAAATGGAGAATATCAATATGGCGGACACGACTTTCATGTTCCTCGCAACGATAATGGTCCTGCTGATGACCCCAGCTTTATCTTTATTTTACGGAGGGATGGTCAGGGCGAAAAATGTTCTGAGCACAACCATGCACAGTTATGCAGCCATTGTAGTAGTTGTCATACAATGGATACTTATAGGTTATACCTTATCATTCGGAGGAGACCACTCGATCATCGGCGACTTTTCATTTGCTTTTCTTAAAAATGTTGGTTTCGCCCCTGTCGATTATGCTCCGACAATACCTCATCAGTTATTCATGATGTTTCAATTAGCTTTTGCTATCATCACACCGGCAATCATTTCCGGAAGCGTTGCGGAAAGAATGAAATTCCCGGCGTATCTTGCGTTCGTATTGCTATGGACAACCTTGGTATACGACCCGATCGCTCATTGGGTATGGGGCAATGGCGGTTGGATCCGGGAAATGGGCGCTCTCGATTTCGCGGGCGGAACGGTTATTCATGTCAGCGCCGGCATTTCAGCACTTGTGGCTGCCATCTTTGTCGGAAAAAGAATCAACAAAGATTCTGTCAGACCGCATAACATCCCGATGACGATGATTGGCGCAGGCTTGTTGCTTTTTGGCTGGTTCGGTTTCAATGCAGGCAGCGCCCTAAGCATGAACGGCATTGCAATGAATGCTTTCATCACGACGATGGTATCTGGAGCTACGGCTGGATTCAGTTGGATCATGTGCGAATGGGTGCTACACAAAAGACCGACTGCTTTAGGCTTGGTCAGTGGGATAATCGCAGGACTTGGCTCCATTACGCAAAGTGCCGGTTATGTTAGCCCATTCTCGGCCATGATTATCGGGTTCATCGGCGGGTTGCTTTGTTTCTTCGCTGTCACTGCCTTGAAAAAGAAAATCGGCTATGATGATGCACTCGATGCCTTTGGCTGCCATGGCGTCGGCGGAATTTGGGGCGGTATCTCAGCTGGGATTTTCGCAACATCCGCTATCAATCCCGATATAACAGGTGGATTGGTGGACGGAAACACGTCACTGCTGATCGCTGAAATCATCAGCATCGTTGCGGTTATCGCTTATTCGGCAATAGTATCCTTTGTCATCCTGAAGCTGATCAGCTTAGTTATGCCGGTCAGGGTTACTGAGGAGGAAGAGGAAGATGGATTGGACTATTCCTTGCACGGAGAAACGGCCTATGGTTCGGTCAGCGCTGCAAGCATTTCTGTTGGTAGTGCGCATGATGCTGCTGCCGTCCCGGCAAGCCAACCCGTTTCGCCAAGAAGGCAGTTTGGTGCAGAAGTGGTCGCTCTAGACGAAGCCGTTGTTGTGGAAAACCACGCAACAGCACATCAAAGCAACCCGTCACCTCAAACTGCAAAACTGACGAAAGTGGAAATATTGATCAATGAGAGTAAATTCGATCATCTGAAAAAAGCTTTGAACGGCATCGGCATCACCGGCATGACGGTAGTCAATGTCTTTGGTTATGGCGTGCAGAAAGGGCATACAACTTATTATCGCGGAATCGAAACCGATGCTGATTTGTTGCCTAAAATCCGGGTGGAAGTCGTAATCAGCAAGGTACCGCTCCAACAAGTGATCGAGACTGCCAGACAAGCGTTATATACTGGCAATATCGGTGACGGAAAAATATTTGTCTATGATGTCGAAAATGTCATCCGCGTAAGCACTGGCGAAGAAGGCGCACAAGCATTGACGTACAATAAAGATACAGATTTATTGCGTGCGACTTCCTGATCAAAGCAAATAATTTTTCGTTTTCAGATGGAGAGTCTAAGCGGCTGAAACTTTTGTCTCAGGCCCATCCAAATGTAAGATAAAGCACCTGTCAGAATTGGATTCTGACAGATGCTTTATCTTTTTTTCGATTTCGGCAAATAGATGGGCACAAATCAATGATATATAATGCAGGCATCGTTTTTTTTTGTTAGAATGGATTCTAATGATATTTTCATTTAAAAGGAGTGTTAGTCTTGGCAGAAAATTTTAAACATCTTTCCGAAAAAAACTGGGCACCACGCACCTATCAAGCCCTTTGTGACGTGATTGCAGCCTACGGCAATCAAAGCAGCAGCTACAATCCGGATAAACCGTCCTACGTGGTGTTCGATTTTGACAATACATCCGCCATCATGGATATCGAAGACCTGCTGATGCTCTATATGATGCTGCATCTCAACTATAAGCTGACGCCCGAACAATTCCATGCGATTTTAACGGATGGCGTTGCAGCCGGTATTGCAGCTTTCGATGAGCTATTGGACCAAAATAATTCACAAGCAACCATCCGAAATATTACAGATGACATAACGGCTGATTACACATGGCTGTATCATCACTATGAAGGTTTTGGGCAAGGTGGCAGCGAGTCTTTGGAAGAGACGAAAAACAGCCTGCAATACCAAGATTTTGCAGCGAAGCTGCGCCTGTTTTATACGGTCATCAACAGCAAATTCAAGCGTAAAGCGGGCTATCCTTGGATGACGTATCTGTTCGCCGGGCGCACGAGCGAAGAATTGAGCGAGTTGGCTTATCAATCGATGAGCTACTGGCTGCAGTTCGGTAGATTCGAGCGGGTAATCCTCACCAGTCCGGAAAATTTGCCAGGAAAAGCCGGAGTAATCAGCTCCAGTTATGAAACGGGATTGGCTTTCCCTCAAGAACTGACGGAGCTTTATCAAGTGCTTCAAGAAAATGGCATCAAGGTTTACGTCATTTCAGCATCCCCAGTTGACGTGGTGAAGACTGCTGCAACGCACGCTGATTTTGGCTATAACCTGAATCCCGAATACATCATCGGCATGTACTATACGAAAGATGCGGATGGGATGATCCAACACGGCATGCAGCCAGACAAACACATCACCAAAGGAGAAGGCAAAACAGCTGTCATAACAGAAGTTCTGATGCCTGAGAACAACAATCAGCAACCCCTGATGTTGTTCGGCGACAGCACGGGCGATTTCGATATGATGACGCAATTGCAGGATGTAAGACTTTGCGTCCTGTTCAATCGTTATCTGGATGACGATACCCAAAAACTGGTCCAGGAAGCTGTCGAATCCAGGGAACATCCAAACCCGCGCGTCGTTCTGCAAGGCCGCGACGAGAACTTAGGGACGCTTCGTCCTTCTGAAAAAACCATTTTATTGGGCACTTCGAAAGAAGTCTTGATGCGCGAAATTAAAAAATAAAAAAATGATGATTGAGAAGTCAAAACCACCATTCCGCTTAGGGATGGTGGTTTTGTTGGCTTATGGGGGTACGACCTTTTGTTCCGGATTATAGATATCTGTGCAGTGCTTGGGCAATGTTCTCCAGCTCGGATAGGTCTTCCGCTGAAGGATTATCTACCGTCATAAGAGCATCTTCATCCCCGATAGTCGTATTGCCTTCGGAATCCTCTAACACTTCAACAATCAATAGTTCTGCAAATTTATCATCAAGGTCTTTCTGCGGGTGCACCAAGAAATCGATGGTGCTATTTGTGTGGTTCGCTTTGAATGCTGCAATCATTTCAATCAGTTTTTCTAAGTCCATGTGTGGACCTCCTTTTTGTTTCTGGCACTTGTCGAGCAATAATCATTATACCCTAATAACCCATTATTGTGCAGGAGCAGTTGCCCTGAGGCGGCTTGATTATTTGCTGCCTTGCTTGCGGACCGAGAAAATGGCTAGCGAATTAATACCGCTTACCTATCCTTTAGCGGTATAATAAAGGCAAATATAAATGAAAAAATCCCCACTTTCTGCCACCGGAATAAGAGGCGGGAAATGTTATCGGAACGAGCGGATGAGAAGGGAAATAGAATCTGGGAGGTGGATTTCTTGGCTAAGAAGACAGTCAATGGTGTCAACGAAAAGCCATTGTTGAAGAGATGGTGGTTTTGGTTGCTTTTTATTGTTGCGGTCGGGACGATGGTTGTGTTCGGTGGAGAGGGGGATACGGCGAAAACAACCGCATCCGATAAATTGGCGGAAACAGCAAAAGCTGACTTTGAAGAGATAGTGGCTGCAGAAAGCAAAGACCAAGCAGAGGCGGACAAACAGGCAGAGGCGGCCACCAAAGAGGCGGAGGCGAAGGCTAATGCTGAAGCCCAGGCTGAAGCAGCTGCCAAACTCAAAGATCCCGCAAATTACCGGACGGATATTACCTATGAGCAATTGGTACAGGCGCCAGATACTTATTATTCTGAAATGATTACGATGTCCGGGCGGGTTATTCAAGTGATGCAAGGAGAGGAATCTTCGCAATTGCTGGTGGCGGTCGATGATAATGATGGCACCGTCATTTTTCTGGGATATGAATCGAAAATCATTGAATCTGGGATTTCGGAAAATGACCATATCAAATTTTACGGTATGGCTGCCGGATCGATCAGCTATGATTCCTCCCTTGGAGAAACCATTACGGTTCCGGCTGCCTTCGTAAACATGATTGAGCTACAATAACTTGCGGTCACAAAAAAATGATGAGCTCTAAGGTTTGAAAGAAATAGCCTATTCAACGAGAATTCCGTTGGGTAAATATATTTAGACTCATGGAGGATGTGAAGTATGTTCACGTTATATGAACCATCTGAACAGAAAGTGCCGATCAAGATTTGGCTTGAGAATACAGGCCAACTGGACAGAATTTGTCTGGAACAAGCAAAAAATCTGGCTAATTTGCCGTTTGCCTACGAACGGATTGCCCTCATGCCGGATGCCCACGCCGGATACGGCATGCCCATCGGAGGCATCTTGGCTGCTGAAGGGATGATCGTCCCGAATGCAGTCGGGGCCGATATCGGTTGTGGCATGACTTTTGTGCAAACCAATATTCCCGTGGAAATCCTTATTACGGAAGAGACGCCCGATGGGAAATTAGCACAAACCATCGTCAACACTATTCTGCGGAGCGTTCCGAACGGCTATGAGAAGCATAAACGCAAACAAGCAAGCGAAGCCATCCGGAAGTTTTCTTGGTATGTCGAAGAACAGGAAAAGGCTGGGACAGCCCAGGAGCTCGCATTTGTGTTGGATGAGGCGTATTTCCAAGTTGGGACGCTTGGCGGCGGGAATCACTTTATCGAGATGCAAACGGATGAACAGGGATTCTTGGGGGTGATGGTCCATACCGGTTCGCGAAATGTCGGGAATGCTGTCTGTCATTATTTTGATGATCAGGCGAAGCGACTAAATATGCAGCAGCATTCGCCCGTTCCTCCGGAGTGGAATTTGGCTTACCTATCGACGGACAGTGACATTGGAAAGGAATATATCCGCTGGATGGAATTTGCAATGGCATTCGCCAAAGAGAACAGGGCGAAAATTACGGGAGTTGTCATCGAAATCATTCGTCACCTTGTTGCCGAATATGCAGATTTTAACGAGGTTGAACTGTCCGAACCAATCGACTGCCACCATAATTATGCCGCTTATGAAGAACATGACGGGAAGATGGTCTGGGTTCATCGGAAAGGGGCTATCCGGGCCAGGGAAGGTGAGTGGGGAATCATCCCTGGCGCAATGGGAACGAGTTCCTATCTGGTCAAGGGGAAAGGGAACCCAGAGAGCTTTCAATCCTGTTCGCACGGAGCTGGCCGCCAGATGAGCAGGAAAAAGGCGATGGAAACGTTCGGTGTGGAGGATACGATCACCGATCTCGAATCTATGGGCATTTTTCTGGGGAAGACAAGGAACCGCGACATAGGGGAAGAAGCTCGTTTTGCCTATAAAGACATCGATTTTGTCATCGCCAATGAATTGGATTTGATCGAGCCTGTCCGCAAGCTGGAAACGCTGGGTGTCGTGAAAGGATAGACGCTGATCGCAATGCAGCAAAAGAACCAACCTGTCAAAGAAGAGTACTTCCTCAAATTTTATTGAGGGAATGCTCTTCTTTTAGCATATCCGGAAGGAATGAACAAACACTGTTCCTTCAGTTCCTGCCGTGTTAAAATATCCTGATGAATAACGAAGGTCTGCATAGGAAATAGGATGGATACGCATGATTCGGCAGACAGGAACTGAAAGGAAATCACAATAATGGAAAAGTATAAAGATATCGAAAGAAGCATCATCAAAAAATATCGGAAGCAACTTTGGCGGCCGTTCATAAAGGCGATTCAGGAGTTTGAACTGATCAAGGACGGCGATAAAATAGCAGTCTGCATTTCAGGAGGGAAAGACTCCATGCTGCTAGCAAAGATGATGCAGGAACTGCAACGGCACAGCATGATGACATTCGAGCTGGTCTTTCTCGCGATGGATCCGGGATACAATGAAATAAACCGGAAAAAAGTGATCGAGAATGCTGAACTGCTGGCTGTACCGCTCACCATCTTCCAGTCGAACATATTTGATGTTGTGGAAGAAGAGGAAGTTTCTCCGTGCTACAAATGCGCGCGGATGAGAAGAGGTCATCTTTATAAAAACGCCCAGGACCTTGGATGCAACAAAATCGCTTTGGGTCATCATTTCGACGATGTCATCGAAACAATACTGATGAATATGATGTACAGCGGCTCGATCGAAACGATGATGCCGAAGCTGCCAAGCAAAAATTATGAGGGGATGGAATTGATCCGGCCGCTTTACAAGGTGAAAGAGGAGGACATCATCGCGTGGAAGGACTACAATGAGCTGGCGTTCATCCAATGCGCCTGCCGCTTTACCGAAAGTTGTGCCATCCTCAATCCTGCCGGAGGGGGTCGGAAACGAGAGGAGATGAAGAATCTGATCAGTCAGCTGCGGAAGACAAGCGAACTCATTGATTTGAATATCTATCAGAGCGTGCAGAACGTCAACATCGAGAACATTATTGCATACCGCGATTCCGACGGGAGACATCATTTCCTAGAAGGCTACGCTGGGCAAACGGGGAATATTTTGGAACAGAATGAAGTCTCAGAAAAAGAAACAAAAAAAGTTGTTGAATTAAAGTAAGGGAATAGGTATACTTATTAACATTAAAGAATAATTAAAAATAAATTGAAATAGATGCGTAAGGAAAGGGGAAGTGTTCATGAAAAAGATGATGTGTTGCATGTGCCGTATGATTTGTTGTGTCGAACATATATGTACATCCGTATCATCTTTTGGACTTCCTTTTGAATTTGCAGATGCAGCTTGTTAGCGCACGGAAAAACTGGAGCTTAATCAGTATCCGCCGCTCATCTGTACATAGGGAATCATCAATTTGATAAAGAATATCGGTGCATATGTGTTTACCAAAACGCATATGCACTTTTTTATGCTTTTTTATAAACGTTGCATCGCCATCAGCTGATGCAAAAAATGCTGCATGGAAAGCGATAGAAACGTTAAGTGAACGAGAAAGACGAGGGAGGAATGGCAATGAATCTTCAACAATTAAGATATGTCATCACGGTCGCTAAGTTTGGCACTTTTCGAGAGGCCGCAAGACAGCTATATATGGCCCAATCAAGTTTGTCCTCAAGCATCAAGGATTTGGAGGAGGAATACAACATCCAAATCTTTGCGCGCTCAAAGAAAGGGATAGAAATGACGGCCGAAGGGGCACGTTTTTTGGAATTTGCGGAACAGATCGTTGGACAGGCGGATCAGCTGGATAATCACTATTTAAGCACCACCATAAATACTAAGCTATTCTCGGTATCCAGCCAGCATTATGATTTTGCTTCGGAAGGCTTTGCCAGACTGGTATCAGAAAACAAGGATGAACCCTATAATTTCCGCTTTTTGGAGACAAGTACGTATGAGGTGCTGAACAATGTTTACATGGCTTCCAGCGAGATTGGTTTTGTGTATCTCAATGAGTTTAACGGAAATGTCATGAAAAAATATTTGAAGGAATATGATTTACATTTCGATCCGCTGATCGAATTCCAGCCGCATGTGTTCCTCAGGGGCGATCATCCTTTAGCGAAGCAGGAAAAAATTGCTATGGAGGAGCTGAAGCCTTACCCTGTCATTTCCTTTGATCAGAGCAAAAACAGCACATTGCAATTGATGGAAGAGTCCATCCAGGTTGATCCAGGGGCAAAACGGATCAGCGCGAGCGATAGAGGGACGGTATTGAACCTTTTGGCCGTAACAAACGGTTATTTGGTGGGGTCGGGACTATTGAAGTCAGATGCGCAAGACCATATCGTAGTCGTCCCGGTCGATGTGGATCAAAAAAATACGATCGGTTTCATCTACTCGCACCAACGGAGACTGAGCCCTATCGCAAAAAGATATATGGAAATAGTCAGGGAACTTTTAGGTTGATTGTTTTTAGGTGTTCGGTTTTTCCGTTCAAGCTTGTTCGATAAAGCGTAATTTTCAAAGAGAGCTGAACATGCTAAGATTTGCTTATCCCTATTCTAAGGAATAGTCACTTTTTTAACGAAAATATTGAAATTAAAAAAATTCTATATTAAAAATAGACTGATGGAGGCAATGACATGGTTAAAATAGTATCGTCTGTAGCGGATTTGATAGGAGAAACACCCATTGTGAAATTAAATAAAATTGTGCCTGAAGGCGCAGCGGATGTTTATGTAAAACTAGAGGCATTCAATGTCGGCGGAAGCATTAAAGACCGCATTGCGTTGAATATGATTGCAACGGCCGAAGCGGAGGGATTGTTGAAACCAGGTGGTACGATTGTCGAACCGACCAGCGGCAATACAGGTGTCGGTTTGGCGATGCTTGCAGCAGCAAAAGGCTACAAAGCAATCTTCGTTATGCCGGATACGATGAGTTTGGAGCGCCGTATTTTATTGGCGGCTTACGGAGCGGAACTGGTGTTGACGCCGGGCGCAGACGGCATCAGTGGGTCGATTGCGAAAGCAAAAGAAATTGCATCCATCCCAGGAAACTTCATGCCGATGCAGTTTGAGAATCCAGCGAATCCTGCCATACATGAAGCAACAACTGGACCAGAGATCATTGCGGCTTTCGATGGCGTGGGACCCGATGCTTTTGTGTCAGCTGTCGGGACAGGCGGGACGATAACAGGGGTCGGCAGAGCGCTCCGGAAAGTCAACCCAGCTGTTGAAATTTATGCGTTGGAACCAACAGAATCGCCTGTATTGAGCGGAGGTCAAAAAGGACCGCATAAAATCCAAGGGATCGGTACTGGATTTGTGCCGCACGTATTGGAAACGTCTCTCTATAATGCTGTTCTTCAGATATCCAGCGAAGAGGCTTTCGCTATGACACGCCGCATCGCAAAAGAAGAAGGCATCCTGGTAGGGATTTCCAGCGGCGCCGCAATCGCCGGCGCAATCGAAGTAGCTGTTCGTTTAGGGAAAGGCAAATCGGTCCTTACCATTGCGCCGGACAACGGCGAACGTTACCTTTCAACACCAGTATTTGCCTAATCACGGTTAAAAGGGTAGGCGTTTTAATAGAATCAGAAAAAGCTGGCACAAATCAGGATGAGCTCCTGATTTGTGCCAGCTTTTTTTAATGCCGAAATCCATAAATTCGAAAATCAGTCGGTTTCTTCCAAACGGATGCCTCTCGGGCCGACAGAGGTGGAGAAGACGATCTGCGTGTACGTTTTCCCGAATTGCTGCAGTTCGCCGATGAAGGAATCCAATTCATTGGTTGTGGGATAGGCAACCTTCAACAGCATCGAGTATTCTCCCGTCACGCAATTGCATTCCAACACATTCGGTACTTTTTCGACGAAGGGATAAAAGATGGGCTTCTGCTTGGGGCTCACCTCCAAGTTGATGAAGGCCGTGATATTGTAGCCAAGCGTCTGCAAATTTAAATTGGCGCCGTAGTCCTTAATGATGCCGTCCCTCTCCAGATGGGCAATCCGTGCCGATATGGCTGGGGAAGAGAGGAAAGTTGCTTCGCCGATTTCCTTCAGCGATGCCCGCGCATTTGTTTGCAAAATATTAACGATTTGCTTATCGATATTATCCATTCCATGCTCCTTTCGCAATTAGCTTTCCTTTCTTAAGATTCTACATCAAAAGAGCATAGAACTGCAAACGTTGATTATTGTTGCTTAAGAAAATAAAGTGTAAGCGAAAACAATGATTCGATTCTTTTGTCAAAATAACGAATTGGAGGGCTAAATTCACTTCTTATCCGATTGTATTTCATTTGATTCGGAATGGTGTTAGTGTTTGGTCTATGAATGACATAAAAAAATTCAGGGGGCCATCATTGATGAACATGAGAATTGAAGCAGACTCGATCGGAACTTTAGCAGTACCTAAAGAAGCGTACTATGGCGTGCAGTCATTAAGGGCAAAAGAAAACTTTTCCATCACGGATATGCAGTTGCATCCGGCAATGATCCGTAACCTGGCGAAAATAAAAAAAGTCGCTGCTGTGATAAACGCTCAGTCGGGCATTCTGACAGCCGAAAAAAGGGACGCAATCGTCCAAGCCTGTGAGGAGATAGTAGCCGGCAGTCTTCATGATTCATTTATCGTGGATGCTATCCAAGGCGGTGCGGGGACTTCTGCAAACATGAATGCCAATGAAGTCATCGCCAATCGTGCCATTGAAATTTTAGGGGGATCGAAAGGCGATTATCGCGTCGTGCATCCCAATGACGATGTGAATCTGTGCCAATCCACGAATGATGTCTTCCCAACGGCAGGGAAAATGACCGTGCTGACAATCTTGCCGAATCTGATTGCCGAATTAAAAAGGCTGGAAGAGGCGTTGGGCGAGAAGGGCGAGGAATTTTCAGAAGTCATCAAGATGGGACGGACACAATTGCAGGATGCCGTTCCGACAACGCTAGGTAGATCGTTCCATGCCTATCAATCCTTCGTCAAAAGGGATATCCGATACCTTGAAAGTGCCGCTGAAGAGATGAAAATCATCAATCTGGGAGGGACGGCCATCGGCAACGCAATCAATGCAACGCCAGCCTACCTTGAACAAATCGCGGATCGGTTGAGCGAAGAATTGAACATCTCCTTTACCCAAGCCGAAGATCTTTTTGATGCGACCCAAAACGTGGACGGGTTCGTCAGAGTATCCGCAGCCATCAAGACGGCAGCGGTAAATTTGTCGAAGATGAGCAATGATCTGCGTTTGCTATCAAGCGGCCCCAGAGCCGGCATCGGAGAAATCAACCTGCCGGCCAAACAAAACGGGTCCTCGATCATGCCGGGTAAAGTGAATCCGGTCATCCCTGAAGTCGTTTCGCAGGTCGCCTTTCGCGTGATCGGAAATGACGTGACCATCACGATGGCGGCAGAATCCGGACAATTGGAGCTGAATGCCTTTGAACCCATCATCTTCCATGCGCTATTCGAATCGATCGACAGCTTGGCGCATGCTGTCCAAACGTTGACGGTCAACTGCATCGCCGGCATCCAAGCCAATGAAATGCTTTGCTACAGACAGGTGGAAGAGAGCGCCGGGCTCGCCACCGCCCTCTGCCCATACATCGGCTACCAAAAAGCCAGCGTCATCGCCAAAGAATCGTTGAAGACAGGCAAATCCGTCCGGGAATTGGTGCTCGAGAAGGGATTATTCACGGTCGAGGAGACGGCCAGCATCCTCGATCTGAATCGCATCGCCGGCATCCCAGCGAAGGCGGAGATTGTTGCAAGAAAAGCCGTTTCATAAGCAGAAAAGACGAAATAATAAACAGGCCCGTTATGTTTCCGGGCCTGTTTTTCTGCCTGGAAATTTTCTGTCTAATGGAGATCGTTTTCGGTCCGGATAAATCTTTCTGTAGTAAAGGGCTGCGGCTGTATTTCGAATATGAATAAGTTTAAAATGAGAGTGAACCGAACCGGAATAAGCCATCTTCTTATTTTGCATTATCGTATCATTCGGCAAACAGAATGGATTATTGTGAGGCATGTGATGATGCGGCAGCTATCGGCCTGGCACGGGAGGGTAAAGGAAATGAAAGAAATCGATTTGAACGATACGGTATTCACCATTGTGTCAGCTTATCCAGAGGTGCGCGATGCGTTGGTAAAGCTGGGGTTTGAGGCGTTGAAGGACGATAAGATGCTGCATACGGCCGGGCGCATGATGACGTTGGCACGCGGCGCCAAAATGATGGGTATCGATCAGACGGAAATTGTGGCGGTGTTGGAGCGGCTGGGATGCAAAGTGAAGGAGTAGAGAGAAATGACTGAATCCAAAGATAAGAGCAAACGAACACAGGAATTCGAGCGACGTCAAGCGGTCTTAAAGGATCTGATTTTGCGGCTGCATGCCGGCGAGGACAGTGCGAAAATCAAGCAAGAGTTCCAGAAACATTTTGCCAATGTCAGCGCCTTGGAAATTTCAGTGATGGAACGTGGCTTGTTGGCGCAGGGCATTGAAGTTGAGGAGATTCAACGGCTGTGCAATATCCATGCCTCCCTGTTTGCCGGAGCGGTTGCTTATGACCGGCCCGTTTCCGAAGAAACTGAAAAACCGGGGCATCCAGTCCGCGTTTTGAAGGAAGAAAACTTGGCGATCGAAAGTGCGTTGGACAGGATTGCGCGCTTGCTGGAAGCCTATTTGGAGTCCAAAGACACTTCTTTAAAAGAGGGGTTGCTGAAACAGTTGGGAATCCTCTGGGAGTTTGATAAACATTATGCCCGCAAAGAATACGCGTTTTTCCCTATTATGGAGCGCTATGGCATGACAGCCCCGCCAAAAGTGATGTGGGGCGTGGACGATGAAATCCGCGCGCAATTCAAAGAGCTGAGGAAGCTGTTGGAGGCGGATCAGCTGGATGGCGTACGAGAAAAATTCGATGCCCTGAAATACGAAATGGCGGAAATGGTCATCAAAGAAGAAGAAATCTTGATTCCAATGGTGTCCGATTCCTTTACCGAAGCTGATTGGCTGGAAATTGCCGTTGCTTCCGAGGAAATCGGCTACTGCATTGTCCGGCCGGAGGCAAAATGGGCGCCAAAGACAGCTGCAATCGCGGATGTGAAGGAGAAGTCGGCCGAACATAAGGAGGACGGGGATGTCCACTTTGAAACGGGTCATTTGAGCATCAAAGAGTTGGAAAAGGTACTGGACAGTCTGCCGTTGGAAATCACCTTCATCGATGCCGAAGAGAAGCTGAAATACTATAATAACGGGCCGGACGAAAAAATATTCATGCGCACAAAGAACGCAATCGACGGCCAAGCCGAGAACTGCCACCCAGCGAAAAGTGTACCGATCATGAAACAACTGGTTGCGGATTTGAAATCCGGCAAAAAAGATGTGGAGACGCTTTGGTATGAGGAACTCGGCAAATTTGTCTGTGGTCACCTATTGTGCGGTACGCGATGACGATGGGACTTTCTTGGGCACGCTGGAGTATGTCCAGGATGCCAAAGCCATTCGCGGGCTGCAAGGCGAAAAACGGAAGATATCGGAATAGAAAAATAATATTACGTTGGGGTTGAGGCAGTTCTTAACTGCTCCAACCCGATTTTTTTGAATGAAATGGCCTTCGTCCCTTTGAATACAGGACGAAGGCCATTTTATATTCATCGGGCACGGTTCTTACAGGAAAGCTGCAATTGCAATTGTCCTTCTTCGAACGGGAATAAGCTTATGCTTCCGGGAACAACAGTGCCACTATATCAGTTGTTGTTATGCCGTACAGCTGTCCACCAGACAATACCGGCGCTAAACGGTTTGCTACATCCGATTTGTCGAAACGGGCACTACTTAGAGCAGTTTCAAGCGTAGCGATGTCGATCGAACTGAAGAAGTCACCGGAAATTTGACAGTCTTGAATGACGTAATGATCGAGCTGGAGAGCAATTTCAATGCGTCCTCCAGGCAACCGACCGGTAGACGCTGAAGTTAGTTTCCCGTGATTGGCCATAGTTCCATTCCCAGCGTCGATATTTTTGGTCAGCCAGTTGTTGCACGGCTTCATGCTGTTCCGGGGTGAGCTCGATGATGTGCGCTCCGTGGCCTAGGATGCTCTGGCGGAATTCGTCAGCAAACCAGTGGCGTTTAGTCGTAGGCGCTACATGGTCGCTGATGAGGGCGGTGCGTTCACGCACGGACTCGACGCCTTTGCTGCGCAGTTTTTCGGGATCGACTTTTAACGCGGCTGCCATATGATTGACATTCGTATCGAAAAGAAGGGTACCATGATGGACGGTGAATCCAGCCTTCATGTATTGGGCATTTCCCGATATTTTTTGACCGTGGATGGCGATGTCGTTCCGGCTATTACGCTCTGCGGGGATACCGAGTGTCTGTAAGGTATGGATAATTCTGTCCATATAAGGTTCAAAATCGATGACGTTATGCTGGCCATTCACGATGAAGCTATATTGGTAGCATCCTTCATCGGTATAAATGGCACCACCGCCGGAAGGACGCCGGACGACATCGATTTTTTCGGCAGCAATATAGGCTGGATCAATTTCCTTCAAGGCATTTTGGTATTTTCCCAGCATAACGGTAGGGCGTGTTTGCCACAGTAAAAACAGGGTATCTGCTTCTGCTGGGAAGTTTGTTATACAGTATTCTTCCAAAGCAAAGTAGAAAGCGGCATCCTGTTCCGCGCATGAAATCGTAAACACTATTTTTCCCCCTTATTGTTGTGAGCGGATTCGACGGCGGCACGGGCACGGTAAGAGCTTCGTACAAGCGGAGAACTGGCTACATATTTAAATTTTTTCGTCATTCCTGTTCTTTGGTATTCAGCAAAGGTTTCCACGGGTACAAATTCATGCAACGGATAGTGTTTCGGAGAAGGTTGTGAGTACTGGCCGATGGTTAAAAAGTCCACATCAACGGCACGTATATCATCCATCAATTCACTGATTTCTTCGGCTGTTTCGCCTAAGCCAAGCATGATGCCCGTTTTCGTCAAAATGCTGGGGTCCTGTTGCTTGACATATTCCAGCACACGTAAAGAACAATCATAAGTGGCGCGGTGACGAATTTTCGGTGAAATGCGGCGCACACTTTCCATATTGTGGTTAAACACGTCCGGTTTCGCCGCGATAACTTTATCGATAGCCAATTGATCACCTTGGAAATCGGGCGTCAGCACTTCAATCATTGTATGCGGATTGTGTTTGCGGACTTCTTCGATGACTTTAGCAAAATGACCAGCCCCGTAATCCGGAAGATCATCGCGGTCGACGCTTGTGATCACGACATATTCCAAACCCATTTTTTTGACTGCTTGAGCCAGTTGCTGCGGT